>CAVTAA010000003.1:0-236071 GCA_963732575.1 uncultured Bacteroidales bacterium
TGACTGGGTGGAGACGGAAGGGCTGATGGTCTCTGCTATAGAACATGAAGGAGTGAATATGTCTGTCAGCCCGGGCAGTGAAAAAATCTCGGCGCAGAACAGCTTCGTGGTGGTGAGCGCCATACGTGGTGAGACATCGCCATCAGGAACGGTAAAGATGGTTAAGGGAGCCGGCGTTCCTCATGGCTCGCTGACAGGTGCTCAGCCGGTGCCGGAGTTTCCTGCAGCGAAGAAGGCAAAGGTGTGGTTCAGCAAGAGCATCCCACTGACCCCTCTGAAAGATCATCCGGGAGCAGCGATAGCATCCACGGGGCCCTGGAGCGTAACATACGGCTACTCGTCACCGGGAGATGCGATCATACCTGCGAAGAACCGCAAACACCCCTTCGAGATGGTGACATATGTCTTTAAGAACAAAGACCTGGGTTACTCGAGCTTCATTGATGAGTGCGCTTCCTGCACATCGCCGGCGAATGTGGTTGACAGAATCGGAAATACGACAAAACCGGGAATGTTCGACAATCCGGAAGGACCGGTTATGCAGCCGGGGGTGACTGTGCCGGCAAAGCAGCCGCAGGTAACCAGGCCGGCAATAATAAGGTAGTGTGCTCTTATTTGTCAAAGTAAACCCTGACAGAAGCGGAGCCCAGGCGTGTTGAGAGCCACTTCTCAATCTGTTCCTGCTCCTTTACAGCCAGGCTTCTGCCTTTGGTTGAAATGGTGACCAGGGTCAGCGTGTCGGGGGTAGCTTTTCCTTGAATATATTTCAAAGTCTCAGAGTAGGAGACTTCCGACACCTGCGGGTAGAGGATAACTAGTTCGGCCAGCAGTTCTCCTCCACGCTCGGGCTTTGTTTCAAAGCCTGAGAGCCTGGCGTTCCTATCCTTAATGATCATGCCCAGACGGTTGATCTCAGCCTTAAGCGTTTCAACCTCACTGTTTTTAATGGCGATATCAGCATAGGAGAATCCCTGCTGTATATCAATGACAATATCATTCAGGTCGAAGTTTGCCGCCATGGTAGTAATTTCTTCTTTCTGTTCCCGGGAGAGTGATGTACCTCCGTAAACAAGTTGTATGGTACGTCTCTTGGGATCTATCTCATTCTTCAGTAGATAATTGCCTTCCACCACATTGATATTGTCGACATACCTTCCGGCACGTACCATGAATTTCTCCTTCTGCACAAGGTTGTACCCGAAATAGATGCTGGGGATAAGCACCAACGCAAGTACGATTGAGATCATCTGGTTTATCCTCTTCTTCTGGGCCTCAGCGATCGTAGCCCTTATGGGCAGCTTCAGAATCTGCGAAATAAGAAGGGCCGAAAGTGCAATGAACACCGTATTTATCGTAAAGAGATAAAGCGCGCCAAAGAAATAGGTGAAGTGAGCCGTTGCCAACCCGTATCCAGCAGTGCATAGTGGTGGCATGAGGGCAGTGGCTATGGCCACTCCGGGGATGACATTGCCTTTTTTCGTGCTGGTGATGGCCACGATTCCTGCCATACCGCCAAAGAAGGCGATGAGAACATCATAGATTGTAGGGCTGGTGCGAGCCAATAACTCTGAGTGTGCTGTAGAGATGGGGCTCATGGCAAAATAGGCGGTGGAGGCTATCAAACCCGCTAACACCGCAAAGCCGAAGTTCTTTACGGCCTGTTTGAAAAGGGGGAAGTCATAGGTAGCAATACTATACCCGATGCCGTTGATGGGCCCCATGAGGGGTGAGATGAGCATGGCACCTATGACCACGGCTGTGGAGTTCATGTTCAAACCCACCGAGGCGACAAGGATCGCAAAGACAAGGATCCACAGGTTCGTCCCCTTGAAGACAAGCTCCCTCTCTATAGTGTCATGTATGTTTTCGTAACTGTCAAGGTCGGTATCAAGATTAATAAACTGCAGTATCCTGCGGAGATTTCGGTTGTGCTTCATAGATAGGAAGATAATGATATGCAAATATACAAAAAAGCCGGCAGTAGTAGGGTTTGCAAGCGTTATGCAAAAAGTGTAAATTTGACGGGCACTAATGATAACCACTACCATGGCCGGACATAAAGGACAACCGTATTACGATATCTTCCTTAATTATGATTTATGGCTTGAAACGGTCAGCAAAAACAAGGTGCTCGACGGCGAGGGCTTCGCCCTGTTAAAAGAGGTGGAGAAAACCGGTTCACTGACAGCAGCTGCCAGGGGCCTCAGCATGAGCTACCGAAAGGCATGGGGCATCCTGCGCGATGTGGAACGCCATCTTGGCTTTCGGCTCGTTGACAAGCGACGGGGCGGAGCTGCCGGCGGACGAACTGTACTGTCGCCCGAGGGCAGACAGCTGGTAAGAGCCTATAACAGCCTGCACCACGATACCGATATCGCCATGAAGAGCATTGCCAGGATATTTTTTAACCGCATCAACGAAATCAACGGCAGGTAATGAGGATCACCTTTTCCCTGTCGCTGATCACCATGCTGCTGATCATGGGATGTAATCAGGACAAGAAACAAAACATCATCATCTTCCATGCAGGCAGCCTCTCGGTGCCTGTGAAGAAGATCAGTGAGGCTTTTGAGAAGGCCAATCCGGGCGTCAGGGTGCTGTCCGAGGCCGCCGGCAGCCTTCAGTGTGCAAGAAAAATAACGGAGATGGGCAAAATGTGTGACATACTGCTTTCAGCCGACTATTCAGTCATTGATGCCATGCTCATCCCTGCACATGCCTCATGGAATATCAGGTTCGCCACCAATGAGATTGTGATAGCCTACAGGCCCAAATCAGCCTATGCTTCCATCTTCAGGGAGGATAACTGGGCTGACATACTCCTGAAGGACGATGTAATCATCGGCCGGGCCGATCCTGATGCCGACCCGTGCGGATACCGCACTGTCTTCGCAGCCAGACTGGCTGAAGAGTATTATGGGAGGCTGGGACTGGCCGATTCACTGCTGAATAAAAACACTGATTATATAAGACCGAAGGAGGTTGACCTGGTGGCGCTGACCGAGACAGGGGTAATAGACTATATGTTTCAGTATAAGTCGGTTGCAATCCAGCATGGGTTTAAATACCTGGAGCTCCCTGATTCTATAAACCTCTCTTCTCCGGACATGAAAGATCACTACGGCAGCGTTTCCTGCATGATCCCCGGAGAGACGCCGGGGGTGCGCCTGGAGATCCGTGGCGATTATATAAGTTATTCCGGCACGATACCTGACGGCGCCCAGCACAAAGAGCTTGCGGTTGAATATTTCAGTTTCCTATTGAGTGAAGAGGGAAAGGAAATTTTCAGGGAGTCAGGACAGAGCCCTCTCACTCCTGTCGTTACCGGTAACACTGTTGTCATGCCGCCAGCTCTTCAGTCACATATTAACAGTCCCTCTGGCCAGTAAAAAGATGATGAAAGGTCAGTCGCTCTTCAACTGGATATTTACAGTTCTTGCCTCGCTGGTGCTGCTGTTTATCATTGCACCCCTGGCAGGCATGTTCCTTGACTCGTCGTTCGGTGAGGTAAGAACAACAGCGGCTGATCCTGAGGTGCAGCGCAGTGTCTGGTATACACTCCTGGTAGCTTTCTCGGCAACGATGATCTTTGCTGTCGGTGCGGTGCCACTTGCGTGGATCATGGCCCGCAAGGATTTCCCGCTGAAGAAGGTGGCACAGGGCATCATTGACCTTCCTGTGGTTTTGCCGCATACGGCAGCGGGCATAGCCATGCTGGGCTTCATCTCGCGCGACGGGCTCCTCGGCGGTGCGGCACAGAAGGCCGGTGTGCTCCTGGTTAACAACGGCGCCGGCATAGCTCTCGCCATGGCCTTTGTCAGCCTCCCGTTCCTCATCAATGCCGCACGCGACGGCTTTGCAGCGGTGCCGGAGAGAACAGAGAAGGCGGCCCTGACCCTGGGCGCTTCACCGTCGCGCATCTTCTTTACCATCTCACTGCCTCAAGCCTGGCGCTCAGTGGTTTCAGGCTTCATCATGATGTTCGCACGCGGCATGAGCGAGTTCGGTGCAGTAGTCATTATAGCCTACCACCCAATGATAGCCCCGGTGCTGATATATGACCGCTTCAACACCTACGGCATCACTTCGGCAAGACCGGCATCAATAATATTTATCCTTGTGGCACTCTTTTTCTTTGTGCTCTTCAGGACCCTTGCCACGGAAAGACATACGATATTCAGGAGGGAGGACGATGCTGCGGACTGAGGGATTAAACAAGAGACTCGGAAGCTTTTCTCTGAGGGAGATAACCCTGGAGGTATCACCCGGAGACTATTACGTCCTGCTGGGCCGGTCAGGAGCCGGCAAAACGCAGCTGCTTGAGCTGATCTGCGGGCTGACCACACCTGACAGCGGACACATCTTCCTTGAGGGAAAAGAGATAACCAACACAAGAGTGCAGCAGAGAGGTATTGGCCTTGTCTTCCAGGATTTTGCACTTTTCCCTCATTATACGGTACGTGAAAACATTGCTTATCCGCTGATAGTGAGGCATCTGACCAGGGAAGATGTGGATCGCAGGGTTGAGCAAGCAGCAGAGGAAATGAATATAACACCTCTCCTTGCACGCAAACCCAATAATCTCTCCGGAGGGGAGAAACAGAGGGTGGCGCTGGCACGTACCCTGGTCACTGATCCCAGGATACTGCTCCTCGACGAGCCCATGGCTTCCGTTGATGCCAGCCTCAAGGACAGCATCAGGCGCCTGCTTCGCCGCCTGAACCGCAGCGGGCAGACGATCATACACGTCACACATGACTTCGGCGAAGCCATCAGCCTGGCAAACAGGGTAGGTGTGATGCACAACGGCAGGATTATCCAGGAAGGAACACCGCTCGAAGTCTTCAATCACCCTGTCAATAGGTTCGTGGCAAGATATGCCGGTATAAAGAACTTCTTCAGGGTCACGTTTGTTACTTCGTACAGAAACTGCTCGGGCATCACGGAGAAAACAACCAAATTCAGGCTGCCAAAAGCTGATTACCCGGCCTCAGGACTGCTGATCATCGGCAGCAGTGAGGTCCTCCTGTCGCGACAGGGTGCACCGGGGATTCAGATGAACAACATTCACGGAATAATCGATGATATTGTTCCGTCAGCCACCGGGTATGAGATAACGGTCAATGCCGGCGACTATTTTTACGTGGATATTTCACACCGTGAGATGGAAGAAAATAATTTCATAACAGGTGAGAAAGTCTTAGTTTCATTCCGTCCCGAAGCTCTGCGCATTCTTGGAGAGTCTGAAGGAAAAAAAGATTATTAAAGCTATGATGATAACATTCGAAGAAGCTTTTAAAAAAGTGACTGAAAACGTCTTCCGTACAGGAAAGGAACAGGTCAGGTTTGATGAATCACTGGGCAGGGTGCTTGCTGTGCCGGTTAAGAGCGATATGGACATGCCTCCGTGGGATAAAAGCACGGTTGATGGCTTTGCCTGCCGGCATGACGATCTTGTCAATGAACTTACAGTCATTGAGACTGTCGCTGCAGGTGTCATGCCTGCCAGGGAGGTGATACATGGTACATGCTCCCGCATCATGACAGGTGCGGCCGTACCCCGAGGTGCTGATTACATATTCATGCTTGAAGAATCTGAGGAGAAGGAAGGCGGCAAGGTGCGGTTCACCGGCAGGGCTGGCAAGTCCAACATAGCAAAAGCCGCTGAGGATCTTTTCAAGGGACAGACGGTGCTGAAGGCGGGACGAATCATCAAACCGCAGGATATTGCTGTCATGGCGGTGACAGGGGCGACAGAGGTGACAGTGAGCAGCAGGGTGCATGTGGGGATCATCAGCACTGGCAACGAGCTGGTGGAGCCGGAGCATACTCCGGCAGAAGCGCAGATAAGAAACAGCAACGCTTCACAGCTGATGGCACAGGTGACAAGGGCGGGGGCCACGGGCAGGTATTATGGTATTGCTGCAGATGATGAGGCTTCGATAGCACGGCTGCTGCGGGCTGCCATAGACGAGAATGAAGTGGTGCTCATCTCGGGAGGCGTATCGTTCGGCGATTTCGATTTTGTGCCTTCCGTTATGCGGTCACTGGGGCTGACCATCCATTTTGACCAGGTGGCAATGCAACCCGGCAAACCGCTGACCTTCTGCACGGGTGACAGAAAGGCTGTATTCGGCCTGCCGGGTAATCCCGTCTCCACTTTCGTGCAGTTCGAGGTGATGGTAAGGCCTTTCCTGAACAAGATGACAGGCGTGACAGCTGAGGAACCAATAATGCTGATGCCCCTGGCAGCTGACTACTCGAGAAAGAGAGCTGACCGTATGGCATGGATACCTTTTATCATTACAGCTGAGGGTGAGGCACTGCCTCTCGAGTACCACGGCTCAGCTCATATAACAGTCCTGCCAGATGCATGGGGCATAATAACAATACCCCGCGGACAGAGCTGGATCCAAAAAGGAGAGATGGTAAGTGTTAGACAGATTTAACCGCAATATAAATTACCTGCGCATCTCAGTCACTGACCGGTGTAACCTGAGATGTACCTACTGCATGCCTGAGGAGGGTGTCAGACTGATACGGCATGAAGATATTCTCACTTATGATGAGATCGCCGGTTTCGCCCGTGAGGCAGTGACTATAGGCATAACAAAGGTGAGGGTCACCGGTGGCGAGCCGCTGGCCCGCAGGGGTGTGACCACGCTCGTGGCCATGCTGGCAGGCATCACCGGCATCACCGACCTCTCCATGACAACCAATGGTACACTGCTGGCCCGGTATGCAAATGATCTTGCGGCAGCAGGACTGATGAGAGTAAATATCAGCCTTGACACCCTTGACCCGGAGAAGTACAGGAGGGTCACCCGTGGCGGTGAGGTCAGCACTGTGCTCGAAGGTATTGCTGCTGCACAGGGCGCCGGTCTGAGACCGGTGAAGATCAACTGTGTAATTAAGAGCACCCCTGACGAGGAGGATGCACGGCAGGTGGCTGATTTCTGCATGAGAGAAGGCCTTGAGGTAAGATTCATCAGGCAGATGGATCTGGCCGGCGGCACCTTCTCAGTGGTGCACGGCGGCAGCGGTGGACACTGTTCACGGTGCAACAGGCTGCGCCTGACACCGGAAGGAACGGTCAGACCATGCCTCTTCAGCGACATCGGATACAACATACGTGAACTGGGCCCGTCGGAGGCGCTCAGAAGAGCTGTCAGTACGAAACCTGAAAACGGAACAGTGAATCATATCAACGGATTTTACAATATAGGAGGTTGAACTATGGAAAAGCTTACGCACACTGATGAGAGTGGCAGGGCGCACATGGTCGACACCGGAGGAAAACCGGTTCAACACCGTATCGCTGCTGCCACAGGCAGGATAAACATGCTTCCTGACACGCTGAAGCTGGTCACTGCTAACATGTTGAAAAAGGGCGATGTCCTCACCGTGGCTGAGATAGCAGGCATACAGGCTGCCAAAGAATGCGGCAGGATGATACCGCTGTGTCATAACATAATTCTTGACCAGGTCAACGTGTTGCTGTCACCTGATGACCGGGGTATAACAGCCGATAGCACAATCAGGTGCACGGGCAGGACAGGTGTGGAGATGGAGGCGCTGACCGCGGTTAGTGTGGCCCTGCTCACCGTTTATGACATGTGCAAGGCAGTTGATAAAACCATGACGATAACAGATATTAAACTAACAAGAAAAGAAAAGCATGACATTACCTGAAAAATTCAAGGTGCTCGTAATCACTCTGAGTGACAGGGTGTATAACGGTGTTAACAAGGACCTTAGCGGGCCAGCCGTAGTGAAGTACGTAAATTACGCCATGGCTGCGGCAGAGTGGGACTGTGAGATCAGCACACTGGTGCTGCCTGACGATGCCGCGACACTTCGCAATACAATGCTGGCTTCGAAAGAGATGGATCTCATCATCACCACCGGAGGCACAGGTCTCGGGCCGCGTGACATGACGACAGATGTAATCAGACCGTTGCTGACAAAGGAAATAACCGGTGTGATGGAGCTGATCAGGGTAAAGTATGGACTGAAGAATCCGAACGCGGTGCTGAGCCGGTCAGTGGCGGGCGTGACAGGCAAGACCCTTATCTATACCCTTCCGGGGTCAGTGAAGGCGGTGCACGAATATATGGCCGAGATAGTCAAGACCATGGAGCATACCTTCTATATGCTGTACGGAATTGATAAACACAGGTATTGAGGATTTGCGATTTGCGATTTGCGATTTGCGAATTAGCAAATTGCGAATTAGCTCATAATCTAATTCTTAATTCTTAATTCTTAATTCTTAATTGTACACTATTGCCTAATTGCCTAATTGTCCTACTGCCTGCTTGCGTAGTTTACCACCGTGGCATCAGTCAGACGGTCATATCTCTCGCGCGGGTCACGGAAGTAGGTGAGGATGAGATAATCATTCTCGGTCTCGTAATGGTCCCCTTCAAAATGAGCTCCTTCAGGGAACTGCGATCCATCAGGCACAAAGGAATACTCATAGGTATACCATCCCTGCTTCAGAAGCAGTGATGCCTCATAACACCCCCGTGTAGGCGCTCCAGGTCATCCTGTTCGCCGGCTTGTATGACCAGTCGGTGAAAGCACCTGTGACGTAAACTGATCCGCCCGGCAGCTCCGCATAAAGCGGAAGCGTGAAAAAAACCCAAACATAGTCTGCATCAGTGTCAGGCGTGTCGCTTTCTTCCATGGCAACAATGTATTTCCCGTTAATATCCTCGCTAAAGAAGTGTTGTTTGAACTCCCTGTCTTCGGAAGGAAGAAGAAGGGCATGGTAAAGCCCCTCGACAAACTCCAGGGCCCTGACATTCTGCCTTGTCTGTCTTGTGGTCTTAATATCGAAATACCTGAACTCATTACCGCCGGGGAAGAGGGTATTGTCAGACAGGGCGTTGAATTCAAGCCGGTTGTTACCGACGAAATCAGGCTTCAGACTGCTCCGGGTCTTATCCCATCTGCCATTCTGCATGACGGTGACTGTCACCTGTTTGTAGGGATCAGTGACCGGCAGCCTGCCTGTTGACACGGTTATCTCAGGTTGCTGATGCGTCTCCGTGGTGCCTGGCTTCATCGGCCGTCTGAACATGACACTTGCAGTAGTCGTTCCTTCACTGACAAAGAACCTCTTTTTCAGCAGGGGCCTGTCAGGCTCTCCGGGAGCCCATACAGTGATGAGATAATTGCCGGACAGCTTCAATTTTACATCTTCATTAGGAACTCTCAGCGAATAGTGCGTGTATCCCGGCCTGGTGTTGAATGACGGCTGGTAATCCCTTATCTGGTTCTCCTCAAAACCCTCAAGAAAGTCGCTTGTAAAAAGTTCGCTGCTGTTCCAGTCGCGGTCACAGTGCTCAAGGCGGTACGATAATGATTCGCCCTGCCCCTCAATTATATCAAAGTGAAGTATAATCTGCTCCGGGCTGTTAATCAGCACGAAAGGGTATGCCAGCCTCCAACCGTCCTTCTCAAAAAAGACGGTTTTAACGTTTTCTGCCGCATATTCTTCAGGAATATTATCCTGTGCAAATGAATAAAAGGCTGTGGACAGGAAACATGGTATCAATAAACTTAATATTTTTATCCTTGCTATATTTGGCAACATAAATGGCTATTTCCGGCTAAAGTACAAATATCCTGCCGCATTGAAATGAACCGTTCAGAAAAACAGATTTGTGATTAATGTCATCTCTTACTGTGAAAGAAATAACAATGTGTTATTATTGCATAATTTTTAGGAATCAAGTTCAAATCACTATATGTCATCACTGATCAGATTACGCAAAGGACTAAACATCAAACTTGCCGGCAAGGCTGAGAAGATCCTGCTTCCGGAGGTTGCTGTGACACGTTTCGGGGTGAGGTTTGAAGACTTCCCCGGTCTCACCGCCAAACTTGAGGTTAAGGAGGGAAGCCTGGTAAAGGCCGGCACCGTGCTTTTTCATGATAAAGCCTTCCCTGAAATAAAGTATGTCTCACCTGTCAGCGGCGAGGTGAAGGAGGTAGTCCGCGGTGACAAGCGACTGCTTATGGAGATTGTGATTGAGCAGCAGGGCAGTGAGAGGATTGATTTTGGCATTGCTGACCCGCTGAAGCTGTCACGCGACGAAGTGACCGCGAAAATCATGGAGTCAGGATTATGGCCTGTGCTGAGACAGCGGCCTTATCAGATCGTCGCGCGTCCGGGAAGGGTTCCCAAAGCGATTTTTATCTCAGGCTTCGATACTGCGCCGCTGGCCCCTGACCTTGATTTTGTCATGGCTAACACACACGGCAACTTTATGCAGGCAGGCATCAATGCCCTGTCACGCCTCACCGACGGAAAGATTCATATGTCATTTGAGTTTGAAGGGTCGAGGGTCGGAGAGATGAAGACTCTCAAGGGTGTTGAGCTGCACAAGTTCAAAGGACCACATCCCGCAGGGAACGTCGGGGTGCAGATCCATCATATTGACCCGGTGTCAAAGGGCGAAGTGGTATGGACCATTGATATTCAGGATGTTGTGGCCATAGGAAGGCTTTTTAATACTGGCTTTCATGACCGTGAACGGATCATTGCACTGGCCGGAACGGGCGTGTTGCACAGGAAATATCACCGTATCAGGCCCGGCGCTTCTGTCAGCGGGATACTGAAGTCAAACCTGAAAGATGAACATCACCGGGTCATCAGCGGTAATGTACTGACAGGGAAAAAGATAACCCCTGAAGGTTCGTTTGGCTTCTATGACAATATGGTGACCGTTCTTCCCGAGGGCGATCACAGCGAGTTTTTCGGATGGGCTACACCCGGGCTCGCCAAGTATAGCTACTGGAGAACATTCCTCTCCGGGCTGCTTCCGAAGAGGGAATATGACCTCGACACCAATGTCCACGGAGGGCAGAGGGCATTCGTTGTCACGGGTCACTATGAGAACGTCCTTCCGATGGACATCTACCCGGTTCTGCTTATCAAGGCAATACTTGCCCAGGAAGTTGAGGCGATGGAGAACCTCGGCATCTACGAGGTGGCGGAGGAAGACTTTGCCCTTTGTGAATATATTGATCCTTCAAAAAGCGATATTCAGGACATAATACGCCAGGGGATCAACATTATGATAAAGGAGATGAATTAATTTAAGGAAAGAACTTATAATGAATTTCTTACTGAAAAAAATAAAGGCGCTGGAGCCCAGCTTTCAAAAGGGCGGCCGCTTTGAGAAGTTACATTCTGTCTTCGACGGTTTTTCGACTTTCCTGTTTGTGCCTGACAAGGTAACCTCAAAGGGTTCTCATATAAGAGACCATATGGACATGAAGCGCACCATGACAGTTGTTATCATAGCGCTGCTTCCTGCACTGCTGTTCGGGAGCTACAATATAGGACTTCAGCACACGAGGGCATTCGGCATCAGCGAATGGACCGTCATGCACATGTTCTGGTTCGGCTTCGTGAAGGTGCTGCCGCTTATAATAGTAAGCTATGTTGTAGGTCTGGGCATCGAGTTCATTGCAGCACAGATAAGGGGTCATGAGATCAATGAAGGCTTTCTTGTCACCGGCATGCTTATCCCGCTGATAATGCCCGTTGATGTACCTCTCTGGATGCTGGCCGTCTCCGTGGCATTCGCCGTCATCATCGGCAAGGAGGTCTTTGGCGGCACCGGCATGAATATCCTCAACCCTGCGCTGACTGCACGGGCTTTTCTCTTTTTCAGCTACCCGGGCTGGATGACGGGTGACAAGGTATGGATCGAAGGTCTGGTGAAGGGCGGCGCCCTTGACGGTTTCACGGGATCGACGCCGCTGGCTCTGGCCAAGCTCGATGAGTTCGAAAAGATGCCATCAGTAATGGAGATGTTCGTCGGCACTATCCCCGGATCAGTAGGGGAGACATCGGTGATTGCCATACTGATAGGAGCATTCATCCTGCTCATCACCGGCGTGGGAAGCTGGCGCATAATGCTGAGCATGACCCTCGGAGCGCTGGGTTTGGGGTTGCTGCTTAACGCCACCGGAGGCAATGAGTACACACAGATACCTGCATACTATCACCTTATCATGGGCGGCTTCGCATTCGGCACAGTCTTCATGGCCACCGACCCGGTGACCGCAGCGCAGACAAATACAGGCAAGTATATCTACGGAGCGTTGACGGGTATCATGGTGGTCATCATCAGGGTATTCAACCCGGCATATCCCGAAGGGACCATGCTTGCCATACTGCTGATGAATGTCTTCGCTCCTGTCATTGACCATTATGTTGTCAATGCGAATATCAAACGAAGGTTAAAAAGAGTAAAGACAACTTAAAAACGAACTATGAAAGATTTCAGCAACAAGTATATTGTCATTTTCTCGGCAGTGATGGTTGTCTCGGTCGCCATCCTGCTCTCACTGACAGCTTTGCTCCTGCAACCCCGGCAGGACAAGAATGTCGAAGTGGAGAAGAAAATGAATATCCTTTCCTCTATTAATGTCACATCGACGAAGGAAAACGCGGAACAGCTCTATGACAAACACATTAAGGATCTTTTTGTGATCAACTCCGAAGGCAAACATATTGAGGGTATCGATGCTTTCACCGTATCGCTCCGCGCTGAACAGAAAAAACCTCTTGCCGAACAGTCGCTGCCGGTTTTCATAGCTGTGGCAGACAACGGAGACACCCTGCAGATATTTCCGCTTGAAGGAAAGGGCCTGTGGGGTCCTATCTGGGGTTATGTCTCGCTGAAGGATGATATGGCCACGATAGCTGGTGTCACCTTTGACCATAAGGGCGAGACACCGGGGTTGGGCGCCGAGATCAACACCACACCCTTTGAAAGCCAGTTCCTTGACAAAAGCCTTTATGAGAACGGCAACTTTGTCTCGGTTCAGGTTGTAAAGGGAGGCGCCAGGCCTGGTAACAGTCATGAAGTGGATGCCATCTCCGGAGGGACGATAACAAGCAAAGGACTTGAGGAGATGGTGCATGACGGATTAATTAAATATGAGAAATACCTCATCCAAAACAGGAAGTAGATATGGAAAACAAGGAAAAGGAGCCGTTGTTATCGGCAAAAAATATAAAACTGCTAAAGAATCCGCTTGGCCAGGATAACCCCATCACCGTTCAGGTACTGGGTATCTGTTCAGCCCTGGCGGTCACAGTGAAGCTGAAGCCTGCCCTTGTGATGGCAGTCTCTGTCACCATTGTGGTGGCGCTGTCGAACCTGATCATTGCCGCTATGCGCAAACAAATTCCCGGGCGCATCAGGATCATTGTTCAATTGGTTGTTATTGCTGCCCTTGTGATCATCGTCGACCAGTTCCTTAAAGCCTTCGCCTTCGATGTGAGCAAGCAGCTTTCTGTCTTTGTGGGGCTGATCATAACCAACTGTATCATCATGGGACGCCTGGAAGCGTTCGCCATGGCAAATGAACCCTGGCCTTCTTTCCTTGACGGCCTTGGCAACGGAGCAGGGTACGGCCTGATACTCGTAATTGTTTCATTTTTCCGTGAATTGCTGGGTAGCGGTTCATTATTCGGTTATCCTGTTCTGGAAAAGATCGGTCTTTACAACATAGGGTACGAGGATAACGGAATGATGATCCTTCCGCCAATGGCATTGATAACTGTCGGAATAATCATCTGGGTACAACGCAGCCGTAATAAGTCACTTCAGGAAACAAAGTAACAAGCCATGGAAAACCTTATCAATATCTTTGTAAAGTCGATCTTCGTCGACAACATGATCTTTGCCTTCTTCCTGGGTATGTGTTCGTACCTGGCGGTTTCAAAGACGGTAAAGACAGCAATGGGGCTTGGTATTGCAGTTACATTCGTGCTGCTGATAACTGTCCCTGTTAACTACCTTCTTGAGGAATATATCCTGAAGAAAGGAGCATTGACATGGGTAAGTGACAGCTTTGCCACACTTGATCTCAGCTTTCTTTCATTCATTATGTTCATTGCTGTGATCGCTTCTATTGTACAGCTTGTCGAAATGGTGATTGAAAAATCCAGCCCTGCCCTTTACAACTCTCTCGGTATATTTCTTCCGCTGATAGCTGTCAACTGTGCTATACTCGGAGCCTCTCTGTTCATGCAGGAGAGAGAGTACGGCAACATTGCCGAAGCAACTGTCTTCGGGCTGGGTTCAGGCATTGGCTGGCTGCTGGCCATTGTTGCCCTGGCCGCCATCAGGGAGAAGATGCGCTATTCGAACGTGCCGAAACCACTTAAGGGACTGGGGATAACATTTATACTGACAGGGCTCATGGGCATAGCTTTCATGAGCTTCCTGGGTATTAAACTTTAAAGAAATCTAAACTGAAATGATATTAATGATTTTAGGATTGTCTATTCCGGGCACTGTTCTGGTCAGCATAATTGCATTCTTGCTGGTGATGACCCTCCTGGTTGTTGTGTTGCTCTATGCCAAACAAAAGCTGACACCACAGGGTGATGTGACCCTGAAGATCAATGACCGTGAGATGGTTGTCGAACCGGGATCGAGCGTGCTGTCAACACTTTCCGGCAACGGAATTTTTCTTCCGTCAGCGTGCGGTGGAGGAGGCACCTGCGGTCTCTGCAAGTGCCAGGTGACTGAGGGCGGCGGATCAATACTTCCTACTGAGACAGGTTACTTCACACGCCGCGAGCAGCATGACAACTGGCGCCTCGGATGCCAGGTAAAGGTGCGCGAGAACATGACAATACATGTACCGGAAGCTATACTGGGCATTAAAAAATGGGAATGCACCGTGGTGTCAAACAAAAACGTTGCAACCTTTATCAAGGAGTTTGTGGTGAAGCTGCCTGAAGGCGAGAACCTCACCTTCAAGTCAGGTGAATATATACAGATCGATGTTCCTAAATATGAAATTGACTTCGCTAAGGATATCGAAGTAGAGGAGGAATACAGGCCCGACTGGGATAAGTATCTTATGTGGAACCTGAAGATGAAGAACAGTGAGGAGACATTCAGGGCCTATTCGATGGCCAACTATCCTGCTGAAAAGAACCTCATTATACTTAATATACGTATTGCAACGCCACCGTGGGACAATGCGAAGAAACAGTTTATGAACGTGCCTCCGGGGGTCTGCTCTTCCTACATCTTTTCGCGTAAGCCGGGCGACAAGGTCACGATATCAGGTCCGTTCGGCGATTTCCACATCAAGGATACGCAGAATGAGATGGTCTATATCGGCGGCGGCGCAGGAATGGCTCCGCTGAGATCACATATTTTCCATCTCCTGAAGACGCTGAAGACCGGACGCAAGGTGTCGTACTGGTACGGCGCCAGGTCGAAGAGGGAGATATTCTATGAGAACGAGTTCAGGGATCTGGAAAAGAAATTCCCCAACTTCAAATTCATCATAGCATTGTCTGAGCCTCTTCCGGAGGACAACTGGAAGGGCGCTACAGGTTTCATACACAAGGTACTGTATGACAGTTACCTGGGCAGTCATGAGGAGCCCGAGGAGATCGAATATTATCTCTGCGGCCCTCCGGTGATGAACGCCGCGGTGCAGAAGATGCTTGACGACCTGGGCGTACCGGGTGAGAACATTGCATTTGATGACTTCGGGGGCTAGGCAGGCAGTAGGCAGTAGGCAGCAGGCAGTTGTGAGGTGAAAAGGAGAAGGGTGATAGAGGTATTTTAGATTTTAATGTTTCCCCTCCTAAGTTAGGAGGGGTCTCCAGACCGAATTGTCTGGAGGGGGTGGTCTGTACTTATGAGAAGAACAATAATATTTTTTATAATTTTCTTGTTCCTGCCAGGTTGCAGGCCGGCTGTGGAGTACGTCACCATTGACGGCCTCACCCAGGGCACTACCTATCATATTGTTGCAGAAACCACTCCGGGAATGAATTCCGGTGATCTCCGCCTGAAGATTGAGGCTCTTCTGGGCGAGGTTGACAAATCACTTTCAGTTTATAATGACTCTTCCGTCATATCTCTGATTAACAGTAATATAAGTGATAAGACCGACACCCTCTTCAGGGAGGTGTTCAGAGCTTCAGCGCTGATATCAGAGCAGTGTGACGGCCTCTTTGACATCACCGTGGGGCCGCTGGTAAAAGCATGGGGCTTCGGTCCGGACGCCGCTAAAAGGTTTGATGAGACAAAACTTGATTCACTTCTGGCCCTGGTAGGCATGGATAAGGTCAGGCTCGAGGGCGACCGGATCATCAAGGCTGATCCTGATATGTTTATAGATGTCAATGCCATCGCCCAGGGTTACACGGTTGACCTTATTATAGAATTGCTTGCCGGGGAAGGTGTAAGTGAGTGTCTCGTTGAGGTAGGAGGTGAGGTACGCACTTCGGGAGACAAGAACGGCAAAGGATGGCATGTGGGAATCGACAGGCCTGCTGACGGTAATTATGTCCCCGGCGCCGACCTGACGGCAACTGTCAGGCTTGACAACAGCGCACTTGCCACCTCCGGCAACTACCGCAAGTTTTACATTGATAACGGGGTCAAATACTCACACACAATTGATCCCCGGACAGGTTACCCGACCAGGCATACCCTTCTCAGCGCCACCATTGTCGCCCCGACTTGCGCTGCAGCAGACGCATGGGCAACGGCATGCATGGTAGCAGGAAAAGACACGGCTATCTCCATCATTGAAAAAAATGAATTGCTGGAAGGCTATCTTATATTTTCCGATGACAAGGGAGATATGCAAAGCTGGATGTCGGAAGGATTGCGCAAGAAGATCGAAGAACAATGAAAGGAGTTGTCGGTTGTCAGTTATCCGTTATCGGTTACAGTGATTAACAAAAGAAATTCCCGGGTGTTATAGTATTGAATGTTGTCTGTGATTAATTTTGCGGACCTGAAGTAAAGATGATGTTTTTAAAGTTACTTATCATATCAATCACACTTATAGGTGTCGCACTTGCGGGACTGGCAATCAGCATGCTCATCAAGCCAAGGGGGAGGTTTCCTGAAACACACATCAGCCATAACAGGGAGATGCAAAAAAGAGGTATCAGGTGTGCCCAGGATACAGACCTTGGATGTAAACCCGGCGAAGGAACAGACGGATGCGCAGGGTGCGCTTTGCATTAGAATTTCAATAGTTGTCTGTTATCAGTTATCTGTTGTCAGTTGAAACCGATAACTGATAACTGATAACCGAAAACCGAAAACCGAAACCCTTGTTTGACCAATTTTCAACTTTTTCTTGATTTTGACCTGAAAAGTCATTACTTTTCCTGTCCTTATCAGACCTATGGGTGACTATCCTGACATATTCAGCATCAACCCTGAGGATAAAATCCCCGGAAAGGGGAGGGTACTTATTTCAGAACCCTTCCTCACCGACCGTTTTTTTAACCGCACAATAGTTTTCCTGACAGAACACAATGCCCAGGGTTCGGTAGGGTTCATCCTTAACCGTGTCATTGACCTGATGGTGAGCAGTGCTGTGGAAGGGTTCGACGGATGGGATGAGCACCTCTCTGTAGGTGGTCCTGTGGCGCCTGACACGCTGCATTACCTGCATACCCTTGGCAGGAAGGTGCCTGGCAGTGTGCCTGTCGTTCCGGGAATATGGTGGGGAGGAGAGATCGATGCGTTGCGTAATCTCATTGCCACCGGTACCGTAGGCCATGACCAGGTGCGCTTCTTCCTCGGTTATTCAGGATGGGAAAAAGGGCAGCTCAGGAGAGAACTGAATGAGAACTCGTGGGTCATTGCCAAGGTACCTGCCGATGTGATCATGAAGAGCCGCGGAAATATTTGGCGCGATGTGCTGCGCTCACTGAACAATAAATACCGGATCTGGGCTGAGTTCCCCGAATCACCGGAGATGAACTGACAGGCTGTCAGTGCATTATCTTGAAGACCATCTCACGCAGCAGGTCGCCCTCATCACTTCCCACCTCACCAAATCCTTTAGCCTTGAGATCATAAGTACGTATCAGGCTGATGATGTTCATGCAAGCTCCCAAATTATAGACCGCTGCGGCAGTCTTGAAATCACGCACATAACCCGGGTAAGTCTTTAGCATAGCCACCACATTGCCGTCACTCTTGTCCTTCAGGCTGTGGTAGATGAGAACACGGCTGAAGTTGGCGAAGAGTAGCGAGAAGAGGGGGATGACTTCCTTCTTGGAGTGTGCGGCGTAATAATTTACCACCCTGGCCGCTTTAAGAGGATCACGGTAGACAATGGCCTTCCAGAGTTCGTTGGGAGTATAGTCCTTGCTTATGCCGATGCTCTTTTCTATCAGTGCCGTGTCTATGCGCGGGTTCTTTTCAGGAAGGGAAATGATCAGCTTGTCAAGCTCGTTGGATACCTTACCCAGATCGTTGCCAAGAAACTCAGCAAGAAGACGTGATGCGTCAGTGTCGGCCATAATCCCTCTGTCAGTAAGGTACCTGTCTATCCATCCGGGTATCAGGTATTCAAGCACCTTGTTCGATTCAAAGTACCATCCTTTTTTAAAAAGTGACTTATAGAGTGATTTTCTCTTGTCAAGATCCTCGTACTTGTATGCGATGACCAGGATAGTCGAATTAAGGGGGTTATCGATATATACCAGCAGGTCATCGATCTTTTTCATCTTCTGCGCCTCACGTACAATGACCACCTGCTGGTTCGACATCATCGGGAAGCGGCGGCAGGTCTCAATGACCTGGGTTACTGTGACATCAAGACCATAGAGAACAGTCTGGTTAAAGTCTTTCTCTGACTCATCCAGCACGTTATCTTCGATGAAATCCGTTATGAGATCTATAAAGTACGGCTCCTTACCGGCGAGAAAATAGACCGGTTTGAAGATCTTGTTCTTCAGATCCCTGATTATCTCTTTGTAGTCCGATGCCATCAGAAACGCAGGTGTTTGACGGATATGCCGTTATCTTTTATTTCTGTCAGGGCTTCGATACCTATCCGCAGGTGTATCTCGGTGAACTGCCTTGTCACTTTGCGGTCGGAGGCCTCCGTCTTAATGCCTGTTGATATCATAGGCTGGTCAGAGACAAGAAGAAGGGCGCCGGTGGGTATCTCGTTTGCGAACCCGACGGTGAAAATGGTTGCTGTCTCCATATCAATTGCCATGGCCCTGGTCTTGACGAGGTACTTTTTGAACCTGTCGTCGTATTCCCAAACCCTTCTGTTCGTCGTATAGACAGTTCCTGTATAGTATTCCAGCTTGTTCCTTATTATAGCAGCCGAGACGGCGCTCTGCAGCTTGAAGGCAGGCAGTGCGGGTATCTCCAGGGGAAGGTAATCATTTGAAGTACCGTCACTCCTTATTGCAGCAATGGGCAGGATCATGTCACCTAGTTTGTTCTTTTTCTTAAGCCCCCCGCACTTGCCGAGGAAGAGCACCGCCTTGGGCTGTATGGCGCTGAGGAGATCCATGATCGTCGCTGCATTTGGGCTCCCCATGCCGAAGTTAATGATGGTGATGCCCCCGGCGGTTGCACTGGGACAGTTCTTGTCTCTGCCTTCAACCGGTACTTTGTTCCATTCCGCAAAGAGCTCAACATAATGCGTAAAGTTAGTCAGCAGGATAAAGCTGCCGAAGGAAGCGAGGTCCTTGCCTGTATAACGGGGCAGCCAGTTGTTCACTATATCTTCTTTTGTTCTCATGACCTTCGGTGCTGATTATTTATATTTGCTGTACTTAACGGTTACCAAAAATACAAATTAAGTTGAAACCACTGAAACTGCCGCCTTGTTCATTACGCATCAAAGAGGGTCCGGGAGGAAAACTCGTCTTTGACCGGCTGAGACAGAAGTATGTGGCACTTACACCTGAAGAGTGGGTCAGACAACATTTCGTCAATTATCTAACAGAATACCTGCACTATCCTTCAGGACTGATACAAATCGAGGCATCACTAAAGCTCAATACCATGCAGCGGAGGGCGGATATACTTATCCATGACCGCGGCGGACAGCCGGTAATGGTAGTCGAATGCAAAGCCCCGGCTGTGAAACTCACCCAGGCGGTTCTTGACCAGGTGATCAACTATAACTTCACCTATGGTGTAAGGTGGGTGGTGGTGACCAATGGTATTTTACACCGTACAGGTAAGATCGACAAGGTCGCCAATACCATTGTGATACAAGATCATGTACCTGATTATGAAACTATTATCAGTCCCGAGCCATGATCGATGTGACCTGTGCACTCATTCGCAACGATGAAGGGCTGGTGCTGGCTGTACGGCGCGGACCTCTGATGGACAATGCCGGCAAGTGGGAGTTCCCGGGAGGAAAGACAAGGCCCGGGGAAGATCATGAGGATTGTATCATCAGGGAGATAGATGAGGAGCTCGGTATATGCATCATCATAAACAGCAGGCTTGAAAGTGTTGAGTACGATTACGGTGACAAACAGATTAGGCTGATACCTTTTATGTGTGAAACACTGTCGTCAAAACCTGTTCTCAGGGAGCATGATGAATACCGGTGGCTGAAACCCGGGGAGTTGCTTAAGCTTGACCTGACCGCTGCTGACATACCTGTTGCCAGACAGTATTCATCGCTTCACAGTTCACCTGTCTTACAAGAGGCTGAAGAGGCACATCATGTCATCACGGCTGAAGCGGGAGAGGAGATGGCCAGGATGCTGGGACGAATAACAAGCACTTACGAGATAACCATGGTGGCTCATTCAGCTGTAAGCGATGCAGTGCTACTCTCACAGCTGGTTACATTATCATCAAGCCGGGAGAAGAGGGTGGGATTCATGGCTTCGTGGGCTCTCTCGAAGGTAGCCGATATGAATACGGAGGTTCTGTCTCCCTTTCTAACTGCGATGATCGATGCCCTGCCCGGCGTTCCCAACGAGAGTGTGCAGCGGTCGTTCATGAGGGTGATAATGAAAAGCGATATCAGTAATATACCACTGTCGCATCACGCAAGACTGATTGAATACTGCCTGGGTATTATGCATACTGCAAATACGCCGGTGGCGCCGAAGGCTTACGGCATGGAGATACTCGCATCGTTCTGCGAACTCTATCCCGATATGATAAATGAGGTAGCCGTTGCGGTGCAGATGGCTATCAATGATGCTTCCGGCGGGATGAAGGCGGCGGGACGGAAGGTGATTGCAAGGATAGGGAAGAGGCAGTAGAGGGAAATTAAGAATTAAGAATTAAGAATTAAGAATTAAGAATTTGATTAGCAGATAATTCGCAAATCGCAAATCGCAAATTCTTCAGACCTTCAGACCCTACTTAATCTTCATTGCCTTCTTAATCCACTTCGTGATTATCGCGAGCGCCTCGGGAGAAAAGGTCTCCTCGATTGTGATATACTCTGCCGGGGCGCCGGTTGTGCAATGCTGGAACAGGTGGTTGTGGCCGGGCAGAACAACAGTCTTTACCTTTTTATTGCCTCCTGAAGTGACAGCAGCTTTGATGGCCGGCAGGTTCTGCTCATAATTCACCTGCAGATCCTTGTCACCGTTGAGAGCCAGCACCGGGCATTGTACCTCCTTCCAGAAAACGGCAGGATCGGTGGAGAGGAAGTACCTGAACCATGCATTGTTCACCTGCATGATTCCCCGGGTGAACGCTGCCATCTGCTCTTTGCGTTCATCAGGTGTCAGGCCTTTGCTGTCGAGGTCTTTGTTGAACCATTCCAAAGCCTCTTTTGCGGCCTTACGCTGGTCAGTCTGGGCCATGATTATTTTATACAGACTGCTGTTTGTTGCCCATGCCTCTTCGGCCTCTTTTTCTGAGCTGCCTGAAGCCAGGGAAATATCACGTGTCTGTCTGGAAAGTATGTCGTAGCCGCTTACTCCCTGTCCGGCCAGTGAGATGATAAATGCAATATTACTGTTCTTTGATCCCGCGATTGCGGCTATCATGCCGCCCTCGCTGTGACCTGCCAGGCCGATTTTTTTCGGATTGATCTCCGGTCGCCCCAGGAGATATGTCACCGCGGCGGCAGCATCATCGGCAAAGGAGGAAGAGGTAGCGTTTGCAGCATTGCCTTTCGATTCGCCGAAACCCCGGTCATCATAGCGCAGCACAGCGATTCCATTTCGGGTGAGATAGTCGGCGATCACAAGGAATGGCTTGTGGGAGAAGACAGTCTCATTACGGTCCTCCTGTCCTGATCCGGTGATCATCACCACAGCCGGAAAAGGCCCTTCACCGTCAGGCAACGTCAGTGTGCCTGCCAGGTCAAAATTCTCAATGTCGTTGGTGAAGGTGACTTCCTCCTCTTTGTAAGGGTATGGCTTTACTGGCTCCTGCGGACGGTTGTAGGTTACCGGTGCAGCGTTTTTCTTCAGATCAAGCGGGTACTTCTTTCCAAGCTGTATCCAGGTGCCTGTCAGGGTCGAATCGTCCGAAAAGACGCCAATGTACTGACCCTTGATCATGGGCGCGTCAACAGTAAGAGTGTCATCTGCAAAAGTGACCCTGCCGAGCGGCAGGTTCACCGCACCCTGGGCAGGGACGTCAAGGGTGGCTCTGACAGTGTCGGCTTCGGTCATAATGAAACTGAAAACCATACTCAGCTCAATGCCGCCTTCCCTCAGCGTGCCTGTCCATGGGCCTTCTATATCTTTAAGTGACCGCTGCGACAATACTGTGCCGGTAAATGTGAACAAAAGGAACATTACCAGGGCTATTCTGTCTCTTTTCATGATTTTGAATTTCTGCTGTTCTTCAAAAGTACCCATTTCTGTCTATATTTGAAGGTTAAAAATCCATAAATGAAGATCGTTGATACACGCGGACTTACGTGTCCGGCACCGCTGGTAAAGACAAGGCAGGGACTGACGGAAGCCGCACCGGACGAGGCTGTACAGGTTATCATTGACAATAAGACCTCGCTTGGCAATGTCAAACGGTACCTGGCAGACAACAGGCTTACCTTCACGGTCAGGGAGGAGGGTGACCTGGCTTTTGTGACGGTCACCCGGGGAAAAGGGACTGAGATGAGCACAAACGAGGAAGAGTACTGCGCTCCTGAAGTGACTTCGCAGCCGCATAACCGCACAAAGGTTGTCGCCGTAACGTCTGAAAAAATGGGCAGCGGCGATGATGAACTGGGAGCCAGGCTGATGGTCACATTTTTCAGGACACTGGTGATGGTTGAACCAGCCCCGTCAGCGATTGTATTCTACAACTCGGGGGTGAAGCTTGCCATGGATGACTCACCGGTGCTTGACTATATCAGGGAGCTGTTAGAAAAGGGTACATCGGTCTATCTGTGCACCACATGTATCAGCCACTTCAATATCAGGGATCGTCTGCCGGTGGGCAGCTTCAGTGATATGTACCAGATACTGAACATACTTAATGATGCTGATCATATAATCCGTCCGTGACCTGAATGGCTTTCGATCTTCTTACAACGGTTGAGACGGGAGGATGCTCGTCGAAGATACCTCCCCGGCAGCTTGAAAAGCTGCTGTCAGGACTGCCATTGCCTGTTGATCCGAAGATTCTCGTTGACATCGCAACGCATGATGACGCCGGCGTTTATAAGATCAGTGACGACCTTGCCCTTGTGTTCACAACTGATTTCTTTCCGCCGCTGGTAAGTGACGGTTATGAGTTTGGTTTGATAGCCGCAACGAACTCAATAAGTGATGTTTATGCTATGGGAGGAACGCCACTGCTTGCTTTGAATATTATGATGTTCCCGTCGTCACGGATACCGCTTGATGTCTATTCTGAGATCCTGAGAGGGGGATATGACAAGGCAAGGGAAGCAGGCGTCAGTATCATTGGCGGGCACAGCATCGATGATTATCCGCCCAAATACGGTCTTGCAGTGATCGGCACCGTTCACCCTGACCGGATCATCACCAATGCCGGAGCGAAGGAGGGCGACCTGCTTATCCTCACGAAACCCGTTGGCACCGGGGTCATTCTTGCCGGCCACAGGCTGAAGATGGTCACCTCTGATCAGCTTGAAGCGGTAAAACGCCTGATGATGCAGCTGAACAGTGACGCTGCCCGGCTGATGCAGAAATACGGTGTCAGAGGCGCCACGGATATCACAGGCTTCGGGCTCGCAGGTCATGCACTGAAGCTGGCGCGTGGGTCTGGTGTAACTATCCGTTTGAATATGGCCAGCGTGCCACTCGCAAGCGGCACTTACGGGCTGACAGAGCAGGGCTGCATTCCCGGAGCTGCGTTCCGGAATCTTGATTATACTGAGAGCGATACGCTCTTTGAGGAAGGCCTCGATTACAACCTGAAAATGATAGCCCATGATGCCCAGACATCTGGCGGACTTCTGATGGCGGTGGCAGAGGGTCAGTCCGGCGCCCTGCTGGACGATCTTCACCGTTCAGCGCACCCTGAGGCTGCAGTCGTTGGTACGGTCGTAAGGAAGGGAGTAGCGTCGCTGCGGGTTGCCAATTAAATTGTAACTTTATGGTACAATAATTGAGATAGCAGAAAACATGAAACAAACTGCTCTGATTGCGATTTTGCTGTTCAGTTGCCTTGCCGGACAGTCGCAGAGTGTGCTGGAACCTAACTACGGTCTGAAGTCACCTGCTACGGCTGAGATCGTCAGGGTTGATTTTAACGATGACGCCACCTTAGTCTCGGTGACCATAATGAGTGATATCAATAACGCATGGTTCTGCATCGACAGGAATACTTTCCTTGTCAGGCCTGACGGCATGAAAGTGAAGCTCAGAAGCCTTAAAGGACTGCCTTATTGCCCTGCCACCTACCGCTTCAAACGGCCCGGAGAAAAACTGTCAGTCTCAATGACTTTTCCAGCCACAGGAATCCTGCCATGGTTTTCAATAGTGGAGGAGTGTATTGGCGGATGTCTTGCCTTCAGGGGTGTGGTTACCGGAGGTGTGCTGAACAACAGGCTGAACGAAGCATATGCTCTTACGGATAAAGGAGATGATATGGCTGCCTACCGCCTCTTTGAGGAGATAATAAATGAGACAGACTCTCTCAATCTCGGAATTGAAGGATCGGTCTATACCAATCTTATTCTTATTGACCACAGGAACGGCAGGCCGCAGACAGCCAGGGGATGGTATGACCGGATGATGACCTCTGACACCCCTGACCTGGGCCTGTACCTGGAAAACCTCCGGAGGGAGGGAATTAATTATTGAAAAGAAAGCCCTGACTGGGAACAGTACAGGGCTCTCAAAAAATATAGGTTAGTTTTAGAAGTGAAGATCTACTCCGATCCCGATGACCCAGGTTTCGGTGTCATATGTTTCAACCATGTCAGGTAAGCCTGTAATCTCGGTAGTCTTTGATCCATCCTTATACACCGTGTACATACCTCCGAGGTTGATGTCGATCATGGGTGATAATGCAAGTCCGATACCGCCTCCAAATGTGGATGTATTGAGACTGTAACTCTGGTCGCTCTGATATGCGTCGTTTACACCAGTCACTGTACCGGCGTAACCTGCACTTAACCTGATCATTTTGGTCAATGCATATTCAATGCCTGCCGAGTAATCAAAGAAGTTCTTGTCAATCATTTCGATATCGAGGTCAGGGCTGCCGTCATAGTCATTGTTCTTATCGAAGAAATAGTTCAGGCCTGCTGCAAGGTAGAGTTTTTCTGTCGGGCGAACGCCAAGTCCAACTGAGAGGAAGGCCGGCATATCTGCAACCTTTGTTGCGCCGTCCTCAAACATTCCTCCTGCATCTTTACCGTCATATACGGTAGTAGTCAGATCGAGGGTGGTTTTGAACTCATACTTGAGTGAGATATTGAACATCTCGTTCGGGGTGATATTGACGCTAACAATCGGGGTGAAACCGCTTCCTTCCTCAAGAACGTCAGCCTCGATATCTGTCATCTCATCGAGCGCTGCAGCAGTAGCATCGAGAGTAGGTTTCTGTGAGGCACCATACGGTGTATTGCCAATAGCCCTGAGGTAATCACCTGGTGAGCCGTTGAACGGAGCAGGAACACTCCCGGGTAATGCAGCCGGTGATGCTGCAATAGTAACTTCGTTTATATAACCCTGATAGGTGTTTTTTGCTGTCACATACCTGGCACCGAGGGCTACTGAAATGAAATCATTGATTTCATATGATACGTTTGCCTGGTATCCGAAGTAGATTGAGCTGCCTTCGAAAAATATGGAAGCATCATAAGCAGTGACATTATTGAAGTTGGGATCAGCTCCTACTGCCTCTTCTACACCCTCATCAAGAGGAGTCAGCTGTGTCTGTAGTCCTGGAACCAAATTCGCAACCTCCATTTCGAATGAAGGAAGCCCAGTGGCATACTCAGCGCCGCCGCCGCCACCGACAGGATTAAATCCTGCAGAGAAGGCAAATTTGCCGGTTTTATAAACGGCATATACTCCCGGGAAAATAGGAGCACTGACTGTTCCAACATATTCAGTCGGCTTTTCTGTCAGGAAATAATAGTCATTTGTAACGGTCTTTGTCTGGCCGATTATCTGGTTATTGAGGGAGAAATGAAATCCGTCTTCCAGTTTAGTCAGACCTGCGGGATTGTAATAAGTAGCATCAACGTCGGTTGAAGCCTGGCGGCTCAGCATGCGGACCATATAGGCGCTATGGTTCGTGTTTGTTACAAGTCCGCCGGCAAAGAGCGAGCCGGTGATAGCCATTACAGAAACAAGTGTCAGAATTTTTCTCATGAGTTTCGGTTTTAATTACACATTTTGCGTTTTATTGTGCATATTTCTCAAAGTGGCGTAAAAGTAGGAAAAAAATTGAGAAATGATAATTTTGATCGATAAAATCATGGCCAGAGGTGCATTCAGGGACCATTATTTCCTGAATTCCTGCATTATCTGCTCCGTTTCCCTGCGGTTTTCCAGGATATTATTGACAACAACAAGGTTGGATGAGGCTTTTTTTACCAGGCCCTGATCGGTGGAATTTATCAGGGCTTTTAACGGGCTGACAGCCTCTTCGGCACGACCCGCAATTATCAGTTCGTTTATTTTGTTTAACGGGCCACCCTTATAAAGTGTCTCAGTGTATTTCTCGGTAAAAGGATAGAATTTCCCGATGCAGTCTTTCGCCGCATCACGCGACAGCGATCTGACTGCTTCGCGGGCCTTTGTAATGGTGGGTCCGCCTACCATTCCGAAAATGGTATATTTCGATTTGATAAAAGTCGATTTTTCCCCGGCACAGCGGTCGATGATCTCACCGTCGGAACTGTACAGTGTCATGTAGCTGTTTGCATAAAGAAAAAAATCTTTAACCAGCATATTCCCTCCTTCATCATCTTCTTCAAGTTTGACGTCCCAGTCGATCCAAAGGTTCATTAAGTCAAGGGCTATGAGCATGTCTGCACCGTGTGACGCACATATTACCTTTACGGTATCGGTGAATTCAGGCAGCTGCATCGAGCTGACACTGAAGCCGTCGTTCAGGGTATCTCCTATGGCGAAGCTCCCTCCGGGATCCATTAAAACAGTTTCTCCCAGTCCGTCAATATAGCCTCTGACAGCCACAGCATAGGCAATTTCATGTTTATCCTTTATATATTCAGGAATCCGGTAATCGAAAAAGTTTACAAAAACAAATTTCGCCAAGTCTGCCGGAAGCACGCTCTCCGGCGGGTATGTCCTCTGCATCTGCACCACGGTGGTGCATGACGATGCCAGAATGACCAGGGTGATGATGGACAATGTGTGGAAGATCCTGTTCATTTCTTATGATTTTTTGTGTCGGTTACTGCTGCCGGGCCGGTTTACTGCCAGGCGCTGGCCGGTGCGGAAATTAATGTTGGGTTTTTATAAAACATATGCCTGTGCCATTTTCGTGTAATCCTCTGTTTGCTGCTCTTCCCACTCTTTGTCTTTATCAAGCTCTTTTGCCATGATAGCAGCCACTTTGGGAGCTGCTGTTATTGATGCCCTGGCATCGAGGGTAAAGATCCGTACACGCCGTGCCAGCACATCATCCACAGTTCTGGCCATCTCCTTTCTCACCGCCCACACCACTTCCGCGGCAGTAAACCCGAGGTCAGGATGAAGCTTTTCACCGTACTCCTTTTTTCTTCCTGAAGCATAAGGATATTGTCACAGTCAGAACCATATATGTACATATGGTCATTTCTTCCGGGGCGCTCCAGGTAGCCGTGGATCTTCAGGTTTTTTGTCCGGCACTTTCTGAATGTCAGGCCTTTCGTCTTCAGGGCCATATTGACAGTATCTTCGGCCATGCGACGGTAAGTTGTCCATTTCCCTCCTGTGATTGTCACCAATCCCGAAGGAGCTGCCACCAGCTTATGACTGCGGGAGATCTCCCTGGTTTTGGCACCGTCAGCATTGTTCTTAGGTGCAGCCAGCGGGACGCAGACCGGCAAAGACACAAAGCACATCGCTGCGCTCCGGTTTCTTCGCCAGGTAACGGCCGGCCGTCTCAAGGATGAACTCCACCTCTTCATCAAGCGCCCTTGGTTCAAGAACAAAATCCCTCACGGGCACATCAGTGGTTCCCAGAATAACACGGTTATGCCACGGAACACCGAACATCACCCTGCCGTCACTGGTTTTCGGAATCATAATGGCATCGTCACCGCCGAGGAAAGACCTGTCAACCACAAGATGAACACCCTGGCTTGGTCTCACCAGCGGCTTCATGCCGGGGTCATCCATATGCATGATGCTGTCAACAAAAATACCCGTGGCATTAATGATGCACTTCCCTTCAAGCCTGAGACTTCCACCGCCGATAACGTCTTCGGCAACTACACCGCAGACCTGCCCGTCCGGATCTTTCAGAAGAGTGTTTACTTTGGTATAATTAACCACCAGGGCTCCCTGTTCCCTGGCTGTCTGCATCAGGTTTACAGCCAGCCGTGCGTCGTCAAACTGCCCGTCGTGGTACACTACTCCGCCCTTAAGATGTGTCTGAACAATCTGCGGGATACTCCTTATCACATCTTTCCTGCTCATCGGCAATGACCGGCCAAAGCTCATGGTACCCGCCAGCAGATCGTAAAGAGTCAGCCCGATTGTGTAAAAAGGTTTTTCCCACCACCTGTAATTGCCAATGATAAAGCGCTGGTCCTTCACGAGGTGAGGTGCATTTTTTCTCATATAACCCCTTTCGTGCAATGCCTCCCTGACAAGACCTATGTCCCCATTCTGCAGGTACCTCACCCCGCCGTGCACAAGCTTGGTGCTCCGTCCGGAAGTGGCCTTGGCAAAATCAGACTGTTCGAGTAATACAGTGCTGTAACCCCTGCTGGCCGCATCCACGGCAATACCCAGTCCGGTGGCACCTCCCCCGATAACGATAAAGTCCCACTGCTTTTTTGATTCCTTCAGCTCCAGCAAAAGACTTTCCCGTTCAAATTCATTCATAGATTGGCAGCAATCAGTTAAGTATGAAAGCCGGGGTAAATATATAATACCTTTTATTGAGTACCTTCTTTTTGCCTTGGTTTAATATATTTGTAATCACAGATCATAAACAGAAATCATGTTCAGGAAATACCTGCTGGTAATCATATCAGCTTTATCAGTTATTGTTGTTACAGGATGTGTCACCGGAAAAAATGCCGTTACAGGAGATCCTTACGGCCGCACACCTTCGGCGGAGCGTGAGTTCCGTGCTGCATGGGTTGCCACAGTGGACAACATCAACTGGCCCAGCAAACCGGGACTGACTGCTGAGGAGCAGAAAAAGGAGGCTATAAAGCTTCTTGATCTTCTTTACGAAAACAATTTCAATGCCGTGGTATTCCAGGCCAGGCCTCAGTGCGATGCCATGTACCGGAGCGATCTTGAGCCCTGGTCGTATTTCCTCACTGGTGAACAGGGGAAACCGCCGGAACCGTATTATGATCCGCTGGAGTTTTGGATCGAGGAGGCGCACAAGAGAGGGATTGAGCTCCACGCATGGCTTAACCCTTACAGGGCACACCACCCAACCGGGGGAGAGGTGACAGATGCTTCCATAGTTAAGAAGCGCCCTGAGCTTGTCGTTAAGCTCGGGGATGAGGGTTACTGGTGGATGGATCCGGCCCTGAAGGGCACACAGGACCATTCATACAATGTGGTGATGGACCTTGTCCGCAGGTATGACCTCGACGGGATACATTTCGACGACTATTTCTATCCGTATCCTGTTTACAACAACAACAAGGATTTTCCTGATGATGCGAGCTGGCAGGCCTACCAGCAGGGCGGCGGCAAGCTGTCGCACAGCGACTGGCGAAGAGATGCCGTCAATACTTTTATAGAAAGACTTTATAATGGGATCAAGGCCGAGAAACCGTATGTAAAATTCGGACTCAGTCCGTTTGGTCTATGGCAGCCTTATAATCCGCCTTCCATCGGAGGAGGGTTCAATCAGCACGAGACACTCTACGCTGATGCCAAACTGTGGCTTAACAAAGGGTGGATCGATTACTACTCTCCGCAGCTCTATTGGTCTATCAACCAGTTAAACCTGAGCTACCCGGTGCTTCTGGGCTGGTGGAAGGACCAGAACCTGAAGGGAAGACACCTGTGGCCTGGCATAAACCTGAGCAACGAGGCTGAGGGAGGGGCAGCCGACGAAACCGTGAATAAATTAATGGTCACACGCGGCATGCTTCCGGAGAGCCCAGGTGTCATACACTGGAGCATAGGGCCGCTGGTCAGCTCCCCTGACCTGTTGAAAGCCATCGCCGAAGGACCTTATAAAAACAGGGCGCTGATTCCTGCATCAACCTGGCTCGATAATAAGGCGCCGTCACCACCTCAGATAGTTATGTCAAAGGAAAAGGATACCGTCATGGTCTCGTGGAGCAATAAAACTCCTGGCGACGTTTCACGCTGGGTTGTCTATGGTAAATACGGAACTCAGTGGATGCATGATATTTACGGCTCTGTCATAAGCGCCGGCAAAATACCCGGTTTCATTGTCAACAGCACTTACCTTAACCGGACAGATCCGCAGACAGTCAGTAAAATCGAGGATGTTCTGATAAAACTTGATACCGTCGCCGTCTCTGCTGTTGACCGCTTCGGAAACGAGAGCGCCCTGACACGCATGGCGGTAACTGATCTCACATATAATGATGCCCCGGTGCTGGAAGAGGTTATTGCAGCATATAAAGCTGCGGAAACGGTGTCTGTTCTCAAGTCACCTGTTGTCAAACCGGGTATTGATGTACTTGTTGAAGATCATCTTGAGCTGATTAAAGGCAAGAGGGTGGGGCTGATAACCAATCCTTCAGCTGTAGGAGCTGACATGAGAAGCAGCATTGACATCCTGGCCGGTACGCCGGGAGTCAGCCTGGTGGCACTGTTTGGCGCCGAGCACGGTGTAAGAGGCGCGCAGCAGGGAAGGATCTTCAGTGAGGGCGAACCTGATCCGGGAACCGGCATCCCCGTTTACAGCCTGTACGGTGACTCCTATGCTCCTAAAAAGGAGTGGCTCGACAGCATCGATGTGATGATCTTCGATATCATGGGCGTGGGTTCGGCATGGTATACCTTCAAGTTCTCCATGTCATGGGCCATGGAGGCCTGCGCAAAGGCAGGAATACCTTTCATCGTCGTAGACAGGCCCAATCCGCTGGGAGGCCGCGTGGTTGAAGGACCCATGCAGGACACAATAAACATTTACCGTCACCGGCTGCCGCTGAGACACGGTATGACTTACGGCGAGCTGGCGGCGATGTGGAACGAAACAGAGGGCTACGGCGCCGACCTGACCGTGATCAGGATGAAGGGCTGGCGGCGCAGCATGATGTGGGACGAGACCGGACTGATGTGGGTGATGCCGTCACCTAACATAGACGACTGGGCGACAGCGGTCGTTTATCCCGGACAGTGCCTGTTTGAAAGAACGAACATGTCGGAAGGCAGGGGCACGACAAAACCCTTCCTCCTGACCGGCGCGCCTTGGGTCAATGCTGAAAAAGCAGCTGAGGATCTCAACAGCAGAGGCATCAGGGGAGCCCACTTCAGGCCTGTCTATTTCATTCCCCGGTCATCAGGCACACGCTCAAACCGTGGTGGAAAACCGTGGGATGTGATGTGCGGCGGAGTGGAGATCATGCTCACAGACCCAGTTGCATTCCGGTCGGTGGAAGCATCACTGCATATAATTGATGCATACAGGAAGACAAGCCCTGATTCACTTGTGTGGTCTCCGCCGGCGCTGATAAGGCAGATGGATGAACCCGGGGTAACCGTGGAGCAGGTGGTAAAAGCATGCCAGGATGACGTCAGTGAGTTCATGGAGTTAAGGAAGAAGTATCTGATATACCGGTGAACAGGCTCATAATCATATTTTTCCTGGCAGCTGCAACGCTGGCAGGATGCAGTGCTTCCAGAAAGGCACAGCATACCACAGTGACTGAGACAAATGTTCCTGCCAGGGTGGAGACGGTTGTAAATCCTGATAGCATTGCAGAGCGTACATCGCCGTGGGTGGAGTTCCTCAGGACACCGGATTCAGTGACATTTCAGCCTCAGTTTGACTTCCTGTGCAAGAGTGAATACCCGGCTACTGTAAGCATAAACGGGGTGGAGCTGAAGCAATATAAAACAGGAATATTCTTCACTACGGTTAAGTTCAACGAGGGAGTCAACAGGGTCAGGGCGGAGGCAACAACTCCTGATGGCCGTACAGCCTTCCGTGAGCAGGAGTTTATCTATGAAAAGAGAGACATGACACGGAAGCCTTTCCCGCTGTGGATCGAAGAGAGGTCGGTGGAGCCTGCCACTGAGCTTGATCTGCTCCGTGAAGATGTTGTCAGGGTCAGCTTCCGGGGATCGCTGGGGCAGGAGGGCCATGTCGCTATGAAACCGGGCAAAGCCACGGTAAAATGTGCGCGGCAGGATTTTTCTGACTATAGTCTTTACCAGGCTGAGTTACCCATGAAAAACCTCTCGCCGGGCAAGGGGTACAGACTGATTTTAAGGCTGGAGCCTACGCCGGATGCAACAGGCGAAAAAAAATATGAGTTCCCTGTTGAGAGGACGATTACGGTAAGGGATCCGGAGGATTTCCCCATGGTGAAAGTCCGCAATGAAAACTCAAGGTTAACATACAACCTTGGCGCCCCGCGACACTGGGGGCCCATTAAGGGCGGAACTGGGTCCGGGCGTGGTGATGAAAACCAGCGGTAAAGTCGGGAAGAATTACAGGATACGTCTCAGCCTCACGGAATACGGTTATATAGATGAGGATGATGTTGAGGTGATGCCTTCCGGAACGGTGCAGCCATCATACTTTATAACAAGCATGTCGTGCGGACCCTCTCCAGACGCCGATGTTCTTACAATACCTTACCCGGAGCCGGTGCCTTACGAGGTTTTTCCTGACCCAGACGGGAAAAGGATCATTATAACCCTGTTCGGCGTTGAAACCAGCAGTACCTGGGTGACGCACAGAACGGGACGCAAGATAATTGACAGGATCACATGGGATCAGCCCGCTCCTCAGACCTACAAGGTTTATGTGAACCTCAATACAAGCCAGATATGGGGTTATGACCTGAAGCCTGAAGGCAGAAGTCTGGTCCTGCGTATAAAGTATCCGCCTGAATATGACCTGGAGAATCCAAAGCCTCTGACCGGATTAAAGATTGCAATAGAAGCCGGCCACGGCGGATCAGGCATGGGAGCCATCGGTCTGTCAGGACTTGTTGAAAAGGAGATTAACCTTGACCTGTCGTTCAGACTGGGTGACCTGCTTGCGGCGATGGGAGCAGAGGTGGTTCAGGTGCGTGATTCAGACAAGGACATGACCCTTATTGAGAAGCGTGATATTGCCATTTCTTCAGGTGCCGATATGCTTATCAGCATCCATGCCAATGCCGGAGGACGGGGTTACCTGTCTGTTGCAGGCACCAGCACATACTGGCACAATCCTTTCTGGGCTCCGCTGGCGGAGCGTATTTATGAACGTCTGCTGGAGACGGGTCTTCCTGAGTTCGGAGTGGTGGGTTCATTCAATTATACAGTCACCAGAACTTCACGGATGCCCGCCATCCTCGTGGAGCAGGCATTCATGACACATGCTGAAGACGAGGAGAAACTGGCTGACCCTGACTTCCGACAGCTGATGGCAGAGAAAATTTACGCGGGAATTATTGATTATCTTGGGTTAATAAAAAAGTAGCCGGATTGGTCATTTGAAGATTAGTGATCACAATTTGACATTCAGGACGTCACTCATCAGGAAATCGCGATGCGATTTTACCATGTTGATGGTATAAAGAAGCAGGTTTTTGGTTTCACTGAGCAGGTTAAGATACATCAGGCTGTTTCTTGTACCAACAGATTCGGACTTTATATACTTGATCTGTGTCTCTTTTATCGTGGCAATTAAGTCAAGAATTAAATGCTGTTCGGCAAGCAGCCCATCCAGATTTTTATAGTTCTGTTCCTGTATAATAAGCTCAACATGGTCATAAAATGAATTGACTGATTCGTTGAGCTCATGCAGGTCCTTTACCTGTTCAGGGATGATAGGCGGATGATTGTTGTCGAGATGATCATAAATCGGATCGGCGATGTAAGTGAGGCAATGTGCTATTTCCCTCAGATAGTCAAGGATCTGAACATAGAAAGGACCTGTTTCGATAAATTCATCCTCGAGTTTTCTAAGGGTGGGGTAAAGATTATATTTCAGATCCTTTGTCCTCTGGTTAAGGTCATCCACATTCTTCTTGACCTTCTTCATTTTCCTGAAGTCCTCCTTTATCAGGTTAAGGAGACTTGAAAAATAGAGTTTCCTCACTGATACCACCACATCCATGATTGATGCATTGCATTTCTGCAGGATGTTCATGCCGTTAAGAGTGAGCTTTTCATCAAGCTCATCCTTTTTCGAAGTCCTGCTTACTTTTTTTCTGTGTTTTAAACCTGACCGAATCAGAATAAAGAGTGCAATTGCCAACCCTGTCAGTGCTGCAGTAATACCTCCCCAGTTAATGACAATAGCTATCAGGAATGCCGCCGTAAAGGCAGTGATCGCTGTAAAGAACCATCCGCCGATAACCGTGACCACCCCTGATATCCGGTACACTGCACTTTCCCTGCCCCATGCCCTATCAGCCAGTGAAGTACCCATTGCTACCATGAAAGTCACGTATGTGGTGGAAAGCGGGAGTTTAAGGGAAGTTCCGAGTGCAATCAGACTGCTGGCTACGAACATATTGACTGATCCTCGCAGGAGATCAAAGGATGATACATCTCCTGGGTTTTTGAACTGGTTTTTATAGGAAATGAAGTCGAACCTCTTTTCGATGAATTTAGTTACACTGTCAGGGATGATATGACTGATGATTTTTGAAAAGCCGACTGAATGCCTGACAACCGATCTGGATAACCGTGATGAAGAAAATCTCTCAGAACCGGAACTCTGCCTGGCAAGGTTAATCTCAGTCTGGGAGACAGTCCTTGCTTTTTTGGATAAAAAGAGAGTCGCAACCATTATAAGTCCGGCAGCAAGCAGGAAGATTGTCGGGGTTTTTACAGGCTGACTCAGGGAGGTCATAAGCAAGGTATCCGGGTTGAATGAAGGGTCACCTTTGAATTCCTGGTACGATTCTAAGCCAGCGAGCGGCACACCGATGAAATTGACAAGGTCATTGCCGGCAAATGCCATAGCCAGGGAAAAGGTGCCGACCAGCACGATGATCCTGAGTATGTTCACCTTGAAAAGTGAAGTCAGTAATTGTAGGAGAACGGTGATTCCTATGAAAGCATAAAGAAGAACCTGAAGAGTGTGGTCAGCCAGCCAGGCAAGTTTTTCGGGTGTCATGAATGAAGCCCCCTTGGCTCCCTTTACCAGAATGAAATAGACGATGGCTGTGATTGCAATGCCCCCCCAAAGCGATCCGAAATACTTCATGTACTTCTTGTAGTTGAAGGAGAAGAGGAGGCGGGTAATAAACTGAATAACCGTTCCGAAAGCAAAAGCAATAACTACAGAAAAAAGGATCCCGAAAATAATCGCCAGGGCTTTGGCCGTATTGATGTAATTTCCAATGTCTGAAATATTATCGGTTGAATTGGAGATTTTGATAATAGATATTGCCACGGCTGCTCCAAGCAGTTCAAAAACAATTGAGACGGTTGTCGATGTGGGGAAACCAAAGGTATTGAATGTGTCGAGAAGGATAACATCTGTAATCATGACCGCAAGAAAGATGATCATGATCTCTGAAAAATAGAACTGGCCGGGGTGAAAAATTCCTGACCTGGCAATTTCCATCATGCCGCTCGAAAATGTTGCACCCACCAGTACACCCAGTCCGGCTATTGATAAGATCACCTTTAATGGAGCTGCTTTGGAACCTACGGAAGAGTTGATAAAGTTGGCAGCATCATTGGATATCCCGACGATCAGGTCAGAAACAGCCAGAATAAGCAGGGCAATTACGAATATCAGATAAACATCCACTTATTTCTTCTGTTTTACCAGCTTCGAAATTAATTCAATTTCGAAAAAGTTCAAGAAATCGACCTGTTACATTTTTGTTACAATAGTTAAAGGATTCTCCAACCGATTTCTTTTGCGATCCGTGAGAGCTTTTTGTAATAATGCTGACCATATTACCGTGCTAAGAATCTATTCTTTTTATTTGCGCACCCAGGTTATTCAGCCTCTTATCCAGGTATTGATAACCCCGGTCTATCTGTTCGATATTGTGGATTATGCTCTTTCCCTCCGCACTCAGTGATGCGATCAGGAGGGCAACGCCAGCCCTGATATCAGGGCTGTTCATTGTAACGCCTCTCAGCATCTGCCGGCGTTCCAGACCTATCACGGTGGCACGGTGGGGATCGCAAAGGATAATTCTCGCACCCATGTCTATCAGCTTATCAACAAAGAAAAGCCGGCTTTCGAACATCTTCTGATGTATCAGCACACTGCCCCTGGCCTGTACGGCAACAACCAGCAAGACACTTATAAGGTCGGGTGTCAATCCGGGCCAGGGATGATCGTAGATAGTCAATATGGACCCGTCCAGATTATTCTGAATTTCATAGACACCCTGCTCAGGAACCACGATATCATCACCCTCCACCTGAAGCGTGATCCCCATCTGCCTGAATTTCTCAGGGATGATACCCAGATGCTCTATACCTGCGTTCTTAATCCTGATGGAAGATCCGGTCATGGCCGCCATTCCTATGAATGATCCCACCTCAATCATATCAGGCAGAATGCGGTGATGGCATCCTTTAAGAACCTTGACGCCCTTTATCCTCAGGAAATTCGATTTGATGCCGCTGATCTCTGCACCCATGTTGTTAAGCATTGTACACAACTGCTGTATATAGGGTTCGCAGGCTGCATTATATATGGTGGTTTCGCCCTCTGCCATTACCGATGCAAGGATCAGGTTAGCCGTTCCGGTAACGGACGGTTCATCAAGCAGAATATCAGCTCCCTTCAGTGATCTGGCAGACAGTCTGAAGTACCCTTCGTTCTCTTCATATTCCGCTACAGCGCCCAGTTTTTCAAATCCGATGATATGCGTATCCATCCTTCTCCTGCCTATCTTATCTCCGCCGGGCCTTGGGAGAACGGACCTCTTAAACCTTGACAGCAAGGGCCCCGCAATCATCACCGATCCTCTAAGCCTGTTCGCCTTCCGCTGAAAATCAGTGTCGTACAGCCTGTCAATAATAGTATTTGCCGCTTTGAAGCTGTATGTGTCCTCACTGATCTGCTTCACCTCCACTCCCAGATCAGAGAGAATTTCTATCAGCAATCTGACATCGACAATGTCAGGGATATTCGAAATGACCACCTCTTCCGAAGTAAGCAAAACGGCGCATATTACCTGCAGAGCTTCATTCTTTGCACCCTGGGGAATGATTTCCCCGTTTAGTTTTGAACCTCCGGTTACCTCGAATGATTTCATTGATTGATTTTTTGGAATTTGTTATTTGCCTCTTGCAAAACTAAGAAGATCTTCATTAAGAGGATTTATTTTCATAATATTGTTGGAATGATTTATTATCAGAAAAATATCAGCCTGTTACCTTATAACACTTTTGGCATTGATGTAAATGCTGCTCATTTCTTTTGCCTGAAAAAGCCGGGAGACATAAAGGACATCCTTGATCTTCCTGATTTCAATGACATGTCAGATAATATGACTGACTTGCTGATACTGGGTCAGGGCAGTAATGTTTTATTTACACGTGATTTCAAGGGTGTGGTTATCAGGAATGAGATCAGAGGCATCCGGATTTTGGATGAAAGCGGGGAGAATGTATTTATTGAGGCAGGTGCGGGAGAGAAGTGGGCTGATCTGGTTGATTATGCAGTCGGAAAGAACCTGGGAGGAATTGAAAATCTGACCCTGATACCGGGAACAGCTGGAGCAGCCCCTGTACAGAATATTGGCGCTTACGGTGTTGAAGCTGCAGATGTGATAGTCAGTGTCCGTGCTTTTCATCTGGAGAAAAAAGACTGGATAACGCTTGACAATCAGGAATGCAGGTTCGGTTACAGGGACAGCATTTTCAAGAGGGAGCTGAAAAACAGGGCAGTGATATGTTCGGTTGTTTTCCGGTTGTCGAAGGCCCCGGAGCTGAAGCTTGACTACGGCGACATCAGAAAAGAACTGGCTGCACGGAATCTTGCAGATCCGTCGGTCAGGGATATTTCAGGAATTATTGCCGGAATAAGACAGTCCAAACTGCCTGATCCTGAAAAGACAGGCAATGCAGGAAGTTTCTTCAAGAATCCTGTCATCAGCGAATCAGATTTTCAACTTCTCTCCTCGTCTTACCCGCATCTGAAATTCTTCAGGCAGGGAGATAATTATAAGATCTCCGCCGGGTGGCTGATCGAGCAGGCAGGCTGGAAGGGCTACAGGCTTGGCGATGCCGGTTGTTATGACAAGCAGGCACTCATACTGGTTAACTATGGAAAAGCGACAGGAGGAGATATACTCTCGCTGGCGGAAAAGATAGAAGCATCCGTCCTTGGCAAATTCGGGATCACTCTGGAGAAGGAGGTTAATCTTATTTAATAAAGCATCCCTATGAAAACAATTCCGGGATGACTGTGGCTGCCGGTGAATAAAAAGAAACGCCACCGGACATTATTTCACAGGGATTGGATAAACCTGGAAATATAATACTACTGCACAACCCAATCAGTATATTTTGAAGTGTAGGTTCCCAGCTTTTTTATATCGTCAATGAATGGCTGTAACTTTTCCATCGCGGTTTGGCCTAAATCTGTTAATCCGCCTCCTCTGATCCAGTATTTATTCCAGTCTGCTTCAGATTTCCAGGCTATGACCACACCATAGCAGTTTTCACATTCCCCGCCACTGCCTTTTACTAAATAGCACTTACTCTGAAAATTCTCCTCATATGCTGGAAGTACTTTATTTTTATATGCATCCAGATATTGATCCATAGTAACATCCTGATTGAGAGTTATGGTTAAAACATGAAAACCTACAAAGTTTCCTTTTTGCAATGTTTGTCCGGATAATACTACTCCAAAAAGAATAAACGCCATCGATAACAAGTACTTTTTCATAGCTGATTGGTTTTAGTGAGTAAACAATAAAAAATGTGCAATATGAATTCTCCTTATGATTTATTGACCTTGTAATAATACAAAGGTACTTCTGTAAAAAGCTGAAGTTAAGTTCGACCTTAAAAGTGTAACAGACATTGCTATGCGTCCCAAAGATTGTTCTCTGTGTGCCAAATTGAGATTAAAAGCCCCTGGTCATGTGGTAACCCATGGCAAGGTGCCTCGGTGTGATAGTATATAAAACAGGGTTTTTTGATTATCAGATGTTTGACGGATGGCTGGCGGGGTTGTGCCGCTTCGCTAGGCTCAGCGGCACCGTCCCTTAGCTTCAGTCCTGCAAGCACAAAACAACCACCACGCTTCGCATGGTTTAAATCAGGTGCCTGTTTCTGAATGCAATACCTGATCCCGTCTTCAAATACTTTTCGAAACTAAAAGCCTTATATTTATCCATAAAAGCAATGTAAGTTTTTAGGTTCACAGGTGTTTTATCAACTGTATAGTGCACTTTATGACTGTTATGCTCATGAATTCTCCTCTCAATATCTGTGGTGCAACCTACATAAAGAGAGCCATCACAACATTCCAGAATGTAGACAAACCAGTTCATGTTTAATTATTTAGCAAGACTTCCTAAAAATACAAAAATCAGTGGACTGTGTCCACCGTAGCCTGGAGAAGATTTGCGAGGAATAACCTGCATAAAATAGAAAAGCCCTCCTTCGCTAAAGCTTCGGAGGGCGAAGGTGGAGCTGGCGGGAATCGAACCCGCGTCCAGGCAAGGCGACCATATGCTTTCTACATGCTTATCCTGCCTTGATTGTCGGGAGTGACCAGGTGGCAGACAGCCGAACCACTCCTTATCTCCTTTATTTTCACCATCAGGCCGGAGAAACCATCAGACTATCCCTGAATTGCGTGCGCTTCCTTATCGGGTTGGTACAGGGCATCACCGCCCGGGAAACGTCTCGTCCCGGCACCTTGTGCCGGGATTAAGCATAACCTACTTGGTTCGGTTACGCAGCAAGAGCGTAGTTATTCTCGCCAGTTATTGTTGTGAGACACAAGTTATAGAGATGCGTCACCCTACTCTGCATGCTTACATACCACCGCGGCTTGCTGTCAAAACCAGGTCAGCCCCAATGTTTATGTACTACGGCGCCAAGTTACACATATTAGCGCAGTAGTGATAAAAATCATCACAAAAATCAGGCCGAATTCTTATCTTCACAGCAGTACTCAAATAAGCTGATATGGAAAAAAAAGTGAAGGTCGGTATCGTCCGCGAGACGAAGACCCCTCCGGACAGGAGGGTACCCCTTACCCCGGCACAGATTGTAGAACTGAGAGATAAATACCCTTTCACGGAGTTCTGGGTGCAGCCTTCAGACATAAGATGCTATACCGACGATGAGTATAAATACCTCAAGATACCCATTCATGAAGACCTGAGCCATTGCGATATCCTCATGGGCGTCAAGGAGGTCGATAAAAGAGTGTTCATACCCGGAAAGACCTATCTTTTCTTTGCTCATGTCGCCAAGAAACAATCGCATAACCTGGAAATGCTCCGCGAGATACTCAGACAAAAGGTCAGACTCGTTGACTATGAGTACCTCACCACCGACAAGGGACAGAGGGTGGTGGCCTTCGGCCGGTGGGCAGGCATTGTAGGAGCATACAACGCCCTGAGAGCAAGGGGAATAAAGACTAACAGGTTCAAACTCAAGCCTGCCTTCCAGTGCCGTGACCTCGATGAGATGTGGGCCGGGCTGCGTCTTATTCAACTCAAACCGGGACTCAAGATCCTGGTTACAGGTGAGGGCAGGGTAGCCTCCGGAGCCATGGAGACACTTTCAGTATGCAATAACCTGCTGAAGGTATCGCCGGAGGATTTCCTTAACAAAGAATATGATGTACCTGTAGTATGCCAGATAGGGCCGCAGCATTATGTAAAACACCTGGATGGCCGGCCTTTCGACTTTAACACTTTTGTCTATCATCCTGAGGATTACATATCGGATTTCAGAAAATACACTAAGGTGACGGATGTTCTGATCGCATCGCACTTCTGGGATCCGAAATCGCCTGTCTTCTTCAGTCGTGAAGATGTTGAGAAGCCGGACTTCCGCATATCAGTGATTGCAGATATAAGCTGTGACATCGGAGGACCAATCCCTACCACCCTCAGAGCTACCACCATAGCTGATCCGTTCTACAGTTATAACAAAACGAAACACAGGGAAGAGGAGCCTTTCAGCCATCCCGAGAATATCGCAGTGATGTCGATCGACAATCTCCCCGGTGAACTGCCGCGTGACGCCTCAAGCGACTTCGGCAGACAGCTTATTGAACATGTTCTGCCTGACCTGTTCCACGGCAACCAGTCGTCAATGATACAGCGTGCCACAATCACTGCCAGCGGCAGGCTGGAGCCACAGTATCACTATCTGAATGACTGGGTAACACCTCAAGAGACAACCAAATGATGCGCATTGTCATCTGCGGTCCCGCCCACCCTTACAGGGGAGGCATTGCAGCTTACAACGAGAGGCTGGCACAGCAATTCCTCAGTGAAGGTGATGCTGCTGCCATCTACACTTTCAAGCTGCAGTACCCCTCTTTTCTCTTTCCGGGAAAGACACAGTTTGACGAAGGATATGCCCCTGAAGGGGTGACAATTACCCGTGCAATCAACTCGGTGAATCCGATAAACTGGTTTAACATAGGCCTGAGGCTCAGGCGCACTAGACCTGATATGATCATACTGCGTTACTGGCTGCCTTTCCTGGCGCCGGCGCTGGGCTTCATAGCACGCATCGTCAGAAGCAACGGGCACACAAGGATCATTACTATCTTCGATAATATCGTTCCTCACGAAAAAAGACCGGGGGATAAGTTTCTTACACGGTTTTTCATAAACAGCATCCACGGAGCGCTGGTGATGACCCGCGCTGTCGAGCATGACCTCAGACAGTTCAGTCCGAAGATGCCATGCGTTGTCTCACCGCACCCGCTCTTCGACAACTACAGTGCTCCGGTACCGCGAACAGAGGCGATCGTGCGCCTGAAACTGTGTCCGGCCGACAAATTCATACTCTTCTTCGGGTTTATCAGGGAATACAAGGGACTTGATCTTCTGCTCCGGGCGATGGCTGAGCCTGATGTAATAAGCCTTGGGGTTAAACTTATAGTTGCCGGTGAGTTTTACGAGGATGAAAAGCCTTACTTTGACCTTATCCGGACACTTGATATCGGCCGGAGAGTATTGCTTCACACTCACTTTATCAGCGATGAGGATGTCAGGTATTATTTCTCCGCCGCCTCACTCGTGGTTCAACCGTACCGTTCTGCCACCCAGAGCGGCGTTACCCAGGTTGCGTATTACTTCAACAAGCCTATGGTTGTCACCGATGTGGGAGGACTGGCTGAGGTCGTTCCTGACGGTAAATGCGGATATGTGGTGCCCCCGGAGCCCGTTGCGATTGGAAAGGCGATAGCCGATTTCTTCGGTGGCGATGAGGAGAGGTTCAAGCGGGGGATAGAGGAGCAGAAGAAGCTTTATTCATGGGACAAGCTCACCGAAGCGCTGCGGGGACTGGTGCGGATGACACAGCGGCGGGGGAGAGATTAATTAAGAATTAAGAATTAAGAATTAAGAATTTGATAATCAGTTAATTCGCAAATCGCAAATCGCAAATCCTCCTGACCCTCAGACATCATACCCTCAGACTTATTTATTCAAACGTTCAGTTTCTCCCTTATGAGGTACTGGTTCCGGTCAGGTGACCGTCTGTTGACCAGTTCTGCAAGGAAGCCTGTCAGAAAAAGAAAAGATCCTATTATCATAACTGCCAGGGCGATATAGAAGAACGGACTGTCAGTCACCAGCGGCGCCCTGAGTCCCTGATGCACAAAGACAAGTTTGCGGATACCCAGGTAAGCTGCCATGACAAACCCTGTCAGGAACATCAGCGAGCCCAGCGTCCCGAACAGGTGCATGGGACTCTTGCCGAACCGAGTGATGAAGCTGATGGTGAGCATGTCAAGATAACCTTTCACAAACCTGCCCATGCCGTATTTTGTGACACCGAACTTGCGCGGCCTGTGCTGCACAATCTTCTCGCCGATCTTACTGAAGCCCGCTTCCTTAGCCAGCAAAGGTATGTACCTGTGCATCTCTCCGTAGACCTCTATGCTCCTTACCACTTCGCCGTCATAGGCTTTGAGGCCACAGTTAAAATCGTGCAGCCTGATGCCTGAGAATTTCCTCGCAGTGTAGTTGTAAAGCTTGGAGGTGTTTCTTTTTATAAAGGGATCATACCTCTTTTTCTTCCATCCGGAGACAATGTGATAGCCATCTTCCCTGATCATCTTAACCAGGCCGGGTATCTCATCAGGGCTATCCTGCATATCGGCATCCATGGTGATTACCACATCACCGGCTGATGTTTCAAAGCCTGTCTGAAGGGCCGCGGCCTTGCCGTAGTTACGGCGGAACCTGACGGCTTTGACCTTCTGGTTCATTGCAGTAATAAGCTTCAGCACCTCCCATGTGTCGTCAGTGCTGCCGTCATCGATTACAATTAACTCGTAGTCAATTGATGATGAAGCACATACTTTGTCAATCCATTCCGCCAGCTCGGGAAGGGATTCAGCTTCGTTATAAGCCGGGACTACAACAGAGAGATCCATTACTGTTTTGGCTCTTCCTCAGCTTCATCAAGCAGAGGATTGCCCTTCTTCATAATAAACAGTGATACAATCAAAGATACAAGCAGCCCAAAAAAGACACCATAAAAAATTGAGGAAAGTGATTGAATCCAGGGCTTCATCATCTTGGCCTGCACTGCAGTGGCTGCGTCAAGCGCTTCTTCGGGGATCCCTTTTGCGATCATCTTTTCCTGCGCGAAAGCGAGTGATTTCTCGACCAGTCCCGGGTCAATGAACGCATACAGGACATAAATATATATTGCAGTTATAACTGCGGCGTAAAGATTTATTACAACACCTGCACCTACAGACTTACCGTACGAAATGTATCCGTTATTGTAATGATCGCGGTATGCGCGGAGCAGAAAATAGAGCACACCAAGACTGATCACCAGGCTCGGCAGCATGATCCATGACTTGAAGGTGAGATCAAACATATAAGTCAACACTGAGAAGCCGACAGAGACGAGTCCCAGAATTATACCATAGTTCAGAGTCTCTTTCCAGACAGATCTTTTTTCTTCCATTTTATGGGCATTTTTGGTTATGGAAACAAATATAGTTTATTTACGGAAATGTGCGCAGCGCCACATGCAAGAACTATTATTTGGCCCGGGTCAAAAAAAATTGTATTTTTGTGCGGGGTAAGTCTCATACGACCAGCTCCCTTTGAACTCCCCCAGGGTCGGAAGGCAGCAAGGGTAGAAGGTTGTAGCGGTGCGATGTGAGTAGCTTACCCTCTTTTTTTTACCCCTCCTGAATATAACTTTATATCTTTGCCGTCGTTTACGCGAAAAAATGATACTTAAGCTCTATCCCGAAAATCCAAATCCGGATCATATCCGCAGGGTAACCTGGGTACTTGAGGAGGGGGGTATTGTCATTTATCCTACTGATACAATCTATGCCATGGGTTGCGACATCAAGTCGAACAAGACGATAGAGAAGATTGCGCGTTACAAGGGGCTCAATCCGGGCAATCCTGACATGTCAATGATCTTTTCGTCAATGAGCCAGCTTTCGGAATATACTGTCATCCATGATAATAACCTGTTCAAGCTGCTGAAACGTAACCTGCCGGGACCGTTTACTTTTATTGTTCACGCCAACAACCAGATACCTGCCCTGTTCAAGCACAGGAAGAAAACGTTGGGTATACGTATACCTGACAATAATATTACACTGGAAATTGTGCGCGATCTGGGAAGACCTCTCATGACCACCTCAATACATGATAATGATGAGATCTCGGAATATATCACTGATCCTGAGCTCATTCATGAGAAATACTATGATTTTGCAGATCTTGTCGTTGACGGCGGGATGGGGGGCGACGAGCCTTCTACTGTTGTTGACTGCACCGGCAATGAACCCATCGTTCTCAGGCAGGGCAAGGGCGTACTGGAGGTTTAAATTAAAAATTAAGAATTAAGAATTAAGAATTTAAGGATCAGTTAATTCGCAAGTTCGCTTGTGATAGAATTTAATCGCAAATCGCAAATTTCAGCCCCTCATTTCCTGTCGCTTGTAAAGAACCTGTTCAGCTTGTCAAATGCCGATGGGAGAGCGAACACCACAACCTTATCACGGTACTTGATGTGTGTGTCACCGGTGGCAATGAAAGGCTTGTCATCACGTATGCCTCCGCCGACAATGGCATCCTTGGGAAAGTCTATCAGCCTCAACGGACCGTCGGTGATACGCGCACTCTCGGATACAAAGAACTCAATAACTTCAGCATCCGTACCGGTCATCATCTTGACCTGGGTGACATTGGTGTTCATTGTATGACGGAAGATACGGCTGGCCGTTGCTATCTTCTTGTTGATGATTGTATCTATTCCTGAGTTTTCGGCCAGGTTGATATATTCCATATTCTCTACCTCAGCGATGGTCTTCATCACACCTATTTTTTTTGCCAGCAGGCACGATAGAATGTTGGTCTCCGAGTTGCCTGTGACGGCCACAAACGCATCCATGTGCGTCAGGCCTTCCTCGGCAAGCAGGTCGCCGTTCCTGCCGTCGCCGTTTATTATAAGTGTTTCCTCAAGAGTCTCGGCAAGCATCTGGCACTTGTCATGATCGTTGTCTATCATCTTCACCTGGCAGTCGTGCTGCAGGTTAAGCGCCACGTGCCTGCCTATCCGGCTGCCTCCCAGTATCATGATGCTGCGTGCCTCGACATTCCTTTTTCCTGAAAATTTCATCATATCATCCAGGCCGTCACGGGTGGAGATGACATATGCCAGGTCGCCCTCCCTGAACTCCTCCTTGCCTCGCGGGATGATCGTGCGTTCATTCCTCTTGATGGCTACTGCCCGGTACTGTATTGACCCCAGCGTTGTTGCCACCTCCTCGAGGGTGCGGTTGAGAACGGGGGCTCCCTTGTCGAGTTTCTGAACATAAAGCGAGAGTTTCCCTCCTGCAAAATCCATGAACTCCGTCGTGCCTGTCGTCTTCAGGAGGCTGATAACTTCCTTGGCGGCGATGAGCTCAGGATAGATCAGGTGGTCTATGCCCATATCCTTGAAGAACTCCCTGTTGTCACGCTCAAGGTATTCCATGTTGTCTATACGCGCTATCACCTTCCTGGCTCCAAGCTTCTTCGCAAGGATGGAGGCAGTGATGTTTGTGTCTTCATAGTGGGCCACGGCAATGAACAGATCGGTGTTCTTCTTCAGAGCTTCCCGGAGCAGGTCAAGCGAAGTGGCGGATCCTTCATAGGTGAGTACATCGATTGAAGCATCGATGGGCTTCAGCCTTTCCCCTTCGGTATCGATGAGTATTATCTCATGTTCGCTCTGCGAGAGCATCTTTGCAAGGTGTGTTCCCACTTCCCCTGCACCTGCTATTACTATTCTCATTTGCGCGTTGGTAAAATCACGGCAAAGTTATACAAAAGAACTTTTACCGGGGTTGAATGATCTTAATCTTTAATCCCCGCGTTGCTGCATGCTTTTTTACTTCGGCAGGGACAATTCCGTCAACAGGCGCTACAATCAGCACCCTTCCGTCCTGAATTGCACGAAGCTCTTTGCCCTTTATATTGTATACTATCAGTCTCTCCTGCCTGCTCTCTTTCAGGTTCTTCAGGGTGCCGCATAAAAGGAAGAGCAGGGCAGCTGCCAGGAAGGGTTTCAGCGTAACCTTCCCAACACGCAGCAGGGATGCCAAAAGAAGTGCAATTGCGACTGTCAGCAGCACTGCTCCGGTGGTTGTCAGCCCTATGTTCTCAATCACACCGTGATCGAGGGAGCTTATCAAACCTGTAAAATCAAGTGTAAAGGCAGAGAGTTTACCCAGCAGCATGGCGAAGAAGGAGGCAATGGGGCTGACGGCAGAGAAGAGGATGAGAAGAAATGCAAGGCCCAGAACAGCAAACGAGACAGGGATAACGACAATGTTTGTCACCAGGAATAAGAGCGGGAAAATGTTGAACAGCCTCACGGCAAGGGCCAGGGTGCCTGCCTGGGCCACCAGCGACATGGCCGTCATCTGCCAGAAATAATCAATGACCTTGTTTTTGCACCGGAGGGTCCTGTAGAGAGGGTAATAGAACATGATAATAAAGGCTACGGCAAGGTATGAGAGCTGAAACCCAGCTTCAAAGATCACTGCAGGCCTTGCCGCGGTAAGGATAAAAGCGGATGCAAGAAGGGTATTCATCCCCGCGGCGGGACGGTGAATGAGTGTGCCGGCCTGGAGAAAGGTGAACATTATTGTGGCTCGCAGCACCGATGGCGACATGCCGGTAATAAAGGCAAAGCCCCACAGGGCCGTTATAATGATTACTGACTTCAGGATTTTCAGTTTCCCTCTGAGGAAAAAGAGCATGAATGAGAGTCCCAGGCTGATCATGCCCACATGCAGGCCCGAGACAGCCATTATATGCATCGCCCCGGACCGTGAGAATGATGTCAGTTGCTCTTTGTCAATAAGATCCTTGTCACCAATAGTGAGGGCAGTCACCAGCCCCAGTTCCTCGCCCTCCAGTCCTGCCTTCTCAAAGGCCCGGATCATGCTGTGTGCAATGACCAGCGACCTTTCCCTGAGGGTGAGGCGACCGGCAGGCTGATATTCAATGATGTCTTCTGCCCTGAAAAAGCCAAGGTACATGACTCCCTGCCCACGGAGGTAACGGCGGTAGTCGAATTCGCATGGATTGCCGTTATTCTCTGCAGGTTTTGGGGTTAGGCGTACCGTCAGCCTGTCTCCGGGCTGCCACCGTGAGGGTAAGGTGTCAGAAACGAAGTAGAGCAGGAGGGAGCCGCGAGACGTATATTGCTGATCTTCAGCGGTTATACTGACGATCTTTGCCCTGAGTGAGCAGCTGGCACTCTTTTTATCAGGATACCCTGATATCCTCACTGTGAACAGCTGCCGGCTCTCATCAATTGTGCTGAGGCGTTCCTTGCCGGTGACATGCAGGAGGTAACCGGATGCCAGGAAGAAGATAACAATGGCTGCACCGAAAAATGTATCAGGGTGATAGTTCTTCCGGAACAACCGGAGGGTTATGCCGAGTGCGGCGGTACATGCAACAGCCCAGGCAGCGGTCACAGCAGACGGCACAGCCTCTGCCGCGATCACACCTGCACATAATGGTGCATAAATTCTCAGGAACGGTATTTCCCTGAAATGCACGGGTCACAGCATTAGACTCACTAAAGATAGTAAAATTGCAGAAAGAAGTCAACAGGCACGGTTACCTGCCGGGAGGCAGAACTGTCCGGTAATCAGCCTCGAATTTGCCCTTGCTGATGTCATTCAGTTTTCCTTTGATGAGCCTTCGGCGCAGGGGACTGAGCTTGTCAGGAAACAGTATGCCGTCAAGATGATCATACTCATGAAGCACAACCCGGGCTTTGTATCCTACATACACCTCATCATGAAAGTTCCATTCCGTATCGTAATACTGTATTCGTATCTCAGACTCTCGGATCACCTCCTCGTGCATCCCCGGGAGGCTGAGGCATCCTTCGTTCATCGGTACCAGTTCACCTTTGCGCTCCACCACCTGCGGGTTGATGAATACCTGCCGGAAGTCTTTCATCTCCGGATGCTCCTTTGCAAGCGGCTCTCCGTCGATGACAAATAACCTGAGTGATTTACCTACCTGGGGGGCAGCAAGGCCAAGCCCGTCAGAGTTGTACATTGTCTCGAACATGTCGGCAATGAAAGTGTTCAGACCGGGATAGTCACGGTCTATTTCTTCAGCAATCCTGCGCAGGACCGGATGTCCGTAAACATATATAGGATAGGTCATTATACTCTATTATCTTTTTTTCTTGATTTCCTCGCTGCTCAGCCACGACTGAAGGATTATGGAAGCGCTGATGCGGTCAATCATTGCCTTGTCTTTTCTGCCGCTCTTCTTCACGCCACCGTCTATCATAGTTCTCATCGCCATCTGAGATGTGAAACGCTCATCAGCGCGGTGCAGGGGCATCCCGGGGAACAGCTTCCTGAAACGTGCAATGAACGGGTCAATATACCTGACGCTTTCACTGGGTAAATTGTTCACGGTTACAGGGTATCCGATAACGATTTCCGTTACATTCTCACGGGGGATATAATCTTTCAGGAATGTCTCCAGCTGTCCTGTGGGTACGGTGGTGAGGGGAGAGGCAATGATCCTTTGCGGATCTGTAACTGCCAGTCCGCAACGTTTTCTGCCATAATCTATCGCCAGCACCCTGCTCAATTTTCCACGCTCATTTGTACTGAGAGCGGGCGCAAATTTACCAATTCCGGCAGATAAAAAAAAGAGAGCCGGTCATCCCGGCTCCCTCTTTTGTTTTCCAGACAGTTTTATTATTCCTTTTCTTCTGCTGCTTTACTGGTCGCTTCCGCAAACTGCATTTCCGACAGTCGCTTGTAGTTATTGTATCTCCACTTTGCATTTTCCTCAGCCTTTTTAAAGAGCACCACAGATTCATCCGGGAAGTCTTTAATCAATGAGGTATAGCGCACTTCTGACTTCAGGAAGTCCTGGAACTTACTCCAGTCGGGCTCTTTGGAATCAAGCTGGAAGGGGTTCTTGCCTGCTTCCTCGAGACGCGGGTCATATCTGAAAAGGTGCCAGTAGCCTGCTGTCACGGCATCGCCTGCCTGTGCCTGCGTCTTGCCCATGCCATCGCGGAGGCCGTGGTTGATACAGGGTGAGTATGCGATAATAAGTGATGGCCCCGGGAACTCCTCGGCTTCACGGATGGTCTTGAAGAACTGGCTCTGGCTCGATCCCATAGCCACCTGGGCCACATAGACATAACCGTATGTCATGGCCATCTGACCAAGGTCTTTCTTACGTATCTTCTTGCCTGAGGCTGCGAATTTAGCCACAGCGCCTGCAGGTGTCGATTTTGATGCCTGGCCGCCGGTGTTTGAGTATACCTCGGTATCAAGCACAAGAACATTTATATTATCACCTGAGGCAAGCACGTGGTCAAGTCCGCCGTAGCCGATGTCATATGCCCATCCGTCACCTCCAAAGACCCAGTATGATTTCTTGACCAGGTATTGTTTGACTTCAAGGATCTCCGTGCATACAGCTGCCTTATCTTTTTCGCAGGCGGCAATCACCTTTTCGGAGACAGCCCTGCTGGTCTTTGCATTGTCCATGTTTGCAAGCCATTCATTAAAGGCTGTGACAGTCTCAGGCGCCAGACCATCGCTGAGGCTGGCTTTCATAAGACGCTCAATTCGCTCCCTGATCCTGGATGATCCCAGTGCGAGACCGAATCCGTATTCAGCATTGTCTTCGAACAGTGAGTTGGCCCATGCCGGACCGTTGCCGTTCTTATTGACGGTATAAGGCATTGACGGAGCTGATCCGCCGTAGATGGATGAGCATCCCGTTGCATTGGACACAATCATACGGTCGCCGAAGAGCTGCGTGATAGCCTTGATATAAGGTGTCTCGCCGCATCCTGCGCATGCACCCGAGAATTCGAACAAAGGCTGTGCAAACTGCGAGTTCTTGACGTTGGTATACTTGTCAACCACATTTTCCTTGTAACCTACTTTTTCATGCATGTAGGTCCAGATATCTGCCTGGCCCAGCTGTGTCTCAAACGGCTTCATTATGAGAGACTTTTCTTTTGAGGGACAGGTGTCGGCACAGTTACCGCAACCGGTGCAGTCGTAAACGCTCACCTGGATCCTGAACTTATGGCTCTTGGTATTTCCTATACCCTGTTTGGCAGTTGTTCCAGCCGGTGCTGCTGCCAGTTCCTCATCAGTAAGGAGGAAAGGACGGATGGCAGCATGAGGACAAACGAAAGAGCACTGGTTGCACTGGATACACTTATCCATCTGCCACTCGGGAATGTTGACGGCTATGCCGCGCTTCTCATAAGCTGCTGTTCCTGCAGGGAATGTACCATCTTCACGGCCTACGAAGGCGCTCACAGGAAGATCGTCACCACGCATACCGTTGATTACATCTGCAACTTCGCGGATAAATTCAGGCCTCTTCGGGTCAATCTTTTCAGCAGTCACCTTGATGGAAGCCCATTCAGCCGGGATCTCAACCCTGGTGACGTTACCCCCAAGGTCGATGGCATCATTATTCATTTTTACCACATTCTCACCTTTCCTGCCATAGGCTTTGACAACAGCATGCTTCATCTCGTCAACGGCAAGTTTGTAAGGAATTACCTCAGCAACCTTGAAGAACGCACTCTGCATGATGGTATTGGTCCTTGAGCCTAATCCCAGTTCTTCAGCAATGTTTGTGGCATTGATGATATAAAATTCAATTTTGTTCTCTGCCATGTACTTCTTCATGTGGTCAGGCAGTTTCGTCTTTGTTTCTTCCGCATCCCAGATGGAGTTCAGAAGGAAAGTACCCCCTTTCTTCAGTCCTCTGAGCATATCATACTTGTCAAGGTAAGCCGGTACGTGGCATGCCACAAAATCGGGAGTGTTGACAAGGTACGGCGAGCGGATCGGTTTGTCACCGAAACGAAGGTGTGATGTCGTCACACCGCCTGATTTCTTGGAGTCATAGGCAAAATATGCCTGGCAGTATTTGTCAGTTGTCTCGCCGATTATCTTGATCGAGGCTTTGTTCGCACCGACAGTACCGTCGGAACCAAGGCCATAAAACTTGGCTGAATAGGTTCCCTTATCGCTTGCATTAATTTCGGGCAGAAGCGGCAGTGACCTGAAAGTGACATCATCAACGATGCCAACGGTAAACTGGTTCATGGGTTTATCTTTCTTCATGTTCTCGAAGACAGATATTATCTGTGCCGGGGTTGTATCTTTTGAGCTGAGACCGTAACGTCCGCCTATAATGACCGGATGCCTGTCGAGGTCATAGAATACCTCTTTCACATCAAGAAAGAGTGGTTCGCCATTTGCGCCCGGTTCTTTAGTGCGGTCAAGAACAGTGATTTTCTTCACTGTTTTCGGGAGAACGTTCAGCAGGTATTTTGCCGAGAAAGGCCTGTAGAGATGAACCGAGATCAGACCCAGTTTTTCACCTTTTGTTTCAGCAAGATAATCAATGGTCTCCTGTATTGTCTCAGTGACGGAGCCCATTGCTATGATTATATTCTCGGCATCGGGTGCACCGTAATAGGTAAAGGGCTTGTATTCGCGGCCCGTGAGCCCGGTGATCTTTTCCATGTACTCGTTGACAGTGTCATCGAGGTGGTCATAGTAAGGATTGGAAGCCTCTTTGGCCTGGAAGAAGATATCAGGATTTTGTGCTGTTCCTCTTGTTACAGGGTGTTCAGGATTGAGAGCCCTGTCGCGGAATGCTTTGACAGCATCCCAGTCAACAAGCTTTTTCATATCCTCGATGTTGATCTCTTCAATTTTCTGGATCTCATGTGAAGAGCGGAAACCGTCGAAGAAATGAAGGAAAGGAACTCTTGATCTGATTGAGGCGAGGTGTGCTACACCTGCAAGGTCCATGATCTCCTGTACGCCTCCGCTTGCCAGCAATGCAAATCCTGTCTGGCGCGTTGCATAAATGTCGCTGTGATCGCCGAAGATTGAAAGAGCATGTGCTGCCAGGGTACGGGCGCTTACATGGAATACACCCGGCAGAAGTTCGCCGGCCATCTTGTACATGTTGGGGATCATCAGAAGTAGTCCCTGCGATGCGGTGTAGGTTGTTGTCAGGGCACCGGCCTGGAGGGCTCCATGCATGGCGCCGGCAGCACCTGCCTCACTCTGCATCTCAACCACTTTTACCTCTTCGCCGAACATGTTCTTAAGTCCGTGTGCTGCCCACTCATCGACATACTCTGCCATGGTGGATGAAGGAGTGATGGGATAGATACAGGCTACCTCACTGAACATATAAGCTATGTGCGAAGCTGCCTGGTTACCGTCACATGTAATGAATTTCTTTGTTGCCATATCTTGTCTTAAAAGTTTAATTGTAAAATGAACCGAAAAAAATAAACTGCAAATTTACCAATCTTTTCTGAGATTTACTCACTGTTCATTGAAACAAGAAACTCCTCGTTTGATCTTGTCTGGGCTATCCTGTCGCGAAGGAATTCCATTGCCTCGACTGAGTTCATGTCAGTGAGATAATTACGCAGCACCCAAACCTTGCTGAGGAATGTTTTATCGAGAAGAAGATCTTCACGCCTTGTGCTTGATGCAGGGATGTCAATTGATGGGAAAATTCTTCTGTTTGACAGCTTGCGGTCAAGCTGCAATTCCATGTTGCCTGTGCCCTTGAATTCTTCAAAGATGACATCATCCATCTTTGAACCGGTGTCAGTAAGAGCAGTGGCGATAATTGTAAGCGAGCCGCCATTCTCTATATTACGTGCTGCGCCGAAGAACCTCTTTGGCTTATGGAGGGCGTTGGAGTCAACACCTCCGGAAAGCACTTTTCCCGATGCCGGTGCGATAGTGTTAAAGGCTCTCGCCAGCCTGGTGATAGAGTCAAGCAGAATGACCACGTCATGTCCGCACTCAACGAGCCTCTTCGCCTTTTCCTGAACAATGGTTGCAATTCGCACATGTCTCTCGGCAGGCTCGTCGAAGGTGGAGGCGATGACCTCGGCATTGACATTGCGTGCCATTTCAGTTACTTCCTCAGGACGCTCATCGATGAGAAGGATCATCAGATAGACTTCGGGATGGTATTTTGCGATTGCGTTGGCGATATCCTGGAGCAGGATCGTCTTACCAGTTTTGGGCTGTGCAACGATCAAGCCGCGCTGGCCTTTTCCTATCGGACAGAACATGTCAACGATGCGCACTGAGAGATTACCCTCTCCCGGTTTGCATAAAGTGAATTTTTCATTCGGGAAAAGAGGAGTGAGGTAGTCAAACGGAACACGGTCACGGATAAAATCAGGTGTACGGCCGTTTATCTCCTCAACCTTAATAAGAGGAAAATATTTTTCTCCTTCACGCGGCGGGCGGATGGTGCCTCTTATTGTATCTCCGGTCTTAAGCCCGAAGAGTTTGATCTGCGACTGTGATACATATATATCATCAGGTGAGCTCAGGTAATTGTAATCGGGTGAACGCAGGAAACCATAACCATCAGGCATGATCTCAAGGACCCCTGTATTTGCAACTATTCCCTCAAAGTCATAGACTTTCTCCTTTTTCTCTTCCCTGACCGGTTCTGAAACCTCGGGCTGTACATAGGGCACTTCCTGTGCCGGAGGAGGAAGTATTATTCCATTGTCTGTGGTTGATTCCGTATCTGTCATAATATGATTTTCATTCTCTGGTTCATTGTATCTCAGAGGGTCACGGTCATTACCATTGGAAGGCTCTGTGGCAAAAAGTAATTTTTCAGGCTGAAGCACATCCTTCTCTGCCGCTCTGCCATCTCCGCCTGTAACGGATTCTGAAGCCGGATACTGACGGGTCGGGAAGGTCTGGTCAGGCTGGGACTGATTATACTGCTGCGGCTGCTGCTGACGGTCATTCTCCTGTCTTGGCTGTCCCTGTTGCTGGCGGTCGTTCTCCTGTCTCGGCTGTCCCTGCTGCTGACGGTCGTTCTCCTGTCTTGGCTGACCCTGCTGCTGACGGTCGTTCTCCTGCCTTGGCTGGCCCTGCTGACGGTCGTTCTCCTGCCTTGGTTGTCCCTGCTGCTCCCTGTATGTTCTTGGGCGCTTATTACGGTTCTGCTGCCAGGACTGCTGCCTGGGAGGTCTTTGTTGTTGTCCCTGCTGTTGCCCTTGTGGTTGCCCTTGTTGCTGACCCTGCTGCTGGCCTTGTGGCTGAGGCTGTGACTGGACCACAGGCTGTGGCTGAGATGGCTGGACCTGCTGCCCCTGCCCCTGCTGCATAGGCTGCTGTGGCCTCTTTTGCTGCTGTTGCTGAGGATTAGGCATCTTCTGCTGAGGATTCTGGGCCTTCTGCTGAGGTCTCGGTCCTCTAGGCTGTTGCTGTTTCTGCCTCTCTGGCCGGCCCTCCTGATTCTGTGGTGCTTTAAAAGGCTGCTGCCTGTCAGACTGCTGGTTTTCAGGTTTGCCTGTCTTGCGGGCTTCAGCAGCATCGATGGCCTGCTGGTCAAGGATCTTGTAAATAAGATCCTGCTTTTTGAGGAGTTCTATCCTCTTAATTTTGAGCTGTTTAGCTATGTCCCTCAACTCGGGAACAAGCATTTCGCTCAGTTCAAGAATATCATGCATATTTTAAGAATGTGTAGAAAATAAATAAGATTGATTTCTGGTGAAGTGGGGAATGATAATTATCCCCGCTGATTGAGTAACCGACTTAGTTCGGAAATCCGGTACAATGTTAAGCATAAAAACATTAATACACAAAAAACCTTGCTTAAATTGACTGTCCCTGGTTAAAAATCTAATCCGGCCGGCGGTTAAAGATAAATTTTCATTCAAAAAACTAAAAAACCTGCACAACTATTGTTTTTATGAGAAATTTTCTTTATGATTGTAAGCTTTTTTTCAAAAATGTGAAGTGGGTGCAATGTAATTTTTAGTAAATGCGTCAATTAAAAATAACAAAGCAGGTCACCAACCGTGACACTCCTTCGCTCGACAAGTATCTGCAGGAAATAGGTAAGGTCGAGCTTATCTCCCCTGATGAGGAGGTGAGCCTGGCGAGGCGTATACGAAGCGGTGATCACGATGCACTGGCACGGCTTGTTAAAGCTAACCTGCGCTTTGTTGTTTCGGTTGCAAAGCAATATCAGAACCAGGGTATGACGCTTCCTGATCTTATCAATGAAGGTAACCTTGGGCTGATCAAGGCCGCCCAGCGCTTTGACGAGACCCGTGGCTTCAAGTTCATTTCATATGCCGTCTGGTGGATCAGGCAGGCCATTCTGCAGTCGCTGGCTGAACAGGCCAGGATTGTCAGGCTGCCGGTAAACAAGATAGGCTCGATCAACAGGATCAACAGGGCATATTCAAAGCTTGAGCAGGAATATGAGCGTGAGCCATCCGCACAGGAGATTGCCAATCTGCTTGAGATGGCACCCGAGGATGTGAAGGAGGCGATGCGAACCAACGGTCGTACGCTGAGCATGGATGCCCCGATAAGCTCGGAAGAGGACAACAACATGTACGACGTGATGCTCAATGAGGAGACACCCAGTCCTGACCGTAACCTTATCAACGAATCACTTTCATACGAAATAGAAAAGGCCCTCAGCACCCTCTCACCGAGGGAAGCCAGGGTGCTGAAGCTTTATTTCGGCATCGGGATGAAACACCCTTTCACGCTCGAGGAGATAGGAGAAGAACTTAGCCTCACCCGCGAACGTGTCAGGCAGATCAAGGAGAAAGCCATTAAAAGGATACAGTTCACAACGCGGTGCCGCATACTCAAGTCCTACCTGGGGTAAAAACTTAACTGATTTACTATATGAGCCATCTGGTAGCCCCTTCACTTCTCGCCGCTGATTTTGCAAACCTGGCGGGTGAGGTGGAGATGCTTAATGACAGTGTGGCCGACTGGCTGCACCTGGATATAATGGACGGTGTTTTCGTTCCGAATATTTCATTCGGATTTCCTGTTGTGGAAGCCGTCCGCGACCTCACGTCCAAACCGCTCGATGTGCATCTTATGATCATTGATCCGGACAAATATCTTGAGCGCTTCAGGGATGCAGGGGCCTCAACCCTGACAGTGCATTACGAGGCCTGCCATAACCTTCACCGTACCGTGACTGAAATACGAAGGCTTGGGATGAGGGCTGGCGTAACGCTTAACCCGCACTCGCCGGTTATTCTCCTGAAGGATATACTGCCTTACATTGATATGGTGCTTCTTATGACCGTTAATCCGGGATACGGGGGACAGACATTTATCCCGGGCAGCATAAACAAGATAGGCGAGCTGAGAAGCATGATCGATGAAGGAGGTTACGATGTGCTGATTGAGGTTGACGGAGGTGTTGATCTTCAGAATGCGCCTGTGCTTGTACATGCAGGCGTCGATGTGCTGGTGGCCGGTAATACTGTATTCGCTTCATCCGATCCGGCAGAGGTGATAAGAAGGCTCAGGGAGCCTGTTTAGCGTCTCCTTCAGCTGTTCAGCTGGCTGTCAACCCAGGTCCTGATCATATCACTGTTGCCGGCATCAAACCACTTTATTTCTGTGTCCCTGTTCCACCAGGTAAGCTGCCTCCGTGCATAGCGCCGGGTGTTTCTCTTGATGAGCGCGATGGCCTGCTCCCTGGTGATCCCGCCATCGAGGTACATGAACATCTCACGGTAACCTACCGTATTGAGTGCATTCAGTTCCCGGTACATCTTCAGTGATGCAACCTCATCCTCAAGTCCTGCTTCGATCATCCTGTCGACCCTATCGTCAATCCTCCGGTAAAGCTCCGGGCGCTCCCTCGTCAGTCCGGCTTTCAATATCCTGAAGTCGCGCTCTTTCCTGAGAGAGGTAAGAAAAGATGAGTAGGGTTTGCCGGCGCTCTCACTGATTTCCAGGGCCCGCATTATCCTTCGGGGGTTATGCAGATCGACCCTGGCATAATGATCCGGGTCAAGCAGCTTCAGCGCAAGCCGCAGCCCCCCGATGCCATCCCTGTGATACAGGTCAATAAACTTCTGCCTCACCGCCGGATCAGTATCAGGTATGTCATCCATGCCCCTGCAGACGGCATCCATGTAGAGCATTGAACCGCCTGTCATTATGGCAACAGGACACTTGCTGAAAAGGGAGGGAAGCAAGGCCAGTACATCACGTTCAAAGAGACTGATGCTGTAATAGTCCCTTACCGGGAGGAAACCGATAAAGTGGTGCTTCACCTTCGCCAGCTGACCCTCATCAGGGGCGGCGGTACCTATGCGCATCTCACGGTAGAACTGCCTGGAGTCAGAGGATATGATCTCACATCCAAGACGGAGGGCAAGGTCAATGGCAACATCGGTCTTACCCGCACCTGTCGGGCCGGGAAGAACAAGCAACGTATTTTTCATGTGTGAATAATCAGAGGAGGCTATTCTTCCTCCTCGGCGTTCTCGGCACTGTCAAATTCCGAGAGCCCTTCTTCGTCTTCAGAATTAAAGAAGATCTCATCGTCAATAACCTCCTCATCAATTTCGTCGTCCTCATCGTCGGTAACGACCAGGTTATTGTATTTCTTGCGTGCGACGCCACCGAAGGAGACCTGTTTGGGTGGAAGCCCCTTTGAATTGGTGCAGAGAGGGTACTCCATGTTGTCATCTTCCTTCGCCTCACCTACATATTCAACAAAGAGTGCACGGTCATTGAAAAAGTCAAAGACATAAAGGAGTTTCTGGTTTTTACGGAAGATAACCTCTTCAAGTACGGCATTTTCCATGGTTGATGAGCCGGCACCCATATCAAAAAGGGTGAACTCTTCTTCTTTTTCCCATGTCTCTGTGGCCATGTAAAAAGAAGCTATCTGCGACTTGTCGAACTCAAGTTCCTCCTGGATGGTATTGTGAAAATCAAGCAGAGTATGACTCTCGAGGAACTCAAACTCTCTCACAAACATTTCATCTTCATCAGTTAATACTACGAACCTGTAAACCATGCGACTGTCTTTTACAACCTGTGCAATTTAATATTTTTTAATATACGTTCACCGGATAGGATTTATTTTTAGCAAGAAGGAAATAATATCAATATTATCTGCATAATCCCATAATTCGGGCTGTTGCGTGTTGCCAAAAGGAATGTGCCCGTGACCTGCCACGCACTGCAGCCTGCTTTCAAGTCGTTCTGCCTCCCTTTCCGGCATTTCCGGACGGTCATAGAATTCATAGCTGACCACGGCCATCGGAGGCGTCAGTGATGTGTCATGCCTGAGTAACACGAAGCCGGCGTCGGTAAATGGCTCCCGGTTGACTATCATGACCGCCTTGTTATGGTCATAATTGACGGCATATTTATAGTGCCCACGCAGTGTCTCATAGCGCTTCCAGAAATCCGGCAACAACGTGACATCATAACCTGCCGGGATATACAGCTTTGAAACATTGCGGCACCCCAGCCCGAAGTACGAGAAAATGTCATCTCCGAGAAGAGTAAGCTCACCTGCGCTCTCTGTGCCGTCAAGGATGGCAATGCTGTTTCGGTTTCGGCGTATAACTGACGGGCTGTTCCTGAAATAGTATTCGAAATACCTTGAGGTATTATTGCTTCCGGTGGCTATGACCATGTCAAAGCCTGACAGCTTATCGGTTGTGAGTTTAATATAATCTTCAAAAGCAGGCTCCAGGGAGATGAGTGTTTCAGCTGTGGCCCTCATCAGCGGTTCATCTTTTGTGCTCAGCTTTGCCTGTAAACGGTTGCCGGTGATAAGGACACAGACAAGATCATGGAGACCGGCAAGGGGTATATTACCGGCCATTACCACACCGGCGGTGTAAGGCTCATGATCATCATCCGGAGCAGGATAATGAGAGAGCCATCTGGTCAGTTTTTCAACAGTGAGTGCTTTTCCTGCAGCACTCAATGCAAGCCTTACATTATCAGGTGTGAACCACGGGTTCGAGACCCGTGTAGTTTCAATGAGAGTTGCAAACAGTCCTGCATGGCCCGCGGTAACGCCTGCGGCGCTGTCACGCATAACACTTCCCAGTTCAGCGAATGCATTTATCCTTTGCCCGGTGGTAATTGAACCTGTTTTCACACTGGCAAAGGTATAAAAATGAAATGTTCTCCTGACTTCCTGTTGTCATCCTGATCTTTCAGTTTCAGATGTGAGTAAACGCACACTGCTCATATGTACTGTCCGCTGATCATTTTTGGACTGTCACTAACCCTGCAATAAATAAAAGATGTATCTTAGTTCCTTAATAAATGCCGGAGGAAGACAATTGAACTGGTTCACTTTATTTGCGGAAAATGTCAGGGTGGCATTCAAGGCTATCAAGTCAAACAGGGTGAGGGCTGTACTGACCATGTCAATCATTGCTTTCGGCATTATGGCCCTGGTAGGGATACTGACAGCCATTGACGGGCTAAAAAGCACTCTTACACAGCAGTTTACAATGATGGGCGCCAATTCCTTCCAGATCACCTCACGTTCAATGCATGTGCAGATGGGAAAGAAGTCATACCGGACAAAGAACCATTCGCAAATCACCTACCGCGAGGCCATGGAGTTCAAGGAAATGTTCCAGGAACCTGCCTGGGTGTCTGTAGCTTTCAACGCATCAGGGATGCTTGAGGTCCGGTACAGGGAAAACAAAACCAACCCCAATGTTGGCATGATGGGCTCTGATGAAAACTATCTGACCATTTCGGGCTATGAGCTTGAATCAGGACGAAATTTTTCTCAGGATGATCTTCAGAGTAACCGTCATGTGGTAATCATCGGGCAGGAGCTTGTGAAGTTCCTGTTTCCCGGGGTTGACCCTCTCGGCAAGGTAATCAGCATGCCGGGTCTGAAGCTGACCGTCATTGGCGTGCTGAAGGGCAAAGGCAGCAGTTTCGGGGGAGAAGACAGGGTACTGATAATACCTATCACCACCGCGAGACAATACTTTTCTCGTCCGAACATAACATACACAATTAATGTAATGCCCTTCAAGTCGACAAGTCTTGATATGCTCACGAGTGAAGCTGAAGGGATATTCCGGATAATTCGTAACCTTGATCCGAGGGATGAATCGGATTTCAACGTTCAGAAGAGTGACACCATTATAGAGATACTGATGGAGAACCTCAGGTATGTAACCCTGGCAGCAACGATTATCGGGCTGATAACCCTGTTCGGCGCCGCTGTCGGACTGATGAACATCATGCTTGTCTCAGTCACTGAGCGCACAAGGGAGATCGGGGTGCGAAAAGCCCTGGGAGCAAGAAAATCAGTCATAAGACAGCAGTTCCTTTATGAATCGGTGATAATAGGCCAGCTGGGTGGGTTGATGGGTATCATTGCAGGAATAATAATGGGTAACCTGGTCTCACTTGGTATGGGGTCAAAGTTCACCGTGCCATGGGTGTGGGTCATCGGAGGCGTTATCGCATGCTTCATTGTGGGTATTGCTTCAGGTTATTTTCCCGCCGTGAAGGCTTCGGCAGTCGATCCCATAGAGGCGCTGCGGTATGAATAAATGAAGTATTGTTTTACTTTGATCTGAATAATATGATTTGACATGAGTGTGGAAATAATTCAGACAGGGTCAAAGAACATCCCCAGGATCACCTACGACACCGAGGAGGATGTTCTTAATGTAACAGGCCGTTCAATAGCTGAGAGGCCTGAGGTTGTGTACAATCCGCTTGAAGAATGGATTAAGGCACACCTGAGCAAATTTAACAAGCTCAGGATGGTGATTTTCCTGGAGTATATCAACAGCGGGTCATCGAAAGCGTTGCGTGATGTTCTGAGGATGGTAAGCAGTTACCAGTCGCCGCATTACAAGATAAGGATCACATGGCTCTATGAGGAGGATGATGAGGCCATGCGTGAGCTGGGAGAGCACTACCGTGACGCCGCCGGTGTTTCAATGGATGTGCAGATGGTTCTGTAAAAACGATGTTAAAACATATATAAACGATAGAGGCCGGTTTCTGACCGGCCTCTACTGTGGTATAAACACATTTTATTTTTTATTACAGCATTTTTCCCATCATTTCGATAAGGTCAACGCATCTTGCGGAATAACCCCACTCATTGTCATACCACGCGAGAACCTTGATCATGGTACCGTTAACCATGGTGCTCTGTGAGTCGAATACTGATGAGGCAGGATTATGGATCACGTCAACGGATACGATCTCGTCTTCGGTATATTCAAGGATTCCTTTCATCGGACCTTCAGCGGCTTTCTTCATCGCGGCGTTGATCTCTTCCTTGGTGGCTGCCTTTTTCAGCACTGCCACCAGGTCAACGAGTGATCCTGTCGGGGTCGGGACCCTTACTGACAGACCGTCGAGCTTGCCCTTAAGCTCAGGGATAACCTTGCCAACAGCTTTTGCTGCACCTGTAGTGGTGGGTATCTGTGACAGGGCGGCTGACCTGGCCCTGCGAAGATCCTTATGCGGGAGGTCAAGTATCCTCTGATCGTTTGTATATGAGTGTATGGTGGTCATGAACCCGATCTCAATGCCAAAGTTGTCATTCAGCACTTTTGCCACGGGAGCAAGACAGTTGGTTGTACATGAAGCATTTGAAATGCACTGGTGCTCAGGCTTGAGCATGTTGTCATTGACACCCACAACTATCATTGCATCAATGGCATCTTTTGACGGAACGGTGAGGATCACCTTTTTTGCTCCGTTCTTCAGGTGGTCACCATATCCGCCTTTGGGGCTCTCCTTTGATGTGAATATGCCGGTTGACTCAATGACGATGTCCGGTTTTTCAACCCATGGAATTGCTGCAGGGTTCTTTTCTGCATGCACTCTGATCTTATCGCCGTTCACGATGATGTTTTGCTCATCGTATGTGACGCCCGGGAACTTACCCTGGGTCGAGTCATATTTTAACAGGTGTGCAAGTGTTTTTGTGTCGGTAAGGTCATTGATCCCTATGATCTCAATATCAGGCCTTTCAAATGCAAGCTTGAATACATTCCGGCCTATCCTTCCGAACCCGTTGATAGCTACTTTGATCTTTGCCATTGTTAATGCTTTAAATAGTTAGTGAAATCTGACGCAAAAGTAAAAAATAAAAAGGAGAGGCCAAAGGAAGGTGGAGATTATTCTTCCGGTTTACGCCTGAAGATCATATCACCGATGCTCTGGGAACTCAGCGGGTCAAGGATCATCCCGAAGCGGTAGCCGACAAAAAGCGCCGGGAAGACCTGCCTGTTGTCTTCAGTGGCCATTATGGGAATGGTTTTGTTATAAGCATGTACTGAAACACCGACCTCGATGGCGTGGGTAAGCTTGTCGTTCTTGCTGTATTCGAAGCTGAAACCGCCACGTGCATATAGTCCGGGATAGAGTTTTATCTCGTCGAATCCCTTGAAGAAGGATGACTTGCCCATGATATCAAGGGGCTGGTGAATGTTCAGGTCAAACTTCTGTTCTTCAATTGTATAGTAATCCTGCCCCACAAGAACGATGACATCATAGTAAATGGGTTTGGCAAAAAGCAGCGTGGCCCCCCCTCCGGCGAACCAGCTAACAGATACACCGCCAAGGTCATGCTTCCCGAAGATCTCCTGCTGCCATCCTGCCCCCAGACCGATGGTCCAGGTGGAATTGAGCTTTCCGAAGACGAAGGTGCCCGGACTCTGGAAATAATAGTTTGAAAGCTTTATCTCCTTCGGGTGCTTAAATCCTTCGACACTTCCTTCAAAAAAATACCTGTTGGAGGGTTTTGTCTGACGCAGTTCACGGTAAATGACTGACCAGCCGTCAGTGTTTAACAGGGCGCCGATGGAGCGCTCATTACGCCAAAACATCCTGTCCTGAGGGTCAAGCTCACCCTGTGCAAGGAGCGGCCCGCAAAACGTAATGAATAATATGACGTGCCACAATCTCATATTCAGGGTGCTGCAGGTATCAGGACCGGCAGCCGGCGGATAAGGATCGTCAGCCTGCCTGTTCTGTGCTGTCAGTACTGGTACTGCTGTAAGCCGGGCATGCTTCACGGTTGCATGAACTCAGAGCAAGGGCTGCCAGAAATGCAAGAATAGCTATTAGACCAAGTTTTTTCATATTAACTGCCATTAATTCGAAACAAAAATAACTTTATTTTAATAACAAAATTTGTGCCGTATTATTATTTTGACTATCAGTTATTTTTAAACCTTGAACGGAATTAATTGTTATATGTAAAATTGATTTATATGAAATCTCATTTAAAAATCTCAATAATTTTAATCATAGGATTGTTGTCAATGGAAAATAAAATAGCATCGCAGGATAAGCCTGCTTACAATGATCTTACGGCTGAAGAGTCGAAGATCATAATTAATAAATCGACTGAATACCCCTTTACGGGATTATATGAAAGTTTCAAGGGTAAGGGCACCTATCTCTGCAAGCAGTGCGGTAACGCGCTGTACCATTCGGAAACGAAGTTCGACGCCGGATGCGGATGGCCAAGCTTTGATGATGAGATCGACGGTGCGGTAAAACGCATCGTGGATGCCGATGGCAAAAGGACTGAGATCGTCTGTGCCTCATGCGGTGGTCACCTGGGTCATGTATTTACAGGTGAAGGGTTTACGCCGAAAGACACGCGTCACTGCGTAAACTCCGTGTCACTTGATTTTGTCCCCGCGCAGCTCGTGGCAGGCAATTACGGCACTGCACTGTTCGCCGGCGGATGCTTCTGGGGTGTGGAGTACTTCCTCCAGAAAGAACCAGGGGTTGTATCTGTGGTATCGGGTTATACCGGAGGCAAGGTAAAGAATCCCTCTTACCGTGAGGTTTGCACTGGGACCACGGGTCATGCTGAGACTGTGAAAATCATCTATGACCTTAAGAAAACAACGTATGAGAAGCTTCTCAGGCTCTTTCTGGAGATCCATGACCCCACTCAGGTTGACCGTCAGGGACCGGACATAGGTGACCAGTACCGGTCGGAAATATTCTACAAGAACGAGGAACAGAAGAAAATCGCGCAGAAACTGCTTGACACTCTCAGAACCAAGGGGCTGAAGATTGCAACCCAGGTCACAAAAGCATCAGAGTTCTATTCTGCCGAGGAGTATCACCAGGATTATTATTTCCGGAACGGGAAGACACCGTACTGCCACGGATATACCCAGCGATTTTAATATAACAGTAGAGACGGGTCTCAGACCCGCCTCTGCGTCGTTTTAAACACAAATTGTTATAATTTCGGCACCCGCCCTGACGTCCATGGGGCCCTGATCTCATCAAGCTTTACGTTGAGGGCATCAACTGACTTGCCTGCCCTCTGGATCCGTTCAAGCAGAATGGGAAATTCCTTCTTCAGGATCTGGAACTGCTGGTCAGCAATACCCGATATGTCACCGGAATTTCCGTAAAGAGACCTGGACATTGCAGATAGACGGGCTGAGAGAGAGACAGGTGACGGTGGCGTCTCCTCCGTACTCGCCCCGACGGAGATCCCTCTCACGAGGTAGATAATCTCGCCTATCTCATCATTAAGGGCAACAGCCTCCTTCATCAGAGGGGCAGGAGCCTCAGGCGTCTGATGGATCACCTGCATAATACTGTTTATCTTGCCGTCAAGCTCTGTAACATATGATATTGCTCCGAAAGCTGTCTTTGAGAATGCCGATACCTCTTTGATCCATTTCTCCCTTCCGGCAGGATCAGTGACGGGCATGGTAACTATATCAAGCGGCTTGCAGACAAAAGGCTCGGGTCCTGCCAGCTCTTTTACCTCGCCCTTGGCATACATGGCCATTGATACGAAATATTTACCCGGCATGACCGAAATGCCACCGCCTCCCCATCTGCCGCGTCCGGTACTCTCGGAGACCGGGGTGAATTTATCGGCAGTGACAGGCTGATACCCTGCATAGGTAAAGTTCCATGTTATCCTGTTGACACCTTTTGATGCTGACTTGTACAGCTTGCGTATGATGTTCCCGTCCTCATCGGTGACAGTGAAGATAAGGTAGGGTTTGAACTCCCTTTCCTCAAGGCTCAGCTCCCTGGGCGAAGGCTGGGGTATGAATTCACCTTTCTCAAACAGTTTTTTCTCCTCATCTTTCCTGAGATCCTTGGCTGTCTTCGGTACTGTATCCACATAATAGGTTATAGTTGCTCCCAGCGGGGGGTTCTTTGCTACATAGTACATCGATCCCTGGTTGTCAAATTCATCGTTCTCAACGAACATTTTAGCATCCCTGACGGGGAAGATATAACCCGGTTTTTCAATGATATCCTTGCTGTAGTTGCGCAGCGGCGTGAAGTCGTCAAGCACATAAAATCCCCTTCCGAAGGTTGCCAGTACGAGATCATTCTCACGTTCCTGGATTGCTATGTCGCGTACAGCTATTGTAGGCAGTCCGTTCTTGAGCTCAGTCCAGCTTGCACCGCCGTCAAACGAGACAAAAAAGCTGAATTCGGTTCCGAGGAAGAGCAGGTTCGGGTTGATATGATCCTGTTCGATTGTATGGACCGGGCCTGTCTCCGGAAGGTTGGCGCTGACAGAGACCCAGTTCCTGCCCTGGTCCGTGCTCTTCAGAACGTATGGTTTGAAATCGTCACGCTTATGATTGTTGAAGGTTGCGTATACCACGTCAGCATTAAACTTGTCAGGCAGTATATCGCTCACATAAGTGTATTCAGGTACGCCGGGGAAGGTTTTTATCATTCTCCAGTTTGCACCCCCGTCATCCGACACAGATATCACTCCGTCGTCACTGCCTGTATACAGGAGGTCTTTCCTGACCCTTGATTCTGCCAGCGAGACGATGGTGCCCCACAGCGATGTCGATCTGTCTTTTGCCACTGCATCCACGGGCCAGTATTTGTCCATCACCCTGAAATCATTCCTGTTCTCGTTCCTGGTCAGGTCAGGCGATATCTTCGTCCAGTGGCTCCCCTGATCGTCGCTGCGGAACAGGAAATTGGCAGCCATGTAAATACGTTTGTTGTCAGACGGAGAGAGAAGAATGGGTGTGTCCCAGTTCCATCGGTATGTCAGCTCCCCTTCGCCGGGGTACGGTTTGATGCTAATGCTCTGGCCGCTCCTGCGGTCAAACCGTGCGGCATTGCCATACTGGGATTTAGTATACACAATATTAGGATCTTTCGGGTCAATCGCTAACCAGAAGCCATCACCGCCCTGCGTTACGAACCAGTCGTCATTGACAACACCGTTGCTGTTGCTGGCTGACGGGCCGCCCATGGAGTTATTGTCCTGTGTTCCGCCGTAGATATAATAGAACGGGTATGAGTTGTCAACTGCCACCCTGTAAAACTGTGTTACGGGAAGGTTTGATTTGAAGATGAAGTTCTTGCCTTCGTCATATGTTTCATATATGCCGCCGTCGCCTCCGATATAGAAGTGTTTTGTGTTCTCAGGATCGATCCACATCGAGTGGTCATCAACGTGCCGCCCCTCATTGCCTATCGCTCTCCATGTCTTGCCGCCGTCATTGGTCACCTGCGAAACGGTCTCCATGCTGTATACGGTATTCACATCTTTCGGATCGCAGTATATTTTATTGTAGTACTGGCCGCTCTCATGATGCGGGCTCATCTTCTCCCATGAGGCCCCTCTGTTTGTTGTTCTGAAGAAGCCACCGCTTTCGCCCTGGGCCTCCATAATCAGGTATAGATAATCACTGTTTACAGGTGATATGGCAATGCCCGTACCGCCGATGTCTCCTCCCGGGAGGCCGTTCATGATCTTGTCGAAAGTCACGCCGCCGTTTGTTGATTTGTACACTGCAGACTCAGGTCCGCCGCTGATCTTTTGTCCCACATGCCTGCGGCGCTGTTCTGAGGTGGCATAGATCACATCGGGGTTACGCGGGTCAAGCACAACATTGTTGATGCCAGTGTTTTCACTGATGTTCAGTATTTTTTCCCATGACACGCCGCCGTTGATGGTTTTGTAGAGGCCGCGATCGCCTCCCGGGCCCCAGACGGATCCTTCGGCAGCGACATACACAACATCGCTGTTGCGTGGATCAACGGCTATCTGGCCTATCTGTCTTGATTCCTTCAGTCCCATATTCTTCCAGCTGGCGCCGGCGTCGTCTGAACGGTAAACGCCGTCACCCCAGCCGAGGGCGCGCTGGTGATTATTCTCACCGGTGCCTGCCCAGATGACATTGGGGTTGTTCGGATCAATGGTAAGGCATCCGATTGCGTACGCACCGTACTTGTCGAATACCGGCTGCCATGTGGTGCCGTTGTTTGTGCTTTTCCATATATTGCCTGACGCTACGCCAGCATAGATCTCCGAATGGTTGCATGGATTAACAGCCAGGTCAGCAATTCGTCCCGAGGCCCAGGCCGGGCCAACTGACCTGAATGAAATACCGCTATAAAGGGACGGTGCTACAGACGGCTTGGCCTGCTTCCCGGATTCTTTGGAATCTTTCTTTGGTTCTTTCTTCTTATCCTGTGCCCACAAGCTGACTGAACCTGCCAGTAACAGAGCAAGTGCAACGGTAAAAATTCTTTTCATGATATGGTGCTTAGGTTTAACAAACGGAAAGCTAAGTTAAGAAAAGGATGTTTGTCAGCTGATTTTTTAACGTTATTTAATTATTTTGCTGCACATTGAAACAGACAGGCATGAACAGCACATATTTTACCCGCAGAACCATAAGGAAGTACTCAGACAGGGATATTGAGGCCGGGCTTCTTGAAAAAATACTTACAGCCGGCACCAGGACGTCAACAACCGGCAACATGCAGGTTTACAGCGTTATCGTGACCCGCGATAACATGATGAAGGAGCGTCTTGCTCCGGCCCATTTCAATCAGCCGATGGTGACTGCCGCCCCGGTGGTGCTCACCTTCTGTGCTGACTTCAACAGGTTCAACAGGTGGTGCCGGCAGCGGGAGGCTGAGCCGGGATATGACAATTTCCTCTCGTTCATGACCGCTGCCATTGATGCCTTGTTGGTTGCACAGACAGTATGCATCGCAGCCGAGGAGGAAGGGTTGGGTATATGTTACCTGGGTACGGCAACATACAATGCTGATAAGATCATTGAGGTGCTGGAGATGCCGACAGGTGTTGTGCCTGTCGCAACAGTGACTGTGGGATGGCCGGCAGAGATACCGGATCAGGTTGACCGGCTGCCGCTGGAGGCTGTGGTGCACATGGAAAGGTACAGGGATTATACGCCAGATATGATAGATGATTTCTACAGTGCGAAGGAAGCCCGGCAGGACAACCTGGGGTTTGTAGCAGAGAACAGTAAAAAGACGCTCGCCCAGGTATTCACTGACGTTCGTTATAAGAAAGCTGACAACGAGTTCTTTTCAGGCAAGTACCTGGAGGTGCTCAGGAGGCAGGGGTTCCTTTAGACTTATTTCCTTACGCTGTGGTTGACGCCTGCCTGTGCCGTGGGCGTAATGACGAGGTCATTGATGCAGACATGAGCCGGCAGCGAAGCGCAGTAAAAAATAGCCTCAGCCACATCTTCCCCTTTAAGAGCCTGGATACCCTTATAAACCGCATCAGCTTTTTCCCTGTCTCCCCTGAATCTTACCAGGGAGAACTCAGTCTCCACCATCCCGGGTGCAATGTTGGTCACCTTGATGCCGTGCTTCAGCAGGTCAATCCTCATGCCTTTTGAGAGCGCCTCCACGGCATGCTTTGATGCACAGTATACCCCGCCGTTTTCATAAACGTCCTTGCCCGCTATTGAAGAAATATTTATTATATGGCCCGCGTTCCTGGCAACCATCCCGGGCGCTATTGTGCGGGTCACATAGAGCAGCCCCTTGACATTGGTATCAATCATCCGGTCCCAGTCATCCCTGTCTCCCTCGTCGATATGGGCGAGTCCTGCAGCCAGTCCGGCATTATTGACAAGTATGTCAACCTTTTGCCATTCCTCGGGAAGGTGTCCGAGATATTTTTCCACCTGCCTGATGTCACGAACATCAAAACAGAGTGGCAGCACTTCAACACCGTATTCCTGTACAAGATGTTCAGTGAGTTCATTGATCCGGTCCTTCCTGCGGCCAGTTATTATCAGCCTGAACGTTGCCTCGGCAAACTTGATGGCAGTTGCTTCTCCTATACCTGACGTTGCACCTGTGATCAGAACAGTCTTTCTCATATCATGTGATTTTACTGAGAGGTAAATTTAATGAATAATGTGGGTATCTTTGGCGGTCAACAGGAAAATGATGCATGAAATAAACCGGCCTGGAGGGGCGCCAAAGGAAAGTGTCGAAAGGATGTTCAATTCGATATCCGGAAGCTATGACAGGCTCAACCTTATCCTTTCATTCGGCACAGACAGGCGATGGAGGAGGCGTGCCATTGATCTAATTGGCAGTCATATCCGGCCGGTGAAGATCCTTGACGTGGCCACCGGAACCGGCGATCTTGCCGTGGCAGCACTGAGGCTCGGCCCGGAGAAGATTACGGGCATTGACATCAGCGAAAAGATGCTGGCACTGGGACGTGAAAAGATTGCACAGCTCGGCCACACCGGAAAGATAGAAATGCTAAAGGGTGACTCTGAACATATAATGTTTCCTGACATGACCTTTGACGCAGTTATATCGGCTTTCGGGGTTCGTAATTTCGAGGATACATCGGCCGGATTGAAAGAGATGCACAGGGTGCTTCGGCCAGGCGGCATGATTATGGTACTTGAATTTTCAAGGCCTGCAAGGTTCCCCATGAAACAGTTTTACGGTTTCTATTTCACACGGATCCTTCCATGGATAGGAAGGAGAGTCTCCGGTGACCCAGGCGCCTATAACTACCTTCCTGAATCGGTTATGTCTTTTCCCGATAATGAAGATTTCCTTGAACTGTTGCGCAGAGCAGAGTTCATCAATACGGCACAGAAGAAGATGACAGGCGGGATCGCCAGCATCTATTACGGATTCAGACAATGAGTATTTCTGAATACAATAATTTCAATTTATTTCGTTATACTTATTAGACCTTTATCCGAGTGCATAAGAAAATCCTCATATTGCTTATCCTGCTGATCCCTGTGGCGGCCACAGCGCAGAAAGCAAAACCCAAGAATGATTCGAACTACGATGAGAGGTTGCTGCACTTCGGCTTCAGCATGGGACTGAACACCATGGATTTTAACGTAAAGATGGATCCCAGTGACCCTAACAACTATACAGCCGAGGTGGTTTCGTTGAAACCGGGTATAAATATTCAGATAGTAATGGACTACCGTCCTGCCACCTATTTTGATGTCAGGTTCCTCCCGGGTGTCTCTTTCGGTCAGCGCAACCTGAACTTCTATGGCGAGGATGGGGTTCTTGTCAATGAACAACAGATTGAGTCTTCCTTCCTCGAGTTCCCGCTTCTTGTAAAAGCCAAGGGTATGAGACTTAATAATTCAAGACCCTACCTGATCGGAGGAATAAACTTCAGGTATGATCTTGCCGCTAAAAAAGAGTACGATGAAGACAGTGAGGTCTATATGAGGCTCCGGAAAGCTGATCTATATTATGAGGTAGGGGCAGGCATTGATTTTTATCTTCCTTATTTCAAGCTCACCATTGAAGCCAAGATGTCAAACGGATTGCGTGACGTACTGGTTCATGATGACCCGCATCCGTATAACCCGCAATATGTCAACTCAATTGAATCACTGAAGTCACAGATGTGGGTTCTGTCCTTCCACTTCGAATAGACAATGTCTGCAGAACTCAGTCTGGTACTGCCACCCGAGACAGCTTTTGATGAGGCCGCGCTGAAAAATTATCTGACCAGGAAGACCGGAAGGAGCGACTTTGGCATGCGCATTATCAGGCGCTCTGTCGATGCCCGCAGACCGCCGGTAAAGGTTAATGTGACAGTCCAGCTGCTTGATCCCGGTGAAACCGCGGAGGTGATCCCTCCCTTTAAACCTGAAGATGTTACAAGGGCGCGTGAGGTGCTTATCGCAGGGTGTGGCCCGGCCGGTCTCTTCGCGGCTATGCGGTTGATTGAAGCAGGACTGAGGCCTGTGATTATTGAACGGGGGAAGGAGGTGAGCGGGCGGAAACGCGATGTGGCGGCAATCAGCACAAAACATATCGTCGAACCTGATTCAAATTACTGTTTCGGTGAAGGAGGCGCAGGCACCTTCTCCGACGGCAAACTCTATACGAGATCAAAAAAGAAGGGTGACAACAGGAGGGTCCTCGAGCTGCTTGTCCTCAACGGTGCTGACCCGGCAATACTCTACGAAGCCCATCCGCATCTAGGCACTGACAGGCTCCCCGGAATAATCACGACAGTACGCAAAAGCATTGTTGATGCCGGCGGAATGGTTTTGTTCGGCAGCCGCATCACAGGCATAACAATTGAAGGAGGCAAATTCCGCGGGGTGACAGTCAACGGTAACGAGGCAATAAGGGCCGATGATCTTATCCTCGCTACCGGCCATTCTGCACGGGATATCTATCATTTGCTCGCAGAAAACAGCGTGAACCTTGAGTACAAACCTTTTGCCGCCGGGGTCAGGGTGGAGCATCCGCAGGAGCTCATTGACAGGATACAGTATCACGGTCAGGCAAGAGGAAAATACCTTCCGGCGGCTGCTTATTACCTTGTCACCCAGGTAGCAGGACGAGGCGTTTATTCATTCTGCATGTGTCCCGGCGGTTTCATGGTTCCTTCGGCCACAGCTCCCGGCGAGGTTGTGGTGAACGGCATGTCACCTTCACATCGCAACTCTGTGTGGGCCAACAGCGGCATCGTTACTGAGATCAGGGAAGAAGATGTCAGGAAACAGGGCCAGGGGCCGCTGGCAGGTCTGGCGTACCAGTCTGTTCTTGAAAAGAATGCATGGAAAGAGGGCGGGATGTCACAGTCCGCCCCGGCACAGAGACTGGCTGACTTTGTTCAGGGAAGACCCTCATCATCACTGCCCAAAGGATCATACTTTCCGGGACTGACACCGTCATCACTGCACGACTGGCTTCCGGAAGAAATATCCATGCGGCTGCGCGAAGGACTGAAGGAATTCGGGAGGAAAATGCGGGGCTTTCTTACAAACGAGGCTCTGGTGGCGGCCGTTGAGTCACGGACCTCGTCACCTGTCAGGATAACACGCGATCCGGAAAAACTGAATGCCGTAAATATTGACGGTCTTTATCCTGCCGGCGAGGGTTCGGGATATGCCGGAGGAATAGTTTCATCGGCCGTTGACGGGATGCTCGTGGCCGAGAAGATGGCGGAGAAATATAAATGAGCAAGACAAAAAAAATTAAGAATTAAGAATTAAGAATTAAGAATTAATTGAGAATCAGACTTTTCAACCCTTCAACCCTTCAACTTTTCAACCTTCCTACTGACCTTCAGACCTTAGACCTTCAGACTTTCGACATTACGGACTTTCGACTTTCAGACCCCAGACCCTCAGACCTTTTTTCTCCGGGCGAACTCGGAGCAGATTATCGCAGCAGCCATGCTTACATTCAGTGATTCTATCCCTGCAAGCGGCTTTTCAGGACCGGGAATGGTGATGCGCTCAGTTACATAATCAAGCAGCCTGCCGGAGATACCTTTTGATTCATTCCCCAAAAGGATTAAACCTTCACTGTCCAGAGTACTTTCGTATATCGACCTGCCGTCCATTGTAGCACCGTAAACATTAAACCCGTGAGCATGCGCCTTACCCAGTATGGGCGCGAGTGGCTGGTAAAAAACAACCGTATGGATGAATGCACCCATCGATGCCTGTATCACCTTGGGATTATAGAAGTCGACGCAGTCGGGTGAGCAAATTATGTTCCTTATCCCGAACCAGGCAGCAATACGGACAATTGTTCCAAGATTACCCGGATCCTGAACATATTCCAGCACAAGGGTGAGCGTTCCGTTGAGTATCTCATCCGAAAAGGTCAGTTTTTTCATTGAGGCTACAGCAAGGACATTGTGAGGTGTCTTAAGAGAGCTGATGCTTCTCAGGTCATCATAGCTGACTGTGACCACCTCATCTGCGCCGGAGATCACCTTTTCCGGCTCACCATTGATCCATTCAGGCTTGGCGGCAAGAAGTGAAACCCTGTTGCCTGCCATGATATACTCCCTGACCATCTTGTCACCCTCGATGACAAAGAGTGAACTCTCCTCCCTGACCTTCCTTTTCTGAAGGGAGAGTATCATTTTTGCCTGGTGCCTTGTGATCAGTTTGTGCATCCTTCAGGAATTGAAAATATGAGTATATAATGATATATTTGCTGATATTATTCTTTCCGGAAAATTGACCCATCAGAGAACAAATATAAAAATTACTGTTCCGAAACTGTGTATTCTGCTGATCATAATTTTAACAGCAGCCTCCTGCAATGCCACAAAATATGTCCCTTCCGGAGATGTTCTGCTGAACAGGAACAGCCTGATCATCGAAGGGAAAGGTGAGCCGCTGCCGCCTACGGTGTCTAAAGGTGCAATGAAACCCTATATCAAGCAGCAGCCGAACAAAAAGATCTTTGGCGCCAGGTTCCATCTGGCTCTGTATAATCTTTCAGATATTGAAAAGGAAAAGTGGCCTCACGGATGGCTCAGGAAAATAGGTGAGGAACCGGTGATCTTTGACCCTGTCTCTGCAACCAGGTCAGCAGAACAGATCAAAAGCTACCTCTGGTCAAAGGGATTCTTCAACGCATCAGTCAATGACACGGTCACTACCGAAAAAGACGAGGCCATTGTCTCCTTCAGGGTGGCCCCGGGAAGACCCTATACAATCGCCGATATAAGGTATGAGATACAGGACTTAACGCTCTACGGCCTGGTGACCATTGACACGCTAAACTGTACTATAGGGCGGGGAATGATCTATGATGTTGACATGCTGCAGAACGAACGTCAGCGGCTGGAAAGGTTTATCAGGGATGTAGGTTATTATGCATTTTCCACGGAAGACATCTATTTCAGGGTTGACAGCTCGCTGATGAGCCACCAGGTAAATGTTTATTACGTTGTGTCACGCAAATCATCTATTGACAGCCAGGGCCGCCTTGTGTACACCAACCACAATATGTACCGAATCAGGGATGTTTACGTCTTTCCTGAATTCGATCCGAAACTGACCCTCACCGCCGGAGAGACATACACACAGACATTTGACACCTCTTATTATAAAGGTATATATTATGTTGCACCGCCGGGCAGGACCATGATCAAACCGGAGGTCATCAACCAGTCGTTATATATCACCCCGGGAGCTTTTTTCAGCCTGACAAAGTCCGAGCAGACTCAGGCACGTCTTTCCGACATGAGAAATCACAGGCTCGTCAACGTTACTTACATCGATGCGGGGAGAGGTGCTGACACACGGCGCACTGATGGACTGCTCGACTGTATCGTACAGCTCACCCCCATGCAGCGGCAGTCGTTCACGGTGGAGCTTGAAGGCACCAGCACGGGAGGTAACCTGGGAGGGGCGCTCAACTTCCTGTACCAGAACAAGAGCCTGTTCAGAGGGGCCGAGCTCTTCAACATGAAACTGAAAGGAGCTTATGAAAGAGTAAATATCGAAGAGTTTAAAAATACCTATGAGGCAGGTATTGAGACGAGCCTCAGACTTCCCAAGTTACTCGTTCCGTTTCCGGTCAGGGAGAGCATCATCCGCAACCGTGATCCGAAAACCATTTTGCAGGCAGGCTATAACCGCCAGAGTGTGCCTGTGTACACACGCACAATAGCCAATGTCACCGCAGGTTATGCATGGAAGGGAAACAACTGGACAAAGCACAGTTTCAACCCGTTGTCATTTGATGTTGTTAAGCTGCCGTTCGTCGATCCTGAATTTCAGGCGATGGTCGACACAACATCATATCTTGCCTATTCATTTCGTCCTGTAATGGTTCTTGGAGGCATGTATGACTTCATTTACAATAACCAGATGATCCAGAATTCAAAGGACTACTGGGTAATCCGGGGCGGTTTTGATTTCGCCGGCAACCTTCTTAACCTGACGTACCAGCTTGCCGATGCTGAAAAAGCGGAGGATGGCACCTATCATTTCCTTGGTCAGCCGTTTGCACAGTTCCTGAAAGGGGAGATAGATGCCAGTTATCACTTTAAATTCAGTGAAGCGAGCAACATTGTATACAGGTTCTTTGCCGGTGTGGGATGGCCTTACGGCAATACATCGAAGGCAATGCCATTTGAAGAGCAGTATTTCGGAGGAGGCGCCAATGATATTAGGGCATGGGTGGTCAGAACACTCGGTCCGGGCTCTTATGTCCTCACCGAAGATGCGTTTATTAACCAGACAGCTGACATAAAGCTGATAGGCAACATAGAGTACAGGTTCAAACTTTTCTGGATACTTGAAGGTGCGACTTTTATTGATATAGGTAATATCTGGACATTCAGGTATGACAAGGGCAGGCCGGGAGGCCAGTTCAAATTTGACTCATTCCTTAATGATGTAGCCGTGGGGACAGGCGCTGGTTTACGGTTTGACATCAAATTCGTGCTGCTCAGGGCTGATTTCGGATTTAAGCTGCGTGATCCCCAGGCTGTTGCAGGCACAAGGTGGAGACCCCTCACCGGAGATTACAATTTCGACGATGATGTCACAATGGTAATTGGAATCGGTTATCCGTTCTAAAGTCGAAAGTCCATAAAGTCTGAAAGTCCATAAAGTTGAAAGTCCATAAAGAATTGATGATCAATAAATTCATAATTCAAATCTTAATTCATAATTCTTAATTCTTAATTCTTAATTACCTCCTCCCTGCCTATTGACATGTATGCCTGATTTGTTTATCTTGCATTGTCTCGTGCTGTATTGATGTGAAACATTTCAGGAAGATTGTTACTGAATTGCTTGGATTTGACCGCAGGGAGCGTCGCGGCACCTACGTGCTGGCAGGGATGCTTGTCGTTCTGCTGCTTGTCAGGGTGTTCACCCTGAGGCCGGACACGGAACATCTGAATGATGACCTCATTTTTCAGGCTCAGACTGCTGAACAGCCTGCAGTGAAGGCTGAAAGCAGGTCAACGGCACTGTTCACGTTTGATCCCAACACTGTTTCATCAGGCGACCTGTTGAGTCTGGGTCTGACAGAGCGACAGGCTAAAACACTGATAAACTATCGTTCCAGCGGTGCACGCTTCATCAAACCGCAGGACCTCAACAAGGTTTACGGGATCGATTCGGGGACATCAGCCCGGCTGATGCCATGGATTAAGATAGCTGAGGACAAAGGTACTGACAGACAGGTCCGGCAGGCCAGGATGCGTGATTCAACCGAAGAGCATGATACAATAGTGTTTGCAGTGGTCTCATTGACCCCGGCGGAGCTGATCGATCTTAACAGATGCACCGCCTCTGATCTTGTTGCGTTGCCCGGAATTGGCCCGGTACTGTCAGAGAGGATAATCAGGTATCGCAGCCTGCTCGGCGGATTTGTGGATACTGAACAGTTATACGAGGTGTACGGCCTTGACAGTGCAGTTGTTGTCCTCATCAGTCCGATGCTCACCATGACATACGACTCAGTCATGCCGCTGATGCTCGACAGCATCCCATTCAGTGAGCTGGCGAGACATCCTTATGTCGGGTCATCGACCGCCCGGCTGATCACAAAGTACCGGTCGCTCACGGACACCCCGGTTACCCTTGGCGACATGGTGAGGCAAAAGGTCATAAGTCATGAACAGGCTATGCGTCTGGCGCCCTATGTATGGCCCTCACCGGACGCTTCGGGCGGGGAATATGAATTTATTTCGTCAAAAGTTTTGAAATGAGTTTGATACATATTAATTTTGCGGCTCGTTAAAACATAAAGTTGAATTATGATCATTGTACCGGTAAAAGAAGGCGAGAACATTGACAGGGCTCTTAAAAAATTCAAGAGAAAATTTGAAAAAACGGGTGTTATCCGTGAGCTAAGGACACGTCAGGCTTTTATCAAACCCTCGGTACGCCGCAGGGAAGCGATAAAGAAAGCCGTTTATGTTCAGCATCTGCAGCAGGAAGAGGAATAACAGCCCTGCAGCTTTATATTTCTGATATATAAAATCTTAAAAGGTTCCTTTTATGGACAAAAAGGAATCGTTCCTTCAATACATCCGGACCGAGAAGCGATATTCCCGGAACACCGTTTCTTCATACCAGAACGACCTCGACCAGTTTATCAAGTGGCTGGGAGCGAATGCTCCTGACCTCACCGCTGAGGATGTGACCCATGGCGAAGTGAGAGCATGGATGGTGTCGCTCATCGAAAACGGTTGCGCCACAGGCACCGTTCACAGGAAGATGTCAGCCCTGCGTTCATTTTACCGTTACCTGAGGAAGCATGGCAACAGCAGCTCCGATCCCATGTCAGGGCTTAAGCTTCCGAAGAAGTCGAGGCAGCTGCCGGTCTTTGTTGCCGAAGAGGCACTCGACAGGCTTCTTGACGATTACAAATTCGGAGATAATTTTTCAGGGATTCGTGACAGGACTATCATAGAATTTTTGTATCTTACAGGCATGAGGCGATCAGAGCTGATAAGCCTGCGTGATGAGGATGTGGATCTCTCTTCAGGTCAGGTCAGGGTGATGGGCAAGCGGAACAAGCAGAGAGTTATTCCTCTGGCCGCCAGCTTCTTAAAATCACTTGAAATCTATCTCGAAGCCCGTGGCAAAACAAGTCATGCAGGAGAATGGTTTTTTGTCACAGATAAGGGGAACAAACTGTACGACAAAGGTGTTTATAATATTGTGAGAAGGTATCTCTCCATGGTGACAACCGTTGAAAAGAAGAGCCCGCATGTTCTCCGTCACACCTTTGCGACGCACATGCTAAACCATGGCGCCGACCTCAATTCGATCAAGGAATTGCTGGGTCATGCCAGTCTGTCAGCCACCCAGGTTTACACTCACAACACATTTGAACAGTTAAAGAAAGTATACAACCAGGCTCATCCCAGGGCCTAAAAACCAATAACAGGAGGTACTGCCATGAATATTCAGATCCATTCGCTCAAGTTTGATGCAGACAAGAAGCTGCTTGATTTTGTAACCCAGAAGGTGAACAAGTTATCTCTTGTGACTGATGATATTGTCAGTGCAGAGATAATCCTTAAGCTTGAAAAGGATGAAGAGAGGGAGAACAAGGTGACTGAGATCAGGGTAGAATATCCCAAGGGACCTCTTTTTGCGAGGAAACAGAGCAAGACATTTGAAGAAGCGACCGATCTGGTGATCGCCGCCCTTAAACGGCAGATAGTCAAACAGAAGGGCAAGATGCGAGGGGAGTAGTTTCCTCCGGGCAAAAAAACTTCATATTATTTTTGAGATTTGAAATTTTAATTCCTACATTTGCAAACCGATTTTTGAGGGTATTATACTCATGAATCGGCCGTTCTTTCAAATGCCGATGTAGCTCAGTTGGCCAGAGCAGCTGATTTGTAATCTGCAGGTCGGGGGTTCGATTCCCTTCATCGGCTCATTAATGATGAGTATGTGTATGTCTAACCAGACATGCCTGCATGAAGGGGGAGATACCAAAGTGGCCAACTGGGGCAGACTGTAAATCTGCTGTCGAATGACTTCGTAGGTTCGAATCCTGCTCTCCCCACTATTTCATTGCAGGACAGCAAAGTGCTCTTTCCCCGGAAAGCGTACCAGGGCACTGGTGACAATTATAAGCGGGAGTAGCTCAGTTGGTAGAGCAATAGCCCTCCAAGCTATGGGTCGCGAGTTCGAGTCTCGTTTCCCGCTCAAAAGCCGATGTAGCTCAGGGGTAGAGCACTTCCTTGGTAAGGAAGGGGTCATGAGTTCAATTCTCATCATCGGCTCGAACGAATTTTAAATGTATTTGGATGTATTTGGATGTAAATAATTTAATAAGCTTCTAGTTATGGCAAAAGAAAAATTTGACAGGTCGAAGCCACACGTTAATATCGGTACTATCGGTCACGTCGACCACGGCAAGACCACTTTGACAGCTGCTATTACGATGGTTCTCGCTAAAAAAGGTCTCTCGGAAATAAGGGACTTTGATTCAATCGACAATGCTCCCGAGGAAAAGGAAAGGGGTATTACGATCAACACAGCTCACGTTGAGTATTCAACGGCGAATCGTCACTATGCACACGTCGACTGTCCCGGACACGCTGACTATGTTAAGAACATGGTTACCGGTGCTGCCCAGATGGATGGTGCGATCATCGTTGTTGCTGCTACTGACGGCCCGATGCCTCAGACACGCGAGCATATCCTTCTCGCACGTCAGGTAAACGTTCCGAAAATTGTGGTCTTCCTTAATAAAGTTGACCTTGTTGATGATGAGGAGCTTATTGACCTTGTTGAGATGGAAATACGTGACCTTCTGAACTTCTATAAGTATGACGGCGACGGTTGTCCCGTTATCCGCGGCTCAGCCCTCGGCGCCATGAACCACGAACCCAAATGGGAAGACAAGGTCATGGAACTGATGGATGCCGTTGACTCTTTCATTCCGATACCTCTGCGTGAGAACGAGAAACCGTTCCTTATGCCGGTAGAAGATATCTTCTCAATCACCGGACGTGGTACAGTTGCCACAGGCCGTATTGAGACCGGAATTGTGCATACGGGTGATGAGCTCGAGATCGTTGGTCTGGGTGCAGAAAAACGCAAGTCAGTATGTACCGGCGTTGAGATGTTCCGCAAGATCCTTGATCAGGGCGAAGCAGGTGACAACGTAGGTCTGCTGTTGCGCGGTGTTGACAAGAAAGAGATCAAGAGAGGACATGTGCTTGCCAAACCGGGTTCAATCACACCCCATACCAAATTCAAGGCTGAGGTGTACGTGCTCAAGAAAGAAGAAGGTGGCCGTCACACTCCGTTCCACAACCAGTATCGTCCCCAGTTCTACCTGAGAACTCTCGACATAACCGGTGAGATCACTCTCCCTGAAGGAACAGAGATGGTAATGCCAGGTGATAACGTTACAATCACCGTTGAGCTTATCTACCCTGTGGCTATCAACAAGAACCTCCGTTTTGCAATCCGCGAAGGCGGCCGTACAGTAGGAGCAGGTCAGGTTATTGAAATACTTGTCTAAGACCTTATATATATAGTGGTATCCTCCGTCCGTCCGTCAGCCGACGGACAGACGGACGGGTGTCGCTGAGAATGTACACGGGTGTAGCTCAGTTGGTAGAGCACTGGTCTCCAAAACCAGGTGTCGGGAGTTCGAGTCTCTCCTCCCGTGCTAAATCGAAGTCTTGAAATGAAAGTAGTAAATTATTTTAAAGAATCATACAACGAACTGATGCATAAGGTGACCTGGCCCTCATGGAGTGAGCTTCAGGGCAGCGCCACCCTTGTTCTGGTCACATCGGTGATCCTCGCCGTAGTGATATGGATGATGGATTTCGCGTTTGAAAAGGTCATGAGCACGGTTTACAGTTGGTTGTATTAATAAGATGACGATCACAAATGAGTGAGAACGTTAAAAAGTGGTATGTGCTCAGGGCTATAGGCGGCAAGGAGAAGAAAGTGAAGGAATATCTCGAGAATGAGATCGTGCGCCTGAAGCTGCAGGATTACATAACACAGGTACTCATCCCTACTGAGAAGGTTTACCAGATACGTTCAGGCAAGAAGATAAGCAAAGAGCGCAACTTCTTTCCCGGATATGTCATAGTTGAAGCCGCACTCGTGGGTGAGGTGCCTCATGTGTTACGCAACGTACCCAACGTGCTCGGTTTTCTCGGTACACAGTCGGGTGAGCCGACACCGATACGCAAGGCAGAAATAAACCGTATCCTGGGCAAGGTCGATGAGCTTGCCGCAAGCGATGAGGAGCTCAATGTGCCCTTCGTCGTGGGGGAAACGGTGAAAGTAATAGATGGCCCCTTCAACAGCTTCTCGGGAGTTATTGAAGAGGTTAATGAAGAGAAGCGCAAGCTGAAAGTGATGGTCAAGATCTTCGGACGCAAGACCCCGCTCGAGCTGAGCTTCATGCAGGTAGAGAAAGAAAGTTAGGAAATCAGGAAATTGACAACCGTGAATTATAATGCTTCCTTAAACGGTCGTCATGCTCTCGCTATAAACAATGCAAATTTTTAATTATGGCAAAAGAAGTTGCTGGATTAATCAAATTACAGATTAAAGGCGGAGCAGCCAATCCATCTCCACCGGTAGGGCCCGCACTGGGCTCCAAAGGTGTGAATATCATGGAGTTTTGTAAACAGTTCAATGCCCGTACCCAGGACATGGCAGGGAAGGTCATCCCGGTGATTATCACCGTGTACAATGACAAGTCTTTTGAATTTATCACAAAGACACCTCCCGTTGCCGTCCAGATTATCGAGGCTTCCAAGACAAAGAAAGGCTCTCCGGAGCCCAACCGCAACAAGGTGGCATCAATAACATGGAAACAGGTAAAGACTATTGCTGAGGCAAAGATGCAGGATTTAAACTGCTTCACCCTCGACTCCGCGATGAAGATGGTGGCTGGCACGGCCAGAAGTATGGGCATCACCGTGACCGGTGAATTCCCGGGTAAATAAACTTAATAAGTGTATAAAAATGGCTAAGCTTACCAAGAATCAGAAGTTTGCCCTCGAGAAAATCGAGCATGGCAAGCTCTATACTTTGTCAGAAGCGGCAGCATTGGTAAAAGATATCACGACATCAAAGTTTGATGCTTCGGTTGATCTTGATGTAAGGCTGGGAATTGACCCCCGCAAATCGAATCAGATGGTTCGCGGCGTCGTTTCCCTTCCTCACGGTACAGGCAAGGAGGTCAGGGTTCTGGCTCTCGTTACTCCTGACAAGGTGGCTGAAGCAACAGAAGCAGGCGCAGATTATGTGGGGTTGGAAGAGTGGGTTGAGAAGATCAAGGGCGGCTGGACGGATGTTGATGTAATTATTACCATGCCCTCAGTGATGGGTAAGATAGGTCAGTTAGGACGCGTGCTTGGTCCCCGTGGACTCATGCCGAACCCAAAAAGCGGCACCGTAACCATGGAGATCAGCAAGGCTGTAAAAGAGGTCAAGCAGGGAAAAATCGACTTTAAAGTTGACAAAGCCGGTATAGTACATGCTTCCATCGGAAAAGTATCATTCGAACCTCATAAAATCGTAGAGAACGCCAAAGAGTTTCTCGGAATGATCAACAAACTCAAACCCACCTCGGCTAAAGGAACATACATCAGAAGTATATTCCTGTCAAGCACAATGAGCGCGGGACTGAAGGTTGATCCCAAGAGTCTTGACGTGTAACTGAAAGCTAAACCTCAGAGAGATTATGAGAAGAGACGAAAAAACCGAAATAATTAACAGTCTGGCTGATATTCTGAAAGAATACAGTCACTTTTACCTGACTGACACTGCACAGCTCAATGCTGCTGACACCAGTGATCTCAGAAGGAAGTGTTTTGAGAACCAGATAAGACTGGTTGTCGTGAAAAACACACTCCTGAAGAGAGCCCTGGAGCAGACAGGCCTTGAATGCGGAGAACTGTTCCCCGTGCTTAAAGGTTCGACTGCTGTTATGTTCTCGAATAACGGAAATACTCCAGCAAAAATGATCAGGGAGTTCCGTAAATCGCATCCCAAACCGCTGATCAAAGGAGCGTATGTTGCAGAATCTGTATATGTCGGTGAAAACCTTCTTGAGACCCTCGTGGCTCTCAAGTCAAAAGAGGAACTCATCGGCGATATCCTGACCCTGCTCCAGTCGCCCGCGAAGAATGTTATCTCCGCGCTGCAGTCAGGTGGTTCCAAAATTCATGGTGTTCTTGAAACACTGTCAAAGAAGTAATCATTAATAGTAATCAAATTAAAATTCAAAATAGAAATGGCAGATCTTAAGAAATTTGCAGAAGAGTTGGTGAACTTAACCGTTAAAGAGGTTAATGAGCTTGCGAAAATACTGAAAGATGAGTATGGCATTGAACCTGCAGCCGCAGCAGTGGCTGTTGCAGCACCGTCAGGCAGCGGAGACGCTCCTGTTGTTGCTGAGAAAAGTTCTTTCGATGTCATCCTTAAAAATGCAGGCGGCCAGAAGCTTCAGATCGTTAAGCTGGTGAAAGATATCACAGGCCTCGGTCTTAAAGAAGCTAAAGCTGTCGTTGACGCCGCTCCGGCACCTGTTAAAGAAGGTGTCTCAAAAGAAGAGGCTGAGAACATTAAGAAGCAATTGGAAGATTCAGGAGCTGAAGTTGAACTTAAATAAGCTATACCTGACAACCGGGTTTACAGGTTTAGTTCCGCCATCCGGCGGAGCTAAGCCTTTTTGGCATTTTTAATAAGTTCACTTAATCCTACCATAATGTCCTCAAAAAATAACGAACGCGTAAGTTTCGCATCCAAGAAGGATCAGCTCGAATATCCTGATTTTCTTGAGATTCAATTAAAATCTTTTGCCGAGTTTTTCCAGCTTGGCACCACACCTGAGAACAGGAGGAAAGAAAACCTTTACCAGGTTTTCATGGAGAACTTCCCCATCACTGACACCAGGAACAATTTTGTGCTGGAATTTCTGGATTATTCCATTGACCCTCCGAGATATACAATCGATGAGTGTATTGAGAGAGGCCTGACCTTCAGCGTTCCGCTGAAAGCCAAATTAAAACTATACTGCACCGATCCCGAGCATGAGGATTTTGACACGGTGATTCAGGATGTATACCTGGGTGTCATTCCTTACATGACCGAGCGCGGTACATTTGTCATCAACGGCGCTGAGAGGGTTGTCGTCTCACAGCTCCACAGGTCACCCGGCGTGTTCTTCGGACAGAGCATCCACGCCAACGGCACCAAGCTTTATTCAGCACGCATAATCCCCTTCAAGGGATCATGGATAGAGTTTGCCACTGACATCAACAATGTGATGTACGCCTATATCGACAGGAAGAAGAAACTGCCTGTCACAACCCTGCTGAGAGCTATCGGCTTCGAGGGCGATAAGGATATCCTTGAGATCTTCAACCTTGCTGAAGAGCATAAGGTCTCAAAGGTGAACATCAAGAAGCTCGTCGGCCGCAAGCTTGCCGCCAGGGTTCTCCGTACATGGGTCGAGGATTTCGTCGACGAGGATACGGGTGAGGTTGTCTCCATCGAACGTAACGAGGTAGTGCTCGACAGGGAGACAGTCATTGAAAATGAACATATTGACCTGATAGTTGACTCAGGGGCAAAATCAATCCTGCTTCACCGCGAGGATGTTAGCCTCTCTGACTTTACTATCATCTATAATACTTTGCAGAAAGACCCCTGCAACTCTGAGAAAGAGGCTGTGATATACATCTACCGTCAGCTGCGCAACGCGGAGCCGCCGGATGAGGCTACGGCACGTGATGTCATTGACAAGCTCTTCTTCTCGGATAAACGTTATGATCTTGGCGAGGTAGGACGCTTCCGGATAAACCGCAAGCTGGACCTTAACATCGACATGAACACCAAGATCCTGACAAGGGAAGATATTATCGCCATCATACGGTACCTGATAGAGCTCATCAACTCAAAGACTGATGTTGATGACATTGACCACCTGAGCAACAGGAGGGTCCGCACCGTTGGTGAACAGCTGTCAGCGCAGTTCAGCGTGGGTCTTGCCCGTATGGCACGTACGATCCGTGAACGCATGAACGTCAGGGATAATGAGGTCTTCACACCTGTTGACCTCATCAATTCAAAGACGCTGTCATCAGTTATAAACTCGTTCTTCGGCACCAACCAGCTGTCACAGTTCATGGATCAGACCAACCCGCTGGCGGAGATGACCCACAAGCGTCGTCTCTCAGCCCTCGGTCCGGGCGGTCTGTCTCGTGAACGCGCCGGATTTGAGGTCCGTGACGTACACTATACCCACTACGGCCGTCTCTGTCCCATCGAGACACCTGAAGGACCGAATATCGGTCTTATATCTTCACTCTGTGTTTATGCCAAGATCAATAACCTTGGCTTCATCGAGACACCCTACCGTGATGTTGTTAACGGCAAGGTCGATCTCAAGAACGATAGCGTAAAGTGGCTTACCGCTGAGGACGAAGAGTACCTTACCGTTGCGCAGGCAAATGCCCCGCTGAATGCAGACGGTACCTTCAAAAACCCCAGGGCCAAGTCAAGGCTCGGGGCTGACTATCCGTATGAGGAGATCGCCAAGGTGCAGATGATGGATGTGGCACCAAACCAGATTGCATCAATTGCTGCCTCACTGATACCTTTCCTCGAGCATGATGATGCCAACCGCGCACTCATGGGATCGAACATGATGAGGCAGGCCGTGCCGCTGGTAAGGCCTGAAGCACCTATCGTCGGAACAGGCCTGGAAGCACAGGTCATAAAAGACTCAAGGATACTGATAGTCTCCGAGGGCGACGGCGTAATCGAATACGTTGATTCGAACGAAATAGTGGTAAGATATTCCAGGACTGATGAGGAAAAATTCGTCAGCTTTGATGATGACGTCAGGCGTTACAACCTGCCCAAGTACCACAAGACAAACCAGAATACAACGATCAACCTCGTTCCGATTGTTAAGAAAGGGGAGAAAGTTGTAAAAGGACAGGTACTTACAGAAGGATATGGCACCAAGAACGGTGAGCTGGCCCTTGGCCGCAACCTGAAAGTGGCATTCATGCCATGGAAGGGGTACAACTTTGAGGATGCCATCGTGCTGAGTGAAAAGGTTGTACAGGAAGATGTCTTTACTTCGGTGCACATAGATGAGTACCTTCTTGAAGTCCGCGACACTAAACGTGGTATGGAAGAGCTTACCTCCGATATCCCGAACGTGAGTGAAGAGGCAACCAAGAACCTTGATGAGAATGGTCTCATAAGGATAGGAGCCCAGATCAGACCCGGTGATATACTTATCGGAAAGATCACTCCAAAAGGCGAATCTGATCCTTCACCTGAAGAGAAGCTTCTCAGAGCGATCTTCGGAGACAAGGCCGGTGACGTTAAGGATGCATCACTCAAGGCCGGGCCTTCACTTGAAGGTGTGGTGATTGACAAGAAGCTCTTTACCAGGGCTATCAAGGACCGCAAGGCCAAGACAGCCGAAAAGCCCCTGCTTGACAAGATCGATGCTGATTTCAACAGAACAGCAGACGATCTGAAAGCACGCCTGGTAGACAAGCTCTTCATACTTGTGAACGGTAAGACCTCACAGGGAGTGAAGGATTATCTGAACGTCGATGTAATCCCAAAAGGAGCCAAATTCACGCTGAAGCAGCTGCAGGAGATTGACTACCTGAATGTCAACCCCAACAAGTGGACGACAGACAAGAAGAAGAATGACAGCATCAAACAGCTTCTGCATAACTATATTATCAAGCACAAGGAGATTGACGGCGTTTACAAGCGCAAGAGGTACAACATCACTATCGGTGATGAACTGCCTGCAGGCATTGTAAGGCTTGCCAAGGTATATATTGCCAAGAAGCGCAAGGTGAGGGTTGGTGACAAGATGGCCGGACGGCACGGTAACAAGGGTATTGTTGCCAAGATAGTACGTGCTGAGGACATGCCATTCCTTGCTGACGGAACGCCGGTGGACATTGTTCTTAACCCGCTGGGTGTGCCTTCAAGGATGAACCTTGGACAGATCTATGAGACTGTCCTTGGATGGGCAGGCAAGGAGCTTGGAATGCATTTCTCAACTCCGATATTCGACGGAGCGAAGCAGGATGAGATCCATGATCTGACTGAGAAGGCCGGCATACCGCGCAACGGTACCACCTACCTCTATGACGGAGGCACAGGTGAGAGGTTTGACCAGCCTGCCACTGTCGGAATGATCTATATGCTTAAACTTGGCCACATGGTTGATGACAAGATGCACGCCCGTTCAATAGGGCCGTATTCACTCATCACCCAGCAGCCTCTCGGAGGAAAGGCACAGTTTGGCGGCCAGAGGTTTGGTGAGATGGAGGTGTGGGCGCTTGAAGCATTTGGCGCAGCACATATACTCCAGGAGATACTTACTATCAAGTCTGACGATGTGATAGGAAGGGCAAAAGCTTACGAGGCTATCGTCAAGGGTGAACCGATGCCGCTTCCGGGCATACCCGAAGTCGCTTAACGTGCTTCTGCACGAGCTGCGGGGTCTGGGCCTGAGCATCAACCTTGAATAGACCAGCCGAGTAAATAACCAGATAAAAAAAATAAAATATATGTCATTCAGAAGGGATAACAAACAGAAGACCAGCTACACGAAGATATCGATAGGGCTGGCATCTCCCGAAGAGATTCTTGACAAATCAAGCGGAGAAGTCCTGAAGCCTGAGACAATAAACTACCGTACATATAAGCCTGAACGCGACGGTCTCTTCTGCGAGAGGATCTTCGGCCCGGTAAAAGACTATGAATGTCATTGCGGGAAATATAAAAGGATAAGGTATAAGGGAATTGTCTGCGACCGCTGCGGTGTTGAAGTGACGGAAAAGAAGGTCAGACGTGAGCGCATGGGACACATCGCACTGGTGGTGCCGGTTGCTCATATATGGTACTTCAGGTCACTTCCGAACAAGATCGGATACCTTCTGGGACTGCCGACAAAAAAACTTGACAGTATCATTTACTATGAAAAGTACGTTGTCATCAATCCCGGTGTAAAGGCTGTTGACGGAGTCAAGTATCTCGATTTCCTCTCCGAAGAGGAGTATATGGAAATTGCTGAGACACTGCCCAAGGAGAACCAGTATCTTGATGATGATCATCCTGACAAGTTCATTGCAGAGATGGGTGCTGAGGCTCTTTACAAGCTGCTGGGCAAGCTTGATCTTGATGAACTTTCATATTCCCTTCGTCACCGCGCAAACACTGAGACCTCTCAGCAGCGTAAGAGCGAGGCTCTCAAGAGACTCCAGGTGGTTGAGGCATTCAGGGAGTCAAAGAACATCAACAGGCCTGAGTGGATGATAGTGAAGATTGTGCCGGTCATCCCGCCGGAGCTGAGACCGCTTGTGCCGCTTGACGGCGGACGGTTCGCCACCAGTGACCTTAATGACCTGTACCGCAGGGTAATAATACGCAATAACCGTCTGAAGAGACTGATAGAGATCAAGGCGCCTGAAGTGATCCTCCGTAATGAGAAAAGGATGCTGCAGGAAGCTGTCGACTCACTGTTTGACAACTCCCGCAAGGCAAACGCAGTCAAGACCGATGCCAACAGGCCTCTGAAGTCGCTGTCAGACAGCCTCAAGGGCAAGCAGGGACGGTTCCGTCAGAACCTTCTCGGCAAGAGGGTTGACTACTCGGCCCGTTCGGTAATTGTCGTCGGGCCTGAGCTTCACCTTCATGAGTGCGGTATACCCAAAGACATGGCAGCAGAGCTCTACAAGCCGTTCATTATACGTAAGCTCATTGAACGTGGTATAGTCAAGACTGTCAAGAGTGCTAAAAAGATCGTAGATCGCAAGGATCCGGTTGTGTGGGATATACTTGAGAATGTACTCAAGGGTCATCCCGTGTTGCTCAACCGTGCTCCCACACTTCACAGGTTGGGAATCCAGGCTTTCCAGCCCAAACTTATCGAGGGCAAGGCCATCCAGCTGCATCCTCTCGTATGTACGGCTTTCAACGCCGACTTCGACGGTGACCAGATGGCTGTGCATCTTCCGCTGGGCAATGCTGCCATTATTGAGGCACAGATGCTGATGCTTGCCTCACATAACATCCTTAATCCTGCCAACGGTGCACCTATTACAGTGCCTTCACAGGACATGGTACTTGGGTTATATTACATCACCAAGGCACGCAAGAGCACTGAACAGATAAAAGTAAAAGGAGAAGGATCATCGTTCTATTCACCTGATGAGGTGCGTATTGCATATAACGAAGGCAAGATTGATCTTCACGCTGTCATCAAGGTAAAAGTCAACGACATGGTTGACGGCCAGAAGGTCAACCACCTGATAGAGACCACCGTCGGTCGCGTACTCTTCAACGAGTTCGTTCCCGAGGAAGTGGGTTACCTCAACGAACTGCTGACCAAGAAGTCACTCAGGGATATTATCGGTACCGTGCTTAAGAAAGCCGGGACTGCCAAGACAGCTGACTTCCTCGATTCTATCAAGGATCTGGGATTCAAGATGGCTTTTGTCGGAGGACTGTCATTTAACCTTGATGACGTCATCATACCCAAGGAAAAGGAGATGTTTGTTGCTGAGGGTTATGAGCAGGTAGAAGAGGTGATCTCAAACTACAGCATGGGGTTCATCACCAACAATGAGAGGTATAACCAGATCATTGATATATGGACACATGTCAATGCACGACTGACACAGAGTCTCATGAAGCAGCTTTCAACCGATAAGCAGGGCTTCAACTCGGTATACATGATGCTTGACTCCGGCGCAAGGGGCTCCAAGGAGCAGATACGCCAGCTCTCAGGCATGAGGGGTCTTATGGCTAAACCGCAGAAATCCGGATCAGCAACCTCAGAGATCATTGAGAACCCGATCCTCTCCAACTTCAAGGAGGGCCTTTCAGTTCTCGAATACTTCATCTCTACGCACGGTGCACGCAAGGGTCTTGCCGATACCGCACTCAAGACAGCTGATGCAGGTTATCTGACCCGCCGTCTTGTTGACGTTTCGCAGGATGTGATCATCACAGAAGAGGATTGCGGCACTCTTCGCGGTCTTGTGGCTACCGCCATAAAGAACAACGAGGAGGTGGTTGAATCACTATATGACAGAATTCTTGGCCGTACTACGGTTCATGATATATACAATCCTCTTACCGGTGAGCTTATTGTCTCAGCAGGAGAGGAGATCACCGAGGACCTTGCCAACCGCATTGACGAGTCCCCTATTGAACAGGTTGAAATAAGGTCAGTGCTGACCTGTGAGTCAAAGAAAGGTGTCTGTGCCAAGTGTTACGGACGTAACCTTGCAACCGGAAGAATGGTTCAGAAGGGTGAGGCTTGCGGTGTAATTGCTGCACAGAGTATCGGCGAGCCGGGCACGCAGCTTACGCTTCGTACCTTCCACGTCGGCGGTACAGCATCAAACATAACGACAGAATCAAGCCTTGTAGCCAGATACGGCGGTATCGCGGCCATTGAGGAGGTCAGAACGGTCACCAGGAAAGATCCTGAGAAAGGCAAGGTGGAGGTCGTTATCGGCCGTCTTGGCGAACTGAGGATCATGGACAAGAAGACCGGCATAGCACTCACCACCCACTCGATACCATACGGCAGCAGACTTTATGTCAAGGCTAACCAGGAGATCGAAAAGGGCGAGCTGATATGCGAATGGGATCCCTTCAACGCGGTTATCATATCCGAGGTTGCAGGCAAGGTTGCATTTGACTATTTCATTGAGGGTGTGACCTTCCGTGAAGAGTCTGACGAACAAACCGGTTTCAAGGAGAAGGTTATCATTGAGAGCAGGGACAAGACCAAGAACCCTGCCATCAAGATCATGTCCAACGATGGGGTGGAATTAAAATCCTACAACCTTCCGGTGGGCGCTCACCTTGTGACAGACCTCAACAAACACGTTGTTGCCGGTGACACTATCGTTAAGATACCAAGGTCAGTAGGCAAGTCAGGTGACATCACAGGCGGTCTGCCGCGTGTCACCGAACTCTTTGAAGCACGTAATCCGTCTAACCCGGCCATTGTCACTGAGATTGACGGCGAGGTAACCTACGGTAAGATCAAGAGGGGTAACAGGGAGATCACCATCACCTCCAAGTCAGGAGAGATGAAGAAATATCTTGTGCCGCTGTCAAAACAGATACTGGTACAGGAGAATGACTATGTCAGGGCAGGTATAGCCCTCTCTGACGGCGCCATCACCCCGTCCGACATCCTTGCCATCAAGGGCCCGACAAAAGTACAGGAGTACATCGTGAACGAGATACAGGAGGTTTACCGGTTGCAGGGCGTGAAGATCAATGACAAGCACTTTGAGACTATCGTCAGGCAGATGATGCGCAAGGTTGAGATCATTGACCCGGGTGACACGAAATTCCTTGAACGTCAGGTTGTTGACAAGCTTGAGTTTATGGATGAGAATGACTGGGTTTATGGCAAGAAGATCGTGCTGGATTCCGGCGACAGCCAGACGCTGAGGCCGGGGCAGGTCATCACAGCCCGCAAGCTCAGGGATGAGAACTCGGTGCTCAAGCGCCGCGACCTCAAGGTGATAGAAGCCAGGGATGCTATCCCGGCAACTTCTCAGCAGGTGCTGCAGGGTATCACACGTGCCGCTCTTCAGACAAACAGTTTCTTCTCAGCCGCTTCATTCCAGGAGACCACCAAGGTCCTGAACGAAGCAGCCATCCTTGGCAAGATCGACTTCCTTGAAGGACTTAAGGAGAATGTTATTGTCGGACATCTTATTCCGGCCGGAACGGGACTCAGGGAGTACAATAATGTTATTGTCGGCTCGCTGGATGACTATGATTCTCTTGTCCATGCCGGACAGAACCCCGCTGAGGTAGAACAGGAACAGGACTAAATCACAGGATCATGTCAGAGAATAAGAATCAGAACCAGAATCAGTTTAACATCGAGCTCAGCGAGGAGGTTGCACAGGGCGTCTATTCAAACCTTGCAATAATCACCCACTCACCTGCCGAGTTTGTAATTGATTTTATCCGGATAATGCCCGGAGTACCAAAATCAAAGGTTAAATCGAGGATCATACTTACACCTGAACATGCTAAAAGGTTAGTAGCTGCCCTGAGTGACAATATCTCAAAGTATGAAGCTATACACGGTACAATACGTGAGGTTAAGGGATCAGGACCGGTGATGCCGGTAAATTTCGGAGGTCCGACGGCACAGGCATAACAGATGACTGCTAAAAGACAGGGCTGTGACAACCGTTACAGCCTTTCTTTTTTTGCAGGGAACAAAAATTAAGGTTATTTTGCAAAAAGTTAACGGAGCGCATTATGAACATAAAAAGAATTCTGGCAAACAGTGCATTGGCTCTTCTGCTTATTGCAGGGGTGATTTCAATGGCAGGCTGCAAAAAGCAGCCGAAGTGCGGGTGCGACGGAGACGCTCTTGACTCACTGAAACAGGCTCATGTATATGTCTCCTATAATGCTGAAACCAAATCAGCCCAGTTCGTACCACTGTGGAGCAGTTATGAAATTTACTATTTCTGCAATCCTTCAGAGTTCATGGACGAACTGAAAACATTTGAGCAGGGTGCCGAGATCCTCGTGTCAGGCGAATATTTCTATGAGTGCAATTATCTGATGAACGCCGGCAACAGCGGCGGCTCATACTATAGCATGTACAGGATCTATCAGATTACGGTTACCGATGTGGCAGCCTACGATTACGGCAAATAACTACCCGGACAGCTCAACATTGTAATCTCCGCCGTAAATGTCTACCCGCAACATATCCTTAATCGGTGCAGGAAATGTGGCGGAGGCGCTATGCCGGGGTCTGTCAGCGGCAGGTCACCGGATCATTTCCGTTTCATCGAGGGGCGGCGACAGCGCACATGCTCTTGCAGCAGCTACGGGAGCCGAGTGGAAAAGAGACCTTTCCGTACCTGAAAATTGCGATATTCTCATTCTTGCGGTCACTGACACTGCCGTTGCTGAAGTAGCCCGGGAGGTCATTCTTCCGGACAGGACGGCAATAGTTCACACTGCCGGCAGTGTTTCCCTTGACGCGCTGGGGCGCAGCCAGCGCGCAGGAGTGTTCTATCCCCTGCAGACATTCACAAAGGGCTTCCTGCCTGAGCTAAAGAAGGTGCCTTTTTTTATCGAGGCAACAGAGGAGCCAACGATGGATTTACTCAGGGATCTTGCATCGGACATCGGGGCGGGTGCCTGGCACTGTGACACCGCAAAGCGCATGCATCTTCATGTGGCAGCCGTGTTCGCGAATAATTTCTCCAACTTCATGATGACCACCGGAGAGGCAATAGCCACTGAAGCAGGCTTTGATCCGTCACTGCTGCGGCCTCTGATGGAAGAGACGGTACGCAAAGCGTTACGTTCAGGCCCGGAGCGCGCCCAGACCGGACCGGCCGTCAGACATGATGACAGGACGATAGAAAGTCACCTCGAATTGTTATCTTTCTCACCTGAATACCAGAGACTGTACCGGATGATTAGCATGATGATCGCCGACCACTATAAGAACACCGACAGATGACCAACTTCAAGGAAGAGCTGCAGAACGTAAAAGCATTCGTCTTTGATATTGACGGGGTACTCTCCACCCAGACCATCGCACTCTCTTTGTGGGGTATCCCTCTGCGGACGGTAAACCTCAGGGATGGGTATGCCATACAGCTTGCTGTCAAGAAAGGATATCGTGTGGGAGTGATCTCAGGCGCCAACTCAAAGGAATACATCAAGCGCTTGAAAACGCTTGGTGTCAATGATATTTATCTTAACTCCCGGACCAAGAAGGAAAGCATGAAGGAGCTTGTCAGCAAGTGGGGTGTGGATATCAAAACTGTACTCTATATGGGTGATGACATCCCCGACTTTGAGGTGATGAAAATGGTCGGACTGCCTGCCTGTCCCAGCGATGCGGACAGCGAAATAAAGCAGGTCAGCGTTTATATCTCGGACAAACGCGGTGGCGAGGGTTGTGTCCGCGATGTAATTGAACAGACACTTAGACTGCATAATAACTGGATGGATCATGAAGCTTTTTCATGGTGATAGGATGAGGGGCCTCCTGACTCTGATCAGGCTGCCTAACCTGCTCATCGTGGCTCTCACAATGCTGCTGATGAGGTATGCTGTCATCAGACCCCTGCTGAATGCCATGCCTGTCACAATGGCTGATTCGCCTCTGATAGTAACACGTATGACCTTCCAGCTCGGCTGGTTTGATTTCCTGATCCTGGCACTATCGACAGTGTTGATCACTGCTGCAGGTTATGTCATCAATGATTACTTTGACATCCGTGCTGACCTCATCAACAGGGGTTCAATAATTGTGGGCAACACAATGACCAGGCGTATGGCCATGCTGTACCACAATATTTTTAATATTCTTGGTGTGATTGGCGGTACATATGTCTCTGCACGTATAGGGTATTTCTGGCTGGGTATATTGTTTGTCCTGGTCTCAGGCCTGCTTTACTTTTATTCAGCAACATACAAGCGGCAGTTTCTCATCGGCAACATCATCGTTGCATTCCTTACCGCAATGGTGCCGATGATGGTCGTTATCTATGATGCACCGCCAATCTTAAGGCATTACGCCGGTTCGGTGATCAGTTTCCCCGGTGTGGCCATTCTCTTTTACTGGGTGGGAGGATTTGCCCTGTTTGCCTTCATGACAACTTTTATACGCGAGATTATCAAGGATATGGAAGACTATAAGGGCGATCTGGCCCTGGGGCGCCATACGCTGCCTGTCAGCGCCGGGGTCTTTGCTTCCGGAATTGTTGTGCTCTTCCTGTCTCTTGTTACAATATTCCTCCTTTACTTCATCTGGTTCAGGTACCTTAATGATAAGATCACACTGGCCTATATCACACTTCTGATCACCCTTCCGATGATATGGGTGGTGTTCAGGGTATTGACCGGGAAAGACCAGCATGCCCTTCATTCCGCCAGCAGGCTGATGAAGCTGATAATGCTGGCAGGGATACTCTATTCACTGGTTGCAGGAGGAATCATCACTTCAGGAAAGCTGTTCTAGGATGATCTCTGACGGGTTACAGAAGTTTGAACTGATCCTCGCCTCTGCATCACCGCGCCGCAGGCAGTTGCTGGAAGAGGCCGGTTTCAGGTTTCTGGCAGCCGCAGTTGATTTCAGGGAAGTATGGCCCTCGCATCTCAGGGGCAGGGAGATTGCCGAGTTCCTTGCCGAAGGAAAGGCTGCAGCGTGGAACGATGATATAAAACCCGGGCAGATAATCATTACGGCTGATACTGTGGTATGGTGTCATGATACTGTACTCGGCAAGCCGGCTGATGCAGCAGAAGCAGCACGGTTTCTCAGGATGCTCTCCGGTTGCGAGCATGAAGTCATAACCGGTATGTGTCTCAGGGACAGAAGTAAAAAGCACACCTTCTCGGTGACTACAAGGGTGACATTCAGAGAGTTGTCGGATGAGGAGATCGGTTATTATATAGAAAAGTGCCAGCCATTTGATAAGGCAGGAGCTTACGGAATACAGGAGTGGATAGGGCTGCGGGGCATAACACACATTGAAGGATCATATTACAACGTGGTCGGAATGCCTGTCAGTGATCTCTATTCCATGCTTCTTCACTTTACAGGAAACAAATAAATCACGATATGAAAAAACAGTCACTGCTGCTGATACTATTAATCACACTTCTGCCGGGCACGGCCAGGGCCGACGAGGGAATGTGGATACCGGTGCTGATAGAGAAGTACAATATCAGGATCATGCAGGAAAACGGATTTAAGCTCACTGCCGAAGATATCTACAGTATCAACAGGGCATCGATGAAGGATGCGGTTGTGCTCTTTGGCGGCGGTTGCACAGGAGAATTCATATCAGACAGAGGTCTGATACTGACCAATCACCACTGCGGTTTTGGCTCAATCCAAAACCACTCAACCCTTGAGCATGACTACCTTACTGACGGTTTCTGGGCTTCGACCAAAGATGAAGAGCTATCCAATCCCGGACTGTCTGTAACCATTATGAAGTACATGGAAGATGTCACGGAAAAGGTGCTTGAGGGTGTAACTGATGATATGGATCCGGAAAAGAGGGAGGCGGTTGTCAACGCCAATATTACCGCAATCAACGCTGAAGCAGTCAAAGGAACTCATTATGCCTCCATGGTCATGCCTTTCTTCCTGGGGAACCAGTATTTCCTGATTGTTAACGAGGTGTTCCGTGATGTGAGGCTTGTTGGCGCACCGCCATCGTCTATAGGTAAGTTCGGTGGCGACACCGACAACTGGGTCTGGCCGCGCCATACAGGCGACTTCTCCCTGTTCAGGGTCTATGCAGACAGCGCCAATAAACCTGCCGGATATTCCGCTGACAATGTGCCATATAAGCCTGCCTATCATTTTCCTGTCTCGCTCAGCGGCGTGAAAGAAGGCGATTTTACAATGGTCTTCGGATATCCTGCCAGAACACAGCAGTATGCTCCTTCAAACCACATCAGAATGCTTAAGGATATAATTTATCCGAAACAGGTTGAAATACGCGGATCCAAGATCGCTATTATAGAGCAGGAGATGGCCAAAGATCCTCTTGTAAGGATAAAATACGCGGGTAAATCATACGGACTTTCCAACGGATGGAAAAAATGGATAGGGGAAATACAGAGCCTTGACAAAACAAACGGAATAGCCCGCAAGGAAGCCTTTGAAAAAGAATTCTCCGGATGGGCTGCTGCCGATCCGGTCAGGTCGGTGAAATATGGCAACCTGTTCGGAAACTATGACGAGATTTACAAGACATACAGTACCCTGTCACTTGTAAACAGCTACACGGCTGAAGTCTTCTTTAACAACGGTGCAGAACCTGCATGGCTTGCCAACAACTTCAGCAGTGCAGTGAAAATGGCAGGCATAAAGAACCCGGACCTGGAGAAAGAACTGAAGCGACTGCAGGGCATAGCCGGTGAATTTTTCAAGGATTATGACATGGCGGTTGCCAAAAGACTTTTTGTTGCCGTAATGGAGCTCTATGGTAAAAATATTGATCCTGCCTGGCAGTCACTGGCTTATAAAGAGCTTTACGCATCATGCAATGGTGACTTTAAGTCTGTTACTGACAAGCTGTTTGCCAGATCAATATTCACCGACGAAAAGAAGGTGCAGGAGCTGCTTGATAGATTTGATCCTAAGAAAGTAAAAAAAGATCCGTTCTATCTGCTTGCCTATTCTGCCACTGAACTGCTTGATACGAAAGTCAGGCCTGAGCTGTCAGCGCTGAATGCCCGTCTTGCAGTCCTTAACAGGACATACATGGCGGCACAGATGGAGCAGGGTAGCGGCAAGGTCTTTTACCCGGATGCCAACTTCACACTCCGGCTCGCGTACGGCAAGGTCATGGGATATGATTCCAGGGACGCTGTTTATCATAAGCATTTCACCACCCTTACAGGGGTGATTGAGAAGGATAACCCTGAAATATATGACTATGACGTCCCGGACAAGCTTAAGGAACTGTATCAGAAAAAGGATTTTGGCCGATATGCCGTCAACGGTGATGTGCCGGTATGCTTTATAGCCAACAACCACACTACGGGAGGCAACTCCGGAAGTCCGGTTCTGAATGCCGATGGTCACCTGATAGGCATCAATTTTGACCGCGCATGGGAGGGGGTGGCCTCAGACATAATGTTCAACCCGCTTCAAAGCCGCAACATCAGCCTTGACATAAGGTATGTCCTCTTTATCATTGAGAAGTTCGCCGGGGCGGACTATCTCATACAGGAGATGACACTGGCTGAATAGCAGCCTGTGCATATTCTTTCACCTGGAATACAAACGCCTGGAGCCTGGTGTCAAGTGATACCGTATCCTGTCCGTCATAAGGAATATTTATGAACGGAATGTTGTTATAGTCTTTACGGAATGAATCACTAACTGACGCAACAAGGGTCCCGGGCATACATGTGAAAGGCAGTATCGCGGCAATTCCTGCTACGCCCCTGGAGGCGAGGGCGGCTGATGATCCCATTGCTATCGGGGGATCACCGTCATAGAACTCACTTACGTATTTGTTGCTAAGCTCCAGCATTTCCTCAAGCGAAACATCCAGTTTTGTGTCAGTGTATTTGTGAATACCGTGAAGGAGGTACTCAACAATGACTTCCTGCCCAACACCCTGTATCTTTGATTTTATCAGTCCTTTGGTGTCATTTTTCCATTTGCTGTCGCGTGTATAGCGATGGGTGGAATACGTTATCCATTCCGAGAACGGGCCTATCAGGACTTCCACGCCGAGTGCCTCAAGCCTGTTGGCGATATTACCGTTACAGCCAGCATTGTCGCGCATGTAAACCTCTCCCAGGATTGCCACAACAGGTCTCCTGTGGCTTCTGTCGGCCTGTATAGCCATGAAGTTGTTGGCTACCTCAACCAATACCTTTCTCAGGCCTCTGGATCCGTTTTCGATGGATTTTTCAATTTTCCTCAGTGAGGCTTCATAGACAGCATCCGTTTCGCCTTTGTTTATTTCATAAGGTCGTATTTCCCTGTAAAGTTTCCTTACATAGTCAAACGAGACAAAGCCTTTCCAGGCATTGATCCTGAACTTCTGGCTTTGATCACCTGCAAGGTCAGCATATGATGTGTCGTTTGACGGGGTAACGAGCTCCGCATCCTTAAACCCGAGCCTGTCAAACAGTATCCTCTGGAACTGGTTATACTGGCCGAAACGGCACGGGCCGTTATGGTCGGGCATGAAGAAGCTCATCTTTGACGGGTCAGCGCCTGGCTCCATCAGCTTTTTAAGGAAGCTGCCTGTTGTGCAGATCATCGGGAAGCACTCTTTTGAGGAGGTGTACTTTCTTCCGAGAGCAATCTCCACTTCAGTCTGTTTGGGCAATACCTCTGAAGGAATGCCGACGCTTCTGGCCGCAGCTGCAACGAAGGCTGCACCGTCATGCATATAAGGAAAATAGAGAGTCCTGTTGGCAGGCGGAGCGGAGGGGCTGGGCCGTGGTCTGTGTATTGTCACAGCTTTCTTCGCATTCATTTCAGAGCCCTTAAGGCTGTCGAGGAAAGCCTCGATACGGGTGACCATTCCGGCATCAGCGGAGTGCTCATCCACTTCAAGATGCAGGAAGGGTTTGCCTTTCAGCTCTTCTGTGACATAATGCCATATGAATGAATCAGGACCGCATCTGAAATTACTGATATAGACTGCATACATACCTTCTGTTTTTGAGACAAACTGGGCTGCAGCAATCATCTTCTGACCGTTTGGCCAGTACATGTTCCTGTAATTACCGTAGATCTTGTATGATGAAAGGTCAAGCATGTCAAGCGGGATAGGCATGACATCCTGCACAAGCAGTTTTTCCGTCAGATCAAGGTTAAGATGCGGATCGGCACTGTTGTAAGGCCTTCCGAGGATCACCACCGGGCGGCACTTTTCAGGGATATTCTTCAGCGCTTCCCTGCCGTATTCAACAAGACCCTTTTCAAATGAGACCTGAACTCCGTCAGCCTTATAAATAGCATTCTTTATATCTTCTTTTTTCAATCCGAACTTCTCACTGAAAAATGCTGACAGTTCTTTTACCAGGGCACGTTCAAAGTACCTGAAGTGGAGGGTGGGAGTGAGGAACTTTGATTCGTCAACCTTACCTTTGAGGGCAGCCTTGACCATAAACGGAAATGACTGTATCCATGGGCAGTTAGTGTTGGATGTTGTGTCTCCCTCGCGGTATTTCCCGTTGACTACAAACGGCATGAATACGATAATCGACGTTTTTCTCGAGCAGATCGATCACATGACCGTGCATAAGCTCAACAGGAAGACAGGTCTCTGATGAGATGGTCTCAATTGAACGCGAGACCAGTGCCTTATCGGATTCCCTTGAAACAACCACGTTAAATCCAAGCTCCTGGAAGAAGGTCCTCCAGAACGGGAACTGCTGGTAATAAACCATGAGGGCCCGTGGAATGCCTATGGTTGTTTTTCCGTTAGCCTCTGTCTCCTCATAGTCACCACGAAGCATTTCGAGTCTCTTACTGAAGAGGTTTGGTATGTGTCCGGTATTCTTCTTACGGCCGTCAGTCTCATATTTTTCACAGCGCCCGCCGTAGTACAGTGATTTCTTCTCGCCTGTGATGTTAATCCTGCTTATTTCGCAGTTGTTGACGCAGCTCTTGCAGACAAACCTGCTCATCTCATAGGTCACATTACGTACGCCAAAGCCCTTGAAGGTGGTCTTCTGCCCTTCTGTCATCGATCTCTGTGCAAGGATGGCGGCGCCTATTGCACCGGTCACGTCAAAGTGCGGCGGTATGGTGATCTTTTTTCCGGTTACCTGCTCGAAGGCGGCCACAACAGCCTTATTGTTTGTAACACCTCCCTGGAAAAAGATCTTGTTACCGACCTTCCGGTCTGCAACTACTTTCTGCAGGTAATTGTAAACGATGGAATATGCAAGTCCTCCGACCAGATTATCGTTTTTAGCGCCCTTCTGCATAAAGGAGTTAAGGTCTGATTCCATGAACACCGTGCAGCGGTCACCCAGCTTGACGGGACTTTCTGACTTGAGAGCCATGTTCCCGAATTGCTCAACGATCCTGATATTGAGTTTCTCAGCCTGCTCCTCGAGGAATGATCCTGTGCCGGCGGCACAGACTTTGTTCATCTCGAAGTCTACCACCACCCCGTTTTCAATGCTGATATATTTTGAATCCTGTCCGCCGATCTCAAATATCGTATCAACGGTGGGATCATAGTCAATGGCGGCGGTTGCCTGCGCCGTTATTTCATTCTGGATTGTATCTGCCCCTATGAAATCACCTGTCAGGTACCGGCCTGAGCCCGTCGTTCCCGCACCGATGACTTCCACATGCTCTCCTATCTCATCATAAATCTCTGTCATCCCTCTCTGGATGGCATCCAATGGCTTGCCCGCTGTCGGGAGGTAACGCCTGGCAACAACGTTATGCTTTTTGTCAATCAGAACGACGTTTGTACTCAGTGAGCCTACATCGATGCCAAGGTACACAGGCAGTTTATCGGTTCCGTTCTTGTGGAATTTTATTTCCTTATTGTATATTGCTTCTGACTCTATGAGCTGTGGCAGGCTTACAAATTTGGATGCGTGTTTCTTAAGATAGGCCTGCAGCTCATCAAGACCTTTAAAAGGATTACTATCCAGCTTGCTGGAGTGGCTGTACATCACTGCCCCGATGGCACCCATTGATGCATGGTGAGTGGGTATGATAAGCTCATCTCCTTTAAGGTCAAGCACTTCCCTGAACGCTCTAACCATTCCTATATTTGCTGCCACGCCTCCTGAGAAGATGACAGGTTTCTTGATCTCCTTGCTGCGGGCGACGGTGCTGCGGAAATTACGTGCAAGCGCAAAGCACAGTCCTGCTACAATATCATGCAGGGGGGTGGCCAGCTGTTGGTGATGTATCATGTCGCTTTTTGCGAATACACTGCATCTGCCTGCAATGCGCGGCGGATTGACCGATTTCATGGCCATCTCACCGAACTCCTTCTCGATAGGGACACCTATTCTTTTTGCCTGTTGGTCAAGGAATGATCCTGTACCTGCGGCACAGATGCTGTTCATCTCAAAGTCAACGAGCCTGGCGTGATCATCCCCGGGATTCTTCTCAAGGTTAATCAGTTTGGAGTCTTCGCCCCCGATCTCAATTACCGTCCGTGCCTCAGGGTAGAGCCTGCCTGCTGATGTGGCCTGCGCAATGATCTCATTTACAAATACGCCCCCGATTAGTCCTGCGGCCAGCTTACCGCCTGTGCCAGTAAGTGCAATGCTTTTTATGGTGGCAGCCGGATATTTTTTCAGTATAGATGAGAACCTGTCATAAAGCATATTGAAAGGTTTACCATGAACGTAGTCATAGTAATCTTCAATGATGTTATAGTTATCATCCAGAAGAACCGTATTGAGAGAAACTGATCCGATGTCAAGTCCGATATAAAACGACTGACCTGAAATGTCAGGAGAAGCTTTTGTATTAGCCATGATTAACAATTTAGTAAAGAAAAGTCCGATCTACCTTTATCAAGCCGTGAAGTTAAGGATTTTCAGCAAAAAATGCACATCCCTGTTGTCACTGTGATATATATCATGTCTCTCATCCATCACAGCAGAATGGCTTCTTCCTACCCCGACATAGCATGTCAGGACCTAACGGCCGGCCCGGCTCGTTGCCCGGCCAATGCGTGAATGATGTAAATCATTTGCTGAATTGTGTAAATTATTGAAGTCAGGGTGTGGTAGTTTTGACCGCTAACTATAACGCTATACCATGCGGAAGAAAATAATTTTAAAAATATTTATTGCAGCGTGCACTCTTGTGTTGCTGGTAGAAATTATGACCACAATTTTTATTGAGCCCTGGATCGGGGGAAAAATACGCTCAGAATTGAATAAAGAAGTAAGAAATTACATCGTTGAAATAGACAAGGTTAGCATTTTGATTGTCAAGTCAGGGATAAAACTGACAGGAATGACAATATTTTCAAATCCGGAGAATGTAGGAGACCGCGATTTAATCGGTGAGATAGCGTCTGTAAAATTGACAGGCATCAACCTCCTCAGAGCAATATTTAAACATGATATTTATATTAATAAAGTAAACTTTTCCAATAGCATTATTAACGGTAAATTTCCATTCCCGGGCAGAGCAACACAGCCGGTAGTTTCACCAATGAGTCTCGGTATAGGCAAAATCCTGTTTGATAAACTGAACCTGGAACTGGAGGACAATTCAACGGGGCAGACTTATTCAGTAAAGGATGGGATGCTGAAAGTTTACGATTTGCAGGTCGGGAAGATGGATACCTTACTCCCAGGCACCATTAAGCTGTTTGATTTCAGAGCCCGGGAACTCATTCTGGTTTCCTCTGACAAAATGTATTCTTATGTGGTAAAGGGGGTCAGCTATCCTGCCAATGTGAACACTTTGTTCATAGACAGCCTTTTTGTCAGACCAAATTACACAAACTATGATTTCACATCGAGGTATGCATTCCAGACCAACCGTATCGAAGTTGCCCTAACCGACATTTATGTTTACGATCTCGATTCTGAAGATTATCTCAGATCAATGAGCCTTACAAGCCCGTATATCGAAATCGGGCAAATGGACATGAAAGTTTTTCGTGACAAGAGAGTAAAATTCCAGCATATTAATAAGCCCGCCTTCCAGGATATCCTTTACGACTTTCCCCACGCCTTCCTGATTGATTCAATTATTCTTAAGGAAGGTAATATATCTTTTACAGTACATTCTGAAGAGGCAAACGAGCCAGGAATTGTAAGATTCAATGAAATTAATGCCAGCCTTTACAAAATAACAAATGACACCAGCTACAAAACAGAAAAAGGTTTTTTAGAAATCAAGGCTGATGCCCTGTTAATGGGCAAGGGAAAGATGGCCGTTCATTTGAAAGAGAGAATATTTGACAGTAATAATGTATTTTCACTTGAAGGAACTCTTTCAGGTCTTGAAGCCAGTGAATTAAATCCAATCCTCGAAAAAAGTGCCTTTTTTTATGCCACTTCCGGAAGAATAGATGCATTGAGTTTCAGCTTTATTGCAAATAATGACAGGGCAGCCGGTAAAATGATCATGCTTTATCATGGGCTGGACATCGCAGTTAAGAACAAACAGACTGATGATACAACAGCGCTCAGAGAAAGATTTGTCTCCTATATAGCTAACCGAAGAATACCAGATTCAAACCCCGTGCAGGGGGAAGACGTCAGAGAGGGGACAATAGATTATATAAGAGATCCTGAAAGATCTGTTTTGCATTACTGCTTCAGATCTGTTCTTTCAGGAATTACTTCAACCCTGGCTGACGGCAATAAGAAGATGGAAGCTAAACTGGCAGGAATGAAGTAACTTTTTAAAGGCAGACCATTTGAATTCTGAAGGTAATCAGGCACTCACCATTTCCTTTTGGAGACTACCCACCCGAGCAGAAAACCCAGACCCAGGCTGATCAGAATCTGCCCCCAGCGCAAACTGACGGTTCCCATTGAACTGTTGCCATGCCCCATCCCTTTTAGCCAGGGTCCTCCGCCCAAAAGCAGGAAGGCAATTATAATAATTGCAGCTGCAATTAAATAGTAAATTATTCTTCTGTCTCTTCTTGTGCTCATGATTTTCTCCTTATAAGTTTATTTTTGGCATTAATTGTTATTGCGGGAAGTGTCCGGCAACAAAGCAAAGGTAGGCAGCAAAGCCAGCGGAACTGTTACACTTTTGGTTTACATATTTACATAATTCACAGAACTTCAGTTCCATTTTAATACGTGAATTATGTAACAAGTAAATACAATTATGTAACATTTCATCAATAAATAACCCGCACCTTTACAATTGATTATAAGCTCCTTAATCTAAAAGGAGGTATCGAAAACTAATAAAAGACAAATGAAAAAAGCAATGAAGTTTCTGATCATATTAATTACTGCAATAATGATAACTGGTGTTGTCAGTGCACAGCACGGCAACGCACCTGCAGGACATGTAACCCTTGGTATAAAGGGCGGGCTGAATTTTTACAACATAAATAATGACAACAATACCAGTTACGACCAGCGAACTGGATATAATTTTGGTTTGCTTGGCCATATCCACCGAAACAGCCAGTGGGCATTTCAGCCTGAACTTGTTTATTCCGCTCAGGGTGCAAAAAATAATAATCTCGGTTATATTAATATACCTGTCCTGATTCAGTATATGTTTGACAACGGATTCAGAATACAAGCCGGCCCGCAGCTGGGTTTTCTTGTAAGTTCAGACAATGATGTCGATTATAATCCCGTTGACTTTGCAATAAGTGTTGGTGTGAGCTATGTAGTTCCAGCGACGGGTTTTGGTCTTGATTTAAGATATAATCATGGCTTAAACGATATAAATAAAAGCAGTGAAGTAAAAGCAACCAACAGGGGAATTCAGTTTGGCCTGTTTTACCTTTTTGGCCATAGCACAAGGTAGTCATCTGAAAGCCCTGGCTTTCGCTGAATCTTTATATATCATTGAACTGGCCTGCCAGAACAATGATATCTTTTTCCCCTTGTTGTAAATCAACTCCATAAGAGAGATTTACTTTCTAGTTCCTCCTGAAGACAGAAGTTGAAACTCTCTTTTGGAGGATTTTTTTGATCAGGGGCCGGCAAGCGATCTGTTTGTTTTTTCAAATAAAATGCTAATTTTGAAGAAGTAACTACACTTGTATACCCGGTACATTGAAGCTCTATATCAAAAATATGGTTAGCCTCCGTTGCATAATGCTGGTGAAATCGGAGCTGGAAAAGGCGGGTTTGCATTATGGTTCAGTCGAATTGTGCGAGGCTGAAATAATAGAGGATATTTCACCGGAGCAGCGCGAAAACCTCTCAATTGCCCTTGAAAAGACCGGGCTTGAGGTGATGCAGGACAAAAAAAGCATCCTGGTTGAAAGAATAAAAGCAGTTATCATTGACCTGGTGCATAATACCGATGAGCAGATCAAAATAAACCTTTCCACCCACCTGAGCGAGAAACTCAATCACAATTACACCTATCTGGGAAACCTTTTTTCAGAAGTAAGGGGGGTTACCATTGAGAAGTTTTACCTGGCGCACAAAATTGAGAAGGTAAAAGAACTGCTTATATATGATGAACTCAATCTCACCGAAATAGCCTGGAAACTGCATTACAGCAGTGTAGCCCATCTTTCAAACCAGTTCAGGAAAATGACCGGGCTTACCCCGTCTCAGTTTAAGAAACTGAAGAACAAAAAACCTCAGGGTTTGGAAAATGTGTGAATAATGTAACTTTTTCCTGAAATTATGTAAAGTTTCTGAGTTTAAAGGACTTCAACTTTGTATTGTAGTTTGAACTCACTTTACACCGACTTTGTCCATGATCATGAAAACAAGGGATGATTTATCTACTGCGGAGTTTAAAGCCCGATCAAAGCTTAAATCTGCCATTTTAATTGCCTCCAGCCTTTCAATGTGCGTATGCCTGGTTTTAGGCTCTATTATTTATTTAATCCATAGACTAGCCTAGTGTCAGTATTAATCCTGCCACTCCGGTTATTACCAGTACCTGACTCGTTCGAAAAGCCAGTGACTTTGAGCAGGGTTGGCGGATCAGATTGAACAGCAAAACCGGAATTAAGTACGTATTGTTTAGCGATGTATACACCTGTAATCTTATTTGACTTTATAATTGAAAATCAATGAAAAAGGCAGAGCCCAAATCGTTAGAAAATATTCTTCTCAAATCTCCCACCGGAATTCAGGGATTTGATGAAATAACAGGCGGTGGATTACCAACAGGCAGACCAACCCTGGTATGTGGCAGTGCCGGATGTGGAAAAACACTTTTCGGAATGGAGTTTCTGATACGTGGCACAACTCAGTTTAACGAACCGGGTGTATTTATGTCATTCGAGGAAACCAATGAAGAATTAATTAAAAATGTTGCTTCTCTCGGGTTTGATCTGGAAGACCTTATCAAACATAAAAAAATTGCACTTGACCATGTTCATATTGAGCGCAGCGAAATAGAAGAAACCGGTGAATACGATCTGGAAGGTTTATTCATACGCCTTAATTATGCTATTGATTCTATTGGGGCAAAGCGTGTCGTTTTGGACACTATCGAATCACTGTTTGCCGGATTGCCAAACCAACTGATCCTGCGCGCTGAACTGCGGCGGTTATTTCGCTGGTTGAAAGATAAAGGTGTTACTGCAATTATTACAGGCGAGCGCGGAGATGAGACTCTTACCAGGCAAGGGTTGGAAGAATATGTTTCAGATTGCGTTATTATGCTCGACCATCGTGTTACCGAACAGACCTCTACACGTCGTTTACGGGTTGTAAAGTACCGTGGTTCTTTACATGGGACCAATGAGTATCCGTTTCTGATTGATGAAAACGGTTTTTCAGTATTACCGGTAACTTCGCTGGGATTAGGACATATTGTATCAAACAAAAGAATCTCAAGCGGTATAACTGCACTTGATAAAATGCTTGAAGGAAAAGGTTATTACCGCGGTAGCACTGTACTTGTTTCAGGTACTGCAGGGGTAGGAAAAACAAGTGTGGCAGCTCACTTTGCAGAGGCGGCATGTAAACGAGGTGAACGTGTTCTTTATTTCTGTTTCGAAGAATCTCCAAACCAGCTTAATGCGCAATATGCGTTCCATTGGTATAAAATTAGAACCCTGGGTGCATAAAGGACTTTTGCAATTCCAGGCAACCCGGCCAACATTGTACGGCCTGGAAATGCATCTGGCTGTAACTCACAAAGCTGTAAATGCATTCAAACCTGATATTGTTATTCTGGATCCAATAAATACTTTCATCATTGGGGAAAAAGAGAACGAAGTAAAAACAATGTTAATGCGTATTGTTGATTTTCTTAAAGCGAATCAAATAACGACATTGTTTACCAGCCTTACTTCAAGCGAAAGCGCGTTAGAAAGTTCTGATGTCGGAATATCATCCCTGATAGATACCTGGTTATTACTTCGCGATATAGAATTAAACGGTGAACGAAACAGGGGAATGTATGTTCTTAAATCACGCGGAATGGCTAATTCTAACCAAATTCGTGAATTCATTTTAACTGACCACGGCGTAAAATTACGTGAGGTTTATATTGGTGCCAGTGGAGTTTTAACCGGATCAGCCCGTATTGCACAGGAAGCTCTTGAAAATGCTGAAGTGTTGACACGGAAGCAAGATATTGAAAGCAAAAAACGTGAATTAGAACGAAAACGCAAGGCATTAGAGGCTACAGATTGCTACATTGAATGCCGATTTTGAATCGGAAGAATCCGAAGCTTTTAAAATGATAGAAACTGAACAGGAATTGATTAAACGACTGGAACAGGATAAAATAGAAATGGCAGTCAGCAGAAAAGGAGCTAATGGAAGTAGTATAACCAGCAAAATGAAAAAATAATTAAAACAAGTATCCTATGAAACCAAAAAAGGGAAATCCAGGACAAAAAACTTAAAAAAAGAAAACACGGCTAAAACGGCAGATGATAAGTGGATCCTTCGTTTATACGTTGCAGGACAATCTCCAAAAGCTCTTACAGCATTTGCAAATCTGAAAAAAATATGTGAAGAACAATTAAAGGGGAAATACTGAATTGAAGTAATTGATCTTTTGATAAATCCACAATTGGGAAACGAGGACCAGATTCTTGCCTTGCCAACATTAGTAAGAAAATTGCCGGTGCCTGTTCGTAAGATAATAGGTGATCTATCAGATACAGAACGTGTTCTTGTCGGATTGGATTTAAAGCCTGTCATCTGATTTATAAATGCAAAATTTTATCAGTTATAACCATGAAAGAGAAAAAAACAAAAGCAAAAGGACCAGCGGCAAAGATGGATCTGGCAATGTCTGAATCCGGCAAGGATAAATATATTCTGCGTTTATACATCACCGGTACAACAAGTCGGTCAGTCCTGGCCCTTACAAACCTGAAAAAGATTTGCGAAGAGTATCTTGAAGGACAATACGAACTGGAAGTGATTGACCTTTATCGAATGCCAGGTTTAGCAAAAGATGAACAGATAATTGCAGCCCCGACATTGATTAAAAAACTGCCTCTTCCATTCCGTCGAATCATTGGGGATATGTCAGACATTGAAAAAGTACTTATGGGATTAGACCTTAAAAAGATAAAAGACCTGTAAGGTTTTGAGGAATTTCAGAACATTTGATTTATTATAAAGACGTCAATGACCAAAACAAAGGAACAACTCATTATTGAGAATGACGAATTGCATTCTCGCCTGGCTGAAGCTGAAGAAACATTTTCAGCAATTCAAAGAGGTGATGTGGATGCGATTGTGGTATCAGGTACGAAAGGAGCACAGGTCTATTCAATCAGCTCTGCTGAAACACCATATCGTACCTTCATAGAAGAAATGAATGAGGGAGCAGTCACTCTTACCAGATAAAGGGATTATTATCTATTGTAATCAGAGATTTGCTGATTTTGTGCACGAACCGATTGAGCGTGTGATTGGTTCATACTTTAAACGTTTCATAGTCCCGAATGATATATCAAAATTTAATAAATCACTTGCTCAACAGTCTGATAATAAGAGCGATGTACTGACAATATCTTTAATCAACTCGTTACATCTGAAATTATCCTTTAAGCTTTTGCCTGCTTATCTGCAAGGCGATTATTGCATACTGGTAGCAACTGACATATCAGAAATGAAGAAGGAAGAAAAAAAGCTTCTTGAATTATCCCGTTTATTGGAAAAGAAATTAGATGTAATACAACGTTTACGCATGCAACTTATTGATAATAAGATTGATGCTGATGTAGAAATTGAAAAATTAAAGAAAAATATCAAGAAACTGGTGAAGGAAATTGCCAGCCATAAGCTGGTTGAAAATGCATTAAAACAAAAACTAAAGCATAAGAAGGCAACTGCTTGAATTACAATGAAAGGACTATTGTATTTTCTCCTGGCGCTCCTTTTACTCAACAGTTGTGCTATTATCAGGTTTCCGGAATTTGGCAAGGTCCCCAAAAAGCCCGGCAGCTATCCGAAGTTTACGGAAAAGGATTACCTGATAGGATCGCTTGATGAAGATCGCGCCGGCTATGATGTAACTTTCTATGACCTGGACCTTATCCTTGATCCGGATAACAGGAAGCTTGGGGGTATTGTAGATATTCATTTCAAGGCACTGACAGAACTCAGTAAAATCCGCTTTGACCTCTATGAAAATCTTGACATCAGCAGCCTGAAGATGTCGGGACAGGAGATCCCTTTTTTACGTAATGACAGAGCAGTGATTGCATCTCTTCCTGAACCCCTGGTTATTGGCGGTGATTATATTATTGTGGTCGGATATGATGGTAAACCCACAAGCGCAAGAAATCCGCCATGGAGTGGCGGTGTGGTGTGGGAAAGAGACGAAAATGATAATCCCTGGATCGGAGTAACATGCGAAACTGAAGGGGGCAGTATATGGTTCCCCTGCAAAGACCACCTTTCCGATGAGCCCGACAGTGTCAGGCTCCGAATGACTGTTCCGGCAGGATTGCAGGTTGTTTCAAACGGTAGAATGCAGAGCCATACGTCAAATGAAGGCAGGGAAACATATACATGGAGCACACACTACCCTGTTAATATCTACAATATGACCTTCTATGCAGGGACGTTTGCACATTTCAGCGACACAATGCTTACCCCGCAAGGCATCCTTAATCTTGATTATTATGTTCTGCCCCAAAACCTTGAAAAAGCAAAAGATCAATTCATTCAGGTAAAGGATATAATCAACCTTTATGCCAGGGCTTTCGGACCCTACCCTTGGATTAATGAGGGATTCCGGCTTGTTGAGGCACCGTTTGAAGGAATGGAGCATCAGACAGCCATAGCCTATGGAAGCAGTTATTCAAACCGGGCCTGGCTGGGAGGCGATTATGTAATAATCCATGAGGCTGCCCATGAATGGTGGGGCAATGCCGTATCAGTAAGCGATTTTGGCGATATCTGGCTGCAGGAGGGATTCGCCACATATTCCGAAATGCTCTTTGCGGAGCATAAATTGGGATATGAGAACTCACTGCTGTATGCAAGGTACTTTATAGCCGGATCAATAAGGAATAAGCTGCCGGTTGTTGGCCCGGTGAATGTCAGCTACTGGAATAACAGGGACAATGATGTTTACAATAAAGGAGCTATGGTACTGCATACAATACGTAACGTATTGAACGACAGCACCATTTTCTTTGATATCCTGCAGACCTTCTACCGTGAGCATGCAGCATCTTCGCATGTCACAACTGCCGATTTTATAGAGGTTGTTGAGCGGAAGACAGGGAAGGACTGGGATAAATTCTTTGAAGCATACCTTTACCGCCGTGAGGTTCCGGTCCTTTACTGGTATTATGACCCTGCCTTTAATGATGAAAGTTACGGAACGGCTGAAAGGAAGGTGCCGGTTGTCGCGGCAAAATGGCTGAATGTTCCGGATGGCTTCAGCATGCCAGTCGAATTCTGGTGCAAAGATGAAAATGTCACAGTCAGGATGGAGGTGACAACAAAGCCGTCACTTATTTACCTTGACGATCTGACAGCATGTAGTAAACTGATCTGTAATAAGAGACTTTCTTACTTTGATGCCGTGACAGATATCAGCGTGCTGGCCGAAGCCGGATCTTCAGTAACCGGGGAAAAATAAAACCACTCTTTCAATGTCTTAAACATTCCACAGCTGAAATTAATGGAATGTGTGAATTATGTAATTAATACATAAAATCATGTAACGGTTTGCCAGTCCGGGTGGTGTAATTTTACCATTGAAATCTATTAATTATTAATGCGATAGTGACATTATTAATAACCATTAAGTCATACTAAAACAAATCAGGTATCATGAAAAAATTTGCTTTCTGTATTATGGCGACTTTGTTGTCATTGACATTTATCCCGCTTTCATTAAGCGCTGCACCCAGGACTGCGCCTTCCTCAACGGCCAATACTAGTCCTGTAAGCCCCGCAGATGCTGCGAAAGCTAACGAATTACTGCTCAGGCTGAACGAAATTAAAACATTGGACAAGTCGGATCTGACCTTGTCAGAAAAGAAAGAACTGCGAAAAGAAGTACGTTCAATCAGCAGCGAACTTAAGGCGGTAAGTGGCGGCATTTACATTTCAGCGGCCGTATTGCTTATCATTCTTATTCTGTTAATCGTTCTGTTGTAATAATTAAAAATAGAAATCATGACAAATTTACTTTATGTAGTTGCGGTAGTACTGATCATTGCATGGGCAGTAGGCTTTGTCGGTTTCCATGCCGGAGGCCTGATACACATCCTGCTTGTCATTGCAGTCATTGCAATTTTAGTGAGGGTTATCCAGGGGAAAAGAGTCCTCTAGATCCGTCGTTCAATTAGTAATCATCAAGTCCGCTCCGGAAGCTCCAAGGGTTATTGCATGTATCTTGAATACAGTGAGATAAGTTTTAGGTTAGTTTTCGCAGGACAAACCGGGGCGGGCTTATTAATTTAAAAAAATCATGAGCTCAGGAAAAGTAGTATTGGCATTATTGGCCGGAGTCGCTGCCGGTGCAGTGTTAGGACTTCTGTTTGCCCCGGAAAAGGGGTCTGAAACACGAAAAAAGTTATCCGGAGAAGGAAATGACCTCAAGGAATCGATGAAAGAAAAATTCAACGAATTTCTTGATGACATATCTGAAAAATATGAAAATGTAAAGGAAGAAGATGCTGATCTTACTGATAAGGGTAAGACGGTAAAAGAAGAGGCTGACAAAAAAGCAAAGACAGCTCCGGGTTGATAGGCATCAGGGGAATAAGATCATAGCTAATGATATTATGACCGGGGACATGGAAGACAATGTAAAAATCATCGAGGAGCTGCTGGGGAAAGTTACTGAATACGGCAGGACCGAATTTCAGCTTGCCAAACTTAAAGCCATTGATAAGACTTCTGACGCTGTTTCGACAGTCGTGCCTCATCTTATAGTCGTTGTCTTAGCCTTGATTTTTTTACTTTTTATCAACCTGGGCATTGCCTTCTGGCTGGGAGGGATCCTTGGTAATATCTATTACGGTTTTTTTGCAGTAGCTGCTTTTTATGGAATCACAGCGTCGGTTTTACATCTCTTCATGCATAAATGGCTTAAAAAACATATCGGCAATTACTTTGTCAGGAAGGTGCTTAAATAAATCTTATGCAAAATATAACTTCATCAGCCGGCCTTAAGGAAGCAATTCAATTGCTGGAAGCTGAACAGGCTGCCAACGGAAAGCTGTTGAAAGAGCAATTCATTTCCACCTATGAAAGTTTCAAGCCTGCCAGCCTGCTCCGCAGCACTTTGCATGATATTTCTTCATCACCAAACCTGGTTGAAAACCTGCTGGGAACGGCCCTGGGTTTAGGTGCCGGGTATCTTTCAAGGAGTATTCTGCCAGGACTAACTGCGATGAAGTTTGGAAAACTTATCAGCCCTGTTTTACAGCTCGGCGTTACTAACTTTGTCTCAAAACAATCCGGCAACCTCAGGTCATTGGGAGAAGTTATGCTTCTCCGTATTTTTCGCAAAAAAAGACTTGAAACCCGGAAGCCGTGACACTTCAATCCAGGTGCCATGACAAATGAAGGTCATACATTACCAACCTATGTAAAGGCAAGCATTCTGCTGATCGGGATAGCTGTTCTGCTGACAATATTATATATTGCGAGGAGCATCCTGGTACCTGTGGTTTTTGCAACCATTTTAGCCATAGTGCTCCATCCGGTTGTAAACTTCTTTGTAGATAAAAAAGTCAACAGGGTTTTAGCAATCATCCTGACACTGTTCCTGACCTTTCTGGTAATAGCAGCTTTTGGCGCGCTTCTGATTTCGCAGGCAAGCCGCTTGAGTGATTCATTGCCCATGCTGGCTGACAAATTCAGCGAGATGCTCAACCAGGCCATCACATGGGTTTCGGGCCATTTCGATATAAACGCTCACAAGTTAAATGACTGGATTATAAAAGTCCGGGGTGAACTTATTAATTCCAGCAGCGCTGCGATCGGAAACACTCTTGTCTCCCTCGGAAACCTGTTAGTGGTGATCTTTTTAATCCCGGTTTATGTCTTTATGCTCTTGTTTTACAATCCGATCCTGATCGAGTTTATTCATAGAATCTTTAGTTCAGGAAACCAAAGCAAAGTGAGCGAAATCGTTACTCAGACAAAGACAGTTATTCAGCGATATCTTATCGGGCTGATTATTGAGGCAGGCATAATAGCGGCATTGAATACCGCTGCTCTTCTGGCTCTCGGGATTGAATATGCCCTGCTGCTCGGAATTGTCGGCGCTTTGCTGAATATCATTCCTTACATAGGAGGATTAATTGCTGTAGCATTGCCGATGATCGTCGCCCTGATCACAAAGGAATCAGCATGGTACCCCGTTTATGTCATGGTGATATATTACATTATCCAGCTTGTGGACAACAATTTCATTGTTCCCAAAATAGTTGCTTCAAAAGTAAAGCTCAATGCGTTGTTCTCACTCCTTGTGGTTTTTGTTGGCAATGCCATATGGGGTATTCCCGGAATGTTTATATCAATACCGCTTTTAGCCATTGTAAAACTTGTCTGTGACCATATCGAACCCCTGAAGCCGTGGGGATTCCTGTTAGGAGATACCATGCCCCCGCTTATTAAAATCAAATCAATTTTCAAAAAGCTCTCCCCGGGGGCAGGTAAGGCCAAAACTGAAAAAGTGTGATTTTGCATTATAAACCATAAAAAACGAATCAAATGAAAAAACCTGGTATCATCATTTTAATCATTGGTTTACTGTTGACCGTTGTTACGACCTTTACTTACTTTACAAGAGAGAAAGTGGTTGACTTAGGGGAAATAGAGATCAACGCAAACAAACGCCACCACCTTAGCTGGTCGCCACTTATTGGCGTTGCTGTAATGGCGGTTGGAGGAGTTATGTTATTGGTTCCTTTTAAAAAGTAATTGATAGCATTCTTTTATTAAGCCTGGGCTGTAGAATTCTATGCGGCCCGGGCTTTTTGTGCCTGGAAATAAGTCAGTTCGTTTTGTTCGGTCATGTCCAGTACTTTAAATCCGTAATCTTCAAGCAGAAAAGAAATACTGCTCTTTGACATGAAGGTATTGGTCTTCGAATCCATTATGCTGTATAACCTGTTGATAAACGGAACAGCTGAAACAATACCATATTCCAGGGGATCAAAATCTCTCTTAACTATACCTGAGCCGGAGTTGTTTCTTAACCTGTATCTGGGGATCTTCTTATTATCAGCGAAACACCCTATTAAATAACTTTTTTGCGGCATAATCTGATTGCATGTAGACAGAAAATCCGTAATACGCTTTACCTGGTTGAGTTCTGTCAGGTTCACAATGGTTTTCACTTTAATCAATTCTTCAGCGTCATAATAAAAATGGCGCAGGGACGAAATAACAACTATGTCCGGATCGCTTTCAAGGCCAAGCCGTCTGATGTAATTATAAAAATGCAATCCCCCTTCGGCAAACAGAGTATCATTTGCCTTGCCGGCCTCTGGTACATCTCCCCGACCGGTTGTGATGCTTAAGTTTGTACTTATGCTTTGATTGCTTTTTATAATGTTATTCTTACCCATTCTCAGGCATTGTTTTTTGTAAATTCTGTTCTGATTTTCTTAAACAAAGATGGGCCCGGTACCCAAAAAAAGAGTTACATATTTCAGACAATTAATTACATGATTCACACATGGAAAAGATGATTTTCACGTATCAGTTTTCACCTTATAAAAGAGGCCGTCACTTTGCAGAGACGGCCTCTTTTGAAAAATAAAGTCCTTGCTAAAAACGGTATCCGATTGACAGACCAAATCCTGTATTCTTGTATGAGGTCTCATCCTCGCTGTCCCATGAATGTTCAGGATTAATCTTAAGCATGCCCAGCTGTGCATTAAGCTGCAGGAATACTCCCATGGGTATTTCATAGCCGAAGAAAATATTTGCACCTGCATCAAACCGCTTGAAATAGGCATTCTCCAGGTCATAAAAATCGCTCTCTGAAATCTCGTTCTTAAAGGCGATTTTTTGTTCATAACCCAGGGTCCCGCTTTCGAACTTCTGGCTGCCGCCAATACCAAAGGCAATATAAGGACCAAACCCGAGGAGTATATGTCCTTCTCCAACTTGTGGCCTGTACAGAAAGTTCAGGGGAATTTCGATATATGAAATCTTTGTGGTAGTATTATAATCATCACCTGATGCTTTGTTAGGCATATTGAAGAAGTTATTCCTGGCACCTTTTGCAGAGTATAAAAGCCCGGGCTGAAAATAGAAGTCAGGTGCCACCGGGATATTAACATTTACACCGGCGTGAAACCCTGTCAGAAGACCATTTTCAAGTTTATCGCCATTACTTTCTTTTCCGTTTATGTTCTGGAAATTCACACCCCCCAGAAGGCCGAAGCCAATCTGGGCCTGCATTGCCAGTGTTGAAAAGATAAGGATTGCTGTTATTGTCAGTAATTTTGTTTTCATATTGTTATGATTTAAGGATTTAACAGATTAACAGGATATTTTTCATCATTGACCGGCTTCTTTTGCAGCATCAGCCTTCATCTTCTCATTGGCAGTAATCAAAAACTCGACCCTGCGGTTTCCGGTACGGCCCTCATCTGTATTATTCTCATACTTTGGGGCAGTCTCGCCAAATCCTTTATTTGTCAAACGTCCGGCTGATATACCCTGACCATCCAGATAAGCCGTAACTGTACTGGCACGTCTTTCTGACAAGGCCTGGTTATACGATACACTGCCTTTGCTGTCGGTGTGTCCCTGCACTTCAATATCTGTATCAGCGTATGAGTTAAGGACTTTTACCAGTTTATCAAGGCTGATCTTAGCATCATCGGATAGATTCAACTCATCAAATCCAAACAGAACGTTGCTGTTGAATTCCACAATTATTCCTTCGCCGACGCGCTCAACCGTTGCATCAGGTACTGTTTTCTTTATTTCTTCCGCCTGTTTGTCCATCTCATGACCAATAACTGCACCCGTGGCACCGCCAACCGCGGCTCCGATTATTGCACCCAGGGCAGCGTTCCCTGAAGCTCTGCCAATTACGGCGCCCATTGCCCCGCCTGCTGCAGTTCCGACAACAGCACCTTTCTGGGTTTTATTCCATGATGCGCAGCCGGATAAAATCAGAACCGCACTTACGATCATGATAAAACCAATTCTTAACTGTTTCATAATTTATCTGTTTAATTGTTAATGATCTGTTTTTCAGTTATTAATATTTTCCGAAAGGTAGGGCTATGATAATCGACAAGTGTTATACTAATATTTATTTGATTTACATGATTCACACATCTGGAAGAAGCCAACCCAGTCTGTCATATACTGCAGCTCAGGAATGCCACTGGGTAATGTGTGAATGATGTAACTTATTTCCAGTGTTATGTAACACTTTTTGGTACCACCGGATCAACCTTTGTCAGGTGGGAATTTGCACCTTTTAAAAAAAGAGGAAGATGAAATCCGGCTATTTACCATGAAAATAGTTAACCCTGTTATCAAAGTAAAAAAGATTGCAACGGATCAATCTGTAAAACTCGTCGAAAAAACTATTGCAAAAACCATTGAAGCAGGGAACTTCCTGACAAATATTGCCGATGCCTTCTTGTTTGTAACAAGAGTCACAAAAGAAACTTTTTCACGCAACTTTGAATTTAAGGAATTCCTGCGTCAATGTTTTCAGGTCGGAAATAAAACATTTCCCCTTATTTCAGTAACGGGACTCATTATTGGCCTGGTGCTTACTATTCAGATGCGGCCTGCTCTTGTGAGTTTCGGGGCAGTAAGCATGCTTCCCGGAATGGTAGCTGTTTCTCTCATCAGAGAAATGGGGCCGGTAATTACTGCTTTGATATGTGCCGGAAAAATCAGTTCAGGCATGGGTGCAGAGCTGGGTTCAATGAGAGTATCGGAGCAGATTGATGCTATGGAGGTATCATCTACCAATCCGGTAAGATTTTTAGTTGTGACAAGAGTACTGGCAGCTACGCTGATGATACCCTTATTGGTATTATATGCCGATGCGCTGGGCATATTGGGAAGCTGGGCCGGAGCAAATATAAGAGGAGATGTGACTTTTGTTCTGTTTTTCTCACAGGCTTTCGGCCAGATTGGATTTATTGATTTTTTACCGGCACTTGTAAAAACCTTCTTTTTTGGCGCAGTGATCGGTTTCGTCGGATGCTATAAAGGATATACGGCAGGACGCGGGACTGAAAGTGTTGGTATTGCTGCAAATTCAGCTGTAGTGTTATCATCATTGCTTGTGATAATTGTTGATTTGATTGCTGTGCAAATCACCGATATGATATGAAGGCCACACAAACAATCAGCTGTTGCTCCTGCCAAAACAGAAAGTCCTGAACAGGTAATTGAAATCAATAACCTCAGGAAAGGATTTGGCACAGAGGATGTACTAGTAGATGTGTCACTTAAACTCTTTAATGGTGAAAACCTGGTTGTACTCGGGAAATCAGGTTCAGGGAAATCAGTCCTGATAAAATGTATTGTTCGATTACTGGATCCCGACGCCGGAACAATTAATGTCCTCGGAGAGGATCTGAGTACCTTGAACCAGGAAGCATTAGGAGAGTTGAGGAAAGAAAATCGGTTTTCTTTTTCAGAGTGGCGCATTGTATGATTCCATGACCGTAAGACAAAATCTGGAATTTCCATTGCGAAGAATAAAAAGAAATCTCACTCAAAAAGAAATAACCGAAAAAGTGGAAGAAGTTCTGGAAAATGTTGGTTTATCTGATACCCTGAATAAAATGCCATCACAATTATCAGGCGGAATGCGCAAACGGATCAGCCTGGCACGAACCCTTGTCGTTGACCCAATGATAATGTTGTATGATGAACCAACAACAGGGCTTGATCCGGTGACATCTGATGAGATAAGCGCACTCATCAATGAAGTTCAGAAAAAATATAAAACATCTTCCATCATCATCACACATGATATTGAATGTGCCCGGGCAACTGCAAACCGGATTATTATGTTACTCGACGGTGAAGTTTATAAGGAGGGAGAACTGGACGAGTTTGAGAAGTCAGATGACACCGTCAATAAGATCATTCTTTAAATGATAATAATATGGAAACGCACACACAAGAAGTTCAAAGTAAGGTTAGGACTGTTTATTATAGGAGGATTGATGATTTTCGTCATCGCCATTTTTATAATCGGGAAGCAGGAAAACTTATTCGATCCTGTTTTTAAGATCACAACGACTTTCAATAATGTAAGCGGGTTGGAGACTGGAAGTAATATCCGTTTTTCAGGCATCACTGTTGGTACTGTTGATGATATCAGGATCATTAATGATACAACAGTGCGCGTTGATATGTTAATTAAAAAGAAGCGTTCAGCAGTTCATTAAGAATGATTGTGAAGCAGCCATAGGTTCCGCAGGGATAATTGGTGACCGCATTTTATTAATTACCCAGGGCAGAGATGATTCTCCCGTGGTAAAAGACGGGGCATACATCAGGTCAAAAGAACCTGTTGAAACAGATGCAATCATGGAGAGTATGCAAATAACAGCAGATAATGCCGCAATTATTTCATTTCAGCTGGCAGATATCATGGTTAATATAAACAGTGGAAAAGGAACACTCGGGAGATTAATCCAGGATTCAACAATTGCTGAAAATATTGACAAGACAATCATAAATCTTAAGAACAGCAGCAAAGGATTAGATGAAAACATGAATGCAGCCCAGGAGAATTTTCTTCTCAAAGGTTATTTCAACAGGAAAGAAAAAGCTGCTGAAAAAGCTGCTGAAAAAGCAACTCAGGATTCTTTGGCAAGAAAGAAAGATGAACAAAAAGAAATTGATGATAAGAAAAAATGATTACGCGGATATAAAACATCGGGAATGGTAAATGCAGGTATGTCTCAAAAATATTTTCTTGCTCTTTCTTATTTCATTTTTAATAAGTGATCCTGCATTTGCTCAGCAAACACCTGCCAAAACAAACTCCACAAGCATTTATAAAAATATTGAAACCTACTCCAGGCAAAGCAGGTTCAGGACATTTGTTTACAGGTTAATCTTCAAACCGGTCGCCCCGGTAACAAAAAAAAAGGTTGTCAGGAAGAAAACCTATAAAAACCTGATACAACAGCCATACAGCACCTTTGAAGGGAAAATTATCAGGAATATTGCCGTTGTAACTTTCGATCCTTTTGGTTACTCGGTGACTGACACGATTGTTGCAGACCAGAATTTCCTGCGTAAGGCGGGAAACGGAATGCATATTAAAACACGTGGCATAACAATCAGGAATCTGCTGCTTTTCCATAAGAATCAACCTTTCAATTCGCTGCTTGTGAAAGAATCCGAGCGCCTGATCCGGGCACAGGTATATATTCATGACGTCGCTTTTTCAATAATAACAGCTGGAGAAGATTCTGATTCAGTAGATGTCTTTATCCGTGCATTGGATAAATGGAGCATCATACCGACAGGAACCGCTTCACCTGCCAAAGTCTTTGCCGGCATTGCCGATAATAATTTTTTAGGACTGGGTCATGAGTTTAAGAATTCTTTTTCAAGAAATTTCACTACCGGAATAAATTCATTCAATACGGATTATTTCATCCCGAACATCCGGAACACCTATGTCAATGCAAAGCTTCATTATGGTTTTGACTGGGACGGAAACTTCATAAGGGGCCTGGCTGTTGACCGTCCGTTTTTTTCTCCGCTGGCTAAATGGGCAGCAGGAGTGATAGTGGTTTCTGAGTTCAGGAAGGATACTCTGGATGCCATAAATCCTGCCTTTATTCCATATAATTTAAGATTCAATACACAGGATGTATGGGCAGGAAAAGCAATAAAAATATTTAATGACAGCAGGGATGATGAGCTTATTACCAATTTAATCTTTACAGCACGATACCTGCGTATCCGATATTCTGAAAAACCGCTTGAACAAAATGATCCGTTCCATATTTATTCCGACGAAGATTTTTACCTGGGAAGCATAGGGATTACTTCCCGAAAATATGTGCGGGATAATTATATCTTCAGATTTGGTATTATCGAAGATGTGCCGGTAGGGAAAGTCTATAGTATGACAGCCGGTTACCAGGTAAAGGATAATTCCAGGCGGCTACTATCTGGGTATGCGCCTTTCCTTCGGTAACTATCACAGCTGGGGTTACCTTAGTTCCAACCTTGAATATGGTAGCTTTTTTAACGCATCAAATGCTGAACAGGGGATATTTACCGCGGGTATAAATTATTCCACAGTATTATTTGAGATTGGAAAATGGAAATTCAGACAATTTGTAAAACCTCAGATGACAATTGGCATAAACTGGTTCCCTTACGATAGTTTAACACTTAATGATGGCTACGGACTGGATGGATTTAAAAGCCCGGTTTTATCAGGCACCAAACGCCTGTTATTAACTTTGCAGACACAATCTTACGCCCCATGGAGCTTTCTCGGTTTCCGTTTCGGGCCCTATCTTAATTTTTCTTTTGGAATGATTGGCGATGATGCGGGTGGGTTAAAAAACAGCAAAGTGTATTCACAATTCGGGTTTGGCGTTTTAATTAAGAATGAAAACCTGGTTATTAATACATTTCAGATATCCGTTTCATTTTACCCGTTTATCCCCGGCGTTGGCCAGGGTATTTTCAAAATGAATTCAATCAGGACGACTGATTTCGGATTCAGGGATTTTGAAATTGAAAAACCGGGAATGATACAATACCAGTAATCTCAGGAATGTCAGATATCAACTACTTCATAATGTGTGAATATTGTAAATCTTAATGGAAGTTGTGTAACGCCATTGGCAACCACCATGACTACCTTTGATTTCAACACATACTTATGCAGAATATCATGAAAAAAATCATCTATTTATTACTGACAGCTCTTATTCTGACGGGATGCGCGTTAAACATACTTACCGGACGAAAACAGCTGAACCTGGTGCAGGAATCTGAACTGCAGCTGATGGCCAAAAGCGAGTACAATACATTTTTATCAGAGAATAAGGTTTTAAGCTCCGGTTCAAGCAGGGAAGCAGCATCCGTTGACCGTGTCGGGGCGCGGATATCAAATGCAATCACAAAATATTTTGCCACTACGGGACAGGAATCGCTGCTTGAAGGCTATAAGTGGGAGTTCAACACGGTCGACAGCAAAGAGATCAATGCCTGGTGCATGCCCGGGGGAAAGGTGGTCGTATACACCGGGTTACTTCCTGTTACCAAAAATGAAGCAGCACTGGCAGTTGTCATGGGTCATGAGATTGCCCATTCCGTTGCCAAACATGGTAACGAAAGAATGAGCCAGGCTCTTGTTCAGCAAATGGGAGGTATGGCACTGGGGGTTGCACTGGCTCAGAAACCTCAGGAGACTCAGGATCTGTTCATGATGACTTATGGCATTGGCAGCGAGGTAGGAGCAATGTTACCATGGTCACGGCAACAGGAAACAGAAGCAGATCAGTACGGACTTATATTTTCAGCTATTGCCGGTTACGATCCCCGGGAAGCAATTGCGTTCTGGCAACGAATGTCTACAGCAGGCGGCGGGAGCCCACCGGAATTTCTCAGCACTCACCCTTCTGATGAAACAAGATTAAGGAAACTGGAAAAATTCATGCCGGAAGCCATGAAATATTATAATGCCAGTAAATAGATACCGTGTTCATGGTTTTGTTAAGAGATAATGACCTGCCGGTTATAAAAACAGATGAACGGCTGTCGGGACTATTGAATTTTATTTTTTATTTTGTATTGATCAATGATTGTGGTTGAATGATTTTTAATGTACGCAAGTGAAATCCATTGAACCGGAAATAAAAACATCATCAGAAAGAAAGACTTCTGCCAGGAGTACCGAAAAGTTCCCGATAATTGGCATCGGGGCATCGGCGGGCGGTCTTGAAGCTTTGGAGCAATTCCTTAGTAATGTGCCCGAAAAAAGCGGAATGGCATTTATTGTTATCCAGCATCTTGATCCTACACAAAAGGGAATGCTGCCGGAGTTGCTGCAGAGGATTACCAGCATGAAAGTGTACCAGGTAAAAGACCGTATGCCGGTCAGGATAAACAGTGTATATGTAATTCCACCGAACACCAGCATGTCAATATTAAATGGGGTGCTTCACCTGTTTGAGCCCGTTGAATCAAGAGGGCTGCGCCTCCCGATTGATTTTTTCTTTCGCTCTCTGGCAGATGACAGAAAGGATCTGAGTATAGGTGTTATTCTTTCAGGAATGGGATCTGATGGCAATATTGGGCTCCGTGCCATAAAAGAGAAAAACGGACTGGTTATGGTGCAGGACCCTTCCGACGCCAAATTTGACAGCATGCCCCGTAGTGCTATCGATGCTGTGACAATTGATATAGTGGCTGCGGCCAGGGAGCTTCCGGCGAGGCTTGTTGAATGCCTTAAGCATATGCCTGCTATCAGATCAGATCTGAGTGCCGAGGTAAAAGATAAAAGCTCTCTTGAAAAGATTATTATTCTGCTGCGTAATCAGACAGGTAATGACTTTTCATTATATAAGAAAAATACGCTGTACCGTCGGATAGAAAGACGGATGAGTGTCCATAAAATTGATAGAATAGTTTCATATGTCCACTTTTTGCAGGGAAATCCCAAAGAGGTAGAGATCCTTTTTAAAGAATTATTGATTGGCGTAACCAATTTCTTCCGAGATGCTCCGGTATGGGAAAAATTGAAGGAAAAGGTCTTACCGGCAATTATATCCAGGCAACAGCCAGGTTCAATATTACGGGCATGGATTCCGGGGTGTTCCACAGGTGAAGAGGCATATTCACTGGCAATAGTATTTAAAGAGGCGCTGGCAAAAAGCAATCAGCATGGAGGCCCTTCATTGCAGATATTTGCTACTGATATTGATACCGATGCTATTGATATTGCCAGAAAAGGATTATTCCCGGCAAATATTGCAGCCGATGTATCTCCTGATCGTCTTGATCGCTTTTTCATTTTATCAGAAGAAGGCTACCGGATCAAAACCGAAATAAGGGAAATGGTTGTATTTGCACAACATAATATTATCCTGCATCCTCCTTTTACCAGGATTGATATCCTTTCGTGCCGCAACCTGCTGATATACCTGGATACTGAGCTGCAAAAGAAGCTTATCGGGATGTTTTACTACAGCATTAATCCTGATGGAATAATGCTGCTGGGCAGCTCCGAAACACTTGGAAACCAGAATCATCTTTTTACACCAGTGGATAGCAAGCTGAAAATTTATAAACGCACCCTTTCAAGCCATTTGCCTGAGTTATTTGATTTTCCGTCTTCATTTTCCAGATCCAGATCATCCATTACCGAAAAACCGGTATCAGACAGGTCAAGGTCTCAATATTCAGACACTTGCCGATCAGCTTTTGCTCAGCATTATGCACCTGCCGGGGTGCTTGTAAATGAATATGGCGACATCATTTACATACAGCGGACATACGGGTAAATATCTGGAACCGGCTGTCGGTAAAGCAAACCTGAATATTTTTGCCATGTTACGGGAAGGACTGCGCAATGAATTTCATAATGCCTTCCACCGTGTCAGTTACGAAAAAAGAAACAGTTGTTTTACGCAATATCAAAGTAGAAACAAACGGTGATCACTCAAATCATAAATATTGATATTAAATGGATTGATAAACCGGAGCTATTATACGGCACTGTGATGATAATTTTTACTGATGTAAAGGAAGTTGAAGACACTCATTTGCCTCCAAAAACAAATAAAAAAGCTGTTGCATAACATCAGGCAGAAGGAGACTGGAGATCGAGCTACAGCGAATGCGTGAAGTGATGCAGAATACTCTTGAGGAAATGCAGACCTCGCAGGAAGAACTGAGATCCACAAATGAGGAGTTACAATCCACAAATGAAGAACTGCAGTCCACAAATGAAGAACTTACCACATCAAAGGAAGAAATGCAGAGCCTGAATGAAGAACTTCAGACTGTTAATGCTGAATTACAGGCAAAGGTAGATGATTATTCGCGGGTTAACAATGATATGAAAAACCTGCTCAACAGCACCGAAATTGCTACTCTGTTTCTCGACAAAGAATTAAATATCCGTCGCTTTACCCTTGCGGCGACCAAGATATTCAAACTTATAAAAAGCGATATAGGACGACCTTTTACCGACCAGGCATCAGACCTTAATTATCCCGGACTGGCTGACGATGCCATCGAAGTATTAAGAACACTTGTATTTATACAAAAAGAAATACCTGCCAGTGACGGCCGGTGGTTTTTGGTTCGTATAATGCCATACCGCACTTACGACGACAGAATAGACGGACTTGTCATTACCTTTATCAATATCTCAGATCATAAAAGGCTTGAAGAAAAATTACTCGAAAACGAGAAAATGATCCATCTTCTGCTGGGAGCTTCCTCAGATATAAAAGTAATTTTGTCAAATGACATGAAAATATTGGAGTTTAATTCTGAAGCTGACCTGTTCTTTGGTAAAAAACGTGAGGATTACTTAAATAATAATTTTATTCAGATGTTTGTTCCTGAGAAATCTCAAAAAAGCACTGAAAAGAATCTTAAAGATGCTTCTGAGCAAAGGTTTGAATGACAAGTTGAAAATGAAGGTTACGACAGCCAATGGGAATACATCAGATTGTCGAATGTTTTGTAACCGTATCGCCTAAAAGCCTGAATAAGGCAGAAGGAATGATATTATCAATTAAAAAACAATAAAGTCATGAGTAAGAAAGATCAGAATCTTACAGATTATCAATTACTGCGTTTGAAAGCCGAGGAAAAACTGAAGGAGAAGCACAAAAAAGCTGCCAAACAGGTTTTAGAATCCGATTCAAAAAAGCTCCTTCATGAACTTCAGGTGCACCAGATAGAACTGGAAATGCAGAATGAAGAGTTGCGGCAGGCAAATGAAACAGCAGAGAAGGCTCTTAGAAAATATACTATGCTGTACGATTTTGCCCCGATGGGCTATTTTACACTTGACAGTGACGGTAGTATCTGCGAGCTTAATTTTACAGGTGCTGAAATATTGGGCGATAAGCGATTTAGCCTTGATAAACAGTAATTTTAAACTGTTCGTTTCCGAAGCTTCCAAACCTGTATTTAATAAGTTTTTCAAAAATGTATATTCCGGCCATTCTAAAGAATCATGTGAGCTCATGCTCGGTTATAATGGCAAGCCACTATGCCTGGTGTATATGGAAGGAATAGTTATAGGTGATGACCGCAAATGCCTCCTTTCAGTGGTTGATATCTCGGGATTCAAAAAGTAAGATTAGGTACCGGTCCTATTGGATGATGAAAGAAGAGCTTGCGTTCTTTCTTAAGCTGGATGAGCAACTCTGGCCGGTAATTCTGTCAGATAAAGCTATTAAGCCCGGAGATTCGAGTGAAATAGTTCCGAAGATCAGGGAAAGGCTGATAAAGCTGAGATACGAATTATCCGACAGCATCATCAATAATACTTGATGAAGAACTGGAAGAAACAGCTAAAGATGTTTCCAGGATGACTGGGGTTTAAACTGCCGACGGCGTGATTGGCAAGACAACCCTCGAATACCTGAACTGCCTGCCCCTGAAACTTATGGGACAGCTGAAGGTGAATATGGAGAGGTTCAGGTGGCTTCCGTCACAGGTGACTGGAAAGCGCATTATCGTAAATATTGCCAATTTCAAGCTCGATCTGATAGCGGGAACGGATACCCTTATTTCGATGAGAGCAGTCGTTGGCAAGGAAACACGGAAGACGCCTGTTTTCAATGAGAGCATGACTTATATTGTATTCAGCCCCACGTGGACTGTTCCCAATACAATATTGCAGGAAGACGTGATCCCTGAGTTGCTCAAAGGGTCCAGGGTACCTCACTAAAAAGAATATGAAGCTGCTCAGAAATGACGGGACCGAATTGGCTTACAGTGACGTTGACTGGTCAACAATTTCAGAAAGCAATTTTCCGTATATGGTACGACAGGATCCGGGGCCGGGAAATGCACTGGGCAGGGTCAAGTTCATGTTTCCGAATGACTACGATGTGTACATACACGATACCCCGTCAAAGAGCTTTTTTGCCCGTGACGCAAGAGCTGTAAGCTCACGGCTGTATCAGAGTGGAAGACCCGTTTGATCTGGCCGTGCTGCTGTTGTCTGATGTACCGGAATGGTCACCTGACAATATTCGCAATGCCATGCAACAGACAAAGGAACAAACGGTGCTGTCTGAAGGTGCCGGTCGATGTGATGGTGATCTACCTGACGGCCTGGACTGATGGTAAAGACCGGATACAGTTCCGGAACGATGTTTACCAAAACGATGAGAAAGTGCTGGTAGCTTTAAATCAAAAGCCTGAAGTTGCCAGTGCCAGAGCTATGTCTTTATTATAGGATGTATTTTCCTGATAATCGGTGAATTAGATGTATAGTCTGGTATGGGAGCATAAATGAATAAACATGACCCGCCCTTGATGGTTTTGATAATTTCCTCACTGAGTTCAACAGGAACAGCCGGACAGCCCTGACTGCGGCCAAGTCTGCCATGGGTCCTGATAAAGTCATCGGAGACATAATCTGCCCCATGAATGACTATAGCACGTGCACGGGCTTTGTCGTTGATACCCGTTTCCAAACCATCGAGTGCGAGAGACAAACCGTGCTTGCCAATATAGGTCTCACCGGTAACATAGAAACCGGGGCTGCTTTCATTTGAACCGGGAATATTGGAAAAATTCTCGGCCATAAGTTCCCCGGAATTACGGCCATGAGAGACAAGACAGTGGAACAGCACCTTCCCCTGGTTGTCATTTCTGTCTGAAGTGGTTTTTCTCAGATCCATTCATCACGCAGGATCTTCCCGTCAATGCTGACAAGCACTGATTTTACGGGCACCTTTCTTGATGCTCTGGCGAGAGCGTTTCTCACCATCTGCATGAGACCACCGCAACAGGGTACCTCCATCATCATGACTGTTATTGTATTGACTTTTGCAGTATCAACCAAAGCCACCAGTTTGTCTATATAGATTTCAGTTCCGTGGTCGAGCTTGGGGCATGCAATTGCCAGTGACCTGTTCTTCAGAAAAGTCTGGTGGAACGACCCCAGTGAAAATGCCACACAGTCGGCTGCAAGCAGAAGGTCAGCTCCTCTGTATACGGGTGAATTGGCATTGATAAGGTGCATCTGCACCGGCCAGTGTGTCAGGTGAGAAGGTGTCTCTGCAGTTATCGATGAGACTGGCGCAGGGGCAATTATCCTTTCCCTGCTTCCGGGACAACCGCCACCCTGATGCCCATGACCTTGACCTTGACCTTGACCATGACCGTGGCCTTGACCATGACCAGCACCGTGGTTATTATTCATTTGTCCGTTTACTTCTGCCAGAACCTCCCTTACACTGAAGGCGACATCTTTCTCATGCGCCTGGAGCCATGAAGTGCCCTCCTCCAGGTAACCCAGTTCCTTATGATCTTTAAGATGCTTAAGATGTGCAATGACTGTGTTGGCTCCCTTGCTGACCATTTCACTGATCACGGCAGTCTCATTATAAGGTTCCGCTTCACGCTTTTCGATTGTGATTGCATCTTCAGGGCAATGGCCGATACAGGCGCCAAGGCCGTCACACATAAGCTCCGACACCAGCCTTACCTTGCCGTCAATGACCTGAAGGGCCCCTTCATGGCAGTTCGGTACACATTCACCGCAACCGGTGCACTTCTCTTCGTCTATTTTGATAATATCTCTCTGCATTTACTTTCTGTTTTTTTGATTAAAGTGTTCTTGCTTTCCCTGCAGGGGCTGCCGAGGGCAGGCTCACCGTGAAACAGCTTCCCTCTCCCGGTTTGCTCTCAACACTGATTGTGCCCTTGCTGATGGTGACAAGCTCGTTCACCAGTTTAAGGCCGATACCTGTTCCTTTTTCAGAATCAGTACCGGCAGTAGTATCTATCTCTGCTCCGGTGAACAGTTTCTTCTGCCGTTCTTCACTGATGCCAACTCCGTTATCACATATTTTTATTACAACTCCCGCATTATTCTTTTCCTGCTCCTTCACGCTGATTGTCACCTTTCCTCCGGGGTTGGTATATTTGATGGCGTTGGAAAGCAGGTTTCTCACTACAATGTCTATCAGGTCCCTGTCAATCCATCCGACAGCCCTTCCCACCTGCGTGAAATTGAGCGATATGTTTTTCCTGTCTGCGGTCTCCTTCAGGATGCTGATGTTGGTAAGAACAATATCAGCAAGGTCGTTTTCAGAAGGTGCAAACCGGATCATATCTTCCTGTCCTCTTCCCCATACAAGCATATTCTCAATCAGGCTTATCAGCATCTGGGAATACTGGACACATGAGTTAGCCATTGCCTCCGTCTTTTGTGCATCCTTCTCCTCCCTGAGCAGGTGGAGAGTATAAAGGATATTGACCACAGGGCTGCGCAGGTCATGTGCTATCACGGAGAAGACCTTGTTCTTCAAATGGATAGTCTCTGAGAGTTTTTTATTCTGGAGGGCGATTTGTTCATTCCGCGCATTCAGCTCCACACTCTTTGTCCTCAGCTCTTTCGTTCTTTCATCGACCCGATCCTCAAGGCTGCGGTTCAGCTCCTCGAGCTGAACCGCGAGTTTTTCCCTTTCCATTCCCGACTTCACCCACTCGCGTATCAGCAGCGCTGCCTGTACAAAAACGAACACCATCATCAGGAATGACAGAATATATATCTGTTGTTTTTCCTCAAACCCGTTTGACAGCATTACATCTGCAACCGCCCCAGCGGTGATGGCAATCATGGCAACAAGATTAAAGAGGTCGATCCAGCTTTTCCTGAACACCCCCCGTGTACTCATTACCAGGGCATAACACAGTATAAGAAGCCCCATTGCCTGGATGAACCAGACTGTATATGAAAAGACATATACCGGAGTAAAAATAATAAGGCCGACCCCTGCAAGGAAGATGATGTCTGTTCCAACCGCCAGCTTCCTGAACCACCGCGTGGGATAGAAGTAGTACACAAGCCATGCTCCTGAGGTCAACAAGAGGTAAAGGATCAGATACTCACCCTTTACAATCAGGTTCCAGTTTGTTACATTGATTATTGAGATAAGATAGGGAGGGGAGAGGAATGGCCTGATGGCGAGACAGAGGGCAAGCAGTGAGAACATCAGAAGCTTTGGCCTCTTACTGTCGAAGAGGTAAAATACAAAGAAGGAGATAAAAGCGGCGAAGAGCATGCCTGTCGTTGCAATTGAGATGAACCACTGGTTGGTGAAGTTCGTCTGTATGGTATGAAAGGTGCCCACCTTCAGGGGCAACCAGAAACCCCCTCTGCGGTGTTCGAAATTAGATACCCTTATCAGGAGCTCAAGAGTGTCTTTACCGGGCACATAGCTGAAGAACAAGGGTTCATAGGCAGGTATTGATTCAGCCCTGCTGCGGGCAGGGGTGCCGTTTCTGGCAGTAGTGACCCCGTTTACGGCGATCTCATATGAGGAGTCGAACACGGGCATGTCGAACCCCATACGGTCACGGTATCCGGGAGGGAGCAGAATGACAGCCCTGTAAGTGCCATAGCCAAAACGCGGCAGCCTTTTACCGTCGACAGTGTATTCAGACCAGTAGCCGGGCACTTCGCCGTAACAGTCAGGCACAAGGCTGTCGCTAATGCTGCCAGGCTTGCCGTACAGGAATTCATTGAAATAAAATTCCCACTCGCCGTTCATCTTTACGGTGAACATATCTCCCTGCTCAATATGCCTGAGGTCAAGCACACCTTTTTCAACCCTCACAGGTGCCCCTGTCACAAAGCCTTGGAGGAAAATGAAGAATATCAGGGCCGTGGCAGTTCTTCTCAGCATGTTCAATGCCATTCTACAATAGTGTTAGGATTCATGCCGTTAAAATATCTATAAATGCCAATAAATTCAAGCCGGTGACAAAAAGTACGATAGTCAGGTACAATTTACTGCCTGTTAAACGAATTCAACCAGCGGATCTCCTTTCCTGACCTTGTCTCCGCTTTTTACCATAACCTTTTTTATTTTTCCGTCGCGGTCTGATTCCACCGCACTGAATGTCCTGTTGATCATAATATACATCAGTATATTTCCCTTTTTGACTTCTTCGCCCACGTCAAGGTCATCATCGGAATAATATGTAGCTGTTGTACCCGAATATATAAATGCAATGCCGGTCTCATGAGCGAAGAGAAGTTTTTTCTCCGACACTTTTGCCGTTGCGGCATTGGCCAGCTCGGATTTCCTGTCTTCCACCTCCTTCAGGAACCTTGTCTTTGCCACGCCCGACTTATAATCGCGGTACTGCCTGTCATGCATTGCAAGTTCGAACAACTCTTCCTCATCCTGTCCGGCAGGCCAGTTTTTCTCCTCCATCTCCTTCCTGTATGTGTCAAGGGCATCAGGGTAGTTGTCCTGCGGTGTGCCCTCATAGAACTCTTTTCCTTCACTTCTTCGCCAGTTCGATGAGTTCCGGTGCCAGCGGGCCGGGCAGTTTGCCGGCACGGCCAAGCAGCATATCCCATGTGTTCGCATCTATCATGGCAAACCGCTCCTTGCCGTTGACCAGTGAAACGATATTCATCAGCGCCACATTCTTGACATACTGGCTGAACGGTGTTACCAGTGGTGGATATCCCATCATGGGCCATATTTCGCCAACCTCCCGGAAAAGCCAGACAACGAGCTCATCTTCTGACAGTTCAGGTTTGCTTTGCGCCTTCAGCGCTGCATTGATGCCCTGGTGCACTCCCTTCAGGTCAGCCATCATGCTTCCCATCATCCCTCCGGGAAGTCCTGATCCGATCAGCAGCGAGGTCATCAGTTTGTTGCGCGGATCAATAAAGTAACCAAGGAAGTCATCAATAAACTCCTGTGTCAGTGCTCTTACTTTCATGTAGGCGTCCATGTTTATTTCAGGCACATCGAATCCTGCGTCCTTCATAATGGCCTGTATTGCTATCACATCGGGATGGACCATTCCCCAGCTGAGAGGTTCCATTGCAACGTCGAGGTAATCAGCGCCTGCCCTTGCCACCTCGAGCATTGAGGCAACCGACATTCCCGGACCGCTGTGTCCGTGATACTGGACTATGATGCCGGGATATTTGTTTTTGATTTGCCTCACCAGTTCGCCGAGGGTAGCCGGTCTGCCCACGCCTGCCATATCTTTAAGACATATCTCGTCAGCGCCGTATTCAACCACTTTGTCCACCACCCCCATGTAATAATCAATTGTGTGAACGGGTGAGGAGGTTATCGACAGCGCGGCCTGCGAGATCATGCCTGCCTCGCGTGCGTACTTCACCGACAGTTCAAGGTTACGGTGATCATTCAACCCGCAGAATGAACGTGAGATATCTACTCCCTGGGCTTTCTTAACCTTGTACATCAGTCGCCTGACATCTGCAGGCACGGGATACATTCTTATGCCGTTAAGAGCACGTTCGAGCATGTGTGTCTGAATGCCTGCCTCGTTGAAAGGCCTCGTCCATTCCCTCACTGCCTCGTTCGGATTTTCACCGTAGAGCAGCTGCACCTGTTCAAAAGCGCCGCCGTTGGTCTCTACACGGTCAAAGCATCCCATCTCAATGATGTGAGGTGCAACGGCTTTCAGCTGGTCAACCCTGGGCTGGTACTTGCCTGACGACTGCCACATGTCGCGGTACAGGAGGCTGAATTTGATCTTATTCTTCATTTTTATTTACGGAGTTGATGACTTGTATTTTTTATTTAGGCTGAAATAATCATTCAAAGATAGTCCTGTTACAGATCATACACGTGATAAAAATCAATTAAAGCATTTTCATTGTAAAAAGAAAGAAGGCACCCCCGGGGGGTACCTTCTTGTCAACCTAAACCTGATCGTAGATAGGCCGGACGGCCTAATTAAGGAAGGATAAAAAATCTTTTATTCACTCTCTTTTAAGAGCATTGGAAAATAAGAAGCTATGAGCAGCGCTGCATCCTGTTCCCCGGTGACACCCTGGCTGATAACTTTCTGACGGAAGTAGCCGGTCCTGTCAAGCTGGCTGTCGTCTGTGCGTATCCCTTCGGTCTTGTATTTCTTGTCAACCTTGTTAACGCCAAAAATCTTGCCGTCGCAGGAATACATGACTGCCAGGTCATCAGAAACGACCACATAATTCTTACAGTTCTTTTCTTTGTCTACATAGATCTTCACTTTAACAGGTGAATTTTCGTATGAGAGCAGGTAGCATTTTACTGTTTCACCTGCCAGAGTAAGGGGCTGATCAACAGCCTCCAGATGTGTAGCTTCCGAATGAAGTGTTGGATTCACCCTTCAAAATGACCTTGCCGTATGACATAGCTGCCACACCGGCAAAAAGCACCAGAACAAGAATAATTTTTTTCATGACTAACCCGTTTTCGTTTAACACCAAACTGTCCATTACAAAAAGAGGAACTGTCCTTTTCACTCTTTTTCATAGTAAAGACCGCCAAGAGGCCTGTTCGCTGCAATCTTTTGTGTTAAATTTGCGTTAATTAAAGTTAAATGGTAATTTTGTGCTTTCGCACAGTATGTTACAGGTTAAAGAACACAGGTTTATGATGAACCGCCTCGGACGGAGGCTATATCACTGCCTTATGTTCTATCACAGTTAGCCTTTCGCCTGCAGCCCGCGCCGCGGCAGCCATTCCGGTCACTCAGTATCATCACTATCTTTACGGACTTTTTATGAAAGGCTTGATATTCAGTATAAAGAGATATGCAATTCATGACGGCCCCGGTATCAGGGTCACCTTCTTCATGAAAGGCTGTCCTCTTGACTGCTGGTGGTGCCATAATCCGGAAGGAAAATCGGCGGTGCAGACGTCCGTGGAGCGGATTGACCGGGTAGGTGAAAAGGAGTTCAGGTCTGTTGAGCTGGTGGGAAAGGAATATACTCCGGATGAGCTGGTAAAAAAAGCCGAAAAAGACAGGGTCTTCATGGAGCAGTCGGGCGGAGGGGTCACCTTTTCAGGCGGGGAGCCGCTGATGCAGTTTGACTTCCTCCTTGAGACATTGCAGGCAATGAAGAAAGCAGGGTTTCATACAGCCGTCGATACCTCAGGGCATACGTCACCCGAAAGACTGAGGGCAATCATGCCTTATACCGATCTCTTCCTGTTTGACATCAAACACCTGGACCCTGAGACACACATGAAATACACGGGAGTGAGCAATGATCTTGTCATCTCAAATCTTGACATGCTTCTGAATGAAGGGGCAGAGGTGATGATAAGGATACCAGTTATTCCGGAAGTGACGGCTGATAAAGAGTTCATGGAACAGCTCAGGGATTTTATTGAAAGCCGTAAAACAAAAAATATAAGAGAGATAAACCTTCTGCCGTATCATAAGACCGGCAGCGGGAAATACCGTCGTTTTGACCTTCCTGACCGCATGCAGGGTGTCAGCCAGATATCAAACCGTCACCTCGATGATTATGTTGAAATATTAAAACCGCTGGGTATCCGTATCAGGAAAGGCGGATGAATAAAAAAGCAAAAAAAAAACATGAATATGAAAATGACTGAAAGAGTCCTCAGGCTCAGGGAACAGAGTCTTAACGCAAAGGAGACCATCACCGCCGAGAGGGCACAGCTTATAACCCGTTTTTATAACAGTGACGCGGCGCGGGGTTTATCAGTCCCGGTAACCAGGGCACGTGCTTTCGAATACCTGCTGAGGCACAAAGCCATATGTATCAATGAGGGTGAGATGATTGTCGGTGAAAGAGGTCCGGCACCGAAAGCTACACCAACCTACCCCGAGATCTGCCTGCATTCGCTGCAGGATCTGGACATCCTCAACGGCCGCGAAAAAGTGTCATTCAGGGTCGATGACGAGGTAAAACGCATATACGAAAGATGAGATTATTCCTTTCTGGAAGGGGCACAGCAACCGTGACCGCATCATGGAACGGATGACCCCGGAGTGGATCAATGCCTACAAAGCCGGTATCTTCACCGAGTTCCAGGAACAGAGGGCCCCGGGTCACACTGTTCTCGGTTACAAGATGTTTCATACCGGGTTTCTTGACCTCAAAAAGGAAATAGCCGAAGCAGCTGCAAGGATCGATTACTTTAATGACCCTTATGCCTCTGACAGGTTTGAGGAGCTTAAGGCTATGGATATTGCATGCGATGCAATAATAATGTATGCCGGCAGGCATGCCGACGCTCTTGAGAAGCTTGCAGAGACAGAGAAGGACCAGCAGCGCCACGCAGAGCTGACAAAGATGGCAGCTGTCTGCCGCCGTGTGCCTGCTCATGCACCTGAGACCTTCCACGAGATGCTGCAGCACTACTGGTTCATCCACCTCGGGGTGGTGACAGAGCTCAATCCGTGGGATTCCTTTAACCCCGGCCGTCTTGACCAGCATCTGTGGCCTGTTTACAAAAAGGAGACAGAGGCAGGTACTCTCTCTCCCGAACAGGCTTATGAGCTGCTGGGCTGTTTCTGGGTCAAGTTCAATAACCATCCTTCACCCCCGAAGATGGGTGTCACAGCACAGGAGAGCAACACCTACACCGACTTTTGTCTTATAAATCTCGGAGGCGTCAAACCAGACGGTACTGATGCCGTGAACGATATGTCATATATTCTCCTCGATGTGATTAAGGAGATGCGCATCGTTCAGCCCAGCTCGATGGTGCAGGTGAGCCGCAAAGGTCCTGACGCCTTTATCCACAAGACGCTTGATATTGTCAGAACAGGCTTCGGGCAACCGTCAATATTCAACACTGAGTCAATCATCCAGGAGCTTCTGAGGCAGGGAAAGAGCCTCGTTGATGCCCGCAACGGAGGCGCTTCAGGGTGCGTGGAGACCGGAGCCTTCGGAACTGAATGCTACTGGCTGACAGGTTACTTTAACCTGGTGAAAATACTCGAGGTGACCCTGAACAACGGATTTGATCCCCGCACGGGAGTACAGGTGGGACCAAAGACAGGCGATCCTTCACTTTTTGCTTCGTTTGATGAGCTGATGCTTGCCTACAAGCAGCAGGTGAACTATTTCGCGGATATCAAGGTGAGAGGTAACAATGTCATCGAAAAGACTTTTGCCAATCACCTCCCGGTGCCGTTCCTGTCACTCCTTCTTGAAGACTGTATCGCCAGCGGTAAAGATTACAATGCCGGCGGAGCAAGATACAACACCACTTATATACAGGGTGTGGGACTTGGCAGTATAACCGACATCCTGACCTCGATTAAGTACAATATCTATGACAAGGGCAGGTTCGCATGGAATGAGATGCTCGCTGCTCTGAAGAACAATTTTGAGGGGGAGGAGAAGATGCAGTACGAGATGATATACAACACTCCAAAGTACGGTAACGACGACGACTATGCCGATGAGCAGGCTGTGGCGGTCTTTGAGATTTTCTATGATGCCGTTAACGGCAGGCCAACACCCAGGGGAGGTGTTCACAGGATAAATATGCTGCCGACAACATCACATGTCTATTTTGGCAACGTCACCGGCGCCACACCTGACGGGCGCAAGGCTTCCGTGCCACTCTCGGAAGGTATTTCGCCGTTCCAGGGCGTGGACAGGCAGGGACCAACGGCAGTGATCAAATCAGCATCGAAGATTGACCATCTCAGGACCGGCGGGACACTCCTGAACCAGAAGTTTTCACCGGAGTTCTTCGAGGACGAAGGAAGCTATCAGAAGCTGACGGCACTGATAAGGAGCTATTTCAGCCTTGACGGGCACCACATTCAATTCAATGTGGTTAATGCCGAAACGCTCCGGGAGGCTCAGAAACACCCCGAGCTTCACCGCGACCTGATTGTCCGTGTTGCTGGTTACAGCGATTATTTCAATGACCTTGGAGAAGACCTTCAGAATGAGATAATCAGGCGTACGGAACACAGCTGGTTCTTAGAGAGGAGACATTTATCAGGGCATCCTGAAGAGCTACGTCAGGCAGGCATAATATTTTTACAGATAAATTTGACTTTGTCCTTAAAGTTGAGTATATTTTGTAAAAATAAATTCTGCTGTTCCGGTCGCGGCCATGACTTCAGCCGGCAGCAACTAATGCCTTGATCGTGAAGAAGATATTCGATTATTTTGACACACGCTACAGGGCTGAGATGCTTGGCAGGCCCATTGATCAGACAGGTCCGGTAATAACAATATCACGCCTTACCGGCTGCGACGGGAGGGAAGTCGCGTGCAGCCCTTGTCGCTCTGCTCAATCTCAGGAATAATACAAATAAATGGAGGTGGATCGATAAGGATATAATCTACCATGCTGCCCATGAGCTGAAGACTGACACCAACCGGGTGGAGACCTTTTACCAGGGTATGACCATGAATGATATGTCGGAGATGATAATGGCTTTCTCCGGTACATTTGTCAGTGACAGCTCGGTGAAGGAAGGCTATCAGGGAGGTAGTTCTCTCAATTGCACGTGAGGGTCATGCGGTGATTATTGGACGGGGTGGCGTAGCAATAACACGCGATATGACAAATGCACTGCATATCAGACTTGTGGCGCCGCTGTACTGGAGGGTGGAGAATGTGATGAAGAAGAAGGGTATGATCATTCAGAAGGCAGAGGAGTATGTTATTGAAACAGATGAGAAGAGGAATAAAATGATTGCTGGCTTTCTTGACAAGAAACCTCAGACTATCGACTATCTCTTCGACTCTTACCCTGAACAGAAGCAGTTTTTCGATTGACCAGCTCTCAGCACTGATACTTGAAATGTATGAGGCTAAGCTGGGAAAGATAAAATAACGATTTTGCTATGCTTTTTCAGAGTTTGGGCATAGCTGGTTGGTTGATTGGTGAGGAGGGTAATGAAAGGGCCGGTATCCGAAGAGTACCGGCCCTTTTTCTGTGCTTTTTCAGAGACAGCAGATCTTGTGCTATCCTTTTAATGTGATCTGAGGTGCGTTGATCAAGCTCTTTCATGTATGCGTCCCAGTCATCAATTCTGAACTTTGCCACCCCGGTTTCTATGGCAGCTTTGGCGACTGCTGAGGCTACCCTTGAGATGAGTCGCGGATCGAGCGGCTTCGGAATAATGTAATCCCTGCCAAACTCCAGTTTTTCAAGGTCATATGCTTTAGCTACCTGCTTCGGGGACAGGCTCCTTTGCAAGCGTTGCAAGTGCTCTTGTGGCTGCCAGCTTCATCTCCTCATTAATGGTGGTCGCCCTTACGTCAAGAGCACCCCGGAAGATGAACGGGAAACCAAGGACATTGTTGATCTGGTTCGGGATAGTCTGATCTCCCCGTTGCAAAAATCAGATCATCACGCGTAGACATGGCATCTTCATAGCTGATCTCCGGGTCAGGGTTGGCCATAGCGAAGACAACAGGATTGGGAGCCATGGTACGGAGCATCTCCTTGCTCAGCATATTGGCCACTGACAGCCCAAGGAAGACATCAGCGCCTTGAACTGCCTCTGCCAGGCTGTTAATATCACGGTCGGTGATCCATTCTTTCTTGTATTTGTTAAGGTCAGTCCTTTTTTTGTTGATGACGCCCTTGCTGTCGACCATGATGATGTTTTCCTTTTTTACACCCAGGGCCACATACAGTCGTGTGCACGAGTTGGCAGCCGCTCCCGCGCCGCAGACGACCACCTTAATGTCGGAGATCTTTTTCCCGTTTATATCCAGCGCATTCAGAAGACCTGCAGATGATATTATGGCTGTGCCGTGCTGGTCATCATGAAAGACAGGTATATCAAGCATCGCCTTCAGCCTTGTCTCGACCTCAAAGCACTCCGGGGCCTTTATGTCCTCAAGATTAATGCCGCCGAAGGTGGGAGCGATCCTGGCACATATCTCGATCAGCTTTTCAGGGTCCTTCTCATCTACCTCGATATCAAATACATCCACATCGGCGAAAACCTTGAAAAGAAGTCCTTTGCCCTCCATCACAGGCTTGCCTGCCAACGCACCTATGTCACCCAGGCCGAGCACGGCAGTGCCGTTGGAAATCACCGCAACAAGATTGGCCTTTGCAGTGTACAGGTAGGCATCATCAGGGTTCTTCTCGATCTCAAGACAGGGATAGGCCACCCCTGGAGTATATGCCAGACCGAGATCATGCTGTGTGCAATAGGGTTTTGTAGGTATAACCTCAACCTTGCCCTTGCGTCCGCGACTGTGATAATAGAGCGCGTCCTCTTTTGTGACTTTTGACATAACCGGGAATTTATTTGATTAGAACTGTTCTGAGAAAAAGAATTAGTACAACGAATTTAAAGTATTTCTCAGACTACTCCAACTTAATTAGACAATAATAAAATGATTTCATTTGGCACTCTCTAGGAAAATAGATATTTTAATTGCCGTAAAAAAAGCAGGGCAGACCTGATGCAAAATATGGATAACTCACTTCAGAATACAGCAATAGGTGTAGATATCGGGGGCAGTCATATCACTGCCGTTGCAGTAGATATGCAGAACCATACTATCATTAAAGGCTCACGGGCAGAAAGTCCTGTCGATAACAAGGCCGAAGCTGATGAAATACTTAGGGTGTGGACCGGCACACTGCGAAAAATAGTTGATAAATTACCTGTCTTCAGGCTGCGGGGTATCGGATTTGCCATGCCCGGTCCGTTCGATTATGCAAAAGGCATCTGTCTCATCAGGGGTGTACCCAAATATGAAAAGCTTTACGGCGTCAATGTGGGGAAGGCCATCAGTTCAAGGCTCGGACTGCCATGCGACTGCAGGGTGAGATTCATGAACGATGCCAGCTCGTTTGGCGTGGGTGAAGCATGGGCAGGAAAGGCTGCCGGATACAAGAAAATGATGGCAATTACCCTCGGCACTGGTTTCGGATCAGCATTCATCGATAACCGCATTCCGGTTGTGGAGGGAGATACCGTTCCAGGCGGAGGATATGTATACCACCTGCCTGTAGAAAACGGCATCGCTGATGACTATTTCTCGACACGCTGGTTCACTTCCGGATATAGGGAGATAACGGGCAAAGAGGCTGCAGGTGTGAAGGAGATCGCCGCGGAAGCAGTAAGCGATACCGCGGTACGGGCGCTGTTTGATAAGTTCGGGAAGAACCTGGGTTCTTTCCTCTCACCGTGGCTCCTGAGGTTCGGGGCGGAGATACTTGTTATCGGTGGAAATATCTCACATGCTTATGACCTGTTCGGCCCCGCTTTTGAGAATAGCCCTTGAACAGGCAAAGTGCACCGTCAGGGTAGATATTTCAAGACCTGAAGGAGGATGCCGCCCTGCTTGGCAGCGCCTATCTCCTTGATGATGATTTCTGGAAGGCGGTGCAGCCTGCCCTCACTCTTATGTAATACTGAACCATCAAAAGATATGAATGAGAAAAAAATTGAGATGAGGCAGGTCGTACCCGTTCTCCTCTCCTTCTTCGTAATGAGTTTTGTCGACCTGGTAGGTACAGGAGTGGACTATGTCAAGGAAGATCTGCAGCTAAAGAATGCAGTGGCCATGCTGATACCTTCAGCAGCGTTTCTATGGTTCTTTATTCTTTCTGTTCCGGTAGGATTGGTACAGGCAAGAATAGGAAAGAAGCTAATGCTTAATATCGGAATGGGTATAACCGGGGTGGGTCTTCTGGTGCCATTTATGATCTATAACTTTACATCTGTACTCGTTGGATTTGCCCTTCTTGGTATTGGTAACACTATCGTCCAGGTATCTGCCAACCCGCTTCTGGTAGACATCGTACCAGGCAAACGGGCCTCAAGCTTCCTCAGTTTTTCGCAGTTCATTAAAGCTATCGGTTCAATGATCGCTCCGTGGTTGGCAGGTAAATTCGCATCATTGTACGGAGACTGGAAGCTTGTATTCCTGGTATTCGGCATTGTCTCTTTCTTAAGCGTTGTCTGGCTTGGCAGTATTAAGGTAGAAGAAAATGCCATATCTGAGAAAAAGGCGACATTCAAATCCGCTTTTACCCTGCTGGGCAATTCTTATGTCCTGATGATGGTATTATCAATTTTCCTTGTTGTTGGCATAGATGTAGGATTTAACTCATTCTCAGGAACATATCTAAGTGAAAGATTTGGCATCGATGCCAGCGCCAAGTTAGCGCGAAGCCTTTATTTCGCAAGTCGTATGATCGGCACATTCGCCGGTGCGCTAATACTGACAAAGCTTTCATCTTCAAAAGGATTACTTTATAGTGCTGTAATATCGATTGTTTCTATCATTCTGCTTCTCCTTATCCCATCGAAAACTACAGTATGGATCTTTGTTTTCATGCTTGGACTGGGTGTCGCCAACATATTCCCGCTTGTGTTTTCTCTGACTATCCAGAAATATCCTGAAAGAGGCAATGAGATCTCAGGCCTTATGATGATGGCGATCTCCGGAGGAGCGCTGATACCTCCTGTGATGGGACTGGTAAGTGACTCGCTGGGCGTTACTGCAGGAATGGGAGTGCTGTTCTTATGTGCTGTCTATATTTTTATTGTATCATGGATTATAATCAGGAAGAATCTTGCGACTATATAATCCAGGTCACCATTGCCTGACCTTTTAATTGTGGAATTGACAAAACATACAGAGTAATGAGGCAGATTGCTATTTTAAGCATGCTTATAATGTTGTGGTCATGCAGCAGGAAAGAGACCGTGCGTCCGAATATTATCTTCATCATGACTGATGATCATGCGTACCAGGCAGTGAGTGCTTACGGAAGCGGGCTCAACTCAACACCCAATCTTGACCGTATCGGCGATGAAGGAATTATCTTCCGCAACAGCTTCGTATGTAACTCAATCTGTGCTCCGAGCAGGGCTGCACTCCTCACCGGCAAGCACAGCCATGCCAACGGTCATCTCGACAACAGGCAGCAGGTTTGACAGCTCACAGGTGACGTTCCCGAAGCTTCTGCAGGAGTGCAGGTTATCAGACTGCACTGATAGGCAAATGGCATCTGAAGAGTGACCCCACAGGCTTCGATTACTGGAATATTCTGCCCGGACAGGGAAGTTACTATAACCCTGATTTCATTGAGATGGGGCGCACTTACCGCGAGAACGGCTATGCTACCACCATTATCACCGATATGGCTATTGAATGGCTGAGCAAGAGGGATACTACGACACCTTTCTGCCTGATGGTCCATCACAAGGCGCCCCACCGTAACTGGATGCCTGACACGGTTGATCTTGATTTGTTCGATGGTGTTTCATTCCCTGTACCGGATAATTTCTTTGACGATTATGAGGGAAGAGAGGCTGCTTCGTTGCAGGAGATGAGCATCATGCGCGATATGCACATGTCAAATGACCTTAAAATAACCGGGACACACGGTGACAGCCTTCCTCAGGCCGAGAAAGATTATCTGTGGTACATTAATAACAGGCTCAGCCCGGAGCAGTACAAAGCCTGGATGCAGGGAATATGACAGCATAAGTCAGGCATATAATAAGCATCCTCTGAGCGGGGACTCACTGGCCATTTACAAATTGAACAGATACCTGACTGATTACCTGAGAACCATTCAATCAGTTGACCGCAATACAGGGAGGCTGATGGATTATATTGATGCTTCGGGACTGAAAGACAATACGCTGGTGATATACACCTCCGACCAGGGTTTTTATCTCGGCGAGCACGGCTGGTTTGACAAGCGCTTCATGTATGAAGAGTCCCTGAGGACCCCTCTCGTGATGAGACTGCCTGAAGGTTATACGTGCCAGGGGAGACATAAATGAGATGGTACAGAACATTGACCTGGCGCCGACATTTCTTGAAATGGCAGGTGTCACGCCTCCGAATGAGATGCAGGGTATTTCGACTGGTTCCCCTGCTCAGAGGAACAAAACCCGGGAAATGGCGTGATGCCCTGTACTATCAGTATTATGAGTACCCGGCTGAACATGCCGTCAGAAAGCACTACGGCATCAGAACCGACAGGTACAAGCTCATTCATTTCTATGATGATATTGATCAGTGGGAGCTGTATGATCTCAGCGCCGACCCGCATGAGATGAATAATCTCATCGATGACCCGGGTTATGAGGCGGTGGAGGCGAAACTGAGAAAGCAGCTTGGCATTCTGAGGAAGTTATACAAGGTACCGGAAGAAGAATAAGAATCTATGAACAGAAAGTCAGTCAACAGGCGTGAGTTTATACGAAGGGGAGCAGTGGCAGGCATTGCACTGACCGTGGTCCCCCGCCATGTCCTTGGCGGCAGGGGTTACCTGCCTCCGAGCGATCAGCTTACCAAAGGCATCATCGGCACAGGGGGGATGGGCCTTGGTCATTTTGCATATGAGAATACCCGTCTTCTCGCCGTCTGCGATGTCGACGCCTTGCATCTCAGAAGGGCGCTCGACAAAGCCGGCAAAGGCGTGACCGGTTATCATGATTTCAGGGAGCTGCTGGCAAGGCCTGACATTGATATAGTCCATATTGCAACACCCCCGCACTGGCATGGCATCATGTCGAAGATGGCCGCTGAGGCGGGCAAGGACATATGGTGCGAGAAGCCGATGACACGAACGATAGGTGAGGGCAGGAAAGTGGCAGCAGCGGTGCAGGCCAACGGACGCATGTTCAGGCTGAACACATGGTTCAGGTTCACCGGTCAGTTCTACGGACTTGGTACCACGGTGAGGCCACTGAAGAAAATCGTCAGCAGCGGAGCGCTCGGATGGCCCCTGAAAGTGACTGTAAGCGGCATAACCGGTTATGACTGGAAGTTCTACTGGACAGGTGTGCCTAATTTGCCTCCGCTGCAACCTCCGGCAGATCTTGATTATAATTTCTGGCTCGGACCCGCTCCGTATAAGCCGTACAATCCCCTGAGAGTGCATGAGAAGTTCAGGGGCTACTGGGATTATGACGGAGGAGGCCTGGGTGATATGGGACAGCATTACCTCGACCCGGTGCAGTATATTCTCGGGAAGGATGATACAAGCCCTGTTTCGGTTGAGATTGATGCACCGCAGCAACACTATGATGCTGTTGGCACATGGAGGCGAATAACATATACATATGATGACGGCTGCAAAATAATCCTTGACGGCGAGAACCGCGACAAAGATGCTGCATACATCGAAGGCCCGCTCGGCAAAATATTCAAGGGATTTCTTTCCGATCTCCCGAACATCCGTTCCCTCGCTGAAAATCTGCCGGAACCTGAACCACAGATCACCGTGTTCAGTGAGTCGGTAAAGACAAGAAGACCGTTTGCTCTTAATGAAATGAACGGTCACAGGTCATGCACACTGGTCAATATGGGAGTGGTGGCGCTCCGCCTGGGCCGGAACCTTACGTTTGATCCTGTAAGGCAAGTGTTTACCAATGACGAAGCAGCGAATGCACTGATTGATCAGCCCATGAGGGGTGAATGGCATATTTGAAATCTAATCCAATTAAATAATTATGAATAAAATCAAAATACTGTTCGCTGTCGCAGCAGCGCTGATCCTGCAGGTCGGAGTGGATGCCCAGGATGTGAGGACCACTGAAACCAGGGTAGCTGATCTTCTTGCAAGGCTGCCGGCTGACAATCACGAACTTGCGATACGCCTGATGGAAGAAATGTATTCACTTGGTGATGAGGGCTGGTCCATTATCTGTAGGAAGGTAGTACCTGCAGGTACAGGTGAGGATACGAAGGCAAGGTATGCTATTGCAACGCTCACTAGTCATCTCACGGCAGACAAGGATAACACAAGAAAGAGTGTCTGGGAGCAGCAGTGCATAAGATTTATGAAGGCGGCAGATACAAGGGAGGTCAGGGCTTTCTTCATGAAGCAGCTGAACCTTGTTGGGATCAGATGCCGCTGTTGAATGCGCTGGCTGACTATGTGCGTGACGCGGAAATTTGTGATGATGCCGTGATGGCATTGCAGTCTGTGGGCAGTGACATTGCGCATAAGCTTCTGTCAAATGCACTTTCAGGGGAGCAGTGCCCGTGCGCAGCACAGATTATGGTAGCGCTGGCAGACAGTCAGTACGGTGAAGCTGTTCAGAGCTATCTGAAATGGTATGAGAAAGGTAACAGCGCAGAACAGACCGCTGCTCTCTATGCCCTTGCAGGTCACCGGAGATCCGTGCGCTAATGCCGGTACTGATGCGTGCCGCCGAATCAGCCGGATACATGTGGGAGCCTACAGGCGCCGTTCAGGCACTTCTGCTCTATGCAAAGACCGTTGGTCTTGCAGGCGACAGCGCGCACGATGCAAAAGATCACAGACCTGGTGATCTCGAAGAGCACAACACCCGCGACTGCAGGTCAGCGTCTCGCAGCCATGAGCGTGGTTGTGGCCGTGCAGGGTGAAGGTGCCCTTCCCATGCTTCTTGAAGCAGCCGGTGATCCTGATATCGCTGTTCGCGGCGGAGCACTAAGACTGGCAGGCTTGCTGCCCGGTGAGGAGGCTACAAAAAAGTGGATAAAAAGGTACTCAAAAGTAAACCCGGAGGCAAAACCGGAGATACTCTTCATGCTTGGCGAGAGGGGTGACGAACTTGCCGTACCCCTGATGCTCAAAGCACTTAACGATCCATCACAGGAGATAGCAGGTGAGGCAGTCAGCTGCCCTGGCAAAGCTGCAGGGGCCTAAGGCTGTGGATCCTATCCTTGCCGGATACTGAAGCATGACAGTGAGGAAGGTCACAGGACTGCTCGCCGGCGCACTGACAACCATACTTGACAGCACCAGCATTGCAAAGGTTGCCGAACTAGCCTTCCCTCATCAAACGGACACAGCACTGTGGCGCTGATGTGGCTGCTTGCCTGGTCGGGCAGGAATGAATACTTCGATGATGTGCTTTCTTATGTCAGTTCGGAAGATCAGGGTGTGAGGGCTGCTGCCATTACCTCCCTGGGCAGCCTGGCCTCATGGAACGACCAGCCGGCAATCATCCAGCTGTTGCAGAGCACAGCAGAAAAGCAGGAGGTGGCTGAACTGCAGCGTGCCCTGGCCATCTGCCGCAATGAAAGCTGATGATGCTGGTAAGAGATCAGAGACAATCCTTGGTACATTTGATAAGTCCGGAACCAAACTCAGGCTCATACCGATACTGGCACAGACCGCCGGTGATGAGGCTCTCAGGAGAGTGGCGTATGAATTTGAGAACGGAGATGCCATTACCCGTGATGTCTGTTTCGACGCCCTGGCGCACTGGTCAGATCATTCTGCCCTGAAAGTCCTCAAAGATATCTGTACATCAGGCAATAAGACATTTGGCAGTGCCTGCTTTCGACGCTTACCTCAGGATGGTGTCCGTCGCTGCTGTCACTCCTGAGCGCAAACTGCTGCTTATCAAAGGAGATTGCTCCTCATGCTGTGGCACCCGATGCTAAAGCTGAAATGATTGCTTTTGCAGCTTCCCTGGGTATCCTGCCTGCCGGCTTTTTTGTCTCATCATGGCTGGATGACCCGTCGGAAGATGTGAGGAATGGCCGCCAGCGATGCGCTGAAGCTGAGATGAGACTGCCTGCAGGTGAGGTTTTTGTTCCGATGTTCAACGGCAAGGATCTGTCCGGGTGGCAAGGTCTGGTCGGTAATCCCATTACCAGGGCCGCAATGAAACCAAAGGAGCTTGCCGCAAAACAAAAGGAAGCTGACATTAAGATGGCTGAGAACTGGAGTGTAAGCGATGGTGTCATACGGTTCACGGGCAATGGCGACAACCTGTGCAGTGTGAAGGAATACGGTGATTTCGAGCTGTATCTCGACTGGCGCATAGACCAGGGACGGTGACAGCGGTATTTATCTCCGCGGAACGCCCCAGGTGCAGATATGGGACACATCAAGAACCGAAGCAGGGGCCCAGGTCGGCTCAGGCGGTCTTTACAACAACGAAAAATATCCTTCAGCACCGCTTACAGTGGCTGATAATCCAGTCGGAGAATGGAATATCGTTCCGCATCCTGATGACCGGCGAAAATGTCTCGGTATGGCTGAATGGTATGCTTGTGACTGATAATGTCATCATGGAAAATTACTGGAACAGGGATATCCCGATATTTGAGAAAGGAGCTGTCGAGCTTCAGGCACACGGCACTGATCTTGCCTTCAGGGATATATTATATCCGGGAGATAAATACGTCTGAATATAATCTGACGGAGGAGGAGAAAGCTTCAGGCTTTGTTTCACTGTTTAACGGCCGTAATCTCGACGGCTGGGTCGGGAACAAAAACTCATACACTGTTGAAGACGGAATGATAGTGATTAAGGCCCGGGAGACGACAGCGGGGGCAACCTGTACACCGGCAGGGAGTACTCTGATTTTATTTTTCGTTTTGAGTTTCAGCTGACCCCGGGTGCAAACAACGGACTTGGAATCAGAACACCGCTGGAAGGTGATGCGGCATATGCCGGCATGGAGCTTCAGATACTTGACAATGACGCTGCAATTTATGCTGATCTTAAACCATATCAGTATCATGGATCAGTCTATGGCGTAATACCGGCAAAACGCGGCTTTCTCAAGCCTGTAGGTGAGTGGAACTATGAGGAAGTGATTGTCAGCGGAACAGAAGTTAAGGTCATCCTTAACGGAACTGTAATTGTCGAAGGTGATATCGCTGAGGCAAGCGACAGGGGAACAATTGACGGGAACGATCATCCAGGATTGAAGAACAGGACAGGGCATATCGGTTTTCTCGGCCACGGATCTGTCGTCAGGTTCCGCAACATAAGGATCAGGGAGCTGTAAATAATTAACCACCCTGCCGGAACTTGTTAATCATCGATTTTTCAACACCTGTCAAATAGAAATGAACATTTCTTGCCGGTGAGTATATAAAATACTCACTTTTGATCGTTTAATATAAAATGAATGATTTACAAGCCCTCCGGATGAATACGGAAGGAAACAATTTATGCTGAAATGAAGATACTTATCTGCGAAGATAACCAGCTTGCTTCAAGAGCCATGTCCGTAGTACTGGAGCGTGCAGGGATTTGACACTGTCACTGCTGTTGACGGCAACAGAGCCATTGACCTCATGAGGAGCGAGGATTTCAGTCTAATTATAGTTGACATACACCTTCCTTTCCACAGCGGCCTCGAGCTGATCAGGTTCCTGCGGTCAGATCTGAAGAAGAAGACACCAGTGCTGATTGTGTCAGCCTTCAGTGACCCGCAGGTGCAACGTCAGGCAAGTGAGATGAAAGTGAGCGGATATATAACAAAGCCATTCGATCCTGAGGATCTTATCAGGAAGGTCAGGTCGGCATTAATTCAGTTATGATGCAAATCATGCGGTTCAGATATGTGTTGATGATTGCGCTTGTCATTATGATGACCTGCGGCGATCTTTTCTCCCAGGTTATTACAACTCCTGAGGAGGAATACTCAAGGATCAGGACGCTGGCTCTTTCAGGTGACTATACTCAGGCTGAACCTGCTGCCCGTAATCTTGTAAAACAGTTTCCGGACTATGGTGATGCACGCATCCTGCTCGGCAGGATAATAGCATGGCAGGGAAATTATGACGAGGCTGCTGCTGTCATCGACACTCTCCTTCAGAACGAACCCGAAAATGCAGATGCTCTCGAGGCAATGACGGACATCAGACGATGGTCACGTGACAGGTCGCAGCAGAATACACCGCCGACAGATATAAGAGCCGGTTACTTTTTTGATACATATTCAAAACCATATGACAGGCTATGGCAGGTTTACACCCTGGGAGTCGGACACCGGTTTTCATGGGGCAGTGCCATCGCCTCGGCCAATCTTGGTCATATAAATATCGGACCACCGGATGAAATCAGCGACAATGACATGCAGTTCGCGATTGAAGCCTGGCCTGACATAACAAGTAAAAACTACGCCTATGTGGCCTACGCCTACAGCCCCGGCCCCTGGTTTCCGAAACACAGGGCCGCCCTTGAGCTGTGGCAGACTCTGCCAAAAGGATTTGCAGTGTCAGCAGGTGTAAACTATTACTTTTTTGACGAGAGCATCTACATTGCAACACTGTCTGCAGAAAAATATGCGGGTGACTGGTGGTTTTCAGTAAGGAGCTACATTTACTTTAAGGATATTGGTGTTACGACCTCATTTTATCTGACTGCAAGGAAGTATTTCGGTACAACTGACTTCCTGCAGCTGACAGTTGGGGCTGGTACAGCGCCCGATGAGCCATTTGATATTATGACTGATATTGAGAGACAGAGTGCCACAAGTGCCAGGCTGACTTATTTCAATCAGATAAACTCCTGGTGGTCGTTCAGGCTTGGGGCGGGTTATTCGTACGAAGGGTACGACGCAGATAATTATCGCAACAGGTTCGAAGGCAGCATCGGCCTTATACGTGGAATAGGGAAGGTGAGATGAGAAGATTTACGATCATATTGTTTTCAATGACATTTTCACTTGCCCTCCTGCAAGGTATGACAGGTGATTCGCTGACAGCCCAGGTTACTGCTTCACTGGATGAGCCGGTGTCTGCTCTCCCCGTCGTCTCGACATTTCCGACCGAACTGACTGTCGAAGGACTTATTTCACTTGCCAACGGGAACTATTCATTGCAGATGGGCGCATTCTCACGAAAAGCATATGCCGAGAACCTGTCTGAAAAGCTTAAGGAGATGCTCGGCATCAATGTCGATGTGGTTGAAGAGAGCGGCTTATTCAAGGTATTTATTAACAGCGATCTGAAAGGAAGCGCTCCGTGTCTATATATTCCCGTCTCCTTTCCTGCACCTGTCGAACCGGATGAAGAGACTGAAGAAACGGAGACCGTCCGGGCTGATACTGTTGAAGCGGTTCCCACGGAGACAGTCACAATAGACACGGTAAAGCCGGAAGTTGTCAGTGTGGTTGCTGCTCCTGACACCACTGCTGTCACTGAGATCACACCTTATGAAGCCACACCCCGGAGTATTCAGGCCAAGAGGACCCTAAGGAACTTTTTTTCCATGAAGGCAAACAGTCCCTGGCTTGTAAAATACGACTACTTTGGTAAATCGGTTGTTCTGGTCAACGCCCTGATATTCGTCATTCTTGCTTCTTTTCTAACAATGTTAATCCTTCTTATTGTTATTCTTCTCAACAGGAGAAGCATGGAGAAGGAGGCCAAACTGAGGCAGTATCTGCTCGAGCAGTACCAGTCACTCATCATTGACTACCTGTTTGGCAATACGGGCTCTGATGCTTTCAGATCTATTGCCTCGGATAATTATCGCAGGCAGGTGCTTATAGACCAGATGATTGACGTAAGTGTAAACCTTAAGGGTGACTCTGAAGACAAGCTTACAAGGCTCTACAAGGAACTTGAGCTTGACAGGGATTCTATACGCAGGGCACGCAGCCGGAAGTGGCATCTCAGGATAAAGGGCTTCAGGGAACTTGCATTTATGGGTATCAGGGATGCCAACGATGAGATGTACAAATCTCTCAACGCACGCAACGAGATCCTCAGGATGGAGGCTCAGATAGCACTTGTGCGCCTGAGTGACAAGGATCACTTCGAGTTTCTGTCACAGCTTGAGAGACCGTTCTCACTGTGGGAACAGATGACCCTGCATGACCTCATCTTACAGCATAACATACCTGTGCCTGAATTCAGGAAGTGGCTCAGCTCACCCAACCCTACCGTTGTGATGTTCGCTCTGCGCATGATAAGGGAATTCAAACAGCGTGATGCCGAACCGGATGTAAAGATCGCACTTTTGCACCGTGACCGTCGGGTAAGCCAGCTGGCTGTCGAGGTGTCCGGTGATCTGGATCTGAGAGGTACGCTTGACACAATGAAGCGTATGTATAAATTCCAGGATTATAATGGCTGCCTTGAGATTGTCAAATCAATGGGCAAGATGCCTGAACAGGCAATGATGGGCTTTCTCAAACTCGTGCTTGACAAGGAAGATGACGTTCAGCTGCAGATTGAAGCTGTCAAAGCCATTGAGAATATGGGCGAGGAGGGGGTTAAGGCGCTTGTAAAGGTTATGAAATCAGAATATAAAAACTATAATATAATTGTCAGGCATGTGCTTGACAGAAGGATATACTAAATGCGATGAGCTTCATCTTAGGACATCTGATCTTCTGGCTTACACTTGTGCTCTTCAGTACATACCTGATGCTTGGCATTCACTCTGCTCTTGCTCTCAGGCGCTACCTGCGCAAGAACAGCTATGTGAATTACAACACACTTGTGCTGTCTCCCCTGAGCCCGCGCATCACGATCATCGCTCCCGCCTTCAACGAAAGCAAGACGATCATTGACAACGTGCGCACTCTTCTGTCACTCTATTACAATAACTTCGAGGTTGTGGTGGTAAACGACGGCTCCACAGACAATACTTTTGAAAAGATCAAGGAGGCCTACGACCTTGTCAGAGTCAATTATTACTTTGATTACCGTATTCCCTGTGAGAGGATCAGGGGGGTGTACAAGTCAAAGGATCCGGCTTACAACCGCCTGACTATCATAGACAAGAACAATGGAGGCAAGGCTGACTCACTTAATGCGGGTATCAATATAAGCCGGAGCAATCTGATCGTTACAATAGATGCCGATTCGATCATCGAATCAGACTCCATACTCAAGCTTGTCAAGCCTTTCCTGGAAGAAAAGGATAAAAAGGTCATCGGTACAGGAGGTGTGATTCGCATTGTCAATTCATGCGAGGTTGAAAGGGGGCATATCCGCCAGATCAACCTTCCGAAAAAGTTCCTGCCGCGTCTTCAGGTGCTTGATTATACGCGCGCTTTCCTGCTGGGACGAATGGCATGGAGTCACCTTGACGGACTGATGCTCATCTCGGGCGCCATGGGTATGTTTGACCGCGAGACTGTCATCAAGGCTGGCGGGTATAATATCAAGACTGTCGGTGAAGATATGGAGCTGGTGCTGAGGATGAGGCGTTACATGGCAGAACATAAGGAAAACTATGAGGTTACATATATCCCTGATCCGTTATGCTGGACAGAGGTGCCGTCTGACCTTAAATCAATGCGCAAGCAGAGGACACGATGGACCAGAGGCCTTATAGAATCACTGTGGTCTCACCGAAAGATGATGCTGAACAGTCATTACGGGCGCCTGGGACTGCTGGGCTATCCTTACTGGCTCATCTTTGAGTGGGCTGCTCCCCTGATAGCCTTTCTTGGTATGGTATATACCGTTTTTCTCGCCATTACAGGTTCACTTAATCTTCCTTTCTTCCTGTTGCTGTTCCTTTTCGTTTACAGTTTTGCCGTGAGCCTTACAACATGGGCAGTGCTGTTTGAAGAGATAACTTTCCACAAATACAGAAGAAAGCGTGATGTGCTGATGCTGATCGGAACGGCGATGCTTGAGCCTTTCTTTTACCCTGTACATACTTATTTTGCCGTCAGGGGCAACCTTGAAGCCCTGCGCGGCAAGAAGGGATGGGGCACGGCAGAGAGAAGCGGCTTCGACAAAAAAAAGAAGAAAACGGAATCAGCCGCTTAGTCTAATCAATGTAATCAGGAATGAGTGAAAGCCCCTCCTCAATTATCCGGAGCGAGGCCTTTTCTCTTGTGACTGTGGCCGGAACAACCAGCCAGGAAGGCCACCTGTAACGGTTTGTGGTGTTGGTGACAACACCTTTATGATTTATTGAAACGGCAATACCATCCGATTCGGCAGTAAAAATCTCGTAGTTATAACCCCCGTCATATGAAACAGCGCCGTCATTTACCCTCATCTGCGTGGGGTCATTGTAGTGCAGCATGGTCCATGGCAGCCTTATGTTTACTTTCCTGCCTGACCAGGCTACCGCAGAACGGTTGCCGCTGCTGAATGAGGCAGCATGCTCAACAGGCACCTTACCGATCTCATCAACTGTCAGCTCAAAGCCGTCATTGGTCCATTTCATCACCTTCCAGGGGGCTCCGTCAGTTGTAGTGCTCTTGTATTTCTGAACTGCAGGATCAGTCAGATTGAAACGAACGGTGAGACCGTTCATGTCATAAGCTTCAGTGACGTGATGCAGTGCCGTATCATCTGCCAGGCTGAATGTAAGGAGGAACTCAGCCCTGTTAGTGACAGGTTCTCCGCCAGGCAGTGTTGATTTACCGGTGCCGCCGAGATAAGTGTCAAACGAAACCATAAACTCGTCTGTTTCAGACAGGTCAGCTCCGGTACTGATCTCAAGATAAAAAAAACTTTCGTCGTGTGTCGCCCTGACCGTGCTCACAGGTCCTGCAGGAGTATCAGTAGCATAGGCGGCATAATCGGGCACCGTCTTCTGATCATATGCGATCAACCCGAAGCACTGTTCAGGCGATGTCTCATTATGCCAGAGCTGCCGTGTAGGTATTGTCTCCGACCCTGATTCGATGCCATAGGCTTCGAGATAGAGCACTATCCAGGTACGTTTGAACCACTCATCCATCCAAGCGAACATGAAGCCACCGGCACAGCCGGCATCAAGCATGTTGTTCATCATCCTGAGGTTCTTTTCACCCTGCTGTATTTCTGAGTATCCTCCGTGGTTCATCTCACTGAACGACTGGTGTGCGCTGCCCCAGCTGGAGGGCACACCGAACTCAGCTATCACCAGCGGCATGTCGCCGTAATGGTTCTTAAGTGCCGTGATATAACCAAGGTAGCTGTTGCTTCCGTAGCTGTCGCTGTAACCCTGGTACCCTGGCTCCTGGCTTATGAAATTGGGATAGTAAGGATATGCATGATAGCTTGCGAACATACCGGGTTCACTGTCAGCGCCGCTGATCTTTGTCAGGTCAAATGAGGCCACATCCTCGTCAGTATGTATCTCGGTAGGGTGTTCAAGTGGATCAAGCGTCGGCCAGCTTGAGAAGCTGACAGGCCTGCTGACCGAATACTTACTATTCTCATAAGTAACCACCTTGTCGAGCATCTCAGTGACGAAGACCTCAGAGGCTGAGCCTCCGGTGATGCTGAACCGCGTTCCTGTGAACGTTGTTATACCCGGATGGAATTTATCTGTTGAATCAACTTCCTGTGAACTCACCTCCCTGCCGATAATATAACCGGCAGTCCAGCGCGACACGTCGGTATGATAAATACCGTAGGCCTTGCCGTACCTGAAAGCCAGGTCTCCGTTGCCGTTGAGGCAGTCAACCACTTCCTCAATCTCATTGCTGAAACCCGTTTTACGGTTCATGAGGTCATATGACGACGGGTCCGCGGCGTCTTCAATCTCCTCAAGCCATATTCCCTGGAAGAGCAGTAAAGGTGACTCGGGATTTCGCTGATTGTACTCTGCAAGCTTCTCGTAGAATACCGGTGGATGAAGGGTATAGACCCTGACTGTGTTAAATCCGGCCTCAGCGATGCGTCTGATCCACTGCTCATACACCTCCGGGGTAATTGCGTATGCTATCTCACCGGGGAAGTAACCGGGGGGTGAGGACCCGAGATTTACACCCTTGAGGTTCATTGGCCTATACCCGGGCCCGACGTATCTCGCGATAAAATCACCTGACACTTTGAATGGATATTCCTGTTTGGCAGAAAGCACAAAATTGATTGTGGTGTCACCTGAGACTATGATATCGGTGAGCCTTACCGGGTAATACCCTTCCTTGCTGGCCTCTGTTATCAGATTGAAGCGCAGAGATTGTTCTGTCTGCGGCGGTTCCGGTGGCATCATCACCGGTTCGAGCCCGGCAGATGATGAATATGATGAGGCACCTGATGCCTTGACCAGTCTTCCGCTGTAGGTTTTGCCCCTGAAAGTGAGAGCATAGACATATATTCCCGGCCGCTGGGGCGAGCCGCTCTGGCTGCAACCATCCCAAACCACCCTGTAGCTTCCGGCAGCCACCGGGTCAAAATGCATTATCCTGACCTTCTGCCCCGCAATATTGTAGATTGTGAACACCAGGTCTCCGCTGGTATTTGCAATGAATGGTATATTCACAGAGTAGCTGAAGGGATTGGGATACGGTGCGCCTGCCTGAAACTGGCCCGGGACCTCACTGTACGCACCTGAGATCCTCACCGAGTAACTCCCGTCTGTTCCTGTCACTGACTTGTACTCAGTAGCGTTCAGAAAAAACGATACCCCGGCATCCGTCATCAGTGTGCCGGACTCATCAGTGACAGTGCCTTTCACAATGATATCTGTGGCACCGGCAATCTGGAAAACCGAAGCTATGCTGAGAATAAAAGCTATATCCTTAATACAGAGGCATCTGAATTTAATTTTCATTATGATAATACGCTTGAAGTCGGTTACTTATCAGGTTCAAATGTAACAAAAAGTGATCTTGAAAGTCATTGAATATTTAGTTGTATGTTATTTTGATTTGTCTTTTTGGCATGAAAACTATATATTTATGCTCTGCAGATGTAATATGGAAAAGTTCGTGATACAGGAGACAGCCAAGACGCCCTCAGTCAGTTTTGATCCCGAGCATGGTCTGTTTGAGATCAGGGGTAAGTCAATACCTGAGAACTCTTTTGGCTTTTATGCTCCTCTCCTTGATTACCTGGAAGGCTACAGCGCACAGCCTGCAGACAGGACAGTACTAAATGTCAAGTTCGAATACTTCAATACCAGCTCCTCCAACAGGATACATTCAATGTTCAAGAAGTTTGAAAAGCTCCACCAGGGTAATACTGAAGTCCTTATAAGATGGTTCTGTGAGAACGGAGATGAGAATATGCTTGATGCAGGTGAGGATTTCAAGACCATTCTCCGTGTTCCTTTTGAAATTGTTGAGGTCGATGAGCTTTGATTTTGCCCTTTTAATTCTCCAAATTAGAAATTTCCCTACTTTTAGCGTTTAAGAATGATGCCAAAATGGTTCTGAACTATATCTGGGTTGCCTTTTTCGTTATCGGGTTTGTTTTTGCTCTGGTACAGCTTATTTTTTACGGAGATACACAAATCTTCAACAAGCTGGTAAGTTCAACCTTCACCAGCGCCAAAACCGGTTTTGAGATTTCACTCGGCCTCGCTGGTGTGCTTACCCTTTGGATGGGCCTGATGCGTGTCGGGGAGAAGGGAGGTGTAGTCAGTGGTCTTACAAAGATTGTCGGTCCGCTCTTCAGGCGACTGTTCCCATCTCTTCCCAGGGACAATCCTGCCTATGGCTCAATGGTTCTTAATATAGCTGCAAACATGCTGGGACTTGACAACGCTGCCACTCCGATGGGACTCTAAGGCCATGAAGGAGTTGCAGGATGCCAATCCTAAAAAGGATGAGGCTTCGGACCCAATGATCATGTTCCTTGTATTAAATGCTTCAGGACTTGTGGTAATTCCGGTAAGCATCCTGGTTTACAGGGCACAACTCGGCTCTGCCAACCCTGCTGATGTGTTTATACCGATCCTGATCTCGACTTTTGTTGCAGCAATGGCTGGCGTTTTAAGCGTAGCCCTGATCCAGAAGGTCAACCTCCTGAACAGGGTCGTTCTGGCATACTTCGGAGTTATAGTAGTCATCCTGGGAGGGATCGTCTGGTTCTTCAGCACGCTGCCGCAGGAGAAAATAACTACTTACTCTACTTTTGCCGCGAATTTAATTCTTATCCTGGTCATCACCTCATTCATTGTCCTGGCCCTGATCAGGAAGGTCAATGTCTATGATACATTCATCGAGGGAGCCAAAGAGGGTTTTACCGTTGCCGTTAAAATAATACCGTACCTGGTGGCCATACTCGTAGCGATTGGCATCTTCAGGGCATCAGGCGCCATGGATCTGATGGTTAATGGCATTGCCTCTTTTTTCGGATGGCTGGGTTTTGATACACAGTTTGCAGATGCCCTTCCGGTTGCAATAATGAAACCTCTGAGCGGCAGCGGATCGCGGGGTCTGATGGTCGACGTCATGACTAATTTCGGCGCCGACTCATTTGTAGGACGAATGGCTTGTACAATGCAGGGGTCAACGGACACTGTCTTCTATGTTATTGCCGTTTACTTCGGCTCTGTCGGGATAAAAAACACAAGGTACGCTATTCTGTGCGGACTGACTGCCGATATTGTGGGATCGGTTACGGCTATTTTACTGTCCTATCTCTTTTACAGGTAGCATGAAATGGTCTGACAGACCGTCACCGAACCAGGCGCAGGTTACGCGTCGCTACCCTTTGCTTAGAATACGCTTCACTTCACGGTAATCGGGGACAATACCCCCAAGCAGGGCATAGTACTCTTTTCCATGATTATGATGCACCAGGTGGCACAGCTCATGGATGATGACATAATCAATCAGCACCGGGTCTTTCTTCATCAGCTCACGGTTGAATGTGATATCACCACCGGTACGGCACGAGCCCCAGCGTCTCTTCATTCTGCGGACACCGATTGACCGTGGTTGCGGCAGTTTATCAGAATGGATAACGGCCAGCTCATGGGTGCGGGCAGCAAAATACTTCTTCGCTTCATGAAGATACCATGCATCAACAATTGATGCGACCATATCAGGGAAGATCCCGCCTGCAACACTAATTAACAATTGACCATCCCGGAAATCAATTGTTGTTCTCGTATCATGTCTCAGTCTTAGGGCAATATCTCTTCCAAGGAAAGGTATCACACTGCCATCACTGAGCTGCTTCATTTCCGGTGCAGGCTTGACCTGCTTCATCCTCTCCCGCTGCCTCGTTATCCAGCCCGCCTTCTGGTAAACGAACTGCATCAGTGAATAAACGGGAACATACCATGGCGCCCTGATCTGCAGGGTCCCCCCCGGCCTCACATATAAAGCTATTGTCCGGCGTGCAGACCTGACAATATCAATCTCAACCTCCTCAGAGGCAATTGTGACTGTTCTTTTCTTCATGATGAGTAAGGAAGACCTTATTTTTCGGGTTTGACTATCTGAGGTCGCTCAGGTGTGGATGCAACTTTGTATCCGGTCAGAAAACCCGCCTTCGATACCTTCACCAGCTTGTCGAAATCAATGAATTCGTAATCGTCTGTCTCCTTGTGGTAATCTTTGTGCAGGCCGGTAAAGAAGAAGAGTGCCGGAATACCTTTACGGTAAAAAGGATAATGATCTGACCCCGAGAAGTGTGAGCCTTTTCCTTCGTCAATAACGGCGATATCGGTTCGCAAACATGCATCTTTTGCTACATCAAGCAAACCGGGAGTATCACCTCCGGATATTATCTTTATTGTATCGCGGCCCGTGATGTCAATCTCGCCACTGATCGTGGTGCCGGTATCAGTCTCGCGCCGCGATCTGCCTATCATGTCAAAGTTGATATCGGCCACCGTTTTATCAATGGGGAACAGAGGATTATCAATATAGTAGTTGGAACCATGAAGACCTTCTTCCTCACCAGTGGTCCACAGGAAGACGATGCTCCGGGGTGTTTTCCTGTTAAGTGATGTGAATGCACGGGCTACATTGAGCAGCCCCACGCTGCCTGAAGCATTGTCATTGGCACCGTTAAAAATGCTGCCCGAGCTGTTCCTGCCCACATGATCATAGTGAGCGGTATAAATCACACATTCGTTTTTGAGGACCGGATCAGAGCCTTCGATATAACCAACTATGTTAGAGCTGGTAACAGTGTCTTTGGATACATTAATTGTTACTCCGGCCTTAAGGTCGGGAATGACAAATGATACAGGTTTTTTTACAAGGGCAATGCTGTCCTGCAGCTGTTTCAGGGTGAGGTTTGCTCTGCCCAGCATAAGATCGGCAAGATCCCTGGTGATGACATAGGCATTAAGGTTGAAATTGAATTGCTTCCTGAAGAGGGGTTTGAGCTGGTATGAGCTGCCCAACGGTATGAAATCTGAAGAAATATCATCTCCCAATGCGGGGTCGCCGACAAAGAAGGCCGCTTTAGCCTGCTGGATCATTATTAGAGACAACTTCTGGGCTTCGGCCATCTCGCTTATGCCACCCTCCGGTGAAGGCATTCCGTCTCCTTTCAGATCCGGCTTTCTTGTCATGATTATGACCGTCTTGCCCTTCAGCGAAAGACCTGAAAAATCATTGTATTTTTCTGTGGTGTTCATGTAACCGTATCCTGCAAAAACTACATCGCCTGTGAAGCTTACGCTGTCAGCGGGGGCCATTATTGCGGTAACCTGGGATGAATGTAAATAGTTCCCTGATGAATCAGATAATGAGATATTTGATTTGCCCGGCAACGTTGTCACTCTCAGGTACTCAAGCGACTGGAAAAGGTCCTCCCGTCCGGGCAGGGGCTTGACTCCCATTTTGAGGGCTTCAGCACTTATGTATGCAGCAGCAGCATTATTGCCTTCACTTCCCGTCCTGCGTCCTTCAAGGGCGTCAGATGAGAGATATTTCATGTGTTTCTCCGCCTCATCCCTGGTAATTGATTTCAGGGCATTGTCCTGTGAGTACGACGATGAAGCCACCAGAAGGGCGGTGAGGAAGAGAATGGATTTAATTTTCATGCGGGTAAATTATTCTGAGAAGTATGCAAAAGTACAAAATTGTCATTTACTGTTCAGGGTTATCACAACTATTTCAGGGGGCATGAATATCCTCAGGGCCATGCCCATTGTGCCAAGGCCTGAGGTGACATACAGGTATTGATCCTCCGTACCGTAAAGGCCTCTCCAGTACTTATGGACAACTGAAGCAGGGGATATGGAACCTCCTGGCAATGGCAATCCTGCCTGCATTCCGTGAGTATGACCGGAGAGTGCAACCTGAGGTACCCTGTCATACTGCGCTGCCTCGTCCCAGCCGGCAGGATCATGTATCAGCAGAAGACTGAAGACACTGTCGGGGATCAGATCAAATGCCTTTTTAAAATTACCATAACTCATATCAGGATGATGTCCGTGGGTGACGATGCCGGTAATGGCTACCGGCGCCCCGTTATGTTCCGTCACCACCGTTGTGTCAGACAGAAGCGAATAACCTGACGCCGTAATCTTTTCCCGGAGCTTTTCATGGCATTCCTGACCGTAGGCTTCATTATAACCCGGGTGGTAAGAACCGTCATCATGGTTACCCCGTATTGCGTATTTTCCGCTGACAGCCGCAGCCTTACGGAGGATAGTGTCGCAACTGCCGAACTCCTGCCAGCCATAGGTGATGAAGTCGCCGGCATTGACAAGCAGATCTGGTTTCTCGGCATTGATAGCGCTGACCACACCGGCCAGCCTGTCATAATTCCCGTGCCAGGAAGAGAGGTGAAGGTCGGAGACCAATATGATCTTCATGCCGTCAAGCCTGCTGTCCAGGCTGGCGACAGTGATATCCTGCCTGACAATCTTCGTGTTAAAACGCTGTCTGAAGAAGCCGTCAGTGAAAAGAAACAAAAGTACACCGGAGATGATAATATTTGTAAGTACCAGTCCTCCAAGCTTGCGGTGCATGATCCTTCCAAGCAGCCTGGTGCCGGTGCTGGTCACAAGGTATAAAGAACCGACAATGATGATCAGGGCTGTCAAAGCGCCGAATACAATGTACCTGTATGCGTTAGCCGGGTCTGCAAACTCGCCCTTGTATGACAGCAGCCTGATTATGAAATACAACAGAACCAGGCTCACGATTGCTTTGACAATGAACACAGCCGCCTGCAGTGGCTTGTTTCGGTGCTTCAGGTCAGCAATGAGACGCCAGAATATATAGATATCTGTCAGTGACAGAATTACAAAAATCCACATCAGGTATATTTGTGGTAAAATTAATACTTTAACCCGGTCTCAGGAATAATTCAGTCTTTTTGAGGTATTTTTACGGCATGGTAACTGTCGGACTTATAGCCTCGCCTGATGTGCCGTCACCGGTCACTTACGTTGTCATTGCCACGAGGTACGACGGAGGATGGTTGTTTGTCAGGCACCGGAAGAGAGGGGGATATGAAATGCCTGCCGGTCACCCTGATGATGGCGAAGAGAGTGTGGAAGCTGCCGTGCGGGAGCTGATGGAGGAGACGGGTGCGCTTGACTTTACACTTGAGCCATTGACTTATTATTATATAGATACCGGTTCAGGTAAAAAATTTGGCAGGCTGTTTCTTGCCTCTGTTGAAACCCTTGGTGAGATTACTGACAAGCACGAAATAGAAGGAGTGAAGGTTTTCAGACGTTTACCGCGCAACCTGTCGTTGCCAGAGGTGATGACTTTCCTGTACCGGACGGCCGCAGGGCATATCAGATATACTCGACGGAGACCTGCTTGAGCCACTTATCCTCCAGAATGCGGGCTATTCTTTTAACAACGGTACGTCGTATCTCAAGATCCACCGGCAGTGTTGGGTCCTGGTGAGCGACGTTGATGCGCGTCCCGACAATGAAGTTGATCTCATCACTCTCCATGATCATCTTTACGATCTTGTCTGCCGGTCCCTTGCCCAGCTTCACGCTGTTGTTATACACCTTGATCAGCTCATTTACCTTTTGCAGGGTAAGGATTCCCTCAGTGACCAGGTCAATACCTTCCATAAAGCTCTCAGGAGGCAGGTCAGGATCTTCAAAGATCAGTTCATCAACGATTTTCCTTTTAAGTTCCCTGGCGAGAATATCTGCCGTGGTTCCCCCGCAAAGGATTACCTTGCCGTTATGGCCTGTCACCCTGGCTGCAAGTTCTTTGTCCTTCCCTTCATCATAAGGCGGTCCTGAACAGATAAGCAGCTTTCTCGGCTCCCTGAAATAGAGTATGGCGCAGGAGATATCATCTTTGGCCTCATAATTATCATATTTATAGGCCATTGTCACAATTTTCCCGGCCAGGGCATTTGCAGAGATAGATGCTTCATTGCCAACAAGGGATGCGGCATACTGCTGAACGGTGTCACGTTCCCAACCCAGGGGCCAGGCATTGCTTCCCATGCCGCTCTGTGCCACTCCGTCGGAAAGAAGTATGATCCTGTCTTCCTTGGCAGGATAGAAGCTGCATTTGTGAAGAATTTTTCCTGCGTTCCTCCCGTTGTCAAGGATCACATCCTTCCAGTCAGGTTCAAAGGGCTGATTGCCCCTCAGGATGATGCATCTGGGATTGTCATACTCAAGTATGTTGGCGCGGCCGTCACTCTCAATATCAACGATGGAGAAAGTTGCATAGCTGATCTGCCTGACTGAACATACCGGAAGGGTATTCATTATTATCTCTGCGATACGGTCAGGTTCCTTGTGCTCACGTGTGAAATTGAGCGCCATGGTTGAGGTAAGGGTAGCCAGGATATTAGCCTTCACGCCACTGCCCATGCCATCAGAGAGGACAGTTATTATCCGGTTTTCTTCGCGCACGTTGACCGAGAGGAAGACATCGCCGCAAATGCGTTCACCGTGATGATTGCGCTGCTGGCTGTTTACCTCTATGAAGAAATCCCTTTCCATGCCTGTGTCAGGATTATTTGCCAGGTTCACTCTTTTTCTGCCGGAACGATTCAACAATGGAGTTCAGCATCTTTTCTGTTTCAGAAGCTCCCTCGCCCAGGAGAAACCCAATCTTCTGCACCATTTCAAGGTTCTTGTCGATCACATCAGACACCCTGGTTATAACCTCCTCACGTTGCACTTCCGGTGAGAAGAGATCGCGGATGACAGCTCCGGCAATCCTGTTCTGCCTGATCGGGAAAATGGAAATATTGAACATCCTGTCGCTGAGCTGCACGTCACGGCTTATAACAGATTCGTTCTCACGCAGCACGAAAGAAAAGATATTATAAACATTAAAGGGAAGCAGTGTCTTCAGATCGGCTCCACGGAGGCCGGGAATGATATCGGCGATAGCCTTTGCGTCTTCGCCGATGATTTCGAGAAAACTCTCATTGGAGTGAAGTATCTTAAGCTCATTGTCAACGATGACCACACCGTTGGGAAGCTTGTTAAGCATGCTGTTCATCGTTTCTGAGGCATCCTGTGCCGCATCTTTCTCATGCATTGCCTGCTCCTCTGATTCTTTCAGCGCTTTTTTTGTCTCTGACAGCTTCCTGTTGGTCTGCCGGAGGGTTTCGATATACTCCTGTTTGTTCCGGAGATTGTAGGTGTGGCACATCTCCGGCACGGCCAGTCCTTTTGCAACAGTGGTGGCAAACTCACGGCAGTTGCCATAACCGCAGGCATTGCAGTTCAGCTCCTCAGACCGTCTCTCTTTGCCAATGATCTTCATAACCTCGTTAACAGCATCTTCGGGCGGCTCGGGGATCCTCTGGTCATTCGGGGTGAAGGTGCGTGACAGGTCAAGGCCTGACCACCGCTTCATATCATGTTCCCATTGTTTTTTATCGAGAGCCTCGACGCGTTTCTCAGCATACTGTTTTACCAGGGAGCGCCTTCTGAAGCGTTCGTCATGCCTGATCATGCCTGGTCCCAGCATGCACCCGTTGCAGAAAAAGAGGTTGAAGTGATGCTTTATTGTGTCGATATGATGGTCGAAATCCTTGATTGCCTCTTTTACATCCTCGGCTCCCGAGGCGGTGATGACGTGACTGGAGACGATGTCACGCTTTATGCCTGCAGCCTGAAGTATACCGGCCGGGTAGGGGTAAAGCGCACCCCAGTTTCCGAAAGGCGGATCGAACTCTTCCGTCCGGACACCTTTTTCCTGGATCTCATTCTTTTCAAAAAGCTGCCTGATCTCTATGAAGGTCAATACCGCCTCAACCAGTTTCTTGTCGCTGTAAAGCGTTGCTTCGGACTTGATGTCGATGCACGGACCGATAAACACATTGGCAATATCATCGCCATAGAGATCACGTGTCACCATTGCAGTGGCAACCATCGGTGATACGATCGGGGCGAGGTTCTGAACCAGGGCCGGATGGTATTTTTCGATCATCTCGACAATTGAAGGGCAGTTGGAGGTGATGTAGTACTTTCCGCTTGACTCTTCAAAGAGCTTCTTGTAGGCGTAGGCGACCAGGTCAACACCAAAGGAGACTTCATGGACGTAATCAAACCCCAGTTTCTTTATCATCCCCACAAACTTGCGGTAGTCAGTGATATCATCGAATTCGGACGCGATGCTCGGTGCTACCAGGGCAGCCGTTTTGCGGCCTGACTGAAGCAACTCATTGACTTTACCGATGGAATCCCTGTATTCAATGGCTTTGGGTGAGCATGAGAGAAAACAGAGCCCGCACCCGATGCATCTGTCGGCTATTATCACAGGGTGCTTCCTCTCAGGTCTTACCTCAAGGGCATTAACCGGGCATACCCTGACGCAGGAGTAAGAGTTGCGGCACTTGTCTTCATTTATGTATATTACCTGATCAGTGCTGTTCATAATCGTTGTGTTAAGATCATCTGCCCGTTAGCGCCAGCTCCTTTTCCAGGAGCTTCTCAATATCCTGCGGACTGGTCTGGGCGAAGGTTCTCCCGTTAATTGTCAAAAAGGGGCCTTCGCTGCAGCGGTTCATGCAGCGGGCACCTTTTAAAACCACTTTATCGTCAAGGTGGTTTTTTCTCAGGTAGTCCCTTACCACCTGTACCACCTCTCTGTTACCTCTTGAAAAACAAGAGCTTCCGAGGCACAGTTCGATTTGGAATGATTGTATCAACAGTTATCCTTTTAAGTCACATCTTCTCAAAAGTACAATATTTTTTAATCGCTTCAATAAGACAGCGTTGTATTTCCGTTATTAATTGTTAATAAAATAACAATGTTTTTGAAATAACAACAAAAATAGATAATTTTGTACTAATCTGATTAGGAGCAAGGGTTTAAAGATGCGAAAAATTGATGATATTCTCAAGCAGTACAGGGCGGGCAGTCACGAAAACCTCATACCTATACTGCAGGATGTCCAGGCTGAAGAAGGTTATCTGTCCGAAAATGCCATTGTGCAGATAGGGCGTTTCCTGGAGATGTCAACCACAAAGATCTACGGGCTGGCTACCTTTTATGACCGGTTCAGGTTTACTCCCTCGGGCCGAGTTCACATGAGGATCTGCGACGGCACCACCTGTTTCATCAACGGCTCGGAAGCGGTGATCAAAGCGATAAGGGACACTCTTGGAATCGAGCCGGGCCAGACGACACGCGACGGCAGGTTCAGCTATGAGCTGACCACTTGCATGGGCGGTTGCAATGATGGTCCTGTGATAAGCGTGGGAGACAAATACAATACCCACGTCAAACCTGAGGACATACCTGAAATGATAACAAAACTCAAAGCGCTGGCTGACCTGAAATGAATGTGAAAGAAACACCCGGGCTCCTGACCTTCCTGACGGAGGAGGTTCTCAAGCATGGATCTGACACTCTGCCCGCTGACACCGGTAAGCGGCTGGCGGAGATCCGTCGCGACAAACCCTCTGTCCCGGTCATCTATGTGTCGTCAGGCTCAGCTTCAATAATAGCGGGCAGCGAGGAGACCTTTGCCGCTGCTGAAACATATCTGAAAGACATGGGTATTAACGGCCTCATTGTCAGGACAGCCTGTCATGGGCCGGCGGTCTTCGAACCAATGGTATGTATTCACCTGCCAGGAAAGAACAAGCTGATTTTCAGAAATATAACCGAAGAAAAAATAGAAGCCACCCTCAACGGTGTTTTCCATAATGATATGCCGGAGGAGGATCTCGTCGCTCAGTCTGGATCGACCGGGTTTGAAGCCTGGCATGACATTCCTTTCATTGAGGAGATCCCTTTCTTCAGGATGCAGAAACGGGTTATACTGGACAACTGTGGCTGTTATGACCCTGAAAGCATTGAGGAGTATATTGCACGCGGAGGATACAGGGCTTTTCTCAAGACGATACGGAACTATACTCATCTGGAGGTGTGTGACCTCATTGAGCGCAGCGGGCTGAGAGGACGCAGCGGCGGTGGCTTCACCACGGGGCTGAAGTGGAAGTATGCTCTTAATTCGCCCTCAGACAACAGATATCTCATCTGCAATGCCAAGGAGAGTGACCCCGGCTCTTATGCTGACAGGTCGGTTCTTGAGGGTGACCCCCACCGGCTGATAGAAGGAATATGTATAGCCTCTTATGCCATCGGTGCTTCAAACGCCGTGATCTTCCTCAAGACCGGTTCACCGCATCCGCTTGCCCGTCTGAAAAAGGCTCTTGAAGCGGCGCGCGGGTTCGGCATCATAGGTCATAATATACTTTCAAGCGGTTTCAATCTTGAAATTGTCATCAGGGAAGAGGCCGGAGCGTTTGTCTGTGGCGAAGAGACAGCCCTGATAGGCAGTCTCGAAGGCAAACGCGGGATGCCGGAGCTTAAGCCCCCTTACCCTACTTCGAACGGACTCTTCGGCAAGCCGACAGTCATAAACAACGTTGAGACACTGATGAATGTCCCGCTAATCATGGCCCGCGGACCGGAGTGGTTCCGCACCATGGGCACTGCCGGAAGCAAGGGTACCAAACTCTTCTCCGTGGGCGGAAGGGGACGATTTACAGGGCTGATAGAGGTTGAGATGGGTACCACGTTCAGGACCATTGTGGAGGGCATCTCTGACGGTATCAGGGACGGACGCGCTTTTAAAGCCCTTCAGATAGGAGGGCCGTCGGGGACGTTCATCACAGAGAAGAACCTTGACCTGCAGGTCGACTTCGACCTTCTCAGGGAGCAGGGAATTGCCATGGGCTCGGGAGGCCTTATAATCATTGACGAAACGACCTGTATGGTCGACTTCGTGAGGTACTATATGGAGTTCATTCATAAGGAGAGCTGCGGTAAGTGCATCCCATGCCGTGAGGGTACAGGGCGAATGCTTGAGATACTTGAAAATATTATCCGCAAGCCCCACACCGAGGATTCCAATGCCACTCTTGAGAGGTTCAAGGGGGTGATGCAGCTGGAGATCATCGCCTCTGTGATGAAGGATACTTCCTTTGCGGGCTGGGTCAGACAGCACCCAATCCTTTCATCAGTGCGCTGAGCAATTACCGTGAAGAATTCGAGGAACATATCTTCGACCGGCGCTGTCGTGCCAATGTCTGCCGCGGGCTCAGGACATTCAGCATTGATGTGGATAAATGTACCGGGTGCACCGTCTGTGCTTCGAAGTGCCCTGTCAATGCCATTTACGGTACGCGGCTGCAACCTTTCTTTGTCGTTGACGATAAATGTATCGGTTGCGGCATATGTTATGATGTATGTAAGTTCAGTGCTGTCACAGTCAGATAAGCCATGCAGTTCACGATAGAAGTAAACAACAAGAGCATCAAGGCGGAGAAGGGAGAGACCATCCTTTCGGCGCTCAACCGCAACGGGATAATGATACCCACCCTGTGCCGCATGCAGGAATTCACGCCTACCGGCGCCTGCCGGATGTGCGTGGTGGAGGTGGAAGGCCGCGACCGGCTTGTGACAGCCTGTTCCGCCCCCGTGGAGGAGTGGATGAAGATTCAGACGCACTCACCCCGTGTCATCAGGGCAAGAAAAACGATAGTGGAGCTTCTTCTTTCCAACCATCCTGACGACTGTCTTTACTGTGACCGCAATCTCGATTGTGAGTTGCAGAAGCTGTCGGATCAGATGCAGGTCAGGGAACGGCGTATACACGGCAGCAAGATCAAGCCGCGGCGTGACCAGTCCAGCCCGGCAATAGTCAGAGAGCTCTCCAAATGTATTCTCTGCGGCCGTTGCTTAAGGGTATGCGAGGAGGTTGTCACGGCAACATCAATAGACTTTATCGGCAGAGGCCGCGATACACATGTAGGTCCGGCAATGGACCGCGACTTCAATTTCTCAAGCTGCATTCACTGCGGCCAGTGCGTGCTTGTTTGCCCTACAGGCGCCCTGCATGAAAAACATTATCTCTCTGAGGTGCAGGAACAGCTGAGCAAGAGCGATGTCATACGCGTGATACAGTATTCACCCCTGGTGCCTTATGCCCTCGCCGAGGAGCTGGGCGTGAAGTACAATCGTGATTTTGACAGGCTGCTTAATGCTGCCCTCAGAAAGACAGGGTTTGAAAAAGTATTTCTCTCAGGAACAGGTACAGATATACTGATAACAGAGCTCACTGATGCAGTCATTGAAGCAAAGAATGCAAAATCAGACAAGCCGCTGATAATATCTGCATGTCCGGCATGGGTCAAGTACTGCGAACAGTTCTTCCCTGATATTCATGCCATTGCTCTCGACACTCAAGACACCCCAGCAGATAACAGGCGCCATAATAAAATCAGTTGTCCCTGTCAGCACTGAAAAGTCACGCGTTTATACCGTTTCCGTTACCCCATGCACTGCGATGAAGTTTGAAGCCCGCCGCGACAGCATGACAAGGAAAGGAATAAGCGATATCGATACTGTACTTACTGTCAGGGAACTGGCGAGGCTGATCATTCTTTACGGCATCGATATTACAAATATTGATCCTGAACCGGCCGATGAACCCATGTCACTGCGCAGCTCATCAGCACTCCTGGCAGAGACCGTCGGAGGCATATCGGAAGCTGTCATCCGTTCACTTGTTGTACAGGGCCGGAGAAAAAGAGGCTGACAGGTAGGCGATAAAAAAGCTGCGCGCAGGCGGCTCATTCAGGGAGGTGACAATTACAACAGGCGGTGCCAGTTACTCCGTCGCTGTGGTTGACGGTCTGAAGGGACTGGAGAAGCTGAGGCAGATGCTTGACGGCGGAACGTTTTATGATCTTGTCGAGGTGATGGCATGTCCCGGAGGATGTGTTAACGGAGGAGGGATGGTGCCTGCAGGATCAAAGGAGGCAGTCCGTCAGCGATCAAGGTTTATCTTTCAGATCTGATGAGCAGGAAGCAGTAAGAGGTCCTGAAAACTCAGCCTCGCTGGCTGAACTGAATGACAAGGTTTTCAAGCAATGCACTGAGCTGACAGACAGTAAGCTGTTCCATACCCATTTCTCCAAAAGAGATGTGTTGCTTTAAGTACAGGAAGTTAACCATGCTTGTTTATACAATAAAAGAATTATGCCGGACCTGTTATACATGCGTAAGGGAGTGTCCGGCGCGCGCTATCCGGATTGTTGGCGGACAGGCGGAGGTTATCGATGAAAGGTGCGTCGCCTGCGGTAACTGTACGAAAGGTATGCAGCCAGGGTGCGAAGGTCTTTACAAACACAATTGACCTTGTCAGGAAACTGATCGAAAAGGGCGGCAAGGTGGCAGCCATAGTAGCTCCAAGCTTCCCGGCCGAGTTTCATGATGTGACTGATCACAGAAAGATAGTGAGCATGATACGGGCCCTGGGTTTCAGTTATGTCTCCGAGGTCTCCTTCGGCGCTGATCTGGTGGCTCACCGCTACTATGACCTTGTCAGCGAAACACATGTGAAAAACTATATCTCGTCAGACTGCCCCGCCATTGTCAGCTTTCATAAGATATTATCATCCTGATCTCACTGACAACCTTATACCTGTTGTCTCTCCCATGGTGGCAATGACACAGGGTGGTACGCCAGAAATACGGCGAAGATCTGCCGGTTGTCTTCATTGGCCCGTGTGTTGCAAAGAAAGCGGAGAATGCCGAGGTTGATGCTGGCAATAACCTTTCTGGAGCTCAGGGAGATGCTTGACGCAGGCAGGCATAAAACCTGAAAGTGTTGTGCCTTCGGAGTTTGATCCGCCGCTGGGAGGCCGCGGTGCAATCTTCCCGGTGACGCGGGGACTGCTTCAGACTGCAGGTGCCAACGATGATGCTATAAGCGGAAATATCATTGCAGCGGAAGGAAGGATTGACTTCCAGGAGGCAATAAAGGAATTTGAGGAGGGTATGATCGGCAACCAGCACCTTGAACTGCTCTGTTGCGAGGGTTGCATCATGGGCCCCGGCATGAGCAAGGGAGGTAAACAGTATAACAGGACGAGCCCTGGTGAGCAACTATGCACAGCAGAAAATGGCAGGCCTGAATATGGAAGAGTGGCGGAATGAGCTTGAATTATACGACAAACTTGATCTCTCCGCCACTTTCAGGGCGGAGGATAAGCGCAGGATGACAGCCGAGGATGAGGAGGTGCAAAAGGTGCTCGCATCGATGGGTAAGCTTACATCCAAAGATCATCTGAACTGCGGCGCCTGCGGGTATGATACCTGCTATGACCATGCCATTGCCATCGTCAGAGGGTTTGCCGAGGAGGAGATGTGCCTGCCCTATTCAATTGAGAAGCTGCACAAATCAGTCAGGGATCTTGCACTCTCGAACGCCAAGCTCACAACCATGCAGAACGCCCTTAAACAGTCTGAGAAACTGGCTCATATGGGTCAGCTCTCCGCCGGTATCGCCCATGAGCTTAACAACCCCCTCGGGGTGGTCATCATGTACAGTAATATTCTGCTTGATGAAACCAATTCCGAGGATCCGGTCAGACAGGACCTGCAGCTTATTGTTGAACAGGCCGCACGGTGTAAAAAGATCGTTGCGGGACTGCTCAACTTTGCACGGAAGAACCAGGTGAATCACCAGGACCTGGATATCAGAAAACTGACTGAACAAAGTGTTGCCGGTGTCGTGTTCCCTGACAATGTAAAGGCAGTGATCATAGACCGGACAACCAGTCCTGATGCGGCGATCGACTCCGAGCAGATGACGCAGGTGCTGACCAACCTGTTTAAGAACGCCATCGACGCCATGCCTGACGGAGGAACACTGGAGATATGATCTTGAGGATACGGTCAGTGATGTCATATTCAATGTGTCTGATACAGGCACCGGCATAAAGGAGGAGGATAAGGGTAAAATCTTCGAACCCTTCTACACCACAAAGGGTCTTGGAAAGGGTACAGGGCTGGGGCTGGCAACGTCTTACGGCATTGTGAAGATGCATAAGGGACAGATCACTGTCGAGACAAACGCTGATCCCGGCAAGGGACCTACCGGGACAAAATTCCGGATCATAATCCCGAGAAGACCTGAATAATTTTTTGGCTGAATAATTAAAAACGTAAATCAGGACATAATATAAGTTAAACATGAGTAAGAAAGTTTATACGGTTCTGCTTGCGGATGATGACCCCGATTACCTGTTCCAGGTAGCATTTTACCTGCGCAACTGCGGTTACGAGGTTGTGGCGGTTGAGAGCCAGGCTGAAGCAGAACAGGTAATCACGAAGATGAAGCCTGACCTGGCTGTCTTTGACCTGATGATGGAAAGTGACGACAGCGGTTTCATCCTGTGCTACAAGCTCAAACGCAGGTATCCTGAGGTACCTGTGATCCTTGCCACCGCCGTGGCGCGTGAAACGGGTATTACATTCGGACTCAACAGTGATCAGGACCGCGACTGGATCAGGGCTGATCTCTATCTTGAAAAAGGTGTCAGACCTGAACAGCTTGACCAGGAAATAAAAAAATTGCTGAAGATATAATATGGCACAACTGAAAGTTCTTGTTGTCGATGATGAACCTGGCATAAGATCAGGTGTTGCAAGAATACTGCGCAACTTCAATGTAACATATCCATTTATGGATGAGGACTATACTTATGAGGTCCTCGAAGCAGCAACAGGCGAGGAGGGCATTGAGATTATTGACCGGGACAAACCCGATATCCTTCTGCTTGACAATAAGCTGCCGGGCATACAGGGTGTAGAAGTACTGGAGTATGTCAGAAAGAAGAACTATGACATCGTTGTGGCAATGATAACCTCCTATGCTTCCCTTGACGTAGCCCTGAAAGCGCACGATGACGGAGCCATTGATTTTATTCCCAAGCCCTTTACTCCGCAGGAACTGAAAACCTCAATAGAACAGATAACAAAGCAGCAGTATCTGAGACGCATAACTCACAAGCTGAAGGTGGAGGGAAAAAAAGTCCGCTTCCAGTTTCTGTCGGTTCTGTCTCACGAGCTTAAGGCGCCGCTGAATGCAATGGAAGGTTATCTCAGGATGATGCAGGAAAGGCAGATGGGAGATTCAATTTCTGAATATACCTCTGCAATTGACAGATCACTCCAGCGTATCGACAGCTATGCGCAACCTGATCATGGACCTTCTTGACTTTACCAAGGTGAGCTTCGAGAGGCAGGTTGAGAAACTGCAGGATGTCAATCTGAAGGAGATTGTTTCGCTTGCCGTGGTAACCGTCAGCCCGTATGCCATTCACAAGGATATTCATTTCGTCACCAACATCAAGGGCTGTGAAAAAATATGGGCTGATCCCAATGATTTTGAGATCATCCTTAACAATCTTGTCTCAAATGCTGTTAAATATAACAGGGCAGGGGGCACAGTGACCGTAAACGTTGATTGTAATGAAAATGAATTCATGATTTCTGTTGAGGATACAGGAATAGGCATGAACCCTGACGAGAGCGCAATGCTCTTTGAGGAATTTTCAAGGATAAAGAATGACAAGACCAGAAATATCGGAGGAAGCGGTCTGGGACTCTCAATAGTAAAAAAGGTGGTTGAATTATACCATGGAGTGATCAATGTGGAGAGTACGCCTGACAAGGGCTCAGTATTCACAGTTATCATTCCCAGAATACAGGTGACTAATCTAAAGGCTCAATTATGAAAAAATTACCGGGCAAAACAGTTGAACGTCTCAGCAAGTACAGGCGTGCCCTCCTCGGGTCACTGGCCGAAAACCGCAGTTACATCTTCTCACATGAGCTGGCGGCACTGCTGCATATCACGGCAGTGCAGGTCAGGCGTGACCTGATGCTTATCGGTTACGGCAGCGTAATGCGCAAGGGCTACGATATCAGGGTGCTTATCAATACGATAGGAGAACATCATTGACGCACCTGGCGGACTGAATGTTGCCATCATCGGAATGGGTAACCTGGGACGTGCAATTACCGGTTATTTCAGGGGAAAGAGGACTAACCTGAATGTGATTGCAGCTTTTGACATTGACCCCCAAAAGGTGGATAAGGTGGTGGCAGGGGTGAAGTGTTATCCACATTGACCAGATCAGGAAACTGAAGAGTGAGCTTGACATTACGATCGCGGTACTGACTGTTCCTCCTGACCAGGCAGTCACTGTCACTTCACTTCTCGTTGGAAACGGCATAAAGGGCATAATGAACTTCACCACTGTGCCCCTTAATGTGCCTGATAATGTTCATCTCGAGGAGTTTGATATGATCACCTCGATTGAAAAGGTGGCTTACTTTGTCAGGGAGAAACAGCAGCCTGTTGTATAATGAGGATATACAGAAGCTTTGAAGAAGCTGCCGCCATACCCTCACCGGTAATCACAACCGGTACTTTTGACGGTGTCCATATAGGTCACAAAACCATCATCCGGAGACTTAAAAAACTGGCTTCCGATCACCACGGAGAATCAGCCCTCATCACATTCCATCCGCACCCCAGGGCAGTCCTTTATCCCGAAAGCGTGGGTAAAGGCCTCAGGCTTATCTGCTCACAGGAGGAGAAGGTTGAAATGCTCAGAAAGACCGGCCTCGATAATCTTATCATCATTGAGTTCACCAAAGAGTTTTCACATATCACCAGTGAAGAGTTTGTAAGGGACATCCTGTGCGGTATCCTGAAATCGAAGGTGATAGTTGTGGGTCAGAACCATCATTTCGGGTTTAACCAGGAGGGTGACTACCGCAGGCTCTGGGAATGGAGAAGCACCTACGGATTTGAGGCTGAAGAAATTCCTATGCAGGAGGTTCAGAATGAAACTGTCAGTTCGACACGCATACGACAGGCATTGTCGGAAGGTTATATCCAGCGGGCTAACGCATACCTTGACCATTTTTATATAATTATTGGCGCTGCAGCAAAGGATGACCCGGCATTCTCGCCGGAAATTCCTTTTATTAAAATCCCTGTCACCGAAAAGACCAAACTGGTGCCTCCACAGGGCCTTTATGCAGTTTCGTGTGCGGCAGACACTTACTTTTCCAGGGGGATGGTATTTGTTCCTGACATAAATAATGGTGCACCTGATATTTACGTCCATCTTGAAAATTATGAGGATGATATCCCCGGGAAACGAATGACGCTCTTCTTCCATAAAAGGCTTGCCGCCTATGACCCCGGGGAACCGGCGCAGAGGTCCATAGCCAGAGGAGTTAAGGAGATGCATGAGCTTATTTTCTGAAGCTGTGGCGGTCAGACATGACCTTAAAATCAGTATCTTTGTGTTTTTATTTGCGGGGTGGATTTATAATTGAGACGAAATGAAGTTTAATCCTGAAAAATGCAGTTTGCCGGACCGTCGTATGGAGCGGTTCATTGACCCGGCCGAGATATGGTCTTTTCTTAACAATGCCAAACCTGATAAAGTAAGAGTCGAGGGAGATAATATCAAAATCGCTTGACAAGCAGCGTCTGACACTTGCAGAGACGGCAGTTCTGATCAATTCCAGCATTGAGCTCGCTGATGAGATCAAAGAGGGCGCCAGGGAGCTGAAGAAAAAGGTATATGGCAACAGAATAGTTCTCTTTGCACCACTGTATATCGGTAACAAATGCGGAAACAACTGTCAGTATTGCGGTTTCAGGGTCACAAACAAGGATGCCAAAAGAAGGACGCTCACCAATGATGAGATTAGGGATGAGGTCGTGGCTCTCGAGGAAAACGGGCAGAAGAGGCTTATCCTGGTTTACGGCGAACATCCTGAATACAGTCCTGAATTTATTGCTGATAACGTAAGGCTTGTTTATTCGGTAAAGAAGGACAGGGGGGAGATACGCAGGGTGAACATAAACGCTGCACCTATGGATATAGACGGCTTCCGGACCGTCAAGAATTCAGGCATCGGTACCTACCAGATTTTTCAGGAGACATATGATCCGGATGCCTACAAATTGTATCATCTTGGCGGCAAGAAAAGCGACTATGAGTGGAGGCTCACCGCACTCGACAGGGCTCAGGAAGCCGGCATCGACGATGTCGGAGTGGGCGCTCTCTTCGGGTTGTACGACTGGCGGTTCGAGGTAATGGGGCTGGTGCGTCATACCAATCACCTTGAGGCTTGTTACAATGTCGGCCCTCATACTATCTCATTCCCCAGGATCAAGGACGCCTCCTCGCTTAACCTGAACGGTAAATACTACGTCAGCGATGATGACTTCAAGAAACTGATAGCCATTCTTCGTCTTGCCGTGCCATATACAGGGCTGATCCTCACCGCCCGCGAAAGTCATGATGTACGGGCCGAGGCAATGGCTTTCGGTGTATCGCAGATTGACGGAGGGACAAAGCTGGAGCTCGGAGGTTATGCCGCTTCAAAGAACGTGACTCAGGACCTTAACCGGGAGCAGTTCAGGATCAATGATGAAAGGTCACTGGCCGATGTCATAAATGAGCTGATAGAAAATGATTATATACCGTCGTTCTGCACAGCCTGCTATCGTCTCGGGCGCACCGGGGAGCACTTCATGGAATTTTCCGTGCCCGGTTTCATCAAGCGTTACTGTACACCGAATGCCATACTGACACTGTCAGAATATATTGTTGATTATGCATCTCCTGAGCTGGCCGAGAAAGGCTGGAAGGCAATTGAAAAAAACATGACCGGTATGGATGAGGGGCTGAAGGATGGCATTAAAAAGAAGATTGAACTCATTAAGAACGGAGAAAGAGACCTTTACTATTAATAATATAAGTCATGGCCAGAGTAATTGGTATCAAAATCACAGACAGGATCAAGGAGTCAGGGCTTGTTCAGAAAATCCTGTCGATGTATGGCAGTGTTATCAGCACGCGCCTCGGATTTCATGAACTGAGCAGTGAGTTGTGCAGTCGCGAAGGCTTCATGATCATTCATCTTGCCGGCATTCCCGACGAATGTGAGGATCTGGTTGACAAGCTGAAAAAGACAGAGGGAATAATCGTAAGGGAAATGCTCTTTTCGCACGGCCTTTCCGACGCTCCAATGGAATGTGACGGGGTAACACTGCTGGGAATTATGGTGCCGAGACGCGATGAGCTTGGAATAAAGGTTCAGGAAATTCTGACGACGTTCGGATGCGTGATACGGACACGGCTGGGCGTCAACGAGGTTTATTTCGGTGAGCCTGCCGGACTTATCATTCTGGAACTCACCGGCGATGTGAAACAGTATGTCTCCCTTGAAAGAGCATTGCGTGATATAGATGATATAGCTATCGGCCGCATCTGCTTTCCTGCCTGATACCTTAGCCGGCAACCCTTTTGGCGTAGTGAGGCGTGTCACCCCATGTTCCCAGCCCGATCCGTGTCCCGCTGAGCAATTCCAGTTTTAGTCCGCCTATATTATTCTCGTCTATCTCAAGGTAGCCCGGTTTACCTGCATAAATGCGATAGCCATCCCTGTAACGGCTGGGTGTCAGATTCGGCATGATGACATTGGCTCCGCTACCTATTGCCATCTCACGCCCCAGCGGATCAATTGTCTGCATTGCCGTGGAGGCAACGATGTTGATGTCTTTCATCACAAGCCTTAGAATGGCTATCATTCTCAGGGTCAGGTTGAAGCGCTCTCTCAGGAAGAGATTGTCCGTGCCCTTTTTGCCCAGCGGGGTATCCGTATGTTCGATAAACGGACCCATGCCGCACATATCAATATTAAAATCACGCATGAAGATAATATCGTCTGCAAGGTCGTTCAGCGTCTGCGACGGCAGGCCGATCATAACTCCCGTGCCTGTCTGATAGCCAATCTTCTGCAGGGCTTTAAGGCATTCCTGTCTTCTGTTGTACCTGTGCATGTCATCATTGGGATGGACCTTGCGGTACAGATCCTTGCTTGAGGTTTCGATACGCAGCAGGTACCTGTGAGCGCCGGCATCATACCAGCGCTGGTAGGTCTCTTTGCTCTGCTCACCAAGAGAGAGGGTGATGCCGAGACGTCCGTCAGTCATTTTTAATATTGTACGGACAAGATATTCAATATTATCTGTGAAAGCCTGGGATGTATTCTCTCCGGCCTGGATGGCTATTGAGCCGAAATTCATTTTGTATGCATCCATGGCTGCTTTCAGAACTTCGTCATTGGTCAGGAAGTAACGGTCAATATTACTGTTATCCCTTCTTATTCCGCAATAGAGGCAGTTCTTGCCGCAGATATTGGAATATTCGATCAGACCTCTGAGATAGACTACATTGCCTACATATTGGTTTCTCACTGAGGCAGCCGTCCGGCAGAGGAGCGTTGCATCTTCGTCGCCGCATCGCAGCAGTTCAAGTATATCCGATTTTTCAAAATCCTTTTTGTTGAGTATTGACACTATCCCTGAGGTCATCTGTTCAATTATCCTTTTAACTCGAACAACAATTCAACATAAATGTTTAGGCCAATCGATGACTTTTTTAGAAGCCCCTGCCGGACATTTGTTGCTCTGCAGTGTGTATTCATATTATTTGTTTTCATCTGTTGTTAATACGTGACAAAGGTAATCACCCGGAAAATTTCCTGAAATCAAATATAACAGAAAACTGACAACAGAAAACTGACAACAGAAATCAGATAACCCTAAAATCCGTCAGTGTCATTTGTTATATATCAAAATGTTTTTATCTTTCGAGAAGAACTCAAATCCTGAATATGATCAGTGATAAATTATTGAATCCCAGGAATATTGTTGTTGTAGGCGGATCTGATGATATTTCCAAGGCCGGAGGGAAGGTACTGAAGAACCTACTCGCAGGAAGTTACAGGGGAGACGTTTATGTCGTCAATCCCAAGACTCCCGAGGTGCAGGGTCATAAGGCCTACGCTGATGTAAGCCTTTTGCCTCAGACTGATATGGCAATTATCGCTGTGGCAGCGCGGCTTTGTCCTGCCATTGTGCGCACACTTGCTGAAGAAAAGGGCACAGGAGGCTTCATCATTCTTTCAGCAGGGTTCAGTGAGGAGGATGAAGAAGGCGCCGGGCTTGAGAGAGAGATAGTAGAAACAATCGACAGGACGGGAGGCAGCCTGATAGGTCCGAACTGCATTGGATATCTGAACCAGAACTATCACGGGGTCTTCACAGAACCCATACCACGGTTATCAGCCAATGGGATTGATTTCATATCCGGTTCAGGTGCCACTGCGGTGTTTATCCTTGAGACGGCCATTACAAACGGTCTTCCCTTTTCAAGTGTTTGGTCGGTAGGCAACAGTGCACAGGTCGGCGTGGAGGATGTTCTGGAGCATCTTGACATGACCCATGATCCGGAGCTCAGCTCTAAGATCAAGCTGTTGTATATTGAAAATATAAGTGATCCTGCACGTTTCTTAAAGCACTCAGCCTCTCTGATCAGGAAGGGATGCCGTATTGCTGCCATCAAGGCCGGCACTTCGGAAGCCGGTTCCAGGGCCGCATCTTCACATACGGGAGCAATGGCATCACCTGACAGTGCCGTGGATGCCCTTTTCCGCAAGGCAGGCATCGTCAGATGTTATAACCGTACCGAGCTGGCGTATGTGGCAGCTCTCTTTACCTACAAGCACCTGAAAGGCAAACGAATTGCAGTGGTCACACACGCAGGAGGACCGGCGGTGATGCTTACCGATACACTCAGCGAAGGGGGGCTGGAAGTACCGCACCTGTCCGGCAGGTTTGCAGAGCAGCTGCTTGAGAAGCTGTTTGCAGGATCATCAGTAGCTAACCCGATCGATTTCCTGGCGACGGGAACAGCTCAGCAACTGGGCTATATCATCGATGCATGCGAGAACGATTTCAGCGATATTGACGCCATGGCCGTGATCTTCGGCAGTCCCGGCCTCTTCCCTGTGGATGATGTCTACGATCTGATACACGAAAAGATACGCTCATGCAAAAAACCTGTCTTTCCGGTTATGCCTTCAATAATCAATGTGAAAAGGGAGATCTCTGATTTCACATCAAAGGGCAATGCGATATTTCCTGATGAGGTTCTCTTCGGCAGGGCGCTATGCAAAGTATTTAACACCCCGGCCCCGGCAGAGACAGACCGGCAGTCAGCGGTAACGGATGACAGAGAGATACGGTCGGTCATAGAGGAAGCCGGAAACGGTTACCTGCCGCCTGACAAGGTGACTGTGCTGCTGAATGCGGCAGGCATTAAAACAGTGCCAGAGAAAGTGGTATTTTCTCAGGAAGATGCTGTCAGGGAAGCCGTCACAATGGGCTTCCCGGTGGTGATGAAGGTAATCGGACCGCTGCATAAATCAGATATGGGAGGTGTAGCCCTGAACATCAGCACAAAGGATCAGGTAATTGCCCAGTTCACCAGGATGATGAAGCTGCCGGAGGTCACAGGAATACTTATTCAAAAGATGATCAGCGGGATGGAGCTCTTCTGCGGTGCGAAGAGAGAAGGCAGGTTCGGGCATCTCGTCATGGCAGGCATGGGTGGTATTTTTATTGAGGTCTTCAAGGACGTCGCCACCTCATTGACGCCTGTGTCGGACAAGGAGGCGGAGGTGATGATACGTTCACTAAAATCATACAAGATAATGAAAGGCACCCGTGGCAGCAAAGGCATCAGCGAAGAGGCATTCAGAAAAGTGATAACCTCGCTCTCTGACCTGCTCTCCGGGGCACCCGAAATATTTGAGATGGATATCAATCCGCTGCTCGGCTCAGGAGATAACATCGTGGCTGTGGACGCGAGGGTGAGGATTGAGAAATTAAGAATTAAGAATTAAGAATTTTATAATCAATTAATTAGCAGACTGGCAGTTTCCGGCTTTTAGCTGACCCAAGACCGCAAGAAAAATTTGCTGACAATGAAAAAAGCTGACTTGATTTTCATACTGGTATTTGCAGCTATCTTTGTGCCATTCTTTGTGTCAGGCACACTGTATGATTTCTTTGTGTGGTTCAGCACCGAATGGGCTTTTACAGCCAGCTTCATAAAGTTTGCATTGCTCGCCACGCTGGGCGAGATGCTCGGCAGCAGGATCAGAACAGGCGTTTATCTCCCGGCCGGTTTCGGACTCCTGCCCGCGCGCCCTTGTATGGGGCTTTCTGGGTATGACAGTGAAAGCCGCCTTTATGATTTTTGGCAGCGGGGTACCTTCTGTAATAGGACATCTGGGGATGGAAAACACATCAGCCATCATGGCCGGACCGGTGACCGCACCAAAAATCGTGCTGGCCTTCTGCATCAGTTTTTTCCTGAATATCTTTTATGCCCCCGTGCTGATGGTAACACACAGGGTGACTGATCTGCACATCTCTTCGGCACGCGGAGACCGGAGCAGGTTACTGAAAGTGCCTGACATTGCGCATCTGCTTGCCGCTGTTGACTGGAAACCGATGTGGGGCTTTGTGCTTAAAAAAACAATTCCGCTCTTCTGGATCCCCGCACAGACAATCACCTTTCTGCTGCCCCCGGAGTTCCAGATCCTTTTTGCCGCCCTGCTTAGCACTGTTCTGGGCGTCATACTTGCACTTTCGGGTCAGGCAACTGGCAGGAGGTGAAAATTAAGAATTAAGAATTAAGAATTAAGAATTTGATAATCAGATAAATAGTAAATCGCAAATCGTAAATTTCTCAGACCCTCAGACTTCAGACTCTCAGACTTCAAACCCGCAGCCAAACTTCAAATATGATAAATAGCAGTTTTAGTTAACTTAAAGATTGATACCTTGTGGGCACTGATGAGGGCTTAAAATAGAAGATTTATGAAAAACATCCCTATAAATCATAAAACCGTAAGCAAGGCGATCACCGACAGCGGTATCACTGATATCGGTCATGCCAGCATCAGGGAGATCGTCAAACTTGTCAATCTGCTTAATAAGGAGACAGGTGTCGAATTCCTGAGGATGGAGATGGGTGTACCCGGACTGCCGTCGGCGGAGGTTGGTATCAATGCTGAGATAGCGGCTCTTAAGAAAGGAGTGGCATCAGTCTATCCTGACATTGAAGGCCTCCCGGAACTGAAGACGGAAGCGGCACGGTTCGTAAAGCTTTTCCTGGATACCGACGTACAACCTGAATGCTGCGTACCTACGGGAGGTGCGATGATGGGCGGAATGGCAGGCTTTATGGTTGCCAACAGGAACGACCGGACCAAGGAAGGAACGCTTTTCCTTGACCCGGGATTCCCGGTCCAGAAGACTCAGACAAGAATTCTCGGACAGGATTACAGGTCTTTTGACATTTACAATTACCGTGGTGAGAAACTGGGTCCAAAACTTGAATCAATGCTTCAGTGCGGCAAGGTGTCAACCATTCTCTATTCCAATCCCAATAACCCTGCATGGATCTGCCTGACGGAAGATGAACTCCGGACGATAGGCACCCTGGCCAAGAAGTATGACGCTATCGTGATTGAGGACCTGGCTTATTTCGGAATGGATTTCCGGAGTGATTATTCGGTCCCGGGCAGGCCTCCTTACCAGCCTACAGTTGCGAAATACTGTGATGATTATATCATACTCATATCGAGCTCAAAAATATTCAGCTATGCCGGTCAGCGCATCGGTCTCATGGTCATGTCTGACCACCTTTATAACCGTCATTACCCTGACCTGATGAGATATTACTCAACGGAGATATTTGGCAGGGCTATGATCTTTGGCGCTCTCTACGCCCTGTCGTCCGGGGTTACTCACTCGGTGCAATACGGTTTTACAGCGATTCTTAAAGATGTTAACGACGGGATTTATAACTTTGTTGAAAATACGAAGGACTATGGCCGCAAGGCGGCTATCATGAAAGAACTTTTCATCAAAAACGGTTTCAATATCGTTTACGACAGGGATATTGACCAGCCCCTGGCTGACGGTTTCTACTTCACCATTTCTTATCCCGGGTTCAGTGGCGGCGAGTTGTTGCAGGAGTTGCTGTCTTACGGCATTGGCGCAATAACACTGAGCATTACAGGAAGCGAAAGGGAGGAAGGGCTCAGGGCCTGTGTATCTCAGGTGAAGCGCAGCCAGATGCCGCTGCTTGAAGAAAGACTGAAGACTGTTCAGGAAGAATAATCCCGTAACAACTTGAATAAGAATTATAAATAAGGATTAAATACTAGTAAGATGGCAAAGATCAGAGGTGCTGTGGTTATTGACACAGAGAAATGCAAGGGGTGTGAAGTGTGCGTTGTCACATGCCCCACCCAGACACTTGCGCTTGCAGTGGAGGTTAACGGAAAGGGTTATCACTACTCTTATGCGGCTAATCCTGATGCATGTATAGGTTGTACAAACTGTGCGGTTGTATGTCCTGACGCAGTAATCACGGTCTACAAGCTGAAGATGGGATAAAAGGAAAAAGATACAAACAGATAGATTAATGGAAAAGGAACTGAAACTGATGAAGGGCAACGAGGCTCTCGCTGAAGCAGCGATACGAGCCGGTGTCGATGGTTATTTCGGGTATCCCATCACCCCGCAGAGCGAGATACTTGAATATCTGATGGAGGCTAACCCGCAGACCACAACCGGCATGGTGGTGCTTCAGGCCGAGAGCGAGGTGGCAGCCATAAATATGGTTTACGGCGGCGCCGGCTGCGGTAAAAAGGTGATGACCTCCTCGTCATCACCCGGCATAAGCCTGAAGCAGGAGGGGATAACTTATATTGCAGGCGCCGAACTGCCTTGCCTTATTGTTAACGTTGTCAGAGGCGGACCCGGACTGGGAACGATACAACCGGCTCAGAGCGACTATTTTCAGGCAGTCAAGGGAGGAGGACACGGCGACTATCACCTTATAGTGCTGGCACCGTCGTCAGTGCAGGAGATGGCTGACTTTGTCGAACTATCATTCGATCTTGCATTCAAATACAGAAACCCTGTGATGATATTGTCTGACGGTGCTATCGGACAGATGATGGAAAAGGTATATCTCAAGCCGCAGAAAAAGAGATCGGAGGAGATCCTCCCATGGGCCACCACAGGCAAGCCTGCAACGCGTGAGCGGAACATCATCACTTCACTTGATCTTGATGCTGAGCGCCAGGAGAAGTTCAACCTGAAGCTGGTAGCCAAATATAAGGAGGTGGAAGAGAACGAGGTCCGGTTTGAAGAGTTTTCGACAGACGATGCCGAGTATCTTTTTGTTGCTTACGGAACCAGCGCAAGGATCTGTCAGAAGGCTGTGCAGCTGGCAAGGGCCGAAGGCATTAAGGCCGGCCTTCTCAGACCCATCACACTCTTCCCCTTCCCGAAGAAAAGACTGAAGGAGCTTGCATCACAGGTCAGGGGCATGCTCGCAGTGGAGATGAGCACCGGACAGATGGTAGAAGATGTGATGCTCTCAGTGAACGGCAAGACACCCGTGAGCCACTACGGCAGGATGGGCGGAATGATACCCACGCCGGAAGAGGTGGTGGAAAACCTGAAAATATTCATAAAAGGAAAATGAGATGGCAGAGTTCAATATAAAAGACATAGTAAAACCGGAGAACCTGGCATATTCAAAGTCAAAGATACTGACTGACAATGTGATGCACTACTGTCCCGGGTGCGGCCACGGCACAGCTCACAGGGTGCTGGCAGAGGTGATTGAGGAAGAGGATCTTCAGAGCAAAACCGTCGGCATTTCACCGGTAGGCTGCTCGGTGCTGATGTACAATTATCTCGATGTTGATATGCAGGAGGCAGCCCACGGAAGAGCCCCGGCCCTGGCAACGGCCGTCAAGCGTCTCATGCCTGACAAATTCGTCTTTACCTATCAGGGCGACGGCGACCTTGCAGCCATAGGTACCGCGGAGACAATTCATACCTGCAACAGGGGAGAAGATATCCTCATTATTTTCATAAACAACGGCGATATACGGCATGACTGGCGGACAGATGGCCCCCACAACCCTGCTGGGCATGAAGTCATCCACCTCACCTTACGGACGCGAAAAGACAACGATGGGTTCGCCCATAAAGATGGCTGACATTGTTGCCCTGCTGCCCGGGACATGCTATGTCACGCGTCAGAGTGTCAGTACTGCTGCCGGCGTCAGAAAGCTCAAGAAAGCAATTAAAAAAGCAGTTGAGTATCAGAGAGAAAAGAGAGGAACCTGTTTTATTGAGGTGGTATCAAACTGCCCGTCGGGATGGAAGATGACACCGGTTCAGTCAAACCAGTGGATGGAGGAGAACATGTTCCCGGCCTATCCGCTGGGAGATATCAAAGTTCCGGAAGAATTATAATTATTGCATGTAACGACACCCTGTCAGGGCGTCGCTACAATGTCTAAATCAACTTAATTTTTGGAAAGAAATGACAGAAGAAATAATAATTGCAGGTTTTGGCGGACAGGGAGTGCTGTCAATGGGGAAAATCATGGCCTATTCCGCCATGATGCAGGATATGGAGGTCAGCTGGATGCCGTCATACGGACCGGAGATGAGGGGAGGGACGGCCAACGTGAACGTCATACTCAGCGATGAACGGATAAGCTCACCTATTCTGAGGAGCTTTGACACAGCCATCATCCTTAACCAGCAGAGCATGGACAAGTTCGAGCATAGCGTCAAGCCGGGGGGAACACTGATCTATGACAGCAACGGCATGACACGCCTTCCGCAAAGAAAAGATATCACAATCTACTGGTTGATGCGGCGGAGGAGGCCTCGCGAATGAAAATGCAGAAGGTGTTCAATATGATTGTGCTGGGTGGTTTCATGAAGGTGAAGCCAATCCTCAAGACCGAATTTGTGGTAAAGGGATTAAAGAAATCCCTGCCTGAGAGATACCACAATCTCATTCCCCTGAATGAAGAGGCAATAAAGACGGGGAATGGAGATCATAAGGAAGGTCTGAGGGTCTGAAGTCTAAGTGTCTGAGAAATTTTCGATTTTCTATTTGCGAATCATCTGATTTACAAATTCTTAATTCTTAATTCTTAATTCTTAATTCTTAATTCTTAATTCTTCCCTTCCTACTCGTAGAAATGCATCTCCCGTATGTACTTCCATGCCGGGGCAGGAACAAACCATGAGACATCCTTTCCTTCCCTGATGGCACTGCGGATAAAGGTGCCTGATATCTCCATCACCGGTGCGCTGACCTCCGTGACAGATGCCATCTGCAGTATCTCAATCAGCCTCTTGCTGCTTCTTCTTCCCGGGTTCAGCCGCGGATAGACAACAATAGGATATCTTTTTACCAGTTCCTCTGCGTTCTTCCACTTATGCAGCGTGGTCAGGTTATCTTCACCCATGATGAGGGTGAACCTGCGCGAAGGATATTTTTCGGTAAGATAAGCCATTGTGTCAATGGTGTACGATGGCTGCCGGAGGGTGAACTCCACATCGGAGACCCTGAACCGGGTGTCATCACCGATGGCCAGCTCTGCCATATATAACCTGTCACGGTCGCCAAGAAGCGTCTCTTTGGTTTTCAGCGGGTTATGCGGACTGACCACAAACCATATCTCTTTCAGCGATGAGTACTCGGCAATATAGTTGGCTATAGCCATGTGCCCGATATGAATCGGGTTGAATGAACCGAAGAATAAGCCTGTCTCCATTATCTTTTCCTTAATGAAGTTCTCTGACAACAGACCAGATCTCGTTGCACGCCTTGTCAAGGTCATCGTTGACTATCACCCTGTCGAAGCTGTCAGCCAGCAGTATCTCGGAGAAAGCCTTCTCAACTCTCATGTTGATATCTTCAGGTGTATCCGTTCCCCGTTTTATCAGTCTTGCCTTCAGCGCTTCCACCGATGGAGGCATGATGAAGATGGCAAGAGCGCTGTCGCCAAAGATCTTCTTCAGATTGATCCCGCCTTTTACATCGACGTCAAAGAGAGGTATCATACCCTCTTTTGTGATCCTGTCGATCTCCTTCTTCAATGTGCCGTAGTAATGATTTTCATACACCTCCTGCCATTCGATGAACTCCCCGGCTTTGATCTTTCTTCTGAACTCCGCAGCCTTGATGAAATAGTATTCCCGCCCGTTCACTTCGCTGCCTCTTGGTTTCCTGCTGGTGGCAGAGACTGAGAACGCGAGAGGGAAGCCTGATCTGAGAAGATGATTCACAAGGGTTGATTTACCCGCGCCCGACGGTGCAGATATTATCAGGACCTTGTTTTTTTTGCTCTTTGCCATCACTGTTACAGGACATTAAGCGACTGCTCCTTGATGCGTTCAAGCTCGTCCTTCATCATTACCACCAGTTTCTGCATGGCAGCGTCGTTGGCTTTTGAGCCTATTGTATTTATCTCACGCCCCATCTCCTGAGAGATGAAGTTAAGCATTTTACCGTTAAGGCCTGAGTTATTCATTGTCTCAGTGAAGTAGTCACAGTGTTTTTTCAGCCGTACCTTCTCCTCATTGACATCAAGTTTTTCAAGGTAAAAGATCAGCTCCTGCTCAAAACGGTTCTGGTCTATGTTTTCCGTTCCAACGGCCTCTTTAAGCAATGCCGTGAGCTTGTCGCGCATTCGTACCAGGCGATCACCTTCAACAGCTGCCAGGTTTTCAAGCGACTGTAAAATCTTCTGTACTGACCGTGACAGATCTGTTTCCAGGGCTTTACCCTCCTCGATGCGGTAAAGGTCTGCCATTGAAAGAGCCTCTTCGATCAGGCCGGAGACCTGGTTCCATTCATCTTCAGTCAGCTCCGGCCTTTCCGTTTTAAGTGTCTCCGGGAGGCGCATCACGATGCCCAGCAGTTCATTACCGCCTTCAATCCCAAGCTCTTCACTGATCTCCTTCATCTGGGTGTAATAGCTCCTGACGATATTCCTGTTGATCACCGGGGCCGGCTCTTCTTCCATCGCATCGAAAGAAATATACAGGTCTATCTTTCCTCTTTCAAGTTTTCTGAGGATCATATTTCTTACCTCCAGCTCCTTCTCCTTATAGATCCAGGGAAGTTTCGTGCTGATGTCAGCCTGTTTGCTGTTCAGCGCCTTGACCTCAACGGTTATTTTCCGGTGTGCTGTCTCAAGCATGGCTTTGCCATAGCCTGTCATTGATCTTATCATCGTGGTTCAGTTATCCCTGAAGTAAAGATAGGTTTTTTCATTAAGGCAGAAGGTCAAGCTCTACTGTGAAATGCCGCATGATTGGTGCTTCCCATCTTATTGCAAGTCCCCTGGTGATCTCCCGGCGTCTTTCCCAGACATTTGCCAGTGTTGCTGCCACATAATCCATGTGGTTATCCGTGTACACTCTCCTAGGCACGGCAAGCCTGATGAGCTCAAGCTCAGGGTGCCTGTTCAGGCGTGTGACCGGGTCGCGGTCAGCCATCAGGGTACCTATCTCGGTGCCGCGCACACCTCCCTCAAGATAAATCTCGACTGCGAGTCTCTGGGCAGGGAATTCGCCGGCAGGTACCTGCGGCAGGAATTTTCCGGCATCAATGAAGATAGCATGACCGCCGATGGGGACCTGCACCGGGATGCCTGCTGCCTGTATCTTTTCGCCCAGCCTGGTGACCTGCCTGATGCGTGATTCAAGATAGTCTGATTCGGTGCCTTCATACAGACCCTGTGCCAGTGCATTCATGTCACGGCCTGCCATGCCTCCGTAGGTGACGAAGCCTTCGAACATGATATTGAATGTGGTGGCTTTGCGGATACAGCTCTTTGTCCCTGAAGCCGATGAAACCTCCGATATTCACAATGGCGTCTTTCTTTGAGCTCATCGTCATCGCGTCAGCATAGGAGAACATCTCGCGTGCTATCTCCCTGATGCTCTTGTCTGCGTAACCCTGTTCGCGGTTTCTGATAAACCATGCATTCTCGGCAAAACGTGCTGAATCAATTATCAGCAATACGCCGTACCTGTCGGCCAGCTCACGCACGCCTCTCATGTTGGCCATGCTGACAGGCTGTCCGCCGGCCGTGTTGTTGGTGACTGTCATGACGATGCACCCGATCTTTTCACGGGGCGTCTCCTTCAGCACCTTCTCAAGGAGATCAAGGTCAACATTACCTTTAAAAGGATCGATGGCAGTGATGTCCCTGGCGATGGCCACGGTGCAGTCTACCGCTGTGGCCTTCCTGAACTCAATGTGTCCCTTGGTGGTGTCAAAGTGAGCGTTGCCGGGGATGACATCACCTTCTTTGACCAGGACGGAGAAGAGAACATTCTCGGCTGCCCGCCCCTGGTGTGTCGGAAGGAAATATTCAAAACCGGTTATATCCCTGATGGCTTCCTTGAGGTTATAGTATGATGATGATCCGGCATAGCTCTCATCACCTGTCATCACAGCACCCCACTGCTGGTCACTCATGGCGCCTGTGCCTGAATCGGTAAGAAGGTCAATGTACACCTGTTCTGACTTAAGGTTAAAAAGGTTATAGGATGCCTTCTTTATCCATTCCTGACGCTCCTCAGACGTGCTCCTGTGCATCGATTCGACCATTTTTATCTTAAATGGTTCACAATATGGAAGTTTCATAAGTTTAAATTAAGAATTAAGAATTAAGAGTTAAGAATTAGCTGATGGGCCCCGGATCAGGAAATCCCGGGGAATGCCTGGAAAGCATCCCTGTTTTTGATATTCTGAAATATCAGTTTCCTGTTTCTTTCCGTTTGAAAAAGGAAGATCATGGAAATGGCTATTTTTGCAAATATAGCTTTTACGTTTGGGGTGCAATCCAAAAAATGCTAAAAACATTGTATGATGAAACTGAGAACCATTAAGTTTCTTGTGTTGTCCTATTGTCTGTACAGCAGTGCATTAATCTATGGTCAGCCTGATGATAAACAGCTGACTGCGCCTGCACCACTGAATGACAGCGTCATTGTTGCGGAGGACAACGGCAGGCTTATTACGGGAGCGCAATTACCGGAAATATCCGGTCCGGGCGACATTCACCTTGACCGTCAGCAGTCTCTCATATTCCTCCAGAAGATATACTCCGAGGCCGGTATATGGAAGATGAGCAATGATCCTTTGCGTGAATCCATCAGGCGCCTGATCTCGCTTCTCCTCAGAACCTCCGGCAGATTCGACCATAAGTTTTCTTTCGGGTTACAGTTTTGAGAAGATCAGGGTCCCCATAGAGAACTATTATGTCTTTGATTCTGTCAGGGTCGTTCTGCCTGAGAAGGCTATCGATACAATTATTCTGGTTATTACCGATACTATTCCTGAACCTGCGCTGAACACCGGCGATTTTCCCTTCCGGTATCTCGAATATCCGTACATGAGCGATTCAATAGAAGCGGCGGTAGGCTCCCTGATCGGCTTTCTTGAAGACCGTGATTCGACTTTAGTGAAGATAACAAACCAGTCGGGTATTGGTCCTGATGTATGGCTTAACACCAGGAGTGATAACCTGGTCAGGTTCTGGCTGCCTGACGGCAAGGGAGATTCGGTGACTGTGTGGGTAGGCAGCCCACAGAGGAACACCATTTCGCTCAAGGCGGAGGAGGGTGTTCAGTTTAAGAAGCAGACACTGCCATACGGGTACATCGATCCGCAGGTCAATGTTACAACGGCCCGGGAAGAAGAATTGCGCAAGGTGGCATTCAGCAAGATCAAACCACGGTACTGGAAATTTAGGAGTGAAATCTCTTATCTGTTGTCACAGGGTGTCGTCACGAACTGGGCAAAAGGAGGTGATGATAACGTCACATCCATTCTCGACGTCACCAGTTATCTGAACTACAATAATAAGGTCACCAATGTGAACTCAGCCACAACGGTACGGTTTGCTCTTGGGTTGCAGGCGTCAGGAAAACCATGGCACATTAATAAAAACCTTGATTTCCTTGAGATAAACTCAAAGATAGGTCACAAGGCGTTCGGAAAGTTTGATCTTAGCGGACTGTTCCAGTTCAAGACGCAGTTTCTGCCGGGGTACAATTACCCCAATGACACAGTGAAAGTATCCAAATTCTTTAATCCGGCCACTGTTATTGTCGGTTACGGACTTGACTATAAGCCTGATAAAAATACATCAATCAGTTTTTCACCTTTATCCTACAAGGGAACATATGTGCCTGATACAGACAATTAATCAGACCAAATTTGGTATTCCTGCAGACCAGAGATCAAAAAACGAACTGGGAGCTTACATCCACCTCAACAGTAAGCTTGCACTTTTTGATAAGGTAAATATGAGCAATAGGTTACAGTTGTTCAGCAACTTCCTTTCAAAACCTCAGAACGTAGATGTCGATTGGGAGATGATCACCACTGTAAGCCTTAACTGGTTTACCGAACTGAGGGTAAACCTGCACGTGATATATGATGATGATACGTTACTGCCGGTCTTTGACAGTGAAAATAATCCTGTCAATGGCAGTGACGGCATTCAGAAGAAGGCTCCCATGGTACAGTTCAAGGAGTATCTCGGTTTATCATTTGTGTTTAGGTTCTGACGGGCTGGTTTTATACAACATTCTGCCTGACCAGGAGGTCAATGATCACCAGGATGCCGAAGAGCACTCCTGCGATGCCGTTTGTGGTACCGAAGGCAAGGTTGACCCTGCTCAGATCGTCAGGCTTTACAATAGAATGCTGATAAACCAGCAGGGCAAGGAAGATTAGTGGCGCCTGCCCAGTAAATGATTCCTCCGTCACCCGTCAGTCCGGCTGCTGCAACGAACAGGGCTGAAAGCAGATGCAGTGCAATAGAAATAAGCAGGGCTTTGCGGGGTGATGTGACTGCAGGTATCGAGTACAGCCCTGTCTGGCGGTCAAACTTCTCATCCTGCATTGCATATATTATATCGAATCCGCTGACCCATGTCAGCACAATGCCTGAATATATCAGAGGGAGCAGGGCAAACGTACCGGTGACTGCAATATACGCTCCTATGGGTGCAAGGCTCAGACCCAGGCCAAGGATCAGGTGGCAGAGCGGTGTGAATCTCTTTGTATAGCTGTAGCCAAGAATTACCAGGAGGGCCACCGGAGAAAGAACCAGGGTAAGCCTGTTAAGCAAAGCTGTGGCCGTAATGAAGAACAATGAGCTTATGACAACAAATATCAGGGCATTGCGCTTTGATATCCTGCCAGCCGGTATCTCCCTGGTTGCAGTCCTTGGATTCATGCTGTCATACCGGTAATCAGCGTACCTGTTGAACGCCATGGCAGCGCTGCGGGCAAAGACCATGCATGCCAGCATCAGAAGGAATGTCCTGAGATCGAAACCGTAACCTTCCTTTGTTGCACCAAGGAAGTAACCGATGAGAGCAAAGGGTAATGCAAAGACAGTGTGGCTGAACTTAACCAGTGAAAGATAATCGTTTGTCTTGCCAAGCAGTTTACTCATCTCAGGGTAGCCCCAAACTCTCGTTCAAAAGCCTTTGTAAGAGCGCCCATGACCTTTTCAATACTCTTTTCGGTAAGGGTCTGCCTGTCATCTCTCAGAATGAATGAGACGGCATACGATTTTTTATCTTTTCCGAGGGTATCGCTCTCATATACATCAAACAGGTCAACTTCCTGGAGAATGTTACGCTCTGTCTTAAAAGCCAGATCTCTTATATCGCTGAATCTTAACTGACTTATCAACAAGGAGCGCCAGGTCGCGCCGTACCCACGGGTACTTTGGCAATTCACTGAAACGGATGTTTCCCGGCTTTAATGGTTCTTATGATGTTTTCCCAGTTGATCTCGGCATAGAAGACATCCTGTTTTATATCAAACATCGAGAGATACTTTTTCGATACCTGGCCGAAAGATGCCATATCGAGACTTCCTGCTGTGTATTTCATTGCATCCCTGAGCCATCCGGCAGCTTCGTCAGTCACGGTTATCTCTCTTTCCGTGATGCCAAACCTTGAAAGCAACATTCCGACATATCCTTTTATATGGAAGAATTTTGCAGCTGTTTCAGGCTTATTCCACCTCTGTCTGTCCATGTTGCCGGTCACCGCCAGTGCCAGGATCTGTTTCTCACTGTAATTGTCGGTTATTTCCAGTGTTCCTTTCCCCGGTTTTTTCTTATAGACATATCCCAGTTCAAAGAGCCTGAGATCGCTGTTCTGCCTGTTGATGTTCCAGGAAATTGTGTTCAGCATTCCCGGGAGGAGCGATAACCGCATTACATTCAGGTCGTTGCTGAGAGGGTTAGCCAGGCGGACCATTGAAGCAGTGTCGAAATCGCCGGTCGTCTCAAACCATGCCGACGGCGTCAGTGAGTTGCACATGATTTCAGCGAATCCGTTGCCCGAGAGAAGCTCAGCCATGTTCACCGCCACTTTCTCCCTGTCAGGTTTTTCAGTGTATGACAGCATCGAGTGCATCTCATTGCTTATGCCGATGTTGTTATAGCCGTAGATTCTCAGTACCTCTTCAGTAACGTCAGCTTCACGGGTGACATCGACCCTGTAGGGAGGGATCTCGAGGGTCAGCTCCCCGGGTGTTTCATCAGTGATCTGTATGTCAAGGCTGTAAAGGATTGTCTTGACTGTCTCAACGGGAATATCTTTACCAATAAGTTTTGTCATACGGTCAAGAGAAAGCCTCACCACGGCTTTTCTCACCGGCGCCGGATATATATCCACGATATCACCTGTGATCTGTCCTCCAGCCATTTCCTTTATCAGGAGGGCTGCTCTCTGCAGTGCATAGATGGTCATCACGGGGTCTGTTCCTCTTTCGAAACGGTAAGATGCATCAGTGTGGAGGTCATGCTTTCTTGATGTTCTCCGTACAGACACAGGGCTGAAGGTAGCGCTCTCAAGGAAGACAGAGGTTGTTGTGTCAGTCACTCCTGACCTTAGTCCGCCGAATACTCCGGCAATGCACATTCCTTCTTTCTCATTGCATATCATCAGGTCTGAGGATGACAGCTCGCGTTCCATACCGTCGAGTGTCACGAACTTTGTCTTGTCAGGAAGTGTCTGCACGATTACTTTATTGCCTGTTATTGCTGAAGCATCGAAGGCATGCAGGGGCTGTCCCGTCTCGTGAAGAACAAAATTGGTGACATCAACCACATTGTTAATGGGATTGAGCCCTATTGACCTGAGGCGTGTCTGAAGCCATGCAGGTGATGGCCCCACAGTGATGCCGGTGATGGTCAGTCCGGAATATCTTATGCACGCTTCCGGCGATTTTACTGTTACCGATGACGGCGCCCTCATTTTTGTCCTTCCTGAATTCCTTTATCTCAGGCAGCCTGGCCCTGACAGGTTTCTGAAGGTTGAACCAGGCAGCCAGGTCACGCGCTACTCCGTAGTGTGAGCTGCAGTCGATGCGGTTGGGTGTGAGCCCTATCTCAAAGACCGTGTCAGTGGTGACACCGAAATAATCGGCAGCAGGAGAGCCGATCTTTGCGGCAGGGTCAAGCACGATTATGCCCTCATGATCAGTACCGATACCCAGTTCATCCTCTGCACAGATCATCCCTTCAGAGAGTTGTCCGCGTATTTTTGACCGCTTTATTTCAAACTGTTCATCTCCCTTGAATATCATTGTGCCTGGCACTGCCACGGCAACGACCTGTCCCGCAGCAACGTTGGGTGCACCGCAGACGATATGAAGAGGTTCGGGACCACCTGTGTCAACAGTGGTGACACTCAGCCTGTCGGCATCAGGATGTCTTTCACATGTGATCACTCTGCCAATGACCACACCTTTCATGCCTCCTTTGACAGATTCCCATTCTTCAACACCTTCAACTTCAAGGCCTATGCTTGTCAGTATGGCCGACAGCTCGTCCGGTTCGGCATCAAAATTCAAATACTCCCTGAGCCAGTTATAAGAGATCTTCATCCTGGTATAATTAGTCTGATTTTTACAAGGTGTAAAAGTAAATAAAAAAGGTTAGAGGCATCATGGCAGCACTATAAATCGGATGATCATAATAGTTATATTTGCACTTCAATAAAAAGGTAGATGATCATACAGGATAATGACAAACTGATACTTATCACCAACGATGATGGTTTGTATGCAGCAGGATTAAAGACACTGACCGGTGTCATGAAAGAGTTTGGCAAGGTGGTGGTTATTTCGGCTACGGAGAGCCGCAGCGCGATGTCACAGGCGCTGACTGTAAAGCATCCTTTGAGGGTCAAGCTCCTTGAGGAGACCGATGACCTGAGGATATACGCCTGCAGCGGGACGCCCACTGACGGTGTGAAACTCGCTGTCAACCAGCTGCTGGAACGCAAGCCGGATCTCATCGTTTCAGGTATCAATCACGGTTCAAACGCATCAGCAAGTGTTTTATATTCGGGCACGATGGCTGCTGCTCTCGAGGGTTGTCTTTACGGTATCACCTCGGCGGGCTTTTCACTCAACAGCTATTCACCCACTGCCGACTTCACGGTATGCGAGAAATACATAAGGAAAATATGCAAAATGGTCCTCAGCCGAACCCCTGCCGCAGGGAGTATGCCTGAATGTCAATATTCCGGCAATAACAGGCATCGGAGATCAAAGGTATTACGCGTCGCGAGGCAGGCCAGGGGATGCTGGCAGGAGGAATTTGAAAAGAGGAAAGACCCAATGGGGAAGACATACTACTGGCTGACGGGTAAATTCATCAATCATGAACCTGAATCGACAGACACGGACGAGTGGGCAATGCAAAACGGATATGTCTCTGTGGTGCCTGTCTCTACTGACATGACTGCCTACAGTTTTCTCAGCGAACTCAAAACAAAATTCTGATATGTGGTTCAGGGAACGGTTTAACAATGCATTGACAGGAGTGATCTCAGGACTTGTCCTGCCGGCGCTGGCATTCCTTGTGTTCTTCCTGATAACACGCCACGGCGTCTCATTTGAAGAATATTTCAGACACATGGAGGCTGCTGACAATGTGACTGAGATCATGAGCGTTGCAGTCTTCACGAACATCATCATCTTCCTTGCTTTTTAACCGTTTTGACATGCTCAGGGCTTCAAAAGGGGTTCTCGGTATTACAATTATCTGGGCCTTTGTCGTCTTCGGAATAAAGCTTTTCTAGGATGAAGTATTTTATCATAGCCGGAGAACCGTCGGGTGATCTTCACGGGTCAAACCTGCTCAGGAACCTGGTCACGGCTGATCCGGATGCAGATATCTCGTGCTGGGGAGGCGATATGATGAAGGAAGCAGGGGGGAAGTTGCTTAAACACTATCGTGAAACAGCCTTCATGGGCGTATGGGAAGTGCTGGTCAATATCCGGAAAGTGAAGGCAAATTTTGCCGAATGCCGTAGCCAGATAGATGCAATCAAACCGGATGTGGTTATACTTATCGACTATCCGGGTTTCAATCTGAGAATAGCGAAGTATGTTAAAAGCTTAGGGATCAAAGTCTTTTACTATATCTCCCCGAAATTCTGGGCATGGAATGAAGGAAGAGTTGAAAAGATAAAGAAGTACGTAGACAGGCTTTACATAATCTTCCCCTTCGAAAAAGCTTTTTTTAAAAAGCACGGCTTACGATGCCGTGTACCTTGGGAACCCGCTTATTGACCAGGTCGGATCATGGCGCAGTGAGACCGGTGACCGAAAAACACTTATCAACTCCCTGGGGCTTGACGAAAAGCCTGTGATAGCCCTCCTTGCAGGCAGCAGATTGCAGGAGGTAAAAAAGATACTGCCTGAGATGGTCAGTGTTGCCAGCAGCCTGCCGGACTACCAGTTTGTGGTTGCCGGTATGGAGCACCTTCCGGAGAATATATACCGGGATATTATAGGTACCTATGCCTGTTACCGTTATCTACGGGAAGACATACGACCTCCTCTCAGTGGCTGAGGCAGCTCTTGTGACGTCAGGTACCGCCACACTCGAAGCCGCACTTTTTGATGTGCCGCAGATCGTCTGCTACAAGACCAGCTCACTGACCTATCATCTGGTGAAGTCTGTCATTAAGGTCCGCTTCATCTCACTCGTCAACCTGATAATGGACAGGGAAGTGGTCAGGGAGCTGATACAGACAGATCTGAACCAGATGACTCTTTACAGGGAGCTGCAGGGCATTATCAGGACCGGACATAAACATGACATTATAAGGGCTGACTATCAGGCAGCTTCGACGGATACTGGGCGACATCGGCGCATCAGCGCGTATAGCCTCGGATATGGTTGATAACCTTAAAGGCTCCGGAAACTGACCATGATAAAAATCCTGGCATTCATTGTTCTGCTGCTTCTGCCGGTAACCTCCGCCGGACAGGTCAGCATCAGGATGTTTGCCCGTACCCGTCCGGTTACGGTTGTGTTTACTCCGGTGAAGGGTGAGTTCCTCCTCAGGGACGGGAAAGCTAATGGTCTGAAGATATCGGTTAACGAAACTGTCGCCATCACCAGGCATGATGACATGATTATCTACCGGACACTTTCCGGAGCATCTTCCGTGGACAGATTCACTAAGCATCGAACCTCTTTCGGCAGATGCTCTTTTCACCCTGCGTGCTCCTGCCAGGAGTGATGAACTGAAGACTCTCGACGGCAGTCTGAGGGTGAAGTCATACCCCGGGTCATTGCAGGTACTTAACATCACTTCCGTTGAGAATTATCTGCCGGGGGTTGTCAGGGCTGAGGCAGGTAAAATGCGGTCCGGCAGAATATTTCCGTGCCCAGGCCGTCGTGGCGAGGACATATGTCTACCGTAATATTGACAGACATGTGCTTGACGGCTATAATCTGTGTGATGACACGCATTGCCAGGTCTATCCGGGGATAATCACTGACAGTACAATTGTCAGCTCGTGCCTGGCCACGTCAGGCAGAGTGATCATCGACCGCGACAGTATGCTCATTGTGTCAGCCTTCCATGGAAACTGCGGAGGGGTGACTGCTTCATCATCATCTGTATGGGTCGCGAAGTACCCTTATCTGATATCGGTTAAAGACCCCTGGTGCGGCTATTCGGGATCATCAGAATGGAGGACCAGCGTGCCGCTGAGTGAGTGGAATGCCTTCCTCAGAACAAAAAAAGTGGAGCCCGGACAGGAGACTGAGCTTTTTTCGCCTGAAGGCAGTCAGCCGGTCAGGGCCGTGGGCAACAACATTGCCGGGATACATATTTCCAGGGAAGACGTCAGGCAACGTTTTAATCTCCGCTCATCATTTTACTCGCTGACATTATCGGGTGACAGCATCATAATCGTAGGAAGGGGTTACGGACACGGCGTAGGGCTTTGTCAGGATGGGGCAAAGGCAATGGCTGCCAGTAAGATGAAACATGATCAGATTACCGGCTTCTATTACCCCGGCACTACAGTCACTGAAATCAAAAATGCACGAAGGCCCCCGGGACCTTGAAAGTTTTCAATAATTTTACAGCAAACAAAATGTTATGCTCACTCTTTTAAGAAAAGAGATATCAGGTTTTTTCAGCTCGCTCACAGGCTATATTGTCATGATCGTTTTCCTTCTTGCCAATAGCCTGATAATGTGGGTTATGCCTGGGCAATGGAATTTACTCGACAGCGGTTATGCAGGTCTTGATACTCTCTTTGTTCTCTCTCCCTGGCTCTTTCTTTTCCTTGTTCCTGCCGTGACCATGAGGCTTCTTGCCGAGGAACGCAGGTCAGGGACGCTTGAACTGCTCTATTCACGTCCTCTTGGCGAGGGTGCGATAATATACGGTAAGTTCCTCGCTTCTGTTGTGCTGGTGCTGATATCATTGCTGCCGTGCATTGTGTTTGTCATATCGGTCTGGGTGCTCGGTGAGACCCCGGGTAATCTTGACAGGGGAGGCATAGCAGGTTCATTCATCGGCCTTATCCTGCTTGCTGCCGTCTACTCGGCCATAGGCCTCTTTGCCTCTTCACTGACAGAAAACCAGGTTGTTTCTTTCATACTGGCAGCTGTCTGGCATTCGTAGTCTTTACAGGCTTTGATTCAATTTCATTGCTGCCGGGACTCTCATCAGTAGACGAGTATGTATCAAGGTTGGGCATCAATGAGCACTACAAGTCTATCAGCAGGGGGGTGCTTGACATCCGTGACGTCGCATATTTCATCTTTGTTACGGTATTGTTCAATGAGGCTGCAAGGATAGCACTGCGGCGCAGCTCCCTGAAAAAACCGCTTATGATCATCGGAGCGGCGCTAATCATCACTGTACTGCTTTCGCTGCTGAACATAAGGGTCGATCTTACCGAAGACAGGCGTTTCACCCTTGCCGCTCCGACAAAAAAGATCCTCAGTGAGATGGACAAGGCCGTTCATATAGATGTTTACCTTGACGGAGAGATGCCTGTGGCATTCAAGAAGCTGCGCCGCAACACCCGCCAGTACCTTGACGAGTTCCGTATCGCCTCAGGGAGAAGGGTCTCTTTCGGATTTATCAACCCTTCCGGTTCACCTGACGCAGCTGAGAGGAACAGGTTCCACGACGAGCTGATCAGCCGCGGCCTCATGCCTGTCAACGTCATGGCAAGTGACGGGGAAGGCGGAAGAACACAGAAAAGGATATTTCCTTCAATGACGGTCTCTTGCGGCGAGACGGCGATTCCGGTTAACTTCCTCAGGAACAATCCGTCACTTCCTGCCGAGACCAACCTTCTTCACTCGACTGAAGGACTTGAATATGAGATCATTCAGGCAATAGCAACAGCAACTGCGGATTCTGTCAGCCGGGTTGCCTTTATTGAGGGGCACGGTGAATTAGATGAGATTTATGTTGCCGATCTGACACTCGAACTGGCAAAATTCTACAATATCGACAGGGGCACCATTGACGGAAATCCGGGTATCATTGACCGCTATGCTGCCATAATTATTGCAGCGCCGAAAAAGCCATTTGATGAAAAGGACAAATTCGTCATTGATCAGTACATCATGAATGGAGGGAGGGTGCTGTGGCTTGCTGAGGAGGTGAACGTCAATGCCGACAGCCTTCTTTCAGGTTCAACAGTAGCCCTGTACGAACCTCTCTCCCTGGATGACATGCTGTTCAGGTACGGCGCAAGGATCAACCCGGTCATCATACAGGATGCTGAATGCCTTGTCATTCCCCTGAGGGTAAACGGACCTGACGGTCAGCCGCAGTATGTGCCGGCACCGTGGGTCTATTATCCGCTGCTGAGACCGTCACAGGATCATCCTGTCACCCGTAACCTTAACAGGGTAAAAGCTGAGTTCGCCAATTCAGTTGATACTGTCGGCCGTGATCCGGGAGTTAAGAAGAGTATTCTGCTGACAACATCCGGTCATACACGTACTGTCATGCCACCCGCAGGTTATCTCGCTGGAAGAAGCAGATGAGATTATCCCTGAGGAACTGTTCACAGCCGGCGAGCTGCCTGTTGCCCTGCTGCTTGAAGGGACGTTCAGGTCAGCATTCGCTAACCGTATGACTGAGAGCATTATAGGCGAAGCCGGAAAACACGTCGCTGAAGAAAGCAAACCCACTAAGATGATTGTGGTGGCTGACGGTGACATAATCAGGAACGAAGTCAGCATGAGCGGAGGCATACCTGAGCCTCTGACACTGGGGCTCGACAGGTATACGCAGCAGACCTTCGGCAACAAGGATTTCCTGGTCAACTGCATCAACTATCTTGTCAATGACAACGGACTGATAGAGATGCGTTCACGGGAGATAAAACCCAGACTGCTCGATCAGGCCAGGTCAAGGGATCAGCGCACCCTCTGGCAGCTTGTCAATACTGTTATCCCGGTGATACTGATCATCACTGCGGGTGCAGCCTATAACAGGCTAAAGCAGAGACATTATAAATCAGTGAAATAATTTTGTTTGAGGGTAAGATATTTTTTTGTAATATTGATAACCCGGTTTTCAAAGCCGACAATTCAATAAATCAATGAGTTGACGGGTGATAACGGGTTAATTTTGGATAACTTTAAAACAGACTATATGAAATTTGTTGTATCAAGCACAGAGCTTCTCGGTCATTTACAGGCCATCAGCAGGGTGATCAGCTCAAAGAATACCCTTCCGATTCTTGACAATTTTCTTTTCAGCATCAGTGGTAACGACCTGGAAATAACAGCCTCTGACCTCGAGTCGACGCTTATTACGCGCATGAGGCTTGACAATATAACCGGCAGCGGAACCATTGCTCTCCCGGCCAGGATACTGCTTGATACGCTGAAAGAGTTTTCAGAGCAGCCGCTGACCTTTGATGTCAACCCTGACACCATGGCTGTGGTAATCAACTCCGAGAACGGCCGCTTCAGCATCGTGGGTCAGAACGGGATAGACTTTCCTGTTCTTCCGGTAATCAAAAAGGAAAAACGGTTTACATTCAATCTTGCTGCTGATGTTCTTCTTGCCGGCATATCACGCACACTCTTTGCCACTGCTGATGATGAGCTGCGTCCGGTGATGGGAGGGATCCTTGTCGAGGCTTCTTCCGAAAAGCTTACGTTCGTGGCATCCGACGCCCATAAGCTGGTGAGATATCAGAGAAGCGACGCAAAGGCTGATGACAGCGCTTCGTTCATCCTGCCCAAGAAACCCGCATCGCTGCTGAAGAATATCCTTCCGAAGGAGAGCGGCGTGGTCACCGTGGAGTTTGATGACAGGAACGCATTCTTTAATCTCTCTGATTATAAAGTTGTCTGCCGGCTGGTGGAGGGCAACTACCCGAATTACAATTCTGTCATACCCAAGAACAACCCCAGGAAGGTGCGTATCGACAGGCTTGAGCTTTATAATATCCTCCGCAGGGTTTCGGTTTTTTCAAACCAGGCGAGTAACCTTGTGAAGCTGCAGTTCACCCCCAACCAGATCACCGTCTCGGCACAGGATGTGGACTTTTCAATATCGGCTTACGAGCGCCACAAGTGCCTCTATGAGGGTGATGACATGGAGATAGGCTTCAAATCTGTCTTCCTCCTTGAGATCCTCTCAAATATCACATCACAGGATGTTCTCATTGAGCTTGCTGATCCCACACGGGCAGGACTGTTCCTTCCTGCTGAGACAAGCAATGAGGAGGAAGACCTGCTGATGCTGCTGATGCCGATGATGATTAACGCCTGAGATTACCGGCACAATGGAGTTAAATCTGAAGAAACCCCTGGTCATTATTGATCTTGAGACCACCGGGGTAAGCATAGCTTCTGACCGTATCGTGGAGCTGTCTGCCATGAAGGTGGTCCCGGAGGGAGCAGAGGAGTGGCTCACCATGAGACTTAATCCGGGTATACCAATATCACCAGAAGCGACACGCGTACATGGCATCACCGATGCTGATGTGGCAAATGAACCGCATTTCAAGGATGTGGCAAAAAGAATAGCCTCTTTCCTTGAGGGATGCGATCTTGCCGGATTCAACTCCATGAAATTTGATATACCCATCCTCTGTGAAGAGTTCCTTCGTGTCAACGTCGACTTTAATCCTGCACGGCACCGGTATGTTGATGTTCAGGTTATCTTCCACAAGAAAGAGCAGAGGACACTCAGCGCTGCCTATAAATTCTACTGTGACAGGGAGCTTGAGAACGCTCACAGCGCCAAAGCAGACGCAGCAGCCACATACGAGATACTGAAGGCACAGCTCGACAGGTACCCTGATCTCGAGAATGATATTGAGAAACTCTCCTCATTCAGCGCATTCAACAACAATGCCGACCTTGCGGGCCGCATCGTCTTCAACGAACAGGGCACAGAGGTGTTCAACTTCGGTAAGCATAAGGGAAAACCTGTTGTACAGGTATTTAAGGAAGAACCTTCTTATTATTCATGGATGATGAACGGAGACTTCCCTCTCAATACCAAGCAGGTGATCACTGCAATAAAACTGCGCTCATTCGGTAAAGCCTGATAAGGTTATGAAAATAATCTGTGTAGGCCTGAATTACAGGAAGCACGCGGCTGAGATGAACAAGCCGTTAACGGCTGAACCGCTGATATTCCTCAAACCTGATTCTGCAATACTTAAGAAGAACAAGCCGTTTTTTATACCTGATTTTTCCTCTGACGTTCAGTATGAGGCGGAAATAGTACTACGTATTTCAAAACTCGGTAAGGGTATTGCGGCAAAGCATGCCGGCAGGTATTTTGATGCCCTGACAGTTGGCATTGACTTCACTGCACGCGATCTGCAGAAAAAATTCTCACAGGCAGGACACCCCTGGGAGCTGTCAAAAACCTTCGACGGCTCAGCACCACTCGGCAATTTCATTCCTAAAGAGCGGTTTGCTGACCTGGCTGATATCAACTTTACTCTTGACATCAACGGAGTAAGAAAACAGACCGGAAATACTTCCGATCTGATTTTTGGCTTTGATGAGATAATATCTTATGTGTCGCGTTTTTATACACTAAAGACAGGTGATCTTATTTTTACCGGGACGCCATCCGGTGTGGGCCCGGTGAAAAAAGGCGACAATCTTACAGCACGGCTGGAGGACGAGACCGTCCTTGATTTCTTTACCAGGTGAGATCTCTGTCAGGGCCTGTTTCCTTCTGAATTTCTTCTGTCATCCATCAGTCTTCCGACAGGATAAAGCATTGTTCGTTTCTCAAGTGCCGATACCGGTGTGTTCTGATAGAGCCATTGCAGCTGCGCTACAGGATCGTTTGCCATTGAAGCGTCTTCCTGCCTGGCTTTTTCAAAAGCAGTCCGGAGGGTAGCGTCATGGTCAAGCAGCTCCTTCAGATGGCTCTCGAAACCCCAGACAGAGTACCAGTCCTGTCCTTCCAGGAAGGAGTCAAAGAAATTCCATGTAAAGAAACCGGACTCACTTTGCGGCTCAAGCATGTAAACGATGTATTGATTTGATCTCTGGTTCAGAGGAATGACATAATCGCCCTTCAGGAATTCAATCTCCTGCAGTTGGGGCCTCACCTTCACCCTGGTGTTGAAATAATGGCCCTGGGAAGACCTTTTAGCCGGTTCATAGCTCTCTATGTAATATGTTTCCACCATCAGTGAAGTATCATGCTCAAGCTGGTACATTACCACACCGTTGTTATGAAGGCGTTCAATTACCTCCTCCCATGCGAAGGGTACTATGTATGCTTCAGGAGCGGTAACGGTAATGGAAGGATTGAAGTAGTTATAGTACCTGATGGTGTCAACATAAGGCTTATCATGATTATAAAAGCCTGTTTTCCTTCCGGTTATGGGCGCGGTGGTCTCCTCGTACCTGTAACCGCGGTAGGCCAGCAGGTCCCACCGGGTGGTATCCATCTCCCAGTCAAGCATGTATTTTTTTTCGGTGAGTGTTCTGCTGTTGGCTTCATTCCTAAGGCTCAGCATTTCCCGGAAATTTTCGGAAGTGAACCTGACCAGCTCGGTAATAAATTGTAATGTCCCCTTTACTCTTTCAGCGAATGGCTTATATGTCAGTGTTTCAGTCATGAAGCTGAACGAGTTGAAGAGTGAGGCATAGCCTGTTGAATAGTACAGATGCTCCTCAAAACCCATTATGGCTTTTATCTCACCTCTTTCAGTGTACTGTACATAAGGCACCATCTCGTTATTATGTTTAGCAAGCATCCGGTTATACAGTTCAGGCAGCATCTTTCCTCGGAAAAACTGTTCCATATCAGGGTACATCCTCTCCGGTTGTGTGGCGATGAGAGTCACCGTAAACTGATGGTCAGAGCCGTTGGTTGTGTGGGTATCAAGGAACACATCCGGATCGAGATAACTGTAAATCTCAGCGAAAGCGCGTGCGTCACGTGAATCCTGCTTCACGAAGTCACGGTTAAGATCGAGGAAGCGGGTGTTACGCCTGGCTCCCTTTTCTTCAGGGCCGTTCTGGTCAATCCGGTAGTACGGACTTCGGGTGAGGGCACCGCCAATATTATAAACCGGAATGATAGCGACGACGCAGTTACGGAGATATTTCTTCATCCCGTCTTTGTTTGCAAGTATATCGGCCGCAAACCTGGCGCTGGCGTCAATGCCCTCGGGTTCGCCGGGGTGGATGCCATTATTAATAAGGATTATGGCTTTTCCTTTTTTACGGATCTCCGCCGGGTCAAATTCTTCATCACCCGAGATGATGAACAGATGAAGGGGTCTGCCGGCATCTGTCATTCCCATCTCTTTCAGCTGCGCTTCAGGATAAGCCTTATCAAGGGAGCTGTAAAAACTGATTGCCTCCTCCCATGTCAGGCTGTGGTTTGATTCATACCTGAGCTGCGGAATGGCTTTCTGATCCTGGGCGGTGAGGCCTGCAGCCAGCATAAATAAAATGACCGGAATTACTAAGCGTTTTTTCATCGTTTCTTGTCTGCAAAATTATCTGAGACCGTTTTATGTATATTACAGTAACGACGCCTGGTGGGGCGTCGTTACATGTTACCAGTCAGGGGGGTGAATTAGCGTGACAGCATACTTTCGGCAAGCTCAAGTATCGTTGTGTCTTCTATAGTGACAATACCCCCTTCGGGTCCTTTTTCTATGTGGATCCCGGCACTCTGCCCGCGGTCAAAGTTCCATCCGCCGAAATAATTCCTGACAGTCTCCTCAGAGAGTGTCAGTTCATCGGCAATCTTTCTGATACTGCCGTCAGGCAGCTGGTCTTTGATCTTCCTCAGTTGAGAAAAAGTAATTGTTCGTGCCATGTTTATGTTGGATAGATTTCTTCAAATATACTCATAAAATATTGAAAAGGGAAATATTAAAGCGTCTTTAAGCTTATTTTAACATTTTAGATTTCAATTGATTGTATAATCATACCAACGCAGACAACACCGCCTTTACCCCGATTATAAGGTACTGATGCATGTTGCATTTGAAAAGAGAATCTTTTTATATTTGACCACGTTTAATTAAAACTCCAGAGGAATGAAAATCCTGCAGACAAGGCTTTCAGGTTATGACGCCCCTCAGAGGGTAATGGCAGCGGGCATCTATCCCTATTTCAGGGAAATAGAATCAGACCAGGATACCGTTGTTAAGATCAGGGGAAAAGATGTTCTGATGTTTGGATCGAACAGCTACCTTGGCCTTACCAATCATCCTAAAATCAAGGAGGCAGCTAAAAATGCAATTGACAAATACGGAACAGGATGTGCAGGCTCGAGGTTTCTTAACGGAACACTGGATATTCATATCGAACTTGAAAAAAGGCTTGCGGAGCTTGTTGGCCAGGAAGAAGCTCTGTGCTACAGTACGGGTTTTCAGGTCAACCTTGGTGTCGTTTCTATTCTTACAGGACGGCGTGACCACATTCTTCTTGACGAACTCGACCATGCTTCGATAATTGAAGGAAGCAGGTTATCCTTTTCTAAAGTGCTCAAGTACGCCCATAACAATATGCATGCCCTTGAAAGCAAATTGAAGCATTGCGCTCCGGAGAGCCTTAAACTTATAGTTGTGGATGGCATATTTTCAATGGAAGGAGATATCGTAAAATTACCTGAACTGATAAGCCTGGCAGAAAAATATGATGCATCGGTTCTGGTTGATGATGCACACTCCATTGGTGTCCTCGGGAAAAACGGATCGGGAACGGCATCGCATTTCGGCCTCACCGACAAGGTAGACCTGGTTATGGGGACCTTCTCAAAATCGCTTGCTTCGCTTGGAGGATTTATTGCTTCAAACAAAGAGACGATAAATTTTATTAAACATAATTCACGGTCGCTGATCTTCAGCGCCAGCATGACCCCGGCATCAGCAGCATCTGTCCTCGCAGCTATCGATATTATGGTCAGTGAACCGGAAAGAATAGATCACCTATGGGAAGTTACACGATACGCCCTTGCCTGTTTCAAACAAGCCGGATTTGATACGGGTAAATCAGAGACACCTATCATCCCGCTGTTTATCCGCGACGATTTTAAAGCCCTTACCCTTACCATGCAACTGCTTGCTGACGGAGTATTTGTCAATCCGGTTGTTTCTCCTGCGGTGCCGAAAGAAGACAGTCTTATCAGGTACTCACTCATGGCAACACATACAAAAGAGCAGGTTGATATCTCAATTGAAAAAATAACCAGGGCCGCAAAGGAACTTGGAATTTTAAACTAATTGCCATCAGGAGGTTCCGGCAGGTGCAAACAAGAGTAAAAAAACTCACATGAAAAAGGTTATTCTTATAACCGGAATCTCGTCCGGCTTTGGGTTAGCAATAGCCAGGCTTCTTTCAGGACAAGGCCATATTGTTTATGGAACCATCCGCAGAGATTCCGAGAGAAGCAACAAGATAAACTTCCTCAGATTGGATCTGACAGATTCAACATCGATTAAAAAAGCAGTCGAAACCGTAATTGATCAGGAAGGAAGAATTGATGTTCTGATTAACAATGCGGGTATGCATACCGGCGGACCAATCGAGACTATACCATCAGAACATATTAAACTTCAGATGGATACCAACTTTTACGGTATGGTGCTGCTTACCAGGGAGGTATTGCCATCTATGCGGAAGCAGGGGGGCGGATTGATAATAAATATCAGTTCCATAGGCGGACTTATGGGTTTACCCTTTCAGGCATTCTATTCAGCCAGTAAATTTGCCATCGAAGGATTTAGTGAGGCACTCAGGATGGAAGTCAGACCATTCAATATCAGGGTAGTGGTGATTAATCCGGGTGATTTTCATACAAATAATTCAGCTAACCGCAGGAATTATCTTCTCTCCAACCGATGACTCTCGATCCTTATCATGAGAATTTTAAGAATGCTCTTAAACAGATTGAAAAGGATGAGGCCAATGGTTGGGAACCTGTGGTTCTTGCAAAAAAAATTTTAAAGATTGTTGAAAGCAAAAAGCCCAGGCAGAGATATATAATCGCCTCGCTTGAACAGAAGCTGGCTGTGGTTTTTAAATATATTTTACCCGGAAGGCTAAACAGGACAATTCTTGAAAGTCATTATGGAATAAAATAAATAAGGCACACGCAGCAGCCTGGCGCTCTGGAGAGCTGTAATTTCTTGCTTTCCCTATACTTCGGTTTTTTTATAAAAAACAAAAACATTTGGTTTATGAGCATAAGTTCACTATCTTTGTAGTGAACAATAGCTCATAACATATGTCCCCAAGACCCTTCAGATTACGAAAAATAAGCAATCCTCCTGTTATTTCCGGTTTAAAACCTTATGGAAATAATTGGAAGTCAGGCGAAAGTAAAAACATATTTCTCCATCTGGAAGAATATGAAGCACTGCGTTTATGTGATTTTGAGATGCTTAATCACGATCAGGCTGCTGTTTTTATGGCCGTGTCAAGGCCAACTCTCGCAAAAATCTATGCTAAAGCCAGGAAAAAAATAGCAGAAGCGCTCGTTCTGGGCAGGCAAATTATTATTGAAGGAGGGAAAATTTACTTTGACAGCGATTGGTTATCATGTTCAGCCTGCGGTTGTTTTTTAACAATCCGCATAAACAGGAAGAGATTAAGAAATGTCCCTTATGTGGGAGTACCAGCGTATCAAATTATGACGCAGAATAATGAAGAACCTACAAAATCATTAGAGGGATGTAATGATGTATGTTTTTGTCCGGCATGTGGTTTTGAAGAACCTCACCCGTTTGGATGCCCGTGTAAAGATGAAGTTTGTCCTGTGTGCGGAGAAAATATGGTGAGGAAATAATATTTAAAATCTATAACAAAATCGATATGAAAGTAGCTATTACAAGTATCGGAGACAACCTGGAAAGTAAACTGGATCAACGCTTTGGTCGTTGCGGATACTTTATTATTTATGATACAGAATCCAGGGCGACGAATTCATACCAAATCCAAACAAAGATGCACAGGAAGGTGCCGGGCCTGCATCTGTACAGTTGGTGGCATCACGCGATGTGCAAAAGATTATTTCCGGAGAGTTCGGAATTAAAATCAAACCATTGCTCGACAGTCTGAAGATCCAGATGATTGTTTTGAAACAACCTGATAAAAGTATCAGAGAGATTATTGAAATGTTCAACAAATAAAAATCCTGATTATGCCAAACATGAATGGTAGAGGCCCGCAGGGACAAGGTCCCATGACAGGCCGCAGAATGGGGCGCTGTGCAAATAAAGGCGCAGACAGTAAAAAACCGGCAGATGCCGATGCCAACAGCCATAACAAAAACACGAGTGAGAATTTGCCGGAAGAGGTCCTGGCCCTGGCCCGGGAAGATCAGGAGCAGGAACAGGAAGAGGCAAAGGCAGAGGTCTGGGACGGCAAAACCGTTCCGGTGGCAGTCGTTAAAACATGTAAGGTGCCTCTGACTTCTTTTTTATAAGATTATTAATTTGACTTAACATTTTTAAAATGAAAAAACGAATTGCCATTCCATTGGAAAATGGAATATTATGCTCCCATTTTGGTCATTGCGGCAGTTTTCAATTATTGATGCTGAAAGCAGCACTATTTCTAATGAAACATTACTCACGCCACCGCCTCATGAACCAGGATTGCTCCCGGCATGGCTGGCTGAAAAAGGTGTAACCGATGTAATTGCAGGGGGCATGGGGCAGAGAGCAATAAACCTGTTCAATCAGCAGAAAATAAATGTTTTTGTAGGGGCACCGATTAAAATGCCCAGGGATCTTGCCAATGACCTGCTGAATAATACACTGTCTGCCGGAGCAAATTACTGCGATCATTAGCATAACGAATTATGATATCAGATTACCGATGTTTCTTTTGTGTTGCAAGGGCATTTGAGAAATTACTTGAAAAGGAAAACATTTCAAATGAACTAAAAAATTGCTTCACCACGTGATATGGCCGAATTGTACCATAATAGTCTGGGGAACGATTTTTCTGCACCTCGGAGTTTTCAAGAGAACTTCACAATATTTTGGAGAGGATACACCCAAAACCATGACCCATTTAAGGAACTAAAAGAGGATAAGTAATGACTTAATCACTGAGCATGTACGATGATCTTGAACAGAATGGTAACCGTATCACAAAGTCCCGGCAGATACAGCGCTGAGGTTAGCTCTTGCCGGCAACATAATGGATTTTGCAGCGAAATGTGAGTTTTAACTTTGCAGGCACCAATGAACATGCAGGCTTGAAAGCTGAATTGTGCAATTGATCATCTGGCACACTTAAGGAACAATTGAATATGCAAAGCATGATTCTATATCTTGGAGATAATGCAGGTGAAATTGTGTTTCGACAAGCTCTTCATTGAAACCATTAACCATCCAAACCTTATTTATGTGGTAAGAGGCGCTCCGGTTATTAATGATGCTACCATGGAAGATGCCGAAAACATCGGAATGAACAATGTAACAACTGTAATTTCAAACGAATACAAAGCACCTTCAACTATATCTTATAAATCGGGCAAGATGTATTGAGACGTTACTTTAAAGAAGCTGACCTTGATAATTTCGAAAGGACAGGGCAATCCTGGAGGGTCTGTTACACATTAAATGATGAAAGGATTTTTTATCTACTAATGGTTAAGTGTAACGTAATTGCTGAAATTCTGAACGTTAAAAAGGACAGTTTTGTTGTTTATAACCCTGCATCCGGAGTGAACAATTCAAACAATGTAGTGGCATGATAACTTTTGGACCTGTTCCATCAAGGAGAGTTGGGAAAAGTCTCGGGATAAACAATATTTTTTCTCCTAAAGCTTGTCCCTATGATTGTGTGTATTGTCAGGTCGGTAAGACAATAAGGAAAAGTTGTAAAAGAGAGTTAATTTACGAACCAGAGGTAATCTGTCAGAATGTTGGGCATCATCTGAAAAAGATTAATCCGGATAATTATCCCGATTACCTGACTTTTGTCTCAAACGGAGAACCTACCCTTGATATAAACCTGGGAAGATCTCTTACACTATTGAAGAAATTTGGAATTCCGCTGGCGGTTTTAACAAATGCATCATTATTGTCAGACAAAAGGTTAAGAGAAGACCTTGATCAGGCTGACTGGATATCAGTTAAAATGGATGCTGGTGATAATGAAACCTGGAATCGGGTCAACCGTCCTGCTGTCAGTTTGAATTTTGCCGGTCTTATTGAAAATATTATACTTTTTGCAGGTGAATATAAAGGAAAGCTATATACGGAAACCATGCTGGTTGACGGATTAAATGACGCGCCCGAAAACTTCACAAAACTAGCTGAATTTATCAGTGAGATAAAACCTGTGATAAAGCATACCTGGCTATTCCGACAAGACCACCGTCTATGACGTACATAAAGCCGCCAGATACTGAAAAATTGAACCAGGCATGGCAGGTTTTTCATGATATGCACATTAATACGGAACTTCTGACGGGATTCGAAGGAGCTGATACCGGTTATACCGGAAATATCTATGATGATATCCTTAATATAACGGCAGTGCACCCTTTAAGAGAAGACGCACTATTCGACCTGTTAAAGAAAGATAAGGCAGTTATGAACAGCGTTACTTCTCTTATAAATCAGCAATTGATCAGACAGGTAAATTATAATGGGAACAAATACTATTTGCGTTATTATCATTTTAAAAATTAAAAATGGTCGTTCCGGTAATCCTATATGGTTCCTCAACTCTAAGAAAGCATTCAGCAGAAGTAACTGAAGATGATAATATCCTGGAGATAAATAATATGCTTTTTGATACTCTGAGAAAAGCAGAAGGTATAGGTCTCGGCGCACGCCAGATCAATATCCTAAAGCGAGTTTTCATAATTGATACTTCGCCACTGACAGAGCAGGATAATAGGATTGAGAGAAATTTGAGGGGATCTTTATAAATCCATCAATCATTGAGAGAAATGCCGGATATACTATTTACAGGGAAGGGTGCCTGAGTTTTCCGGATATTATTCGAGGAAGTGGAACGTCCGGAGAAAATCAGGGTAAGATACCAGGACATTCTGCATAATAATGTTGAAGAAGAACTCGAAGGTGTAAAAGCCAGGGTCTTCCAGCATGAATTTGATCATCTGAATGGCGTATTGTTCATTGACAAAATAGGGCCTCTAAGAAGGAATCTCCTGAAAAGTAAACTAAACAGGATTAAAAGAATGCCAGGGTATTACAACACCTGACAATTATGGAGAACTTATACGAAAAACCGGGAAAAATGTGAAGATCAAAAACACAAAGGATTTAATTGTGAAGATTCAGTGAGTCCTGAACATCCGCACCTAAGAAATGCATTTAAAATCTATTGCCATTTTCAATTGCATAACATATTCTAATTCATAACAACATAACAATCAAAATATAAACTATAAAAGAAAGATGAAAACGACAGATGTACTGGTTATCGGAGGAAGTGCAGCAGGTATGGTTGCCGCGCTTACTGGAAAATCTTCATGGCCAAAGAAGAATTTTATTTTAGTTAAGAAACAAAAAGAAATGATGGTCCCATGTGGAATACCGTATATTTTCGGAACACTCGATTGCAGCGACAGAATTTAATGCCGGTTGACACAATGCTGGGGAAAGCTGGCATAGAATCTATTATTGATGAAGTTGTTAAAATAAATAAGGAAAACAAAACAGTTGATCTTGCCAGTGGAGAAACAATTCATTATGAAAAGCTTGTGCTGGCAACCGGATCAATCCCTCTCAAACCCAAATGGCTGGTAGGGGGAGAAAAAGAAAATGTGTTCGTTATACCCAAAGACAAGGTCTATCTTGATGAAATGAAGAATAAACTGGCTTCATGCAAAAAGGTTGTGGTTATTGGCGCAGGCTTCATCGGAGTGGAATTTTCTGATGAACTTATTAAACACGGGCATGAAGTAACCCTGGTAGAAAAGCTACCCGATATTTTAATGCTCGCTTTCGATGTGGAACTGTCAAAAAAGATAGAAGAAATACTTGCAACCAGGGGAGTAAAAATTGTAACAGGGAATGGAATCAAAGAAATACTTGGTGAAAGGAAAGTTGAATCAGTCAAACTCGAAAACGGAGATATCATTGAATTCTGATGCAGTGATCCTTTCTGTTGGTTATAAACCTAAGTGGAACTCGCCAGGAAGTCTGAGATCTATGTGGACGAAAGCGGGTTCATTGCCGTAGACGAATATATGCGAACCCATGAAAAGGATATCTTTGCTGTTGGTGATTGTGCACAGAAACGCGATTTTGTTACCCGTGCCAGAGTCTCAACCATGCTTGCTTCGACTGCATGTGCTGAAGCAAGAATAGCAGGAATGAACCTTTTTAATCTGAATGTTGTGAAGACCTTCAGCGGTACAATTGCTATTTATTCCACAGCAATAGGGAACACCGGTTTCGGAACAGCAGGTGTTACAGAAGCAAGGGCGAAAGCAGAAGGTATTGATTCCATTACAGGAACATTTGAAGGTATTGACCGTCACCCGGGAATCTGCCTGATGCACATAAACAACTTGTCAAACTCATAGCAGCCCGTCAGTCAGGTGTAATTATCGGTGGTGAAGTCATTGGTGGTTTAAGCGCCGGAGAACTAACAAATGTGATTGGTCTAGTAATTCAGAACCGGATGTCAGTCAATTCATTGCTGACATCGCAGATTGGAACGCATCCTTGTCTGACTGCTTCCCCTGCAGGCTATCCTTTGATTAAAGCAGCTGAAATAATTCATGGCAAACTGAGAAACAGATAATGAATTCGTTTCAGAAAACAGTTTCAGGGTATCGTATTCCGATACTGACCAGATGGGCTTTATGCACCATTCAAACTATTTCAGGTATTATGAAACAGCACGTTGGGAACTTTTCAGAAGTATTGGAATACCCTATCCTGAAATAGAAGAAGAGGACGTCATTTTACCTGTTATAAATGCTTCGGTGAAATTCCTTAAACCTGCTTTCTATGACCAGAAAATACAGGATTGATACAATCCTAAAATCTCTTAAGGGCGCAAGGATTGTTTTTGACTGCAAGGCAATAAATGAGGACGGGGAGATAATCAATGAGGCACAGATTACAGTTGCCTGTGTCAAAAAAGAACGGGGAAAGCCTGTTACCCTTCAAAGAAGATGAAGGATAGCTCTTAAATGACATTGCTTAATAAATAATTCAAACAATGGAAAAAGTCAAAATAGGTATTATTATCTGCGACAGGTATCAATACATGTGCCGGCGGCAAGTGTTTCCGTGCAGCTGAGAAACCGTGAAGGAGCATTTGAAAGGTACAGGGACAAAGATGTGGAAGTGGCAGCTTTCACTACCTGTGGAGGCTGCCCCGGAGGAAATATTGAGTATGCACCCGAAGAGATGAAAAAGAACGGGGTCACAGTCATATCCACCTTGCCACGGGACTGGTGGTAGGTTATCCTCCATGCCCCAGAATTGACCATTTCACAAGATTTATCACTGAAAAATATGGTATTGAGGTTGTTATTGGCACTCATCCCATACCACAGAAATATTATGTTACTCATCAGAACCTGGGGACCTGGAAGGGAGCAAAGATGCAGAAGGCAATAAAACCAACATTGTCAATAAAATCTCTCAGGGTGGCATATAACTGATTATTGAAGGAATGAAGATTGCAATAGCAAGCGGTAAGGGAGGCACGGGGAAAACTTTTGTTGCAACAAATATTTTTTATACCCTGCAGAAGCATAATTACAGTGCAGTACTTGTTGACTGTGATGCCGAGGAGCCAAACAGCGTCGCATTCTTTGAGGCAAGACAGATAAGGCAGACTGAAGTCACCCAGCAGGTGCCGGTTATCAACACCGACATATGTACTTTTTGCGGGAAATGCAATGAATACTGTAACTATAATGCAATATTCATTGTGCCTCAGATGAAGATTATCAAAGTGATGGAAGATCTCTGTCACGGCTGCGGAGCATGCACGGTTACCTGCAGTTTTCAGGCTATAAGCGAAAAACCGGTCTCCCTTGGTACAGTTATTACCTATTACAAACAATGGCAAACCTTCACTCATAGAAGCACGAATGAATGTCGGTGTCATGTCTCCTGTCGCGATGATTAAAGAAGCCATAAAGCAGGCTGATGATATGGCTGAGATAATTATCATGGACTCTCCTCCCGGTACATCATGCCCGTTCATTCAAACTGTTGCAACAACCGATTATGTTGTGCTTGTGACAGAGCCTACACCTTTTGGATTAAGTGATCTTAAACAGAGTGTTGAAACACTCAAAAAAATAAACAAGTCATACGGCGTTATCATCAACCGCGCAGGTTTAGGAAATAATAGTGTTCAGGAGTATATAGAACATGAAGGCATTGCTCATTTGTTCGATATTCCGTTCAGATAAGAGATATAGCGGAATTGTATTCTGTCGGCAGATTAGTCAGTGAGACCGATCCGCATCTGGCGCGACAGATGCTTGGTTTGGTTGAAAACATAAGCCTTCAACATGGAAATAGCAATAATCAGCGGTAAAGGAGGAACCGGAAAGTCATGTATCAGCGCTGCATTTGCCACGCTGAACGGTGAACGTGGTACTTGCTGACTGTGATGTGGATGCAGCCAATCTTTATCTGCTGTTTAATCCTATCCATGAGGAAGAAGTGGTTTACATTGGAGGGCAGAAAGCCGTTATTGACTATTCTCGTTGCACCAACTGCCGGTATTGTATCGATTACTGCCGTTTTGATGCAATCTCCCTAAAAAATGACAGAGTATCAATATCTGAAATATCATGCGACGGATGCTTCCTCTGCTCCCGTATCTGTCCTGAAAATGCAATAAGAATGGTCCCCAACGATAAAAGTCGTATGTATTCGGGCTCCTTTCGCAATGGTAAAATGGTGTACGGACGACTTGCCCCGGGAGAGGAAAATTCGGGAAAACTGGTAAACATGGTTCGTGAAAAAGCTAAACAGGTTGCTGCAGAAAACAACCTTGAAACAATAATACTTGACGGCCCTCCCGGCATAGGTTGCCCTGTCATGTCAACCATTACCGGAGTAAATAAGGTTGTAATCATTACTGAACCATCAATTTCAGGTTTACATGATTTGCAACGGACATATCAGATTGTCAGGAAATTCGGTATTGAAACATATGTTATAATAAACAAGTTCGACCTGAACAGAGAAATGAGTCTGCAGATAAATTCGTGGTGCACAACAGCTGGAATAAATGTCAGCGGGCACCTGCCCTTTGATCCTGATATGGTTGAAGCCATGGTTCAGGGTTTGAGCATAAATGAATTTGACAGCGGATCGGATATAAGCAAAGTGATAAAGGGAATCTGGAATAAAATCTTAAAAATGAATTAGATATGAGTGAATTATTTGAAAAGTTGCCCATGGAAGGGGTGAAAAACATTATCGTGGTAGCATCCGGTAAAGGCGGGGTTGGTAAATCAACCGTTGCTGCCAATCTCGCAATCGCGCTGGCCCGTGAAGGACATAAGACCGCACTGGTAGATGCTGACATTTTCGGACCGACTATTCCAAGAATGCTCGGTATTGAAGATGTAAAACCTGATGTATCGGCAATTGGAGATAAAGAGATATTCTTCCCGGTGCAAAAGTACGGAGTGAGTGTCATTTCCATTGGATTTTTTATAAACCGCGGTCAGTCTTTGATATGGCGCGGACCAATGGCAGGCAAAGCTCTCACACAGTTGCTTGAGGATACCCAATGGGGTGATATTGATTACATGATTATCGATTTCCCTCCGGGAACGAGCGACATCCAGCTTACATCAGTCCAGAAACTCAATATTACAGGCGCCCTGATTGTTACCACACCGCAGGAGATATCCCTTAATGACGCACGAAAGGCTGCCTCCATGTTTACGAACCCGGATGTAAAGGTCCCGATCCTGGGCATAATTGAAAATATGTCGTGGTTCACTCCTGTAAAACACCCTGATGAAGTATACTATATCTTTGGCAAGGGAGGCGGTCATAAAATGGCAAGAGAGTTTGATACCGTGCTTCTCGGCCAGATTCCCCTTGTGATGGAAGTAGGAGAAGCAGCCGAACATGGCAGAAGCGTCTTTGAGCAGACTAACAAAGAGGTTATCGGAGCAATTGAAAAAATCGCTGAATTTGTAATATCAAAAACAGAAGCGAAAGCCTGAGTGAGCGTTCATCGGAAGGTGTACCTCTGTAGAAGAAATTAATTAAACAGCCTTTTTAAATTTTTAACTTAAAATCAAACACATGGAAGAGAAAAAAGTAGTATCAATGCCTCGCATTGGAGACAAGGCACCTGAATTTAAGGCGGTTACAACACAGGGAGAGATAAATTTTCCCTCAGATTATTCAGGAAGCTGGGTAATTTTATTCAGTCACCCGGCAGATTTTACCCCGGTCTGTACATCGGAGTTTATGACATTTGCAAGCATGGCTGATCAGTTTGAAGAAGCTGGATGTAAACTTGTTGGCCTGTCAGTCGATGGCCTTTACAGCCATATCGCCTGGTTGCGTACCATTAAAGAGAAGATCGAGTACAAAGGCATGAAGAACGTAGAAGTCAACTTTCCTCTTATAGAAGATATTACGATGGAAGTGGCAAATAAATACGGCATGCTCCAGCCGGGGGAGAGTTCGACAAAAGCAGTCAGGGCTGTATTCTTTGTTGATCCCAAAGGCATAATCAGGGCTGTTATTTATTATCCCCTGAGCATGGGCAGAAATTTTGAAGAGTTATACAGGGCACTGATTGCCATGAAAACCGCTGACGCATTTTCAATTGCAACACCCGCAGACTGGCAGCCGGGTGACGATGTTATTGTTCCCACGGCAGGTTCATGCGGAGTTGCGAAGGAGCGGATGGCAAACAAAGAAGAGATGCATTGCTATGACTGGTTCTTCTGCACTAAAAAACTTGATAAAGAAAAAGTGCTGAAAACAGTGCTGAAAAAACAATAACCTATATCTGAGCAGAACTCTGAGGGACACTGTCATGCCTTTATGAGCTCTAGGTAAAATTGCTGCTTAGAGGCTAAAAAGACAACAGAAAACCTCAGAGTTTCTGTTTATTGTTAATTGATTTGATTTAAAAGCTGCGGATTGGGACAAGAACCCGATGCATCGGGCTCAGTCTGCAACTATCACAAACCTGACAAAGTAACTCATCCCTTTAATCAGGCAGATGACTGCTCCTGATATTTAGTGCCGGAACAGGGATAGCCGGTTTCCCGCTTAAAGATTATCTGAAAAAGACCGAACTTGACTTTTGGTTTTTATGGCATAACTTTGTTTGAGATAATGTTTTGGATTATGGAAAACACAGTTATCAATTCACAAAAGCAATGAACATGAAGAAGCTTCTGATAATGGTTATCAGCAATTTAATAATGCTGGTAAACCCCTTAGCCATTTACGGGCAGAAAATCATGAAACTGGACGATGAACTCAAAGCCAATAGTACCCCGATGGAAGCCAGGATGAAGGGAATCAGCACGATCGGCAAGTACCAGTTTGGCCCTTACAGGATAGTGTCCGGGAAAACCGGAACGGGTACCACAACACCAGGTAAAAAAGACTATGCTTCTGAAACCATTTCCGAATCCGGCATTAACTCGACATTCGTTTTTACTGTTAACGATAAAGATACGATACTGGTCAAAACCATGATCAATGCGAATTACAGCGAAAACGAACGCGCAGGTTTCATTGGAAATGCAACTACCCTAAACGGAAGTCTTGATAATTATACTGCTCTGATATCTCCCGGCAACGACACTTCATTTTGGAAAATGATTTTGGTTTCCGGCGCCGGGATGGAAATACTTGGAGATATAAAAGCGGAAGGTATTTTAACGAATGGCCTGACGAATATTCAGATAAGGGAGGTAAAACAATGGGAGGATGGCAAAAAGACACCCTGGATGATGACTTGTGGCTATGTTTTTTCCATTGATGATAAGGCAATCGCCGCTGTCCAGAAGTTTGATGATGTCACCAGGAAGTACGTCTGGCTGCATAATAATCTCGATGAACGGATGAAGTCAGTAATTGCAGCCGCATCAGCTTCCATCCTGATCAATAATGTCGAGACTGGAACTGTCCTTCTTGGGTCAAAACCCGTTTCAGATCAGGAGACTTACAGGCACAATTTTGATCAATTTACCGGGCAAAAGTTTATGAGCGCTGTGGATACTGTTCCATTTTTTGTGCCTGATCTGCATAGCCAGTCTTTCAGGTTCTTAACCGGAGCGGCCGAAGTATCAGATTTGTTTACCTGGGGAGGCAGCTTATACCAGTTTGACGACAGGGGATCCAGGGAAATTCAATATGGTAATCTCCAAAGCACGTTCTTCCAGAATAAAGCTGACCCGGTATTACGCAATATGGCTGATGGAGCATTGACATTGGTTACAGGGATAGGATTCGGTTCCATTGACAGTGGCAGCTTTGAAGTTACCGGAAGATTAAATTGCAATGATTCACTTCCTGTCTGGAATATTCTTCTGTTCTGCGAAGGATACAGGGAGACTGAAAGGGAAAGAGTGAACGATGACGGTTCAGTCTCGGTGGCAACAAATGAGCTTCATGCTCATTTCTGGGATAAGAACGCAACCGGGATTCTTATCGAAGGTATGGATACAATAGGATTTTTCAGGATTATAATGAATCCCCGCGAAGATTTATTGCTGAAATCATTTTCTGCTGAGCTCCTGCCACCAAGGCAGGCAAAGAATGCAGCAGATGTATCATCATCCTTATCTGCCAGGACTCATGGTGAGATTGACTTTGGCATAACAGGAACATTTGGTGAGAGGGATTTCTTTATTATTTCAGATGGGACAGACCGGAAGACATGGATTTTCATGGACAATGAATTCATGTCTCTGTTTCAGGAATACAAGGCGTTAAGCAAGAAGGAACAATTCATGCCCTATATTCTTATAGACAGTAATGTTTCTGATACCGGCAGGCGTGACCTGATCAGGATGGCAATAATGAGCCGATGCCTGAATGCGCTGCTGAACTGACTTAAACATTCTGTTTACTGACAACATACTGGCTAAAGTACCAAGTCCCTGCCAAGTGCTTGCGTCGGATAACACAACCTCCCATTTTTGGCGGGCCATTATGCTGCATTTCCACGTTCTGACCGATTAGAGGACAATTAGTTATCTTTATCAGAAAAAGATTATGGACGAATTCGGAATCAAGATATTTCAGTCCCAAGATAATAAAACAGAAATCCAGGTAATTGTACAGTCAGATTCAGTCTGGCTTTCACAGAAACAAATGTCAGAGCTCTTCGAGAAAGACGCTGACACAATTGGACTTCACCTTAGAAATGTTTATAAATCAGGAGAGTTGCAAGAAAACGCAACTACCGAGAAATACTCGGTAGTTCAAAAAGAAGGTGATAGAAATATAAAAAGGAGGGTTAAATTTTATAACCTTGATGCAATTATTTCGGTTGGGTATCGGGTTAATTCAAAAAGGGGAGTACAATTCAGAATATGGGCAAATCAAGTGCTCAAGGACTACTTGATAAATGGATTCGCAGTTAATGAAAGAAGACTTACTTCCCAGATTGAAAGTCTCAAATCACTTAAAGAGACAGTTTTACTGCTTTCTAAAGTAACTGAACAAAAGAAACTGACAACAGAAGAATCTGAAGGACTTATGAAAATCGTATCAGATTACGCCTATGCTTTAGATATTCTTGATCAGTACGACTATCAAAGTTTACAAATATCTGGAACATCTGATAAGAACTTTACAGGATTACATTTACCGAAGCCAGCCATAAAATAAATGAATTAAGAAGGATCTATGGAAACAGCCAGCTGTTCGGAAAAGAAAAGGATGATTCCTTTAAAAGCTCTATATCAACAATATATCAGACATTTGACAGGAAGGACCTATATCCGAGCATCGAAGAGAAAGCGGCTAATCTGCTCTATCTGGTCACCAAGAATCATTCATTCGTTGATGGTAATAAAAGGATTGCAGCATTTCTATTCTTGTACTTTTTAGAAAAGAATAAGTTGTTCTTTACGGAAAATGGCAAAAAACGTATACAAGACAATGCTCTGGTTGCCTTGACTTTAATGATTGCTGTAAGCCAACCTGCTGAAAAAGAAACCATGATTAAGGTTATCGTTAATCTGATAAACAAAAAAAATAACGCAACATAACACGGACAATAAAAGTGTGGTGTTTAGCACGTTTTTTGTTTTTGCTCCCACTGCCAATTCAGGTTTGTATGCTCCTCTCAAGACCACGCCAGTACTTTCTTGGCAGTCATTTTAAATTTCAATTGACTGAATATCCCTGATGATGTAGACGTCATAATCGCCGAGGTATGCAAATCCTGCCTTCCGGTACAGTGCAATAGCCCCCTCATTTGACCTGTGGACCTCCAGTTTCACCTGGTATCCTTTTTCCTTCACAAACCTTAGCGACTCTCTAAGCAGCTCTTTGGCGTGGCCCCGTCCCTGAAAGGCAGGGTCTATTCCAAAGTGGTGAAGATGGATGCGCCTGCCGTCGAAGGTCATCCACGATGTGCCGATGATGGTTTCCCGGGTCTCTTCGTTGCACATGACCAGCATCCTGCCGCCCATCTCAATACTGCGCTCAACCGTTGCCTCATCATCACCTCTCGTCCGGCTGCCCATGCCTGTCTCGCACCACAGGTTCATGATCGCATTGAAATCGCCTTTCTGATAGTCCCTGATGATCATCACCGTTCTGTTTTCAGGCCTGTCCGGAAACAACAACGTAAAGCTGGCCCTGTTCTTCCCTTCTGACGGTAATAGGTGATCCCTTTGTAATAAATCCTGTTTCGGCCACCGCTGAATATACCTCGCCATCGATGAGTACTTTGCCTGAAGGACGCAGCACCGTGTGCGCCGTGCCGGTCTTGCCGACCAGGGCAGCCAGTTTCTCAGTATCAAAACTTATGAAGCCGTCAGATTGTTTTGCAGAGGTCTCAAGGGCAAGGCTTCCAAAGAGGCGGTTGGGGGAAAAGAGCTTCTTTGAGAGCCACAGCGACAGACCAACCGAGAGCAGCACTGAGACGAGTACAATCGCAAATGCAGACACAACCTCCATGACGCCATCGACAGACGGGCCGAACCTGAATACAATCTTGTCTATCATCACAAATGCCAGTCCTGTTACAATGCCGATAATACCCAGCACTCCGGTGAAGCCGAAGCCGGGTATTGCAAAGATCTCGACCAGGACGAGGATTATCCCGGCGATGAATATTATCAGGTGCCAGTTCTGGGCCATACCCTCAAGATAAAGAGGGGCGAAATATAGCAATGCACCTGTGATTGCTGCTGCCAGCGGGAGGCCTACACCGGGCGACTGCAGCTCAAAATAGATGCCTCCGATGATCAGCATTATCAGCAAACCTGACACGGCGGGGTTCACCAGGAGCATGATAATTTTATCAGCCAGGGTCAGCTTCAGTTCCCTGATGGTGTATTCTTTAATCCCGGCGCTTGTCAGCGCTTCATCTATCGTATTGGCTTCGCCCTCGCAGAAGCCGTATTTAATGGCCTCGAGCGGTGTCATCGTAAGGACCTGTCCGGTATCGACTATTCCCTCAATGACTATGGAGGGGTCAACCATTGCCTGAGCTATCTCCGGATTGCGGTGCCACACCCATGCTGTGTCGCCGTCAGTGATCACGGGTTTTTTCCCGTGTGCCTCAGCCGTTGCTCTCATCATGCCCCGCATGAACGACTGGTACTTGTCAGGCATCTTCTGGCCTGTCTGGTCTACCACTGTTGCGGCGCCGATGCTCCCGCCGGGCCTCATGTAGATGCTGTCTGCCGCAATGGCGATCAGCGCACCGGCAGATATGGCCTGGTTATTAATGAAAACCAATACGGGGATGCGGTAGTTCAGTATAAGCGTCCGCATTAAATCAGCTATATCCACCTGGCCACCGTAAGTGTTCATTTGAATGAGCATGTAGTCTGCATCCAGGGTATCAGCCTGCTCGAAACTCTTTTTTACGCTTCGCCACAGCGGTGCAGCAATCATCTTGTCCATTTTGCACACATATACCAGGGTTGTGGTATCGGGTGTCTCCTGTGCCGGCATTTCTCCGGCGCCTGCAAAAGTGACTGCCAGTATGGTGGAAAGTAATAATAACAGCTTTTTCATGAGTTTAGCTTAAGTTCTTTTATATATCCGATAAACTTCAACAGGGCTTCTCTTTTGATGTCGTCAAGATTGAAATCGATGTTGTTGTTCAGGTAGTCAATAACTTCTTCAGGCGTTGCTTTGGCTCCTTCCTGAAGCAGTTCCACAGCCTCATTTTTACGGCTCAGTCCGTCGCCTAGGGCTTTGTTGAAGAGGGTGAGAAACTGGTCAGGCAATGGTTTCGATGACACCCAGCAGGCAAAGACAAAAGGCAGACCGGTGAATTTCTTCCATTCCAATCCGAGATCAAGTCTGCAGGAAAATAAATGTGCGTACTCAAAACACCGGTCTCCGATCATGACTGCAGCCTCACCGGGCTTCATCGAGGTGATTTCAAAATCGCGTGATGCTGTACCCCATTCAAACTCTCTCTTCCATGCCTTGACCGCAAGGATTTTGCACAGTGCCACTGAGCTTCTTGATCTGAAGTCAAGGTATATTTTCCTGATATCATTAAAAGGAGTGTTGCTGACCAGCAGTACGGTACGCACCTCACCCCGGGTGCTAAGGCAGTAGTCGCTGACCAGGTAGTATTCCGGCATTGAGGCGATCATGGCAACGGGGATAAGGCCTATGTCAGTCTGCCCCGAGAGCAGCTTGTCGGCACACTCCGACGGGTGACATACCTCGAGGTCTATCATCGATGCAATCTCGCCGTCACGAAGACCTAACATGAAAGGATAACTGTTGATGTATTTGACTGCTGAAACCCTGATCTTTCTCATTTCATTGGCTGCCCTTGCAGATAAATACAAAGGTTCAATTTTTTTACACCAGTACAAAATAGTATTTTTGTTTTTTAGTGCCCAGGTTAAACCATGGTGAGGAGATAACAATATGGATCGGTTAAAGGCAATATCACCTGTTGACGGCCGCTACGGAGAGCGGGTCAAAGAGCTCATTCCGTATTATTCGGAATATGGTCTTATGCGTTACCGGGTGCTCACCGAGGTTGAATACTTCATTGCGCTCTCACAGGCCCGTCTGCCGCAGTTCAGCACCTTTCCGCAAGACATGGAGCTGCCGCTGAGGTCAGTATATAAAGAGTTCACCGTAGCCGACGCAGGTTACATCAAGGAAAAAGAAGCTGTGACCAACCACGATGTCAAGGCGGTTGAGTACTTCGTCAAGGAAAAGATCGTCTCTCTCGGTTTGCAGAAGTGGTCAGAATTTGTGCACTTCGGACTGACCTCCCAGGATATAAACAACACTGCCATACCAATGGCAGTAAGGGATTCGCTGAGAGAGGTCATGATACCCATGCTGACGTCATTGCGTGATGCACTTGATGTCATGGCGGCCGAATGGGCAGACATACCAATGCTCGCCCGCACCCATGGACAGCCCGCCACTCCTACAAGGCTCGGCAAGGAGATCGCTGTGTTCAGGGAGAGGCTCGACGGTCAGCTTCTCACTCTGATGATGACAAAATTCAGCGGCAAGTTTGGCGGCGCAACCGGCAATATGAACGCCCACAAGGTTGCCTATCCCTCTGTCGACTGGGTCGCCTTTGCCAACAGGTTGCTGGGTGAACAGCTGGGGCTGGAGAGACAGCAGACAACAACCCAGATTGAGCATTATGACGGACTGGCTGAGCTGTTTGACAGCATTAGCCGTATTAATACGATACTGACCGATCTTTGCAGGGACTTATGGAGCTACATATCGCTTGATTACTTCAAGCAGACCATCGTCAGCGGCGAGATTGGCTCGTCAGCAATGCCCCATAAAGTCAATCCTATTGATTTCGAGAACGGCGAGGGGAACCTTGGCGTTGCCAACGCACTGCTGAGCCATCTGTCTTCAAAGCTCCCCGTTTCAAGGCTGCAGCGTGACCTGACCAATTCAACGGTTATCAGAAACACCGGTGTGGCAATGGCTCATTCACTGATTGCGTGGAAATCGATAAAGAAAGGACTGTCGAAGCTGATTGTCAACCATGAAAGGATAAAGAGGACCTTGAGAATAACTGGGTTGTTGTTGCCGAGGCACTCCAGACAATACTGCGGAGGGAAGGCTATCCGAAACCTTATGAAGCTCTCCTCGGGGTTACCAGGACTAATGAAAAAATCACTGGTGAGGCGATACGCCTCTTCATTGACAGCCTTGACATCAGCGATGCAGTCAAGGAGGAGATGAAAGCCGTCACTCCGTTTAACTATACCGGGTTTTAACAGACAAGCATGAGTAGTATCAGGATTCTGCTGCAGTACCTGAGGCCATATAAGTGGCTGGCGGTAAAGAATATGACTTATAATATTCTTAGCGCATTCTTTGCCCTCTTCACCTATCACCATGATAGTGCCGTTCCTTCAGATACTCTTTAACAGGGTAGCGGTGGTGCCTGATCCCGGAGCCTTCACATTCTCAGCTGAGTATATAAAAAACTTTGCCAACTGGTTTTTCTCCTCCATATTGACAAAGTACGGCGAGGCACAGACACTGCTGATGGTTGTTATCATTCTTGCCATTACCAGCTTCTTTAAAAACCTCCTGGTGTTTCTTGCCAATAACTGTATGGCCAGCCTCAGGGCAGGGACAGTCAGGGATATAAGGAGAAAAGATCTATAACAAGATTCTGAGGCTTCCTTTGTCCTATTTCTCTGAAGCACGTAAGGGTGACCTGATGACCAGGATGTCAAATGATGTGCATGAGATTGAAGTATCGGTTATGTCATCCCTCTCAATGCTGTTCCGTGATCCTTTTACTATAATTATTTTTGTTACATATCTGATTATCATCAGTCCGCAGCTAACTCTGTTTGCATTCTTCTGCTCCCGGTCAGCGGATGGCTCATCGCGCGTATAAGCCGGACACTCAGGAGCTCCGTCCTTTAAAGGCCAGCAGGCTCTCGGGAGAGTGCTCTCGGTCCTGGAGGAGACTCTATCGGGGTTGCGCATAGTAAAGGGTTTAATGCTGAGGAGAAGATGGAAGGACAGTTCCGGGAGGCCAATGAGAAATATACAAACATATTCCGCAGGGTGGCACGCAAAGCATATCTCGCACATCCGGTGAGTGAGTTCCTCTCAACCATCGTCCTGATGATAGTGTTGTATTACGGCGGAATGCTTGCTCTTAATGGGACAGGCAGCATGACTTCTGACAAGCTTATTGGCGTTTGTGGTTATCTTTTCGCAGATCATCCAGCCGGCAAAAGTCTATCTCAACGCGTGGTTCAACATACAGAAGGGTATGGCTTCCATTGACAGGGTCAACCAGGTTATTGATGCAGAGGAGACTATCACTGATAAGCCGGATGCTCGTCAGAATCAGCGGATTCAAAGATAGCATAGAGTTCAGGAATGTGTGGTTCGCATATAACCATGAACCGGTACTGAAAGATATTAATCTCACCATCAGGAAGGGACAGACGGTGGCCGTCGTGGGCCGCTCGGGAGGAGGCAAGTCGACACTGGCAGATCTGATACCAAGGTTCATCGATCCTGACAAGGGAGCGGTGCTGATAGACGGCGTGGATATCAGGGACGTGAACATTAAGGATCTGCGTCACCAGATGGGTATCGTCAGTCAGCAGGCTATTCTCTTCAATGACACATTCTTATAATAACATATCGTTTGCACTGACGGAAGAGCCTGACGAGGAGAGTGTTTTCAGGGCGGCCAAGATTGCGAACGCACACGACTTTGTGACTGAGACTGCCGATGGATATAAAAGCACAGTGGGCGAGGGAGGGAACAAGCTCAGCGGCGGGCAGAGGCAGAGGATCAGCATAGCACGCGCAGTCATGGCCAACCCTCCGATATTGATACTTGATGAGGCTACCTCGGCCCTCGATACAGAATCAGAACGACTTGTTCAGGATGCCATGGTTAAGCTGATGGAGAACCGCACATCGATAGTCATAGCACACCGGCTCTCAACGATCCAGCATGCCGATATTATAGTGGTGATTGAAAATGGACGGATAGAAGAGAAAGGTACACATGAGGAGCTGCTGATGATTCCTGACGGTATCTATAAAAAGCTGTATGAGATGCAGACGTTCTAAACCCTGAATTCTGTCAGGGAGCATGATACTTTACGGAGTATTTTACTTTATCTATCTGCAGAACTATTATAACTGGTAATTGTTGATAAGGTATTCTGACCTGCATAAAATAAAAAATGATGGAAACAAAAAGTACTACTGACATTCTGAAAGAGGCGATCTTGCTCGAACAGAGAGGCAAGGCCTTTTATTCAAACATTGCCGCCCAGACTAAAAGCGAAGCCGTCAGGAAGGTATTCTCGATGATGGCCGACGAGGAAGACCAGCATATTCTCTTTCTGTCACGCCAGTTTACGCACTATCAAAAGCATCAAGCTTTTACGGAGAATGTCAGGCATATTGACGACCCCTCCGAGGAAGTAGCGATGCAGGTTCTCTCGGCAAAGATGAAGGATCAGATCAGCGCTGCCAGCTTTGAAGCTGCAGCCATCAGCGCTGCCATGGATTTTGAGACCAGGGCTGTTAACCTCTATGCAGGCAGGGCTGAGTCAGCGAGTGATGCAAATGAAAAAGCGACATACGAGATGCTTGCGGAATGGGAGAGGGGTCATCACAAGTGGCTTATGAGAATTGACAAGGATCTGAGGGAGCAGGTATGGTATGACAATAACTTCTGGCCTTTCTAGATCAGGCGGCGGAACTTCGCCGGAACTTTGGATTCGAAACGTAATTCCTTTCCTGTCACAGGGTGAATGAAGGCAAGCACGCTTGCATGTAACCCGAGCCTGCCTATGGGATTGCCTGTTGCTCCGTACTTCTTGTCGCCGGCAATACTGTGACCCATCTCCTGCATGTGCAGCCTTATCTGGTTCTTCTTGCCCGTTTTGAGGGTGACGGAGAGAAGGGAATAATCCTTGTTGGTTTTGAGTGTTGCAAATAAGGTGATGGCAAGGTCTCCCTTGACGGGGTTCTGAGATGAATGCATCATCCGTGCCTTGCTTTCAAAGATATATGACTTGATGGTGCCTTCAGGCTGTGTGACTTCACCCTCCACCAGGGCGATATACATGCGTGCAGTGACATTATTCTGCCAGTCCCGCTGCAGGGTGCTCTGCACCTTTTCACTGCGCGCGAACATCATCAGTCCGGAGGTGTCACGGTCAAGGCGATGGACGATGAATATCCTGTTTGAGGGTTTCTGGAGCTTGACATAGTTGCTCAGGATATTGTAGGCGGTCAGGTATTTTTCATTGTCGGAAGCCATGGAGAGGAGGCCGGCGTTCTTGTCGATGACTATAATATGTTCATCCTCATAGACGATCTTCATGTTTCGAAGCAGGATGTTATCAGTAAGCTTCTCATCGACTATGCTGATCTTATCTTCAGGGCGGAGTTCATGATTGAACTGTGTCACGGGCTGGCCGTTGACAAGGACCTGTTTATTGCGGAGGAGTGATTTGACATTGTCACGGCTCATCTTCTTCAGGTTCTCAATGAGGAAGGGCATCAGGGTGGAGGGGGCAGTGACTTCGAGGGAAATATCTTTCTTCATTTATCTCAGGTTCATGGCAAAGATAGCACAATTTGTAGCGGCGCCCAATCCGGGCATGGAGCCCAGTGCCTGGAGTCTTAAAGCAAGACATTTCACCTACCCGGAGTGTGAAACAGATAGATCATTTATTTATTGACTCAAGTTCAAATTCTTCATAAATTGGACAGTAAATCGTAATTTACATTAATCCAATTGATATGTCATTATTTAAAAAAACACCAGAAGACCCTCATTTACTGATTACTTCAAGCAAGGAAAAGGACAGGATCAAAGCAGTCAACATGCTTATAACCGAACCTGATGACAAAGTGCATGAAATACTGCAAAAATGTCTGAAAGACCCTGACCCCGAAGTCAGATTTATTGCCTTTGATTTTCTCTACAATCATGATCCTGCTATCGTCAACCAAATTGATGATATGAAGACCATGAAAGATACAATTCTATTTATTATGCAAAAGAAGCATGCCTATAACATTCAGGTTGCCAGACTTTGCGCCAAATTAAAAATAAAGGAGGCATATCCTTACCTGAAAAAGGAATTTGAGCCAATAATCATTCTGAGGACAGATTATGATCATCATCAGGAGTACCTTAAGGCTGCCATAGAAATAGGAAACAAAACCCTTGTAGCTGACCTTATCGAAATACTGAACAGCGTGCCAAAGCCTGCTATCCTTAATATTATATTAAGCGCATTTGAAAACAATGTAAAAAGTGAGGAAGGGATAAAGCTCCTGAGCAAGAATATTGACTTTAAGGCTAGCACTTTTAATGATAAATGGAGCACCATGACAGATAGTTTCTCTTTTGGAAACAATACTGCGCTTGAAATTAAGAGAAGAATTTATTCTGCCATGGCAATAGGATGCATTGGTGGCGAGCTTGCTTTTACAACACTGATGAAAGGTTTGGACAAAAATTGCAGTATTTTCACCCGGAGAGGATCAGCCACCGGCCTGGCAAAACTGAAAGATCCCCGTTCGACAGATGCACTTATTGATTGTCTTAGCGACAATGACAAGCCTCTCAGAGAATTGTCGGCCATAGCTTTAAAGTCAATCGGAGAGACAGTTACGGATAAACTTCTGTTAAAAAACAACGACTTAGATAAGACATTCACTGAAATTTTGATTTTTATCCTCGCAGGATTTAAGAATGATGCAGCTCAGGCTTTCGTTGAAAAGTTTAAAAATGATCCTAAATATTCAAAACTGATTGAAGAGATTACCCTTCAACCCTTTGATCAGGAACAGAATATAAATAAAGCCTTGGTTTAATAGCACATTATTGGAAGATCGGGGAATAGGCCTTTTGACTATTTGCTATTCAAAAAATGATGTTCGGCTCTTTCCCGTCCCGTAAGGCATAAGCAGTCGCCCTCTTGAAGCTTTTCCTTCAACGAGGTATCTAGCAGCATTATCAATGTCTTTCTTTTGGTGTGGTCTTGGCTTTCTTGGTTGAGGTCGTAATGATTGGTGTTAAATACCCTTGTGCATACTAACCCAATTGGTTAATGATCCCTCATCAATATCGAGACATTTAAAGGGGATGCTGCTTTTTTTATTTTTTTAACCTTCCATGTAGTGGCCACCAATTTGATTCTGCTGCATTCATAGCTTTATAGATTCCGTATTGGCAAAGAACTGAATCGTGCTTCCCATGACAGGTTTTTCCTTCAGGGTCATTCATGTAAAGATCCCTCAAAATAGGCAGTGCCTTTTTTGAATTAATTTGGCCTAAAGTCCATATTTCCACATGTGTTCGATTATGATATGTGTTGGTTGTATCTAGTAGATATTCTATCAAAGCATCTTCAGCATTACCTGAATATTTTTCCTTAGCCATTTTAATATTTTTCTTAACATCAACATCGATCCAGATGTAAATGGCAAAAAATCCAAAAACTATAGCTACGACAAGGCTGATACTTAAAATAAATAATTTCCTTTTCATTTCTTTAATTTATTGATCCTACGAGTTTTAGTGTTTTGGACTATTATTGAGTAGGACAAAAGCCTTTATCCGGTCGCTACATTATAACACCTTAATTGGTATTATGACAACTAAAGGTAAGCATATTGTTCAATTCGTATATATCCGATATAGGATTTGAGCCAGTCTTGGAAGCTGGAGTTCTCCCTCGCAAGTGGAATAATGACTAGGCACCAAGTCTCGGGTTGACGACACGACTTGCGGCTTTTTTATGATTTTGGCACACAGAGAATAATCATTGGGACGATTAGAACACTGAGTTACTAAAGTATGGTCGAACTTTGTATAAAGATTTGACTTCGGCTTTCTGCTGATATAACTTTGAATATTACACGCTCAAAGGACCTCAAAATGTTAATGATATGAGAAAATTGTATAAATCACGGATTTTAATGAAAATAAGCATAATAGGATTTATTCTTGGCTCAGTGACATTGTCTAGCTGTGAGGAGGAATTCACTAAAACTTACGCCTTTTGTTCTTGTAATGGTGATACTCCATACACGAGTGACAATTCAAAGTTCTGCTATTCAGATCTATGGGAATGTCAAAGGGATACTGGGGAAACTTGTTATCGTTGCTTGAAGTAGTTCTTGTAAGCCTTCGGAAATCAGCTCCTGGGGGCTCTTTATAAGGATCAAATAATGGAATTGAAGCGGCACCCTAGATATTACATTCTCAGAAATTGAGCAGCCAGCCCGCAGTCAATATCTACAGAACTGCTTCTTGCCGGACGGCTTAAGAGCAGCGATAGCCGGTACAGAATAGGTTGATTATGCTTGCCATTTTGATATATTTTTCGTAAATTACCGAATATGAGGAAATACCCGGATATAATGAGACTTCCGCATGATGCAATTTTTTTGATAAATTCAATTTATGATATTGTTGTAAGGTCGTTGCCAGGCGAGGGGAGTAGTTTCTTTGCCAAACATAAGGGCGGGAAAGAATACATCATATATCACCTGAGCGATCTTTTACAGGATACCTTGAGAGAAAACAAAAAGATCACAAACACAGAATATATTAATTTTTAATGTAAAAGGCCCCGGAACTAACGTCCGAAGCTAAAATACAAGGGTCGGAGAAAGAGGGGTTATTCGCTGCGCTCATGATCCCTTACGGGGAGTCCTTCAGACCATATCACTCCCTCATGATCTGCGCTCATTAGGGATTACCAGCTTTGCTGGTTATCCCTTGCGGGGACCCTTCAACAGACAATACAGGCACGCATGCTGAGCATGCTCTTTTGTTTTCATTTCTCCTCCTCATGAGCTTGCTCATGAGGGATTACCAGCTTTGCTGGTGATCCCCTTCGAGAGAACCTACAGAGCTTAAATGACCCTTCGGGTCTTTTTCATTTTCCCTTCAGGCGACTATGAAAACAAGCTTTCATCGCGCCTTCGGCAAAATAAAAAACCCCCGCAAAAAGCGGGGGCATTTAAGCTCTGCGGAGAAAGAGGTTCTCAAACCTTCATTTCATGTGAGTTTGAGAAAGATCAACTGACTGAAATTCCAGTGAGTTAGATTCTGAGTGAGTTCGGTAAAATTCGTCTAAATACATTATGGCAAACCGATTTTGGTACCCTATTTTCAGATCGGGGACTAATCTTTATTGAACTTTTGCATCTCATTTGCTTTGAGCTTATCGACTATTTCAATGTAGGGCTTCATGGCGTAAAAATCACTATGGCCCGTCCACATCATTATGACTTCAGCCGGAATGCCGCCCAGTTTCTTTAGATCTAATGAGCAAATGGCTTCAGTCTTTTGCATACCATACAAATATTCTCTGGTGGATCTTTGCCTTTACTGGAGCTTTAAGCTACTTTATAGCTATGGTGACGATCAGTTACCAGTCATACAGGGCAGCCTCTGCTAATCCCGTTGATATTCTGAGAGATGAGTAATGTTGGGTAGAACATATTTTAGTGGTTAGCCTGCCTATGTCGGATAATCTGACTACATTACGCCGGAGTAAATTGACCACATCAGAGTTGGCAGCATAGTAAGAAATCGCATCAATATGTGAAGCTTTAAAATGTAAACCATTAACAGCTAAAGCAATGAAAAAACTATTTTTCTTTTACATTCTGATAATCCCGACAATTGTATTTGGACAAAAGGATAGCATCCAAATTTTTGAACCTGTGCAAATAAAGGCTGACATTGATACCTTGATCTACAAGCTAATGGATGTTCATCCAACGTTTTCGGACCATTACAAAACAAATAATGTAGAAAGTCAAGTAGACAGTATTAAAAACACCATCAATAATCCAATGTCTGAGCTGGACTTCTTTAGGCTTATGCAGCCCATTGTTACTATCGACGGGCATACAACCCTGAGATATACCGGACCACTTTGCCCCAATGAAGAAAATCCTTTATTTCCATTCAGGGTAGTTGTGTTCAATAACTCACTTTATATCAAAGAAAACCTGTCAACAAATGAAACTCTGATTAAAGGTTCAATTATCGAAAAAATAAATGGTGTTCCATCAGAAGAAATCATAAGCAACCTGATAAGGTATACTCCTGGCGAAAAAGAATCGTATAAAACAAAAAAGCTTGAAAAAGATTTTCACATTTTTTTGGCATTGGTTTATGGCTCGTTTTCTGATTTTGAAATCACCGTAAATAAATCTGAATATAATCTGAATGGGACTAATTGGGATGCTTTTCAGGAGGTATCAAAACCAAAATTTGAGTTGCGTTTTTATGATGATGATATCGCCTATATATACAAACGAATGTTTATGCCACCGCAAGATTTCATGCATTTTATGGATTCTGCTTTTACAGAAATTTCTGAAAAACAAATAAATTATTTGATTATAGATAATCTCAGTGGTGGCGGTTTAACAGACCTTGCAGATTCCCTGATGTCATATTTTACGGATAAACCATATGGCATGCTCGAGAAAAAAATGACAAAAATAAGTTCCTCAACAAAGGAATTTGTTGAGGACAAAAAATCAGAGGGATATATTCAGGAAGGTTATTTTATTGAAGAATATTCAAGTCATATCTCTGCTCGTGAAAGGAGGTTCACCGGTTCAACTTATATTTTAACAGGGCCTTTGTCATACTCTGCTGCAACAAGTTTTCCCTCAGCAGCAAGGTGTTATCAGAGTGCATTTTTGGTAGGAGAAGAAACCGGACAACCATTGGTGAGCAATGGTGATCAGGATCAATTTATGTTACCCGAAACAAAAATGCTTTGTATAACAGCTCTCGCGAAAGTTTATATGCCTTGCCACAATAATGATGATGTCAATGGAGTGTTTCCTGATTATCCCGTAACACCAACAATCGATGATTTGCTATTGGATAAAGAATACACATTGGAATACACTTTAAGATTGATTAGAGAAATTAAGGAAAGGAAGTAACCCTCAACAGACAATTGAGGAACACATGCTTGGCGAGAGGGATTACTCGCTTATTTCATTCGCTCGTGATCCCTTGTGGGGGAACCTGCAACAGACAGTACAGGCACGCATGCTGCGCATGCTCTTTTGTTTTCATTTCTCCTCCTCATGAGCTGTGCCCATGAGGGATTACCAGCTTTGCTGGTGATCCCATTCTGGAGAACCTGCAGAGCTTAAATGACCCTTCGGGTCTTTTTCATTTTCCCTTCAGGCGACTATGAAAGCAAGCTTTCATCGCACCTTCGGCAAAATAAAAAACCCCCGCAAAAAGCGGGGGCATTTAAGCTCTGCGGAGAAAGAGGGATTCGAACCCCCGGTCCAGTCGCCCGGACAACGGTTTTCAAGACCGCCGCGATCGACCACTCTGCCATTTCTCCATCTGCCCGCCTTAACCATGGCTAAGACAAGACGCCGCAAATATAGTATATTTTTGCTTTTTCACCGCTCAGACAGTTTTTTCTCGTTTTTTGACGTTTTGTGCATCGACTGCAATTCCCCGTAAATGGGCATCTGACAAACCCTGAAATGCGCATTGTCTCTTTAAAATGGGGCAGAGTTATCAACAAAAACGCTCATTTATCATAAAAATAAGCCTCCGGCAATCAAAAAGAAGATAAAAAACTTGCAATTGAATAATAATGAAATATATTTGTATGCAATTAGAAGATTTTGGTCTAACCCTTAAATTGTATTGACTATGACAAAAAAAGAATTAGTAGGCAGCATTGCAAAAAAAGCAGGTGTATCACTTAAAGATGCTAACGTTGCTTTGAACGCTTTCGTAGGTGCATTTGGTGACGCTATGAAAAAAGGTCAGAGACTCCAGCTCCCTTCAATGGGTACTTTTAAAGTGGAGAAGAGAAGTGCAAGAGTTGTTCGCAACCCGCGCACTGGCGCCAAACTGAATGTCCCAGCCAAGAAGGTTGTTAAATTCAAAGCTGCTCCGGCTCTTACAAAAGGCCTGAAGTAAAAGTTTCAGGGGTGCATCAACACCCCTTTTTTATTTCGAAAAATGATGCCGCCACAAACGGCATTATTTTTTATAAAAATTATCAAATTTCCGTCGGAAGGAACTTAAATAATTTTTTATTATATTTGTTAACCACGAATTTACTTAACTGCACCTGCCTGAAATGAATTGTATTATTGTTGATGATGATCCCATATGGCTGCGAACCCTTGAGGAATTCGTTGGGAAATCAGCATCGTTGACACTTGTCGGCAGTTTCACGGATTCTGTGTCAGCCCGTAACCTTCTTATGTCCAGGGCAGATATCGAACTGATACTTCTCGATATCATGATGCCTGAAATGGATGGCTTTGACTTCCTCTCAAGCCTGGAGAATCCCCCGCATATCATTTTTGTTTCGGGCAGTGAAGATTATGCCTTCAAAGCATTTAATTACAACGGAATAGACTACCTTCTCAAGCCGATCTCATATCCGCGCTTCTGCAGGGCCATCGAGAAGATCATGAAATACTACGCCCCCCGTGCAATACCGTCTGCTGTCGGGGAAGAGGAGATATTCATCAAAAAGGCTTCGTCACTTGTCCGCCTCAAGCTTAAGGAAATACTCTATGTCGAGGCACTTGAGAATTATGTAAGTGTAGTCACACGCGACGAGAAATACACCATTCACTTCACCATGCGCGCCATTGAACAGCAGCTGCCCGTCAGGGCTCTTCGTGCGTATTCACAGGTCATACCTGGTCAACAAAAGCGTTATCAGATCTATCAGCGAAAACAGTCTCACCATCGTTGTCGGTAACACACCCAAAATCCTTCCCGTCGGAAAATCTTACCGTGACGGGATCATGAACTACATCAACATAATGACGCGTTAAATGCCGTCACTAAGGCAACTCTTCCTGGATCATCTGGGCCAGACCTCTATTGCACCACTTCTTCTTGAGATTGAAAGGGCAGAGGGTTCTTTTCTCTACGGCAGGGAAGGGCAGGACTATCTTGACCTTATCTCCGGAGTGTCGGTAAGCAACACCGGTCACCGTCATCCGGCAGTGGTGGCAGCCATCAGGGAGCAGACAGACAAATATCTTCATCTCATGGTCTACGGTGAGGTGGTGCAGAGCCCTCAGGTGACGTATGCAGCGCGCCTTGCCTCGCTTCTGCCTCCTTCACTGCAATCGGTCTTCTACGTCAACTCCGGCAGCGAAGCTATCGAGGGGGCAATCAAACTGGCCCGCAGATATACCGGGAGCAACGAGATCATATACTTCCGTAATGCCTACCACGGATCTACCACAGGAGCACTGAGCGTGCAGGGATCGGAGCTGTACCGCAATGCCTTCAGACCTCTGATGCCGTCAACGACAATGGCTGAGTTCAATTCGCCGGGGCCGCTGAGATGATCAGCGACAGTACCGCAGCTGTGCTGGTGGAACCTGTTCAGGCAGAGGCAGGGGTCATACAGCCGGCAGAGGGTTTCCTTGAGAAGCCTGCGCAAAGCCTGTGACAGACATGGGGCCCTGCTCGTCTTCGATGAGGTGCAGACAGGCTTCGGCCGTACAGGCAGCCTCTTCTCGCTTTACAGATATAATGTCATTCCTGACATCCTGGTCCTGGCCAAAGCCCTGGGCGGAGGACTACCACTGGGAGCCTTTGTTGCCTCAACGGGCATTATGTCAGCCCTCTCACATGACCCCTCGTTGGGTCATATAACAACGTTCGGAGGACATCCGTTATGCTGTGCAGCAGGACTGGCATCACTGGAGGTGATAATCGGAGAGAAACTGGCGGAAAACGCAAAGGGGAAAGAACAGCTGTTCAGGGAACAGCTTGCTCTCCTTCCTGTGAGAGAGGTCAGGGGTGAAGGCCTGCTCCTTGCCGTCGTTCCTGAAGATAAAAAGATCATACCTGCACCTGGTGGCCCGTGCTCCTGACTACGGACTGCTGCTTGATTACTTCCTCTTCTGCGATGAAGCCTTCCGCATTGCACCGCCGCTGACAATCTCCCATGATGAGATCATCCTGGCCTGCCAGAGGCTCGGGAGACTGATGGAAAGCCCTGTCCTGAGCTACTGACACTCTGTCATATTTGATGCCTGCGGCACGCACTTTGGAGATCGTGGACAGGACAATCAAAAAACTATATATTATGGAAAAGGGTAAAATCGGAGTTACTACAGAGAACATTTTTCCTATTATCAAGAAGTTCCTTTATTCAGATCATGAGATATTCCTCAGGGAATTGGTCTCCAATGCGGCAGATGCAATACAAAAGCTGAAGACACTCTCGTCAGCCGGCGATTTCAAGGGGGAACTCGGAGAGTTGCGGATAAAAGTGGCCGTAGATCCGAAGAAGAAAACAATTACCGTGTCGGATAACGGCATTGGAATGAGCGCTGAAGAGATCGACAAGTATCTTAACCAGATAGCTTTCTCAAGCGCCAACGAGTTTCTTGACAAGTACAAGGACCAGACCAGCGGCCTGATCGGTCAGTTCGGCCTTGGATTCTATTCGGCA
>CAVTAA010000004.1:0-486473 GCA_963732575.1 uncultured Bacteroidales bacterium
TCCAACTGCTTGACCACAGAATCCAAGCTTTGCACGGCACGCTTGGCAGCTTCGTCCTGCAAGTTGCCGCTCACGTCCTCGAGCAGCTTCTCGACAGTAGCCCGCGCGACTCTCGGCCGTCTCCGGGCTTCGGAAGCCGCGAGCGGAGCCAGTTCCTGCCGTAACTTGGTGGCGTACATCGACAGCAACCTGGCGTCCAGCTTTTCTCGCAACCTGGACTCCAGTTGCTCCACCGTGGTGCGAGTCAGCTCGATGGAGTCCTGAAGTGAAGACGAACGACGTGCATGGAACGTTCGAGCTGCGCGCCGGCCTACCTCGTTCTGGACCTGCGGACGTGAGGCCTTCCAGGAAGCTCTTGGCGGCCGAAAGTCTCTGCTCGGCCTTCTCCTGGCTACCGCGTAGGCGATAGGCGCGAGCTCTTGCCACGATTTTGGAGACGTTCCGAGAGATCGACTTCGCATCGTTCGGCGTTTTCTTCGAGTTTGGATTACCGAGTTCCGCCAAGGTAGATCCGGCCCAGTCGGATGTCCGCTGCTCGTACGCGTCCATCGCGGACTTCGCGCACTCGAGCAACTGCTTCGCGGGATCGGCGGTCGGCGTGAGCGAATTGAGAAGCTGCCTCGATCGAAGCGAGCATCTCCTCTGCCTTCCCCGGGATCGGAATTCACAAGCGGCAAAAGACGCCCCAGGTTGTTCATCATGTACGCGTTCAGCGGCAGCCGTGTGTTGTTGGGGTCGTTCTCGAGTCGCTCCTCCGGAGATAATGACCTGTCCTGTGACGCCGCCGCCTCTGTCTTCGGCGTGTCCGCCGGCTCGGACCGGCATCGCTAACGACGCGGCGGCAATTAACACGCACACAATCAGTTGCTTCGCCATCGTATTGCTCCTACGCGCGCCACGGCCACCGAAACCCCAGGGCAGTAGCCTGACAAGGCTGAGTTTTGTTGCCCGACCGGAGCGAATATCCGATCGGATCGCTGCGTCGATATCACTCGCGTCTCGTAGCGTTACGCGTAGGGGTTCCACTTTGATGTTCAGCATCGCTGCCGCGAACGGATCGGGGTCCAGGTTGGCGACCTCCAGTCCTTGGTACTTGGCGGCTGGCGGCAGGCCAAGCCCGCGACTTGGCCAGTGGAGATCAGAGGCAGCTCCGCGCGCAGCACGTATTTGGACGCTCCTCCGCCTGGAAGGTCAATAGCTGCGTTCTCACGTTGCTCAAGTAGACCGGAATGACCAGCATGGTGTTCACCGTTGACCAGCGTTATTCCGTGGGACCGGGGGCCCTTGCGGATGTTCGCCCTAAACCCCTCCCCGATTCCGCCCACGCTCACCACGGAGCGTACGGCGTGACGCTCGCCCGGAAGGTACAGGCTTTCCCAACTGTCCCACGGGAGCAGGGGCCTCAGCGATTGGTGCCTCGACGGCCACATCGAATCCCGCCACTCGAAATCCGTCGCGGTGCGTTGAGCCGTAGCATATCGACCGCGTGGACAAGTTGAAAGCGAGACTCGGGTTGAACCACGGGGACGCCTCGTTGCCCCTCCAGTAGCCGAAAATCCTCAACTGCCCAAGGCTGAATCGAAAGTGCGACCCGGCCGTCAGCTGGGGAGGCAAACCCAGACATGGAGCGCGACGGCTGCTGAAGCGGTGCCAGCGATTGTGCGCGAGCTCCGCCATATGACGAAGTACGGAATCGCCGCGTTTGGGCGATAAAGAGGCCGCTCCGCACCACCAACGGTCTGACTTCAGCGGTGGGCCGCCATGGTGATGTTGTAACGGCCCATGGTCGCTTCACTCGCGCTGCAAGGCGTTGCACGCGGCGGGCAGGATCAGTTGATGCCTCCACCGCCAGGACTGCCCCACCAAGTGCTGGGCAGCGACGTGCAGGTGCCGCGCATCGCATCGCGTCACACTGCCCTCCATTCCCGGAACGAAAGGCCGCTGGTTCGCGGTTCCCGCTTCGACTGGCACTCCGAGAACGCGTGCCAGTTCCCTCAGGAGCGATTCTCCGCGACTCCCATTTCCAGTCTGGCAGCCGCCCAACGTCACCACGGCGTCGGACGTGAACTTTCGTGCCAGACGTTGTATATGATGCTCTGAATTGCCGAGCAGGCGTCCAGTGGCGGGGTCAAGCTGCAGGCTCCGCGTGCCCGATGTGTCGTGGTTCGGTCCCTGCGCCGATGGACTGGTATCCGGGAGCACCGTGACCGCCAACAAACAGGCTTCGCATAGAGTCCCCGCCGACTCTCCTCAGCACTTTCTCCACCATGTCCTGCACGCTCACCACGAGAATGTCTCCAATGGTGAAGAGGCTATCCAGCCAATCGACGGCGTCGCTGTTGGAGTCGATGACGTAAATGTACCTGTTTGGCCATGGCACCTCCGAGACCTACTTGAGGGAAACCGATCACTGCTAGCAGATCCACTTTACGGGTGACCAATCCAATGTACCGCGAAAGTGGGGGGTGTCAGACTTCGCCAACACGGTGCGAGGTCGTTCGCGCAGCCGAGCCATTCGCTTATCAGAAACGACTGAGCCGAGTGCTCAACCGGCTTGAATTACCACAGCCACCAAGCTCCCAGTCGCCAGGACGTAAATCGCCAACAAGAGGTTACTCACGCCATGAGCGACGATGCAATTCCACAGGTCCTTCCTCCAATAGCAGAAACCCATTGAGTAGCGCACAGTACACTGCGGCGGCCAGCCATTCGGGATGTGCCAGAGTGAATAACAGGGTCACTCCGAGAAACGACGTGCCGCTGAATCGACCCAGCGGAACCTGTTCCCATTCGGGCGACGTCAACCAGCGCAACAGGAAGCCGCGCCAGAAGAGTTCTTCGGCCAGCGGCACCAGTGCGACCAATCCGATTAGCCGGACTGCGACAAACCCCCAAACGGCCAACGGCTGTGTCAACTGTTGAAATGGATCAAACGCAACCCGAGGTTGGGGGCGAACCCAGCTGGGCAGGTACGTCGCAAGATGCTCTTCCAGCCTCAACTCGCTCAATCCGATCCACACCACGATTCCAACTAGCCCAACAACGACGGCCTCGCCGACACGCCAATGCGGTACGACGATGCGGCGTCCGCGCAGGAGTGTGACGGTCACCGTGCTGACCAGCACAACCACTACCGCATACGCGACTGGATACATGCTCGGCAGCCACGCCGCGACGTTTACTCCGAGCAGATACAGCACAAAGGGCAGAACATACGCCTTCGCCATCCGTCGTGTCCTTTCCTCGTCGAGTATACTCCGCGCGAGTCAGGCCCGTGAGGCTGGCCGCTTCGATCGTTTGACAGTCGACCTTTGGCATGGTCAAGATAGGCCGAAACCTTTAACGGAGTAACCCGCAATGCGGCACGGCACTGGCTTTTTCGTATTGGCAATCAGTCTGGCGGCGAATTACGCGGCGGCAGCCGAGCGGTTCAGCTACCCGCCGACCATCTCGCTGGAGGAGGTGCGGCAATGGATCGACAAAGCGCCCGTCACGCACCCGCGGTCGTTGCCCGCGGCCAGAAATGCGGCCGCAAAGGGACATTCTTACGGGGATGGCAGCGAAGGGCACCTGAAGGCGAACTCGGTTGCGTTTGGCGGGCTCGCCTTGTACTTTGACGCTCTTGCCCCGTAACGAACCCGCTTTCGAGACAGATAATGAAACAGTCCTTCTTGGCGGCGTTTGCCGTCCTCGCGCTAGCCGCGTCGTCCACTCGCGGCGAAATCACAGACGATTTCTCTGCGGGCGGCTGGCGGAAATCCGCCTCGACGCCCGGCGAATTATCGCTTGAGTTAGGGAAAATGCACCTGGCGGACGCGGCGGGGGAACCGGAATGGATGACGGTCAGCAAGACCTTCACGGTCGACTTCGAGCAGACGCCGTATTTCCTCGTCAAGGTGGCGGACGTGTCGGATTCCGGCACCGTCAAGCTCGTGCGCAAAGAGCCGTATGACAAGCGCGTGGCCATCAATATCGACAGACCCGGTCTCTACGCGGTCAACATGCGGAGCGAGTTCGGCTGGAACGGCGTCGGCGACGTGGAAACGTGCCTTTACGCCAACGGCGATGAGGAAGAGATCACGTACGAGTACGTCAAGTTCGGCGCGGAGCTGTCGCAGGAAGAGGAAGCGCTCATCCAAGCGAGACCGCGGGCAACTTCAGGCTGCACGTCGAAGGCTTCGAAGTCGTTCCCTTGTTCAACGCCTGCTCCTTCTATCTGCCGTGCCCCAGCCTGACACGCTTCGGTGGCTTACCGCAAGACGGGAGGTGAGTGGCTGGAGGCTCTGCAGCCTCCGTACGTGGCCGAGGACAAGATGTTCCGCGGCAGCATCGTGGATCTGGACGAAGACACCTCGTACGAGATCAGGATCGCGACCGGCAAGGGATCCTGGCGCAACGGGAGTTCACGACCTGGCGGAGCGATGTTCCCATCGCCAAGACGATTGTCCTCGACGAGGCCACGTTCCCCGGAAAACTCGACGATCAGGGACGAAGGCTCGCCGGACGGCTGGATCAGGTACACGGCCCGGAAGGGTTCGTATTGAGGAACGACCGGACCGGGCCGCTGCTGGAGCTGTACAAGGCGAAGTACGTCATCCTCGAAGGACTGACGCTTCGCGGCGGCCTGCAGGAAGCGGTGAGCATCGCGAGGTGCGAGCACGTTCGGGTCGTCAACTGCGACATTGCGGGCTGGGGCAGAATCGGCATGCAACGGTTTGATCTGGACGGCAAGTACTACACGGAAGACGGCCGGCGATCAACTGGGATTCCGCGATCCTCGTCAGCAAGAGCACCGGCACGGTGGTGGAACGCTGCTACATCCACGATCCGGTCAGCACCGCCAACCCGTGGTACTATTCCCATCCGGCAGGGCCCCAGGCCGTCGGTATCGACAAGCCGAGCTCGACGGTGATCCGCTACAACGACTTCATCGGCAGCGACCTGCCACGATTTTCTTCCTGCCTGATCATAATTGCCTGCTGAATAAAGAGAATCTGCATACTCAGTCTCTGCTTCGAAAAGCTTTTTGGTCTTCTGACTGTTGTATAAGCTGAATCCCAGAAAAATTCAGAAAATGAGAGCAATTCCGGTTATTGTATTTTTATCCATATACGGTTTCCATGATTATAATGAAGCTTTATTTTTTTTGATGCATGCCTTCACAAATCCCACAAACAGAGGGTGCGGTTTGAGGACAGTGCTGCTGTACTCCGGATGGAACTGCACACCCACAAACCAGCTGTGTGACGGTATCTCAACTATTTCGACAAGTCCTGACTGAGGATTGGTCCCGCATGATATTAATCCTGCGTTCCTGAAATCAGTGAGGTATTTGTTATTGAATTCGTACCTGTGGCGATGACGTTCACTGATCTCCTCTTTTTTATAGCATCTCCAGGCTTCGGAGCCATGTAATAATTCGCATTTGTAGCTGCCCAGCCTCATGGTGCCGCCCTTTTCAGTCACACTCTTCTGTTCTTCCATCAGGTCAATGACCGGGTACCTGGTCTTTGGATTTATTTCAGTGGAATGAGCCCCCTCAAGACCGAGAACATTACGGGCAAACTCAATCACTGCACACTGCATACCAAGGCATATCCCAAAAAACGGGACATCATTGGTGCGTGCATAACTGGCAGCCAGGATCTTGCCTTCAATGCCTCTTGAGCCGAACCCCGGTGCCACCAGGATACCGTCGTAGGCAGCCAGCAGTTCCCTGTAATTGGTTTCAGTTATATCTTCAGACTGAATATATTTCAGGTCAACATGAGCTTCATTGGCAACGCCTGCATGAACAAAAGATTCGGAAATTGACTTATAGGCATCAGCCAGCTCCACATATTTTCCGACGAGCGCTATCTTCACCTGGTGAACCGGGTTATGAAGCTTGTGCAGGAACATTTTCCACTCATCAAGGGCAGGCTCATTTCCCGGTGGCAGTCCAAGCTTGCGAAGGACTGTTGTGTCAAGCATCTCCTTCTGCATCCTGACAGGCACTTCGTAAATTGTTGATACGTCTATTGATTCAACCACTGCGCCGGCCTCGACGTTACAGAAGAGAGCCACTTTTTTCCTCACGTCTTCGGTCAGGCTCTTTTCAGTCCTGAGCACCAGCACGTCAGGCTGTATACCCTCTTCAAGCAGCATCTTGACTGAGTGCTGGGTAGGTTTTGTCTTCAACTCACCCGAAGCATGAAGGAACGGGACCAGGGTAAGATGGACCACGATGCAGTTCTGCGGCCCGAGCTCCCAGCGGAGCTGCCTTACCGCTTCAATATAGGGCAGTGATTCAATATCACCGACTGTTCCGCCAATCTCGGTGATCACAATATCATATTTGCCTTCCGATCCGACAATCCTGATCCTGCGCTTGATCTCATCGGTGATATGAGGGATCACCTGCACCGTCTTACCGAGGTAATCACCCTTGCGCTCCTTATTTATAACGGACTGGTATATCCTTCCGGTGGTGATGTTATTAGCCTGTGACGTAGGTACATTCAGGAAACGTTCATAATGACCAAGGTCAAGATCGGTCTCTGCGCCGTCGCATGTCACATAACATTCACCGTGCTCATACGGGTTGAGTGTTCCCGGATCTACGTTGATATAAGGGTCAAGTTTCTGTATGGTGACGGAATAACCCCGCGCCTGAAGGAGCATGGCGAGCGATGAGGAAATAATTCCTTTTCCCAGCGACGAGGTAACCCCCCCGGTCACAAAAATGTACTTTACTTCAGTCACTCTTATTTATTTATCGCCGGAGATGTGCAATTTATTCTTCGGACATTGAGCTGTCGATCAGCTTTACCTTCTCTTCAAGGACCTTGATGTTCTTCTTGGCGTCGGCGATTTTCTCCTGCACCTCCAGATCATTTTATCCGCATTGGTTGACTTGGCGAAGAACCCGATATTGTTTTCCCATAGCACTATGTCGCTTTCCAGCTGTTTGATCTTGCTGTAGAATTTCTCACGTTCATTCTGGACCTTACGTGCAGCGCGCGGATTCGATCTGGCGTTGTCAACCTTGCTCCTGAACCTGAGTATGTTCTTATCCTCGTCATCCAGCTTGAGCTTGTCGAACTGCTTGTTCAGGGCATCTTTGTACTTGCGTGCTATCTCTTCCTTTTTGTTGAACGGAACATATCCTATCTCGGTCCAGCGTCTCTGTATGTCTTTCAGCTGCTCAAAGCCGGCCCTGACATCTTCGCCGGGGTCAACGGCCTCAAGCTCGGCCAGCAAGCGCCAGTTTGGCGTTAAGGTTATCTTCGTATGAAGTGTCCCTGCCGGCAAAGAACTCCGTCTTATGGGTAAAGAAGGTATCGCATGCCTTACGGAAGCGTTTCCATATCTTCTCAGAGTATTTCTTCGGTACAGGGCCAATATCCTTCCACTCTTTCTGCAGCCTGATAAGCATCTCGGAAGTTTCTTTCCAGTCGGTGCTCTCCTGCAGAGCTTCGGCCTTCAGGCACAGTTCGGTCTTCAGCTGCAGGTTCTTAACCTGCACTTCCTTGCTTTCAGCAAAGAAGGCACGCTTCTTTTCAAAGAATTTATCGCATGCAGCCCTGAACCTGAGGTATATTTTGTTATTGTGTTTCTTTGGTGCAAATCCGAGTGTTCTCCAGAGCTTCTGGCATTCAATGATTGCATCGGATTTTTCCCTGAAATCAGCAAATGTCAGTATCTCGCCGTTAGCTATCTCCTCAGCTTTCTCGCAAAGGGCTGTCTTGGCATCAAAGTTTTTCTTCTGCTCGTCCTTCTGTTTCTCAAAGAATTCGTGATGTCTTTTGTTAACCTGTGAGGTGGCCTCGCGGAAACGCTCCCAGACATCATTTTTACTCTCGTGAGTTACCGGTCCTATCTCACGCCACTGGTTGTGATAGTCCTGCAGAAGCTTAAAGGCATTGACAGCATTGGGTTCGAGAAGCAGCTCCTCGGCTTTTTCGCAGAGCCCGATCTTAGCCTCCATGTTCTTCTTCAGATCGAGGTCCCTGAGCTCACGGTTGATCTTGATATAATCATAGAACATCTCCACACTGTGGTGGTAGCTTTCCCAGAGGTCCTTAAGATTTGCCTGCGGCACTATGCCGGTGGAATGCCATTCATTCTGAAGGTTCCTGAATTCCTGGAAGGTCTTGTTGATAGCCTCTTCCCTGTTGACGAGGTCCTTTATTTTCTCTATTATCTCGATTTTCCTGTGCAGGTTTTCCTGCTTCTCACTCTCCTGTATCCTGTTATAGTCGCTCTTCCGGTTCCGGTAGGTCTCAAGTATCACCTTGATCCTGTTCTCAAGCTCATCCGGTTCAGGCTTGTAGTCTTCAATATTACCGCCCTCTTTTGCAAAGTTGAGTCTCTTTTCATTGAACTCAACCTTGGTTTTCTTGTAAAAGAATTCCTTTATGCGGCTGACATCTTCAACAATCTCGGAAGGAGGTCGGTTGTCAACAATAAGCGAAAGCGTCGCAACGAGCTCTTTTCTTGAGAGGCCGCTGTAGTCAACCGGGGGCAGCGTGATGTCGTCATAGTTAACCGGCTCCCCTGCCGGCGGTTCTTCATCACCGGGTTCAGGCTTTCCTTCTTCCTCAGGTGTTTCACCGGGCAATTCTTCGGTGACCGGCAGTTCTTCATGTGACGCTTCAGCAACCGGAATTTCCTCAGCCGGTTCTTCATCAACCGTCATTTCTTCAGATGCCTCTTCATCGGCGGGCAATTCATCAGCCGGTTCTTCAGTTGCCGGTTCAACATTCTCAGACAAAACAGGTTCATCTGCAACCTCGATTTGTTCGGCAGGTTGCTCCTGTGTGGTCATTTCAGTAATTTCTTCTCCTGTAGATTCAGATGCTTTTTTGTCAGCATCGAATTGTTCTTCATGAACAGAGTTTACCGGATTCTTGGTAGTCATCTTTAATCCTGTTAGATCAGTGCAGTTTACAATGAAGGGCAAAGCTTTACTCCCCCATTTTCAAACCACGAAAATAATGGATTATTGGTAAAACTCAAACCAATACCTCATTTAAATGAGATCAGGCTCTTTCCAAATGATCAAATGAGTTAACTTTGCACTTCCGGTTCAGTCAAATAAACCATGGAAAAGAAAGATATTATTATTCTGGTATTGCTTGTTGTTGCCGTTGCGCTTAACCTATATGTCCGTAACGCAAAGAAGAAGAAAGCCGCAGCGGGAACCGGTGCAGGAAAGGTTGATGAGAAAGGTGGTTTTTCAGGGTCACCTGATGATTATGAGCCTTATTCAAAGAGATGACATAATGGGGTTCACTGTCCCAGTTCAAGCTGATCTCTTATAAGCCTGTAATAGGCGCCTTTCCTTTGCACGAGATCCTGGTGCGTACCTAACTCCTGTACGGTGCCTTTATCAAGCACCACAATCATATCTGCCTGGCGTACAGTACTAAGGCGGTGTGCCACAATGACAACGGTTCTGCCTGCATAAAAGCCGGCCAGGTTTTCCACAATCATTCTTTCATTTGACGCATCAAGTGAGCTGGTTGCTTCATCAAGCAGCAGCAATGAGGGTTCCTTGAATATTACACGTGCTATGAGTATGCGCTGTTTCTGCCCCTGGCTCAGTCCGTGGCCTCCCTGGCCTATCCGTGTCTGTACCCCGGCCGGTAATGTGTTTATCAGCGGCTGCAGGTTTGCAATGCTGATGGCCCGCCTGACACTTTCCATATCGGGGTTGTCATTGCCCGGGGCAATATTTGCCAGTATCGTATCAGGAAATATATATCCTTCCTGCATCACAACACCAGTGGACCTCCTCAGGGAGGATACATTAATGTCCTTAAGGTCTATCCTGTCTATCATAATGGAACCCTTTTCCGGACGGTAAAAGCCCATCAGAAGCTTAAGGAAAGTGGTTTTACCCGATCCGCTCTCTCCTACTATGGCAGTAATTTTTCCGGCAGGTATCAGCAGGCTTAGATCTTTTATAACCCATTGAGAACCGGGACCTTCATACCTGAACGATAGGTCATCAACGTTGATCTCCATCTTATCAGGTACCTTAACTTTTTGTCTGTCTGCCTCATCTTCTTCGGATTCCATGGCATGTACCTCAGCCAGCCGTTCAAGACTAATCCGGGCGTCCTGAGTTGAACGCATGAAATTGATGATCTGCGAAACAGGTCCGTTCAGTTGTCCTGTAATGAACTGAACGGCAAGCATCATTCCGAGAGTCATTGTACCGTTCACAACTGAGGTGGCAGATATAACCGTTATGATGATATTTGCTGATTCATGTATGAGTGTCCCTCCGGCCGTCTGGAACTGAAGTATCTTAAGGCCTTTTACCCTGGTGCGGTAAATTTCCTTCTGCTGAGTCTCCCATTCCCTTCTGTTGGCCGCTTCATTGCCAGCCAGCTTGATCTCCTGCATGCCGTTGACAATGTTTATCATCTTGTTGCCCGATTCAGCCATCTGCCTGAACCTTAAGTTGTCGAGCCTCTCCCGTGAGGGCATGAAAAAAGTCACGTAAAGCATATACAATGCTGTTCCTCCGATGAAAACGAGCAGTACCGGAAGACTGTATAGTCCGAGTACGACGCCAAAGACCAGGAAATTAAAGAAGGAGAAGAGGATAGCAAGACTTGAAGAGGTGAGATAGCTCTCTATCCTGCTGTTATCGTCAATCCTCTGTAAGATATCCCCGTTCAGTTTGGTGTCGAAATAGGCAATCGGCAGTTTCATCAGCCTGGCAAGGAAATCTGACACTATTTCAATGTTCAGCCTTGTTCCGGCATGCAGCAGCAGCCATCCGCGGGTGAACTCCACCGCCATGCGTCCTGCTATGAGAGCCAGCTGGCCGGCAAGTATCAGGTAGATGAGCCTCAGATCACTGTTTTTGATACCCCGGTCAATAATCGCCTGGGTGAGGAAAGGAAAGACAAGCTGTATCGCGCTGGCTGCTATCAGAGAAGCCAGAAGCAGGATGATCTGACGGCGGAATGGTCTTAAATAAGGAAGCAGAAAAGCAAAACCGCCCCGGGAAGGCGGATCGTCAGGTAAATCTGCAAACTGCTTGCCGGGCTCAAGGAAGAGCGCCATGCCGCTATTCTTATTGTCATCTCTGTCAGCAGACCACCCTCTAAGAAATTCGTCTGTTGTCATCCGCAGCCTCCCCAGCGCCGGATCACTCACCCAGATGCTTCTGCCTATCTTGTTTACCACAATGAAATGGTTCTGCTCCCAGTGGACAATGCATGGCAACGGAGCTTTGGCTGCCAGTTCTGCGAAAGGTATTTTCACCCCAACCACCCCGAATCCCATGCTCTCGGCGGCGGATTTCATCCCGAGGAATGAGACACCCTCACGTGTGATATAAGCACGTTTGCGAATAGTCTCAAGAGAGATACGCTTTCCATGCCACCGGGCTACCATGGCAATGCAGGCCGGACCACAGTCCATTGCATCATATTGTCTGACAAAGGGATAATTCATACCTCTGCGGCCTGTCACATTATTAGTGATGTAAATATATCCATTATTTGGTGACCTGTTCCGGCCGGCTGCAACAAATGTGACTGAGCGCCGTATTAGTATTTTCGGCCACGGAAACATTATATTTGCCAATTAAACCACTTGCTTGGGGCTATTTAAAAAGTACTCGGACAGTGACATCATAGATGGCATCAGGAGACAGGACAACAAGATTCTAACCTACCTCTACGACTCTTACTATGAGGTTATCCGCGACCATTTGAAAAAGAACAGCGGATCAGATGACGATGTTTATGATGTTCTTCAGGAATCAGTGGTTATCCTTTATAAGCAGGTTACCGGCGAGGGGTTTAAACTGACATCTGATCTTAAAGGGTACTTCTTCGGAATTGCCAGGAACATATGGAACGCTCAGCTCAGATACCGGTCGCGAATCACCGCTCTTGAGGCTGAGCCTGCAGACCTGGCTGAAGCGGATGATTTTAATAAAGCAACCCTCGAGAGGATTGTTACCAGGTCATTTGCACTCCTGAAAGAGGATTGTCAGATGGTTCTGAGAACTCTTCAGCGAAGGTTGCAGCTACGAAGAGATAGCACAGAAAATGGGTATGAAAAATGAGGCATACGCCAGAAGGAAAAAATACCTGTGCAAGGAGGCCTTGATGGAGATCATCAAGACGGACCCGGAATATCATGACCTTGGACCTCTGTAGACAGCAGCCACAAGTATGGCGGTTGTCAGCAGAAACAGCAAAAGGGCGGAGTAGAGCTTTATCCTGTTGAACCAAAGGGGAGTATCATCGCCGTAAATGACAAGTGTTGACCAGTAATAAGGGTGCGACCGTTCCTGGTCCGCTGTCCTTAGAAATTTAAGACGCGCATTGCGAAGAGCCGAGCTTTTTGTCTGGCCGCTTCTCATATTCCTGTAAAATGATTTTATAACCTCTGAGGAAGAAAGATCTTCCACAGCCCACATCGACATTACCACTGAACGGCTGCCGGCAAAGAGAAATCCCCTTGCCAGGCTCAGTATACCCTCTCCGGTCACGAGCTTTCCCGCGCCCGTGTTACATGAGCTCAGTACCACCATCATTGCGTTGACAGGAACGTTATAGACTTCATAGGTGTTCAGCATGCCGTCTTCCGGGCTGTTGACCGGGGAAGAGAAGATCATTTTGGAAAAGGCCGGATGATCATCATCAACCAGGGTATGCATGGCCAGATGAATTATTTTATAATTACGTGCTTCTGTCTTATATGCTTCTTCAGTGGCGATTTCGGCAATAAAAGCTTTGCCTCCGCACTGCTCTACCGCATTCTCTGCCTCAACAACAGCATATGGAAGACTTCGGATCTCACCTCTCAGGTTGGGAAATGCTGCGAAAAGAGAATCGTTTATCTCCATCCCCTCATAGCTGGGAGCAAAAGCAACAAGTGCATTGCTCAGGCTGCGGCTGCGCTCCCTGGTCTCAGAGGAGAGTGTCACGCTGTATATATAAGAAAAACGATACTTCTTGAGGGCAAAGGGAGCCTCACGGTACAGCAGCTCCGGACTCCGGAACTCCTCCGTTATCAGGGTCTCGAAAGGAATATAAGACAGGATATTGTCCGGGGAGATTATAATCTTGTCTCCTTTCAGGTAAGGTACGGCTGGCTCAAGCAGTATTTTGTACAGCCCGAAGGCAATGTCCATAAATTCGTTGAAAGGCTGACGGACACTGCTTGTCGCAGGCATAATTGAAAGCATGTCCCTGAACCGGCTAAGTGAAGTGTAGAATGTTGAATCAATATCACGGGTAATGATCTCTGTGTGACGGTTGTTGGTGACAATTATATAAAGTTTTTCTTCAGTCAGAACATAACTGAGGAGGTTGGTTTTCTTACCTATAACATCATTGACATCTTCCAGGGATGTCACATTACTATTAAATTTCAGATTGTAATATGACGGGTAATTCTTTTCGAAGATCTGAATAAGTGAATCACGTGATCTGATGAGTCCGAACGTAACGCTTTCCCATGTTGCAATTTTCTGAGAGTCGGGTGCGGCCATATTTTTTTCATTGACAATCAATTCTTTGTAAAGACCAATCCTTCTCCTGATCTCATTGTCCTGTTTCACCAGATCGTCGGGCAGGGAGAATTTTCCGGCATTAACCTCCCTCATTGATGCGAGGAAACCTGCCACCTTGCTCCTTTCAGAGAACTCAAAAACTCCTTTAAGGTAAGCCTTGTCACGGTTCAGATTGTAAAGATGAACGTAATTGTCAATTATGCCTGTATAAAACTCCCTGGAGTATGCGCTCAGGCTGGTGCGGCTCTCCTCCTCACTCATCTCCAGTCTCTGACGGTCAAATAATGACATAATGATCCTTCCTGTTTCAACTGCCTCTTTAACCAGGTGATTGTCACCCGTTTCCCCTGCCAGTGCATTCAGTGCTTTATATCTAAGCATGAGCACCTGCAGGTCATCTGATGAGAAGGGATACTCTGTCTCTGCCAGATCCTGGTCACCAGATGCCTTTCTGCTTATATTGATCACAGTATCAGCCAGCTGCCAGAGTCTCCTCGTACCGGCCAACATCGAACAGCGTCGCGGCATAGTCTGTCAGGAGGTACTTTTTCATTGAGATATCCCAGGGATGACTTTCGATGTACGGGAGGCAACTTTTATACAATCCGATGGCTTTGTGCTCTTCTCCCGACGTATTACGTGCAAAGTCAGCGCTTGAAGCCAACATCATACAATACTCACGGCTGCCTTGCCCAAAAACTTTCCTGACACTAACAAGTCCGTCCTCCAGTACCCTTTCGCCTTCATCTGTCCTGCCCTTCTCCGCAAGAAAAGCTGCATAATTTATATACACAAGATACTTTTCCCTGTTTTCAGCATCTCCCGAAAGCGAAAGGCCTTTCTTAAAGCATTCCTCAGCTTCCTCCGGCTGATCAAGACGTCTGTATAACTGTGACATGGTATTAATTACCAGCAGCTTCGAACCGCCGTTTCCGGCACCGAAACTGTCATAAAGCTTAAGCGCTTCCTTGCAGTAGACAAGTGATTTGGTAAGCTCTGAATTGCGGTAAAGGCTTAGTCCGATGACCTGGTAAAGGTCAGCCCTCACCGCCGGAGTCACCTTTGCGGGATATATCCTTGCAAGCGCAAGTCCTGCTTCTGCAAGCGAAATGGCGTTGTCAGAATCATTCATCTCAAGACAGATACTTGCCAGATTAAGATAGTTGTTGGCGAGAGATGAAGAATCACTTCCTGTGACAAGCCTTCGGGCATCCAGCGCCTTTAATCCCATTGTGTAAGCCCGTGAATAATTTCCGGTCCTGAAAAGTGTGGCAGCCAGATTATTCAGACATAAAGAATACCTGCATGTCATAGATGCCGGCACGCTCTCTTGTCCTGGCTGAAACGGAAAGGTTTTCAATTGCCTGGGCATACCTGTTAGTGCTCACATAATAATAGCCTGTCAGGAAGTATGCAGTCCGAAACAAGTAAAGAGTCGGTAATCTTCTCTTCACTTAGTATCTTATTTATTTCTACTGGCCAGTGCGGCTGTCCTGTCCGTGATCTTCCCCGACTCCAGGTCTGTCATGAGACTGTCGTTCAGGTTTGCAAGGTGAACGGCAATGGTATCCCGGACCTCATCTCTTCTCATCAATCCATTATCAAACGAGGATTCTGAGGAGAAAGCGGCCGAACCTGAAACATGAAATAGTAATGCCAGACAGAGGATATGACGTGGCAGATTCATCGGGGCGGTTCTTCTTTCTTTCCGGATGTAAAATTAGAAAACTATTCCATACCCGGTAACCGTGCTTTTTCTGCTTTTTACAGAATTGATAATGAACAACATAGAAATTAAATAAAAAATAATTGATTTTTTCGTGTCACAAATGACCACTTTGTGACATGTACGGTATAAAGCAACAGAAACCCTGAATTATTAATAAAATTTACAGAAGATGAATACCCTGAAAATTGAAAACTTCGCTGAGTATGTTCTTTCAAATGAGGAGCTGATAAATGTACGTGGTGGTCTTGGTGGCCCGGTAATGGTTGACAAGGACCCAACCAAGCCTCCGATTATAATTGAGTTATAATTCTGCAACAACGGCCGTTCTTACGGCCTGCCAATATATATTTCAAGGGTGATCATGCCATTGGCAGGTTGCCCGCGATAAAAATGCAACATGCCTGGATGCAGGTATCATTGCCCCGTAAGGTGCACTGAAAAGTGTTGAACATTGTAATACGCTGTTTGATCGTTCATTACAGGCTAAAGTTATATAATACAACATGATATGAAGACGATTAATGTCAACAACACAATTGAGAATTACCTGAGCGGTTCTGCAGGTAAGGCCGAAGAGACATGGCTGAAACAGGAGATGCAGAGCGATCCCGACCTTGCCAGGGAGGTTACTCTCAGACAGATGACGGACAAGATCCTGTCCGAAAGGAATATAATTGACCTGAGGACAAAGCTTGGAGTAATTGAGATGAAAAAACGCTCTGCCGGAACATTTCGCAAGACTGCTGTCAGGGCAGCCAGCTATGCTGCAGCAGTATTTCTTGCACTATTGCTTTTTTCAACGCTGTATTTTGCCCTTAGGCCAGGGTCGAATGAGGTGCTCTATGACAAGTATTATGCACGGTATGAATCCCCGGGTAATGTCAGAGCTGTTGTCAATTCCGGGAACTCACTGATGGAAAATGCCATAGCCTCGTACACTGCAAAAGAGTACGAAAAGGCGATCGGATATCTTGAGCAGGTCATCAGTGCAGAACAGGGCGACATGGAAACTGTCTTTATGCATGGTATGGCAAACATGGAAGTAAATAATTACCCGGTAGCAAGCGGGTCATTCACCCGGGTGATAGAGCACAATGACAACCTGTATCTTGAAGATGCTGCGTGGTATCTCGGCCTCTGTTACATGATGACGGATGAAACAGATAAAGCTGTGCAACAGTTCAGATCCATTGCCGCATCAAAGAGCAGATACCACAAAGAGGCCTCCAAACTTGCCAGGAGACTTAAATAAACAGCGAACCTTCATTGCGTTCATATGATAAACAAACCTCAAATTATAGCAGGCGTATCGCATGAGGTACGGACACAGATGAACTCCATCGTCGCCTTTTCATATCTCCTGAATAATACAAGATTCAGCGAGGATGAAAGGCATGAGTTCTCTGACCAGATTATTTCGTCATGCGAGCAACTGATAGGTCTGTTTGAAAATTTCTTTGATACTGCTGTCCTTGAGTCCGGTTCACCAAAAGCAAGCCTCCGGGAAACGGACGCAGGAAAATTGTTCGATTCTCTTACCTCAGAATTCAGGGTTTTAATGAGGAAAAAGGATAAGGACAATGTCATTCTGATCCAGGAGGATAATCTTCCGGACAAGCTTATGCTGAGAATTGACAAGGCAAGAACAGTTAGGATACTCAGCAATCTCTTCAGGAACGCACTCGACAGTACTTTTTCAGGGTTTATCAAAGTCGGGTGCACCTACGACAATGAAATAATCACCTACTACATTAAAGATTCTGGCCAGGGTTTTTCAAATAGCAGCCACCTGCTGCTTTCCGACAATCCTGAGATCCAATATTCCGACAGTCAGGATACCTATTCCGCTATGAATTTAATCCTGGCCAGAAATCTTATTTTAGCATTGGATGGCACAGTGTCGGTTGAGACTAACGATGCCGGCGGTACTTCTGTGTTTGTTTCATTACCAGCAAAAGAAAGTTCAGGGTTAAAAATACTAACCGGTCCTTCTTCAGAAAACAGGATTGCAATCTGATTTTTCTGAAGTATAATACTGTCTGATAAAAGTCGACATGAGGGGGGCATCTGTTCCCCCCTTATTTCGTTTGTACCCTCTGAGAGAATGGTTATCTCAGTACGCCTGTTCAGCTTCTTCCCTGCAGGGGTATCGTTGTCAGCCACAGGTGACCCCTCACCGTAACCATGTACAAAGAGACGGTCGGCTTTAACACCCCTTTTTACGAGATATTCCTTAACTGAATTAGCTCTGCTCTCCGACAATAGCTGGTTGTGCTCATCAGTACCGTCGGCATCAGTGTGACCTCCGATTTCTACAACGACTGTTGGGTTGATGGACAGGAATTCCAGCAGTTTTTCAAGCTCGGGCATTGAATTCTTCAAGCAATTCCCATGAATCGGTATTGTAGAAGACGTTGTACATCCTCATAAATTCTCCCTTGCGGACTTTGTTGAGCCCGATGGTCTTCCTGTATGGTTCAGCAGATGTGTATCCCTCTTCAAAATTAAAGTTCTCAGAATAGATCATATAACCGTCGGCTGTCACATTAAGTCCGTATCTGAAGCCTGACGGCAGACAGACAAAAAAACCGCCCTTATTATCTGTTGCAGAGGCTATCACCGTGTTTCTGTTGGTCAGGTCTGTGAGTTCAAACCTGGCTTTAAGAGGTTTGCCGTTCGTCCTGTCAATCACCGATCCCTTAAGATATGATACAGGCTCAGGCTGAATTGACTCAGGGAGGTTTATGTAATAAATATCTTTACCCTTTGACTTTTCCCTGACAGAAGAGAAGAATGCCCTCTTACCCGAAGATTCAATTATCAGTCCTGTCTCATCTGCAGGTGTATTTACTGCCGGTCCCAGGTTCTCCGGATCGGTCCATGACGAATCGGCATTGAGTTTTGTAAGGTAAATATCGTGGCCTCCGAACGATTCTCTTCCGTCAGAGGAGAAATAGAGTGTTCTGCTGTTGAAATAGATGAATGGAGAGAATTCATCGCCGGCGGTGTTGATTGTTTTTCCGGGATTGACAGGTTTGCCCCATTTGCCGTCGGAACCCAGGATTGAGTACCAGATATCCATCCCTCCCATTCCTCCGGGTCTGTTGCTCACAAAGAAAAGCATCCTGCCGTTGGGGCTGATTGATGGCTGTGACTCCCAGTAGGTCGAGTTCACGGGTTGTCCCAGGTTGGTGCCCGGTGACCATCTTACCCCGTCGAAAGCAGTATAATACAGATCGCACCGCCCATGACCGTCATTGCGGTCACATGCCGTGAAATACATTGACCGGCCGTCAGAAGCAATTGACTGCGCTCCTTCGTTGCCTGCAGTGTTAAGCGGGGCGCCGGCATTCCGTGCCAGTCCCCAGTAACCGTCACCAGTCCACCTGCTTATATAAAAATCCTCCTGTCTGTCGCGTCCGTAGGCACTGGCCCGCCTGACCTCACGGGTGAAAAACAGTTCTGAACCGTCGCCGGTAACGGAAGGCCAGTATTCATCAAATACGGTGTTGACCGAGTCACCCACACTCAGGGGTTCAGTCTGAAAGAGTGCTCCGGGAAACGAAAGAGCGAAGATGCAGTTGGAGATAAGCCTCTCTGCCTCAGCACGCAGCTTTGGAGTGGTTCTGGGCTGCTGAAGGTAGGCCTCGAGATGGCTTTTTGCCTCCTGGTATCGTCCCGTGCGCATCTCCGCTTTGCCAAGGTTAAACAGTGCCGGAGTAAAATAAAGAGAATCGACGGAGACCGCTTTACGGTAGTGGGTCACTGCCTTTTCCCAATCACCCTGGTCGCTGTACAGCTGGCCGAGCAGTATATGTGCTTCATAGAACTGCCCGTCTTCAGCTACAGCTATCTTTAGGTTTGTCTCGGCACGGTCAGTATAGAGCATTTCATAATCCCTCCTCCCAAGATCATAATATTTAAGCGCCCTCCCTGAACGGGTATGGAGGTTCTGACCGGTGACAGAACACTGGTTCAGGAGCAGTAATGACAGTGCTATTATTATGGTTCTGAATCTCATTCAGGGTATGTGCATGAATTTATGGGCCTGCAGTGAAACAGCCCATTGCGTGTTTCTCTTGACATATTCTGTAATTTCTGCAATCATTTCAGTGTACCGGCTCCATTCAGGCTGCAACAGCAGTCTGCATTCAGGACCGACCCTGTGAACGGTACGACTCAGCTGCTTCAAAATCAGTGCCATCCTCGACAATGACTTTCAGCTCATCAGCCTTGAGCCATATCTCCGGTAAGGGCGGTGACCCTCTTTTGGGTGACAGGGTGATCCAGTCCCAACTGCCGGAAAGAGGATAAGCCCCTGAGGTTTCCAGGTAAGTCCTGATGCCTTTCTTTTTCAGAAGGTCACATAACGGGGACAAGTTCCACATCAGCGGTTCACCTCCTGTAACGACAACAGAGTCAGCTCCCGCCGCAATGACATTGGCTACAATCATATTTATATCCACCTCAGGATGCATGTCAGCATTCCATGCAAATTTTGTATCACACCAGCTGCACCCGATGTCACAGCCGCCGATCCTTATGAAATACGCTGCCCTGCCGGTATTGCATCCCTCTCCCTGGATGGAATAAAACTCTTCAGCAAGGGGAAGGTGCAGCCCGTCATTATTTTCCTGCAGGTTACCCATTATTTATTTCTTCTTCAGCGAGAGCAGTCTGACAAAATCCTGAAAAGTTCAGTATTTTGCTGTACTCCCGTGAAGGCACCGGCACCCGGACCGAATGCAAAGACAGGAACCATCACAGCAGTGTGCCCGTTGGTGCTGAATGAGCCGGACACTGTATTGTCTGCAACATCTCCTCCGGTTATGCTTAAACCGCCTGTCTCGTGGTCTGCTGTAACAACAATAAGAGTATTTCCGTTCTTTCTGGCATACTCATAGGCAACCTTTACCGCCCTGTCCATATCAAGAGTTTCCTCTACTGGATCTTTTTAGGTTATTGTCATGACATGCCCAGTCGATCTGTGAACCTTCAACCATAAGCACGAATCCTTTTTTATTACGGGAAAGCACTTCAATGGCTTTTGCCGTGGCAGCAGCAAGGTATTCGGGATCACGGCCCGTATCGATGTATGGCATATCACCATCGGCCATAAGTCCGGCAATACGGGGTGATGAGGATTTCTTAAGGTCAGGGAGATTATAGACAACATCATAACCCATTTTCTTCAGGTCAGCAGTCAGATCGGTTGAATCCTTCCGTGAGGTGAAATGATTTACCCCACCGCCGATAAAAACATCTGCAGTGCCTTTGAGGAACCACCGGGCAATTTCTTCGTAGCTTCCTCTTGACGCATCATGTGCTATGAATGAGGCAGGAGTAGCATGAGTAACAGTGCTGGTACTTAAGACTCCGGTGGACAGCCCAGCTGATTTTGCGATCTCCATTATGGTTTGAATACTGTGCTGTCAGGACGCATCGCCAGCATGCCGTTATTTGTCTTCTCTCCCGTTGACATTGCAGTACCGCCGGCAGCTGAGTCAGTGATATACCTGTTTGCTGAATATGTCATGCTGAAACCAGTGACAGGAAAAGCGGGAAATGTCATGGTGAAGCCTGAAGATGTCATACCTGCATATACCTGCGCCACCCCCATACCGTCGCCAATGAAGATGATCAGGTTTTTTGGTTTCTTCTTATCGCGCCGCGGCAGTTACCGTAATGATTATCAATAATATAAACTGAGATTTAGATACTTCTTCATATAGGTGCATTTATATAATTATTTCCAAAATAGCAATTTCTTTTCACGTTTTGCTGCATCTGATGCCCACTGCTTCCGGAATGACTTTCCATTCAGACTGCGGAACGGGGGTTATCACTTTTCTTTCCTTAATCCATTCCGTCATGTAGTATCTGAGGTCGCGGTCTGTTGCTGAGATCACACGTTGAGCCAAAATCCTGTGGGTTATTCCTGCCTGCCGCGAAGTGGCCGCCGCCCCCGTTAGCCCTGTACGAATTCACTGCAACATTATAAGTAGCATCCAGGCTGGAAACGGAGCTCCGTCACTCATCGAGATTATTGTCACCCTTTCGCCCTGAGGTTTGGTTACATCAACAGTGTACCGTATGCCCATGGCTGAGTCAAAATTGTAGGAGGCACTGCGCAGCCGCAGCGTTCCGTTTACCATACACCGGCTCACCGCTTTCGGTGTAACGGTACCTTAGCATGTAGTCCTTGCGGTTGTCCATGGTATCATACCATAATCCGTATGAATGTTCCAGATGACGGTCAATCTCCTTACCGGTCATTTTCACCGTGTAAAGGAAGTTTTCAAACCGGTAGAGCCTGAACATATCCCTGATCCTTACCTCTCCCTCACTTATCTGTTCGTCAAATGAAAGAGGAGCAGCAAGCGATATGTCTGCACCGCTGATATCCAGCTGTATACGGTGTATCAGGTCAACAAACGCTGAAGGTCCGAAATAGGCATCACGGGTCGTCACAGTGGCGTTTGACCTGCCTATTACTTCCGCGGTATAATCTTTAAGCGTGTCGGATACGCCTTTATATTTCTGAATAAATGCTGATGATGCCGGAAGGGTGTTCATTTCTATCAGTCTGCCGGTGATTTCATTATCTCCCGTTTCCTTCAGTTTTCTTTCAGGAGGGAGATGTTTGCATGCATCAGTACTTCGGCTCTGCTGCCGCCATCAATGAGAAGCACATTTTCTCCTGCAGTGTTCACTACCTCCCTGACCTCCTGCCTGTGGTCATGACCGCAGAAGATCAGGTCGAAGCCCGGCACATTGATTGCCACAGCCATCGAGCTGTTCTCGTCGTCGCCCTTTTCATCATCTTCACCAATGCCTGAGTGAAACAATCCAACTATCAGATCGGGATTCTCCTTCTGCATGACAGGCATCCACTTCCTGGCAGTTTTAACCATTTCCTCGAACCTGATGCCGTAGTACAGCGACTCCGGCAACCAGTTGGGCACAGAGGGAGTGATCAGACCGAAAACGATTATTTTCAGTCCCTTCCTGCGGATGATTGTATAGGGCTCAAAATAAGGTTTGCCTGTTCTGGTGTCAACTGCATTTGCAGCAAGCATCGGGAAATTGTATTCACGCCTCAGCCTGTCATAGACGGCATGCCCGGCCTCAATATCGTGATTGCCTGCAGTTGCAGGCATCATAACCAAGATGGTTCAGGATGTCAGCAACAACATGTTCCCGGGTTGTATCAACATAATTGTAATAATATGCCAGCGGATCACCCTGTATTATGTCTCCGTTATCAAGCAGGATAATGTTTTCACTGCCCTCCGACTCAACCAGGCCGGCGAGGTTGGCCAGTGACCTGTCAGTCGCTTTTGCCTTCAGTATTGTCAAACGGAAGGAGCATCCCGTGAAGGTCAGTGGTGACATAAATATTTAATTCCTCCGGTGCGGTGCAACCTGATACCAGGTAAAGAATAAGAATGAATACTGACAGTGACCGGATTCTCATATGAACATTTTTTTGGGTTTCCAAATATAACCATTAACAATAACAATGAGATATCCGGAACTGTTGTGTCTGCGGCCCTCTTTTTTAATATTTTTGTATGATTATGAAAACACTCTCAGGACTGGATGTTAGTCTCAATGCAAATGCCATCAGGCCTGTGCGGGAAGAGTGTCGGGATACTCTGTCATGCTTCAAGCATCACCTCTGATTTCAGGTACATCACCGAGGTCTTCGGAAGCGACAGCGGATGCCGGCTGGCCGCTCTCTTCGGCCCTCAGCACGGCATTTCAGGTCAGACACAGGATAATATGATAGAGTGGGAAGGCAGGACTGATCCTGTCCTTGGCATACCCGTTTACAGTCTTTACGGGGAGCATCGCAAACCCACACCATCAATGCTTAATGGTCTTGACGCATGGTGGTTGACCTGCAGGATGTGGGCGCAAGGCTATATACTTATATATGGACTGTCAAGCTGTGCATGGAAGCGTGTGCCGAGGCAGGTATACCAATTTATATTCTTGACAGGCCAAACCCAATAGGCCGGGTACAGGCTGACGGACCGGTACTGAAAGAAGAGTTTTTTACTTTTGTCGGCGGAGCTGCAATACCTCTATGCCACCGCATGACCATCGGAGAGATGGCTCTCTGGATTAAGGGAAAATACATACCGGGTTGTGATCTTCATGTTGTCAGGGCAGAGGGATGGAGACGCAACTCACTCTACCGTGAGACAGGACTGCCATGGGTCCTCCCATCTCCCAATATGCCAACTCCTGAGACTGCACTTGTCTATCCGGGCACAGTGCTGGCGGAAGCGCTTAATCTCTCCGAGGGACGCGGAACGGTAATTCCATTTGAGCTTACAGGCGCACCTTTCATTAACGGCACAAAGCTTATTGGTGACCTGCGAAGCAGGAATATACCCGGCTGTGCTTTCCGAATTCATGATTTCATCCCGACTTTTAATAAATATGCCGGCCAGTACTGCCATGGCATACAGATACATGTAACTGATGCTTCATGCTTCAGACCGGTGGCTACAGCCCTCCATCTCTTCGATGCGATAATAAAAACATCACCTCCGGACTCGCTGAAATTCAATCCGCCACCCTATGAGTATGAGTACCGGCTGATGCCTTTTGACATCCTTTCAGGAGACAGCCGCATGCGCGAGGTGCTTGAAAAAAGTCTCTCATTGACTGACGAAGTCCAAAGATGGGATGACTCAATTAAATCATTCAATAAGGAATTCAGTCAGATGGCATTATATACGGAATAGAATGCTGACCGCCGGGAATATAATTGCTCTTTCACTGATAATATTCATTGCTTCAGTTGTAAGAGGATTTACCGGTTTTGGTCTTGCACTGGTTGCAGTGCCCCTGATACAGTTTTTCATGCCTGTCACAGACACCGCTGTCTTCATTGCCATTATCAATCTCATCTTCTCAATTCTCTATTACCGCAAGTCAAAAGAGATAGTTAAAGGCCAGCCTCTCGGGGCGATGGCTCTATGGACCGGCGCTGGCGTTGCAATGGGAACGGTAATACTCAAGTTTGTCAGTCCCGGGTATATACAGCTTATCTGGGGATTGCTTATCATCTTCATCGTTGTCGCACTTGTGCGCGGACTGAACCTGCAGATCAGGTCAGAGAGGGCCGCGCTGACATTCAGCGGACTTTTCGGCGGCGTACTTGCCGGCGCCACAGGTATCACGGGTCCGCCGGTTGCCATTATTCTTTCCTCAATTAAGACACCGAAAGAAAAATTCAATGCAATTATTTCCATCTTCATTCTCTTTGCAGTTTCCTACGCTCTCATCTTTTACCTGATCACCGGACTTATCAGAAAGGAGACCATATTGCTGGGGCTCTGCTCGGTTCCTGCCCTTCTGGCAGGTCTTTACACCGGTGACAGGCTGGTGTCACGCATCAGCCAGAAAACTTTTACCACAGTAGTATATATCGTCTCTGGTTATCATGGGAGTTATTACATTGATGAAGGGTGCGAAGACGCTCTCTGTTTTTTAATTCAGTACTGCTTCGGACAAGAAATGTTATTCTCTGACACCTATAAGACAATTGCAGCTGAGTCGAAAGGGTCTCTTCAAGGATCGCGGCAGCAGGTTCATAGCAATTGCCAGACCGGTGTCATCGCAGGAGGAGATTAAGATCATCCTTGAAGAGCTGCGCAGGGAATATCATGATGCGAGACACCACTGCTATGCCTGGATGCTCTCACCTGACAGGCAGGCATGGCGCGTCAACGATGACGGTGAGCCTTCAGGGACGGCCGGCAGGCCTATATTGGGGCAGATAAACTCACGCGAGCTGACAAACATACTGATTGTGGTTATAAGATATTTCGGAGGAACCCTGCTCGGTGTCAGCGGTTTGATCAATGCATACCGTTCTGCCGCTGAAGATGCACTGTCGAATGCCCGGATTATTGAAAAACATGTTACGGAGAACTGGCTGGTCACCTTCCCGTACACCGCCATGAACGATGTGATGAAAGTGCTGAAGGATGAGGGCTGCAGTCAGCATTCCCATAATTACAGCGGGGAAGAATGTTCTGCTGAGATTTCTTTCAGAGCATCACACACGGACAAGGTGACGGAACGTCTGCGCAAGATTGCAGGGACTCACCCTGTCATGGCTCCGAACAGAATGAAAGAGTTATTTTTAAATACTTTTAAACAGCATTGATAAAACAGCAATAGTTGTAATAAATTTGTCTGAATCTCAGCAAGTAAAACTTATCTTAATGAAAATCAGAAGCTTAGTCTCAATTGATGATCTGACCACCGGTGAGATCATGAAGATACTGAAGCTTGCCGCGGAATTTGAAAAGGACCCTGTACAGGAGATCCTTCACGGCAAAGTTGTGGCAACACTCTTCTTTGAGCCTTCGACGCGTACCCGTCTCAGCTTTGAAAGTGCTGTCAGCAAGCTGGGAGGAAAAGTCATTGGCTTTCACTAACTCCTCGACATCAAGTGTAAGCAAGGGAGAGACGCTCAATGACACCATCAGGACGGTGAACAACTATGTTGACATGATAGTCATGCGTCATCCTATCGAGGGCAGTGCACGTTATGCAAGTGAAATATCGACCGTACCCGTGATAAACGCCGGCGACGGCGCCAATCAGCATCCCACACAGACTTTGCTCGACCTTTATTCCATCCTCAAGACGCAGGGGAGCCTCGATAACCTGAATATATGTATGGTAGGTGACCTGAAGTACGGCAGCACGGTGCATTCACTGCTCATGGCGATGTCACGGTGGCACACCTCGTTCAATTTTGTTGCACCCGAGGAGCTTAAGATGCCTGATGAGTACAAACTCTATCTTGATAACCTCGGGCTGAAATACAATGAGACTGCTGACCTCCAGGATGTGATCAGACCAGGCTGACATTATTTATATGACACGGGTCCAGAAAGAACGGTTCTCTGATCCGATAGAATACGAGAAAGTGAAGAATGCCTATGTGCTTCATGATCATATGCTTTCAGGCACCAAGCCGGGAATGAGGATACTCCATCCCCTCCCGCGTGTGAATGAGATCAACCCCGATGTCAACTCAAACGCCAAAGCTTACTACTTTGAGCAGGCACTCAACGGTGTCTACACAAGGCAGGCTATCATCTGTACTTTACTCGGACTTAAATAAGAAAGTCATGAAGAACTTAAATGATCCGAAGCAACTGCTTGTCAGTGCAATTGAGAGCGGCACTGTCATCGATCATATACCTGCAAGCACACTCTTCAAGGTAATAAAGATCCTCGGGCTTGACAAGATAAGGAATCAGATCACCTTCGGGACTAACCTTGACAGCAAGACTGACGGCAAGAAGGCAATTATCAAGATAGCAGGCAAGTTCTTTGAGGATGACGATATTAACCGTATCGCCCTCGTGGCACCCAACGCAAAACTCAATATCATAAGGGATTACCAGGTCATCGAAAAACGGGTAGTAGCTGTGCCTGACACTATCACAGCCATAGCCAAGTGCATGAATCCCAAGTGTATCACCAACTTTGAAAAGGTAACCACACGGTTTAAGGTTGTCTCAAAGAAACCTGTTGCTCTCAAGTGTCATTACTGTGAAAAGATCACCGACCAGGAAAGGCTGGAGATCATCTGAGACGGTCGTATGACTTGACCATCAGGTCATCCTTGAGTACGGAGCGGTAAGCCAGCCAGGCAAGGATGGCTGAAGACCAGGGGAAAGACCGCCTTTACCTGCCATATAACCGTTATATCGATCTTCCTGTCAAACATGATGATATAAAACGCTCCAAGTATCAGGGTGCCCAGTGACAACAGCAACACCAGCATGGTGACCCGCATCTGCATCTGCCTCCTTTTAAAAAGGAAAATGGCAATCAAGCGCCAGCAGCGGAACAATGACCAGTATCACGGAAAGCGGCCAGAGATGCTGAATGATCTCCCCTCCTTCTTCTCCCAGGCCGGCAAAGCTGATTGTGAAAATTGTACCGGTACCGTTATCCATCTTAACCAGGTCACCTGTTAACATTAGTCCTGACAGAACAAGAATGGCAATCAGAAATAAAGTCTGAATTCTCTGTATCATTTAATATTCAAATAAATAATTGAAAATAAATTTTTGAAATTCCGAAAGTCAAGGTAATATAAAATTTTTAAAGAGATATTGTTTGCCTGTGGCTGACCAAGCATATCCCTGATATTGTCTGCAGGGTTTTCAATAATATAATCAGAAAATGACCTGATTGCATTTTTCCAGACAATTGAGAGCTCACTTCCCGGGGCAAAACGCCATGTGTAAACCATGTCAATATTAAGAAAGTTCGTATTCAGGTCGGATGTGCCACCATAGGCTGATGGTTCAAGAGTGCCGTCATCCAGAAGAAGAAAATAATTACCGTCATAATCTGCCTTTGACCAGTAATATCTGCCCCTGAGAGAAAGGTACGAGTTGGCAGTGAAAATGAATGCACCGGAGAATGTGTGCTCAATGGTGGAGACACCCCTTTTGCCGAAGAATATTTCATCACCAACACCATTTCCAACGTAGCCTATATCATTAACCAGGCGCTCCATATCAAAGGAATAGTCGATTGAAAACTTCCTGCTGATCTTGTACGATGCCTGTGCTGACCATTCGCACTACGGGATTGGTAGCCATAGTCCCCTTAATAAATCATCAACACAATGAGGCAGTGTTTGCAGAAGCAACCGTTATGTTTATTGTACTTAACTTCGTAAGGAGTCAGATTAAGTACGTGGTCATCTGACTGCACCTGCCCGAAATCGGGAATGAGCGTTGCATCAAGTGTGAAGCTTTCGCTGAGGCCCAGCTTGAGGTCAAGTCCGCCGTTATAAGATGTATTGACCCCGGATTCATCTGACATCTTTTCAATATAACCCGAAACATACGGAACCAGGGAAAGCCGGAGCGGCGGAGTGATATCTCCCAATCCACCCAGCTCCCCCAGATGCGTTATGGTAGACCCATATTCCTTTGTGACGAAGCTCCATGAAGATGTCTCTCTGTCGCGCCGTACCTCACGCCAGAAATTTATTCCCCACATCTGCGCCGCACCTTTTGAGAATCTCAAGGCAGAATATGGTATTCTTATTTCTGCACTCCACCCGTTTTCAAGGATAGCAGTGCGGCTCTCCCAGACCGCATCCCATGTATCTTCCCTCTCCCATGAATCACCTGTTGATAGTTTATTGTCAATCTGCACTCCGGAAGCTGTGACCTTGAATACTTCGCCATTCAGGCCGTCATTGAACGGTGAAATCTCAACATAGAAATTATCTGAATTGATGTTGTCATCATCCCTTGCACCCAGTTCAGTGAAGATGCTGTCAGGAGAATCATCATACATCATTGCTCCTAAAAAAAGCGCTTCATCGTCATACAGGACCCTCACCTCAGTCCTGTATTTTGAGGCAATGCCATTATACGGATTATACATAATGAAATCTCCTGCGACATTTGCCCTGTGCCAGGCCTCTTCATCAAGCAGACCGTCTGTCCTGATGCGCTGAGCCGTCCTAACAGCATTTACTTTTCTCGCTGCCAGTTCAGGCTGATCCGGCTGGCCATAGGCAAGGGAGCATGAAATCACAGCAATGATTACCGCGGGTAATCTTATGACGGAGTTACACTTCAGGGACTGTTTTTTTAAGAGTTACGCAAATATAGTCACCCTGCGAAACCGCACCATGATTTCCTTTGAATTAACAATATTTAACAGGCTTCTCAGATGGGGATTAACCTGCGTAGGGATGACAATTTTTGTATTTTTGCAGCTTATTCATAACGATATGAAACAGACTGAACTGATAGTGAACCCTGACGGATCAATTTTTCACCTGCACCTTCTTCCCGGCGACATTGCAGACAATATAATCATCGTCGGTGATCCAGGATCGGGTGGAAATGATAGGACAGCTGCTTGATTCTGTGCGGGTAAAAAAGAGTAACAGGGAGTTCAGAACCATTACAGGCAGCTATCATGACGTTGAGATAACCGTTATTTCCTCAGGTATTGGTTGTGACAATATAGACATAGTGCTTAATGAACTTGACGCTCTGGCAAACATTGACCTGGAGACAGGGGTGGCGGTAAATGAACCCCGCTCTTTAAACTTCGTCAGGATAGGCACTACCGGAGGACTGCAGGGAGATATCCCTGCCGGTTCATTCATTGCGACGGGCAAAGCTAGTTGGATTTGACGGGGTGCTTCATTTCTATGAAGGATACGAATGGTGCCTTGACCATATGCTTGCCGATGCTCTTGCCAGCCACCTTGAGTGGCCTGATACCCTGGCTTACCCCTATGCCGTGGAAGCCGATGCCACCCTGCTTGAGAGGGTTGCAGCCGGAATGCGAAAAGGGATCACAATATCATCCCCCGGCTTTTACGGTCCGCAGGGACGCAGACTGAGACTGGAGCCATTTGACAACGAGATAAATGATAATATTGGAACCTTCCGTTTCAGGGGAGAGTCCATAACCAATTATGAAATGGAGAGCTCTGCCATATACGGGCTCGCTAAACTAATGAATCACAAGGCACTCACTATTTGTGTGGTGATAGCCAACAGGGTTACCGGGGAGTTTCTCTCCGATTACAAACCGGTCATGAAAACGCTCGCACAGCACGTGCTTGACGCCCTCAGCTCCTGAAGACCTCTGTTACCTCCTGAAGAATTTTTACTGCAGCCTTACCGTTGCCGTAAAAGCCCGGGTATTTCAGGGTATCCTTGTTATGCACGAAGTATTCCCATGCCGCAGATATCTTTGCGGGGTCAGCGTCAGCCAGGATGACGGTTCCGTTCTTTACCAGCTCGACCCACTCCGTCTCCTGTCTCAGCACAATAGACGGTTTGGAAAAGAAGTGACTCTCTTTCTGCACCCCGCCTGAATCTGTTATGATCATTGCTGCATTTTTTTCAAGCAGGATCATCTCGAGGAATGAAACAGGGCGTATTACTCTTGTCAGCTGATTACCTGTAAGTTTTCCGTACAGGACAGGCAATTTATCGCGGAGGGCTATCAGGGTCCTCGGATGGAGCGGCATTACCATGATCATCTGGTTCTTTTCAGCCAGGTCTATCAGTGTGCTGAAGATTGCCGTAAGCCGCCCGAGGTCGTCAGTGTTCATGTCACGGTGGATTGTGACAAGCACAAACCCGTTCTCGGCAAGATCCATCTTATCAAGAAAATTCTGCTTCTTCCTGTCCGCCAGACCGGCATAGAAGAGGCTGTTGTCGTACATGATATCACCTGTGAGAATTATCCTTGGATTGTTGATGCTGTACGGCGCCACATTCTCGGGACGAAAGCCTTCGGCCATTAAATTCTTGAAAGCGGTGTTAGTGGAAGCGAACAGCAAAGTGGAAGCATGATCTGCCACGATACGGTTAAGCTCTTCAGGCATTGTTTTGTTGAAAGACCTCATGCCTGCCTCGATATGAACTACCGGGTAGTGCTGTTTGGAGGCTGCAAGAGCCGCAGCAAGAGTTGAGTTGGTATCTCCGTAGATGATTGATACAGCCTGGCTTTTCATTCAGGATCACTTCTTCAATACGCTCCAGGATCAATCCTGTCTGCCGGCCATGCCTTCCCGACCCTACCTGAAGATTATGATCAGGCTTCCTTATCTCAAGCTCATCGAAGAAGACTTCCGAGAGTTCCCGGTCATAGTGCTGGCCGGTATGGATTATAACCTCATCTATTTTGTCAGCAAATTCCCCGGCAACGGCACGGCTGATGGCTGATGCCTTTATTATCTGCGGCCTGGCGCCGACAATATTAAGTATTTTCAGTTTCTTCATTTCGCGTAATTTACAGCCCTGGTCTCCCTGATGACGGTGATCTTTATCTGTCCCGGGTAAGTCATTTCATCCTGTATCTTACGTGCAATTTCAAAAGAAAGGTTTTCGGTATCCTTGTCTGATACCTTGTCTGCTCCCACAATCACCCTGAGTTCTCTTCCGGCCTGAATGGCATATGACTTTGTGACACCCGGGTAGTTGAGTGCCAGCGATTCGAGTTCATTAAGTCTTTTGATGTATGATTCGATCACTTCACGTCTTGCCCCCGGACGTGCGCCTGATATGGCGTCACAGACCTGCACTATTGGTGCTATCAGGGTGGTCATCTCGGATTCGTCGTGGTGTGATCCGATCGCGTTTATTACTTCGGGTTTTTCCTTGTATTTCTCGGCCAGCTTCATGCCAAGCACTGCGTGCGGAAGCTCAGGCTCATCATCAGGTACCTTGCCAATGTCATGCAGCAGACCTGCCCTCTTTGCCAGTTTCGGGTTCAGTCCCAGTTCTGAAGCCATGATGGCGCACAGGTTGGCTACCTCGCGTGAATGCTGTAGACAGGTTCTGTCCGTATGATGACCGGTACTTCATCTTGCCTACAAGCCTTATAAGCTCAGGGTGAAGGCCGTGAATTCCCAGGTCAATTGTGGTGCGTTTTCCGATTTCGACGATTTCTTCCTCCACCTGTTTGCGCGTTTTCTCGACGATCTCCTCAATGCGGGCCGGGTGTATTCTTCCATCGGTAACGAGCTGATGAAGTGACAGGCGTGCAATTTCACGCCGCACGGGGTCAAAGCCGGACAACACAATTGCCTCCGGGGTGTCATCGACAATTATCTCGACGCCGGTTGCTGCCTCGAGAGCCCTGATATTACGTCCCTCCCGGCCAATGATACGGCCCTTAATCTCGTCGGAGTCAATGTGGAAGACAGTCACTGCATTTTCAATGGCTGTCTCGGCAGCTACTCTCTGAATTGCCATTACAACGACGCGCTTGGCTTCTTTGGTGGCCGTCATCTTGGCGTCGTCAAGGATCTCATTGATGTATGACATGGCTCCGGTGCGGGCCTCTTCCTTGAGTGATTCCATCAGTTGGTTTTTGGCATCCTCAGCAGACAATCCTGAGATAGTCTCAAGCTGTTCAACCTGCTGGCGGTGAAGCTTTGATACCTCCTCTGATTTCTTGTCGAGCAGTTCCATCTGCTGCGTCAGGCTATCCCTGATGGCATCGACTTCATTTTTCTTCCGCTGTGCCTCTTCCAGCTTCTGTGAGAGGGCAAGCTCTTTCTGCTTTGTCCTGTTCTCTGCCTGGCTGATCCGGTTATTTTTCTCGTTGATAACCTTTTCGTGTTCAGCCTTCAGCTGCAAAAACCGTTCTTTCGCCTGGAGTATTTTCTCCTTCTTTATCACTTCGGCTTCAGCCTCAGCCTCGGCGATGATCTTCTTTCTTCTGTTACGCAGGACCACCTGCCACAGGTAATATGACAGTACTGTTCCTGCGATTAGGGCTACTCCGCCAATTGCGGCACATAGCCCGGTTGATATAGCTCCTATGATCATAAAGTTTAAGTTAATTGTATAAAAAAACCCGCAAAGTTTCTCCAACTTTTAAAAAAACCCCATATCTACATGGCTGAAGCGGCCGAATTACTTTGAACGTCCACTGCCCCCGAAGGAGTCCCGACGAATCGGGATGAGGCCTGTCCTTGGCAATCCAAGACCATCTTCAAAGTACAAATTGTTGAGTTTTCAAAATGAAATAGAGAAACAATGCGGGCAATATCCTGCTATTTTAAAGAACGCGTATCATCTTTTTGACAGACAGAGGTCGATTTTTTCCAACAACTCCTTCAGTCCTTCCACCACACTTGAATCTTCCTCCTTCTCTTCAATCTCTATGAGCCTGATGACGTATTGCAGGGCAGCCATCGCCAGAAAATCCTGTGTGTCCTTATCAACATAGCGCTGTTTGTACTGCAGCACTTTTTCATTGATCAGCCGGGCCGCCTTCCGGATACGTTCTTCATTTTCACCTTCCACCTTCAACGGATAATATCTGTCGGCCACATTAACCCTGATCGAAAGCTTATCATCCATTGTTATATATTTATCTGTCTAAAAGAGCAATACATTTATCTATCTCCCGCACAAGTTCACTTACTCTCTTCCTTGCCTTCGCGGCATCGTCTCCGTTCCCGAGGACAGCCCCCGTGAACTTCGCTCTTTCATATCTTGTCTGAAGCTCCTTTACTTCTTCATTTTTTTCCGCCAGCTGTCGTTCTGACATCTGACAGTTCATTTTTAAGATCCGCTGCCAGCTCTCTCAGTTTTTCATGCTCTGAAACCAGGGCTTCCACTGATCTTCTGAGCAAAAGATATTCCTCATATCCCTTTGCGTTCATAACTGACAACTATAGTGGCAAAAATAACATTTTTTTTACTCTTTTCAAAAAAATAATGGCATTAAGTTTGCCCATATTGGAGCGGAAACTTAGTTTTGCACATCTGGTTAGAAATCATGAATAAAAGAATATTACTCCTCGCTGCCGTTATAACAGTTAGCACTGAACATTAGTTCACAGAATCTGAAGGAAAAGCTTTTCGTCAGCCCGTTGAAGGATGAGCCATCTCTCTCAGCAAGTTTTGCAGAGCTGAGAAATGATCATTTTCATTCAGGACTGGATTACAGGACCGGAGGGGTGACCGGAAAGGAGGTGATGGCTGCCGCAGACGGGTATGTGTACCGTATCGCCGTCAGTCCGTCAGGATTTGGCAGGGCTGTTTACATCCGTCATCCGTCAGGTTATTCAACTGTTTATGCCCACCTTAAAAGTTTCCGGCCTGATATCGAGGAGTATGTGAAGAAGAAACAGTATGAACTGAAGAGCTTCAGCGTCTCTCTTTTCCCGTCAGGCGATCAGTTTAAGGTCAGAAAGGGTGAGGTGATCGCATGGTCAGGCAACAGCGGAGGATCGTCGGGCCCCCACCTGCATTTTGAGGTGCGTGATTCAGCCACCGAGGAAACACTTAACCCGTTAAACTTTGACATGGGAGTGATCTGACAGAACCAGGCCGGTGATTGATAAAATCTTCCTCTACCCTCTTAACAGAAACTCATCGGTGAACAAGGGCCATGGCAGGCTGACACTTAAAACTGTTGCTGCAAACGGCTCTTATACTCTTCCTGCAGGCAGTATACCCGTCGTTTACGGCCAGACTGGCATTGGTATAAAATGCTGGGATAATCTTGACAACAGCTCCAACAAATGCGGAATCTATTCCATTGAAATGATGGTTGATTCCGTCAAAGTGTACTGCTTCACGGCAGACCGGTTCTCGTTCAGCGAATCGAGATACCTTAACAGTCATGTTGACTACAGGGCCAAAGTGACTGATAATGAATATATCCATAAGTTGTTTATTGAACCGGGCAACAGGCTGTCAATGTACGACTGCCGGGTTAACAGCGGTGTGCTGAAGTTCAGGGATGACCGTGAACACAGTGTAAGCATCATTGTACGTGATGCTGCAGGCAACAGGTCATCGGCGTCATTCAAATTAAAATCTTTGTCAGAGCCGCCTGTCGCACCGCTGGAGGTAACCTGCAGCAAGAATAATTCCTTACGGCAGGGCTTCCGATTTCACGGCTGACGGCATCAGGGTGCACTTTCCTGCCGGGGCTCTTTATGATACACTCTTTCTGGTCTATAATGTCAGGAGAGATATCCGCACCTTCCTTTCTCCGGTTCATTCCGTTCATGATGAGACTGTTGCGGTGCACGACAAGTACAGGCTTTCAATACGGCCTGACACTGTTCTGGCAGGAATGGAAAGGAAGATGTGCCTGGCATTGCTGAACAGAAAAGGGAATCCTGTCATACATCGGAGGAGACATGCGGTATGGGTATGTAAGTGCTGATGTCAACAGGCTGGGTGACTATGTGGTCACCATTGACACCTTGCCCCCGGTCGATAAAGCCTTCCTTTGCTTCAGGAGCAAATCTGACAGGAAAACAATTGTTCACTGTGACAATAACTGATGAATTCTCAGGCATTAAAAGCTATGATACCATGATTGACGGAGGTGTGGGTGCTTGCAGAGTATGATGCAAAGAACAACATTCTGATATACAGGCCTGAGACACCGGTATTAAAAGAAAACACCCTTCATAAGATGGAGCTGACTGTCACCGATAACCGTGGTAACAGGTCCGTCCTGAAGAGTGAATTCAAATGGTAAATACCTGATCAGAAAAGCTTCTCGGGGTAGATGCCCTTGTCAACCATCTTGCGTATGCTGTCAACAACAAATGGTTTGTCCTCACGATAGGTAACGCCAAACCAGTGGCTGTTGCTTCTCAAGTATCTGAATGGTTATCTCGCCCTTCTTTACAAATTTGTCCAGCGAAGTTGGTATGTCAAGCTCTGCCTTCGGATCGTTTATCTTCTCCTGCAGGAAGTTTTTGAACTCAATATTCAGGTACTTGTAGCAGGATGGGTTTGAAGCCGAACAGGTTCATTGAAACAATCTCTTCACCGGTGTACTGATGGACAACGCCCTGGGCGTCAGGTGCAAAGACACCGTCAGGTCTCTTTTCAATTCCGCGTGTTTCGACCATTGTCTCAAGGAAGCCGTCTTTGTTTACCTTGCAGATGCCACGGTTCACATGGCCATGATCTGAAAGAGTGTTCCCGAGCCTGTATCCGACTATGCAGAAATTGGTGTCTGTCTTGTCCTTTGTAAGGAAGTCGTAAAGCACATTGAATGAATCGACTCCGTAATAATCATCGGCGTTGATCACACCGAACGGTTCGTGAATCTTCGGCTCGGTAACAAGGATGGCATGACTGGTGCCCCATGGTTTCTGACGCCCTTCCGGCAGCTTATAGCCGGCCGGAAGATTTCCCAGTTCCTGGAACACATAATCAATTTCGATGACATCCTTAAGACGTTTTATAAATGTCTCTTTGAACTGTTCCTCAATATCGCGCCTTATAACAAAGACCACTTTCCCGAAACCTGCCCTTTTTGCATCGAAAATTGAATAATCAATGATTGTCTCACCCGACGGGCCGACCTGGTCAAGCTGTTTGTTTCCGCCATATCTGCTGCCCATACCGGCAGCGAGTACCAATAATGTAGGTTTCATCTGATTTTATTGTTTTAGGTCACACAATTATACCTAAATATTATGTACTTTCAAAACCTCAAAACAAAGATTTGTCTTTTCTGGTTGAAATATGTGTTGACTCACTTGAGTCCGCAATTATTGCTGAGGCTGCCGGAGCAGGCAGGATTGAATTATGTTCCGCTCTTTCCGAAGGCGGGATAACGCCCAGTGCCGGTCTGATTGAGGCTGTGCGGAACAATATCAGCATCGATGTAAATGTAATCATCAGACCGCGGGGCGGTGATTTTCTTTACAGTGACAACGATTTCAGCGTGATGCGCCGCGATGTCGAAAGAGCCGGTGAAGCCGGTGCAGACGGCATTGTCACCGGTATACTCAACAAGGATGGCACTGTGGATGTTGAACGTACCGCACTGCTTGTCGAATATGCAGCCCCGATGCAAGTGACATTCCACAGGGCGTTTGATATGTGCCGTGATCCGAAGAAAGCGCTTGAGGATATAATTTCTGCCGGCGCTGCAAGAATCCTCACATCAGGACAAGCCCGCACGGCAATAGAGGGAGCATCAGTGATAAAGGAACTTGTTACGGCGGCTGGTGAACGGATAATAATAATGCCGGGAGGCGGAATAACCGAATACAATGTTGCTCTTCTTGCCACCACCACCGGAGCCCGGGAATTTCATCTGTCAGGCCGCCGCCAGGCAGACAGCCTGATGACATTCCGCAGGAAAGGAGTATATATTGGGCGACACCCGTCTCCAGTCTGATTATTCCGGGAAAATTGCCGATGCTGACAGGATCAGATCAGTAATTATGATTCTCAGGGGTATTGTTTCTTGATTAAAGATGTTATTTTTGGAGCCTGTTCCGGCAGTACGGGAACAATCCTGAAAACATTATTTGTTTATTATTCAGAAACTTAAATCAATAAGATAAATATGAAAAGGATAACTGCACTTATGCTGAGCCTGCTTCTTTCCACTGATAATGATTACAGAGAAGAGCATGGCCTGCACAAACTTCCTCATAACAAAAGGAGCAACCAAAGACGGTTCGACAATGATCTCCTACTCGGCAGACTCACACGTTCTCTATGGTGAACTGTATTACTGGCCGGCAATGAAATACAAAGCCGGAACGATGATGGACGTTTATGAATGGGATACGGGAAAATACATGGGTAAAATTGAACAGGCAGCTGTTACTTATTCAGTTGTCGGGAACATGAACCAGCACCAGCTGGCAATTGGTGAAACGACCTACACCGGCCGGGAAGAGACTGTTAATCCTGACGCCATAATTGATTACGGCAGCCTGATTTATATATCTCTGCAGCGGGCAAAAAATGCCCGTGAAGCCATTTATACAATGGTGAAACTGACAGAAAAATACGGTTATGCCAGCACGGGAGAATCATTTTCCATTTCTGATCCAAATGAAGTATGGATTATGGAACTTATTGGCAAGGGACCCGGCAAGAAAGGCATGGCATTCGTTGCCCGCAGGATACCTGACGGATACATTTCAGGTCATGCCAACCAGGCAAGAATTACCACCTTCCCCCTGGCTGACGGAAAAACCTCCATCAAATCAAGTGAGATAGACAAGATCTACAACCCTGATGTTGAGACAGTATACGCTGATGATGTGGTTGACGTTGCACGCGGCTTCGGATGGTATAACGGTTCAGACAGCTGACTTCAGCTTCAGTGATGCATATGCTCCTGTCGATTTCAGTGGCAGCACGCTTCTGCGAAGCACGCGTATGGGCAGGCTTCAACACGGTCAACAGCACTATGGGACAGTATCTGAATTATGCCATGGGTCATGACCTTTCCAAACAGGTTGCCTCTCTGGATCAAACCCGACAGAAAACTCACCGTCGATGATGTCAAGAGGCTGATGAGAGACTACTACCAGAACACTCCAATGGACATGACAAAGGATGTCGGCGCAGGACCTTATCTGTGTACCGTCAGATGGAGACCTATGACCTGGACTGTCGACGGTGTCGGATATGTTCATGAAAGGGCTACTTCAACACAGCAGACAGGATTCTCTTTTGTGGCACAGTCACGCAGCTGGCTGCCTGACCCCGTCGGCGGAATATTCTGGTTCGGCGTTGATGATACATTCTATACAGTCTATACGCCGATGTATTGCGGCATGACTGCCGTACCTCATTCGTTCGCCGTCGGCAACGGAGATATAATGACATACAGCGCAACTTCCGGCTTCTGGACCTTCAATGAGGTTACGAATTTTGTTTACAGCAGGGCAAGCGTCATGACACCTGACCTCCAGGCAAAACAAAAAGAGCTTGAACAGAAATATGCAGACTGAAATTGTTGAGGTTGATAAAACCGCAGCAGCACTGTACAAAAAATCTCCGAAAAAGGCGATGGCATATCTTACAGACTATTCGGTGAAAGCCGGCGACTATACTGTAAGCCAGTGGCGGGAACTGTATAAACATCCTGTTTACCAAGTACATGGACGGTAATGTAAAAACCAAAACTGAGCTCAAGGAAGGCTATAAATATATTATGCCAAGCGTCAGTCAGCCCGGCTATCCCGAAGACTGGTACCGCAGGATCGTTGAGGATGCAGGGGAGAAACTGAAGGCCCTGCCGGCACCGGTCATTGAGCCTGTCGGAGTAAAGCTGAAGTCATCTGTCGGCAGCGGTCATTGAGCCTGTCGGAGAAAGCTGAAGGCACTTCTGTCACCGGTCATTGAGCCTGTCGAAATGACCAATTAATTATTTTGCAGTTTTCAAAATATTATTTGTACATTTGCGACCTGTTTTAAAAGAGTTGAGATTATAAATTTATTTGCGCGATGGACTTAATGAAAGTAGTTGAAAAGGAGTACGCCTCAGGCATTGATCTTCCGAAATTTAAAGCCGGAGACACTGTTACAGTACACTATAAGATCAAGGAAGGTAACAAAGAGAGGATTCAGCAGTATCGCGGAGTGGTCATGCAGAGATCAGGAGGCGCCGGCCTTACAGCAACCTTCACGGTTCGCAAAATGTCAGGCAACATTGGCGTTGAAAGGATATTCCCTGTGGCATCTCCGTTTATTGACAAGGTTGAAGTCAACAAATTCGGCAAGGTACGCAGAGCGCGCATCTTCTACCTGAGAAACCTCACAGGCAAGAAAGCACGCATCAGGGAAAAGATATACTAACATATTCCAGAACAGGAGAAAGCCACTGCAAGGTGGCTTTTTTTATTTCAGCAGCTCGTCAGCCTTTGCCTTTGCATCAGCAAGCAACTTGTCTGCCCTGGCATTTGCTTCTGTCTCCAGCTGGGTGGCTCTCTTATCAGCCTCCTTGTTAAGGGCTTCCGCACCTTTCTTTGCCGCCATAACGGCAATGGTGCCTTTCGGTTCAGCATCCTTTGATGAGCTTCTTCCCCTGCAGGTCTGCTTCTGCTCGTATTGCCTTTGCTGATGAGGCAGCTTCTTCCCGAAGATACCTTCGCCTGTTCCTCTGCCTCCTTCAATATTTTGTCGGCCTGCGCCCTTGCTTCCTCATTCACCGTTTCCGTCACTTCTTCCTTTACTGCTTCGGTCACAGTGGTCACAGGACTGACTCCCTCACTTCCTGCGAACGACGGTGTAATAACAGGTTTAAGAAAAGTGCCTCCTATCTTAAGATTGACCTTGATGATATCAGGTGGGGTAAGATTTATACCCATTGTTGCAGCCTGGGCTGCAAGCGCTCCCATAAGCGCCCCGGCAGCATCACCCAGCTCTGACCGCGGTATCTCGGTCCTGACAATAAAATTAAGCGTCTGGTCAAGGCCCTGGTCGCCGCTGACATTCAGCTTGATGTTGCCGAGCTTCGTATCAAAGGGCCTGATAAAGAGCCTGCCGTCATTTATGGCAAAAGTTGCGCTGATATCCTTTACTATGTTGGTCATATGCCTGATTGAGCTTCAGCACGTTCTTCATCAGGTCAAAGGTTCTTGACTCGAGTATCTGCACCGATTCTGACTGCATCTCGCCTCCGCCCGTTATTGTGCTGATGACAGGCATCATGTTGCTGCCGAGCAGGCTTTTATACTTCAATGCCGACGGAAACATTGCCGCCCAGTCCTGCAGCTGCCGGAGCGAGCATTTGAACCGTATTGAATGTATTAAACGCTTCCTTGATGACTCACCAGGCTGATGAGCAGGTCTGCATCTGACAACAGGTCTGAGCGTATCTCGTGTATCATAGATTGCATTCACAAGCAGTGTGCCGCCAAGCGCTTTCATGCCCGCTTCACTGACGGTTACCACACCGTCCTTCACAATCACCTTGCCCTTCACGTCATTCCCTGTGAGCTTGTCAAAGATCAGCTGTTTTACCGCCGCGTCAAAAATGAAATCGATGTTTTTCGGTATCTGGATGACTGCCAGCGCGGTAGTATCACTTTACGGTGGTGTCTGATGGAATTATATCCAGTATCTCATTCAGATCAAGGGAGTTTGATGACAGCGACAGATTGCCCTTTACAGTGTCACCGGAGAAAAGATAAGGTATGTAATTTTCGAGTCTGCCTGAGACCAGTAAAGTCACTCTTCTCTCCCACCGTCATCTTCAGCTGCTTCAATCTCCGCAAAGGCAGGATTGAAGTCAAACGCGGCAGTGCTTATCTTTATGTCAGGCAGGTCAGTCATCTCAACTGCCATATCTGAAATGAACGAGAGCCCCTTCGGCCTTGAACTGATCATATTTTTTGTTTTCCAGCATTGACATCCTTCCGGCAAGGGCAAGCGATACGTCGATCAACCCGTTCAGTGAGATGCTGTCGAGAGGCATTGCCTGCTAGCAGCTTTGCCAGATCGATCTTTCCCTTACGCTCTGGCAGTAATGGCCGGGTCACTCAATGGTGTGGAAAGCTTCATCGTCATGTCAAACGGATTACCGGCAAGCTCAAAGTGGAACCTGCTCAGATCAACAGTGGTATTGTCCATTTCTTTGCCGTCGGTTTTGACCTCGCCGTTGATATTGATGGCGGTAATTTTCTCAGGCAGGTCAGGGTAGCTGATGACACCGTCACTGACAAGGAGCCTGGCGGTGATGTCCGGCATTGTGCTGTCAGCAGAGCTGTAGATGCCTTTGACTGTTCCGTCGAGGGCAAATGTGCCTGATGCCTTAAGCTCCTCATAGCCTTGCTTGTAGAAAGCAGGTATCAGCGAAAGAAGCGATTTGAATGATGTCTCCGGGAGCATTGAATTTAAGGTCGGTGGAAATATCTTCATCCGGCATTGCCACGCTGCCCGACCAGTTTAGTACTATGCCATTAATTGTCAATGCATTATCCTTCAACACAAAGATCATTGAATCAAGCATTGCATCAATGTCCGCACTGAAATTCAGTTTTGCGTTAGTCAGGTATTGTATCTTATCCATAATAAGATCCGTGCTGCCGGCTGAGAGATCCATGTCAAGGACGGTCTGTGAGGCATTCATGTCACCGGACAGGTTAAATCCCAGATCCTCCATCGAGACAGCCATATCCGATTCATGATCCGTATAGTAAAGGCGCCCGTCACTTATGCTGAATTTACGCAATTTCACCTTCAGGGGGGTTGCATCCAGCACTCTGTAGTATCTGCCATGGCGTCATCAGGGGTTTCTTTCATTATGTCCCAGTTGGCTGTCCCGTCTTCGAGGACTATGGCATTTACAAGAGGCTGATTTATTGAGATCGACTTGATTTCATAGGCTTTGCCGCCGAATAAGCTCCTGAGATTAAAGACAATATTTGCTGATTTCACGGCCGCGAGGGTGTCTCCCCCGAATGCTCCCTGTCCGGTCACGCTCAGGTCCTCAAGCGAGAAAGCGGCATCCGGGAATGCCTTGAAGAGGCTCAGTTTATAATCTGCAAAGGATACCTTTGCGTTAACCGCTCCGTTTATCTCTGTATAACTCTGTCCTTGATCTTATCTTTGAATGCATATGGGATAATGAATGCGGCTGCAATGATTATGACCAGCAGTGAAACAATTACGATCGCGAATATTTTTAGTCCCTTTTTCATGTTTTTCCGATAAATATTTTGAAATCAACCCGCAGAGACACTGAATGCAACGTCACTGCATTGTAAACCCAACACCTTTGTGTAAATCAGGCTTTAAAATTAAACAATAAAAACCGGAAAATATTTTATCTTTGTCCCGCGCAAAGGTCCCGTAGCTTAACTGAATAGAGCATCTGACTACGGATCAGAAGGTTGGGGGTTTGAATCCCTTCGGGATCACAAAGAGCATCCCGCGCAAGCGGGATTTTTTATTTTGAAGTAAGCCGAAGAAGCTCGCTTCTGAAAGCTTATGAAAAATAAAAAATGACCACCGCAGGTGGATGCTCTTTGTCCGGAGCCCCCTCTGCGGATCACGCCGACGCAGGAGGCGTAATCCCTTACATTATTCGTAAGATGCATAAATGAAAATAAGACATCTTATATATAACCAAAAAGCCCCAGGTGTTACCGGGGGCTTTTATGGAAGATTAGAAACAGGTTTCGTCAGGTATCAGAGGCACCTGTTATTACCGGGATAAAATATCCACTGTGTCCAGTTTACTGTCACGTCGCCTATGTAGTGTGTACCCCAGTTACCAATAAGATTATTGTGCCATGTCAGGTACAAATCATCCCCGACATAGTACCATTTATCAAGTTCCCCCCTGATCTGGAAAACTTCTCCGGTTTCGCTGGTTACCTCGCCTTTTATCTGGTCTTTTTCCCACAGCGCAATCCCATCCTTGTAATGCAACACGACATGAACCGTTATCTTGCCGCCTTCAAGCAATTCCTTAAATTCTCCACCGCAGAACACCGGTGCCCAGTAGGTTGATTCATACCAATATTGAATTGATTTTGTGTCTTTTGCATTACTCTTCTGCGCAATTACCTGCGCCAATCCGAAGCTTAATAGCAAACACACCAGAATGCAAGTCTTTGTTTTCATAGCTGAAAGGTTTAAGTTAATACTAAATCTTGGTACAAAGTTCGACATTGGTTTCATTACAGACTTTTCTCTGCGTCCCAAAAATTGTTCTCTGTGTGCCAAATTGCAGAATTCTAAACTGCAACGGCATTAATATACTTAAGCCATACCATGGCTAAAAAAACAGAATTCTATATAATCTTAAAGAACCCCGGTATTTCATTTAAAGGCTGCCCAGTAATACCGGGCAGCCTCATAAGAACTTGCAGCCGATGTGTCAGCCTATTTCTTCACGATTTTAATAGTTGTTACAAAGGTTCCCTGGCGCACGGTGGCAAAATAAATGCCTGACATAAGATCATCGCCAAAACGGAATGAGCCTTTGTCTGTCACTTTAAGTACTGACACAAGCTGTCCTGATATATCATGGAGACACAGTTCAATACTTTCATCTGAGGAGCTTTCCACATCAAGATTGAAATAGTTATCGCCCGGATTTGGCCAGATATTTACTGCCACTGGTATGACAGCATCTTCTGTCTTTATTTCAGCCGACTTCACGGTCAGTTTCGGTACTCCCGATTTACTGTGAGGCACCTGCACAACAATTTGCTGTCCGTTGGAATTACCTAAATCATCCCAGGCATATACATATACGTAATACTCCCTGCCGGGACCGGTACCTGAACGTTCTGCCCTTAGAAGAACATGATGTTCATCCAGCACCTCAAAATCACTGACTGTTTTTCCGTCACCGGTGCCATCATCAGGTTCATTGCTCCACACCAATATTACACTGCTGGTAAAACCGCCGCAATTGTCAGTCAGGTCATAATTCACCGTTACCGGGACCATTTTATGATCAGGCGGCCAGATTACTTCTGGACTGACCGTAAGGTTTTCGATTGCCGGTCCTTCTGAGTCATAAACATACACGTCAAAACTACAGGAAGCTGTGAGGCCCTCTGAATTTGTAAGTAAAAATGTATTTGTAGTTACACCTACAGGGAAGAAAGAACCGCTGGACAAGCCTCCAGTCTGTGAGATTGTCAGTCCTGTGCCCCCGCAATTGGGGGCAGCCATAACTTCGGGATAATACACATATGCCCCGCAAAGACCGGGAGTGGTGCCGGAATTTGTGTATTCAGGGCACTGAATTGCCGGATTGGGACATCTGGTTGCGGCAAAGTTGAATTCTCCGGTCGACCGGTTAAAGGTAACATTGTAATATCCGGCTGGAACAGGAATGTTGGGACCGTCCTGGTACCCGTAACCTGCCGGAAATGCCCATTCACCCCAATTTACAAACCATTCATTATCCTGCCTGAATTTTACTTCACCGGCATTGAAGGGCTGATCCTCCAGGGTATAAATGATGCCGTCGGTTGTTTGCATATCAATATCTTCAGTCCACCAGCCTGGCAAAGCGTCTCCCAGGATTCCAATGCTTGGGAATTCAAATTTATATTCACCGGTACCAGGATTAAATGTGACAGTGTATGTACCGGCCTCTACAGGGATAGGATCTCCATCCAGAGTTGCTATACCTGTCGGGAAGCCGGTGCCGCCCCAGCTGACATCCCAGCTGTCATCTTTTCTGAATTTTGCTCCACCTTCTATAAACTCGGCACCTGAAAGCATATAGGTAATCCCATCGACTGGTCTGCATATTGGCGTCGGTTTCCCAGCTATGATCCGGTGGAACTGCATCTCCGAGAATTCCAATGAATGGTTTACAGCCGCCTGAACATGAAAAAGAGTATTCCAGTGTTTTCCGGTTAAATGTTATATTGTAGATATCATCATTAGGTACCCATATGCCTGGCCCGTAGAGTATTCCGGTACCTGACGGGAAAGTAGAATTACACCAAACATTACACCACATATCGTCCTGCCTGAATATCAACCAACCATGCGTCAGAGGCACATCAGAGATGGTATATATTTCATTATCGTCTGTTAGCATATTTATATCTGTATCCCATGATCCTGTAGACGTTCCAAGTATGCCAACCGTGGGGCTATAAGGTCCGATGTCTTCCAGCATTATATTATCAAAATACATGCTTACGGGAATGGTTCCCAGCTCAAAGCTCAATTTATGATAGGGGAAAACACAGGTGGCATTAAATTCGAGGCTGATAGTCTGCCATTCAGTAGTTGCATTCTGCGTATATTTGTCATATCCGAGTAAATCAGTCCAGTTGCCATCATTTTCGCCCAGGAAAACGCCAAATGTGCGATTATCATCCGCTTTGACATCAAAAGTCAAACGATATGAATGGCCTTGCACCAAAGGAAATCCAGCCTGAATGAGTTGAATTTCCCAGGTGTAATCCCCTGATGGTGCTGTAGGGGAGATATAGTAGTTGCATACGCCGTTAACAACTGTCGCATTTGCTTCAATAAAATAACCTTGGAAGGTACACCAGACATTTGGCGGTAATGATCCGTAAACAGGTTCAATAGCCGTAGTCAAACTGAAATCACCGTCGGTTAGAATATTTTGGGCATAACTCCGCGAAACACTGACCAACATGATCCCAAAGAAAATCAGGGTAAAGATCTTAGCTTTCATTTGATTGTGTTTTGATTTTTGTTTTGAAAGCCCCGGAGGTTATTTCCGGGGATGATTATCGCATAAAACTGCCGGGTAATCTTTCTGCGGTTAATACAGGTCGATCACCAGGTCATTGTCTGAGGGTGGCAAATCGGTATAAAAACCATATAAAATGTTACCCAGACCAGAGGAAATCCCATAGACAAACTGGATCTCGGCATTGGTCTCCGCTGAAATAATCTCGTCGCCCGCAAAATGAGCCATCATGGCCTTTGAGAAAACAGGTGCAACCATTTCCGCATACATTTCAGGAACCAGATACGGCTCGCCCATGAGCATATACTTCGCAAGAAATTTAAATGCCGTATAAGAAATAGCTGCCTCATACTCAGGAAACGGTACTCCGTTTAATCCCGGATAATCTATGGATGTAATGTGCTTCGTTGTTACATACATTTTGTTGTCAGCAAGTCTTATGATCCTGTACGGTGAATTATAGCTCACCGGAGAACCTGTCTCTATGTCAGTCAGTGTCATACTGCCCGATGCAAACTGAACCGCATCATTGCCATGGAAATGACCTGTAAATATCACCTTCAGGCCTGCCTGCATCAGATCGGCAGCCCTGGCAAACCGGTCATCAATCAGGTAATCAGGGAATATTACAGATTCGCCCATAAAATGCTCAATAACACCATGGTGCATCATTCCTATTACGATTTTGCCTTTTTTTGATTTAAGGCTGGCAAGCTGTGTTTCTATCCACTCCATGGTCTCATCCTTTATATTTCCTGCCGTAACACTGCTTTCCGATGTGTTATTATAATACTCATTCGCATCGATGGCGAGTACAAACAGGTTTTTAAACGGCTCTGAAATATAACTCAGGGAGTTCGGGTCTGTGGAAATAGCGCTGCCGTATCCGTATTCCGCGTACAATGACCTGAACTGTTCAGCGGAGATAGTCGCTACTGGTTCGGTGTTGTCACCATCGAATAATACCGCATCCGGGTTGTTAATGTCGTGATTGCCTGGCACTACAAGTACTTTGATGCGATTTGCCTCCAGAATACGCAGTTGTTTTATAACCGCCTGATGACATACAAGTTCACCGTCTTTTGTCAGGTCGCCTGAAATAAGAACCAGATCCGGCTTTTCAATCAACAGCTCATTTATTATCTCCTGAAGGATTGCACTGCTTTCAGCCAGCAGTTTACGATCCTGCAACAGGTACATCTGAAATGCAGAGCCATCTTCTTTGAGCAGTGACGGATCCATGTAGTGCAGATCAGACAAGACGGCAATTTTCAGCTCTTTGGGATTAAAATTGAAGTGATCATTTATGCCCCCGATGACGGGTGGCTGTTGGAAATCGCGATCCTGTTTTTCACAGCCAACAATAGCCAGCAGCATTGACAGGGTTACAACAAAGCGCAATGTTTTCATGCTGATTTAGTTTAGTTTGTAATTAGCAAATCTTTAATGCAGGTATCTGCTTTTAAGTTCCATACATGATACCAGTACAAAGTTCGGCCCTTGTTATGTAACCGATGTTGCTCAGCGTCCCAAATATTGTTCTATTTGTGCCAAATGCAAATTTCGGCACGAACCCTGGTTATTAAGGTTTGATGAAGCTGGTAGTAAGAATAAGCTGAATTTCTTTGCTTACTTTACTCACCCGACACTTTCTTGTCGGGCTCGTGAGCTCGGGCAGAGAGTGAATTGATAATCAAAATTTGTGATGCCCTCGGGTCTTGTGTCAAAACAAGAAAGTAAGATTAATCACCGGGTGCCGGTGAATGTCCCGTCAAGGGTTCCGGAAGTAAGTGTATAGGTCAGGTTGTTCCCTTCAACTTCGCCTGCCAGGGATTTATCTGATATGGCAAATGAAAGAATGTATACATCTTCTTCGACACTGCTGACCTTGATCCCTGGTATAGTAAGACTGTGCGAGCCGGCAGTAATGTCCATATCTACTCTTGTGTCCGATCTTTTAGTAACAATCGTGATCCCGGCAACAGTTCCTGTTCCGGTCGTCACGGTACCTGTATAGGTATCGGAAATAATACCGGCATAGTCAGCCTGGGGATCATCTCCGTCACAGGATGACAATGCTGATAAAACAAATGCCAGCATTATGAGCAATATCTGAGCCTTCCTCATCTTATAAATGTCTAACAATTTCAAAGGTAAGAATTATAAGGATAACACCTCCTTAACCACTGCTTCAGAGATCGGAACTCTTCCGAAAATAAAGAAATACAGGTGAATATGTAAAATTGGGCGCATTTTGTAGTATCTTTGCGCCATGCAAACTGAAATAACATCACAAGACCTGTTTCCTGAGGTAAAAGAGGAAAACATAAAAGCTGTGACCAGACGCAGTGAAGAGTATTCCCTTTTACGGGATATTCGCGCCAGGGAAGACAATGAGGCAATTGCACGCAGACTCGAAAAAGAAAAGGTAAGGCCGGAAGAGACAAAATAGCACTCTTTTTTCTGAAAACTGCTGCGATACATGAAATTGGAATCCTGCGGCATACTGAAATAGTACTAAAAATCCTGCTCGAGCGGGATTTTTTATTGCCTCTCCGGAAACATATAAAATAAAAATTTGACTAATATTGGAGCCTGTTACTAATGGGCTCACGATTTTGCCTCAGGCGCTGAATGATCGATACTGAAGACATCGGGTTCGACAACGGGAAGTATCTCCGGGAACAGACCTCTGCCATTCTTGAAAGGGTTGACAGGTTTAACAACAAGCTCTATCTGGAATTCGGAGGCAAACTTTTATACGATTATCATGCAGCCAGGGTTTTGCCGGGGTTTGATCCGAATGTCAAGATGCGGCTGCTGCAGCTGCTTAAGGATAAGATCGATGTGATCCTCTGTATTCATGCTGGTGCTATTGAGAGGAAAAAAATCAGGGCAGATTTCGGAATTACATACGATGTCGATGCATTAAAAACCATTGATGATTTCAGGGAATGGGGATTGGATATCACTGCTGTGGTTATTACCCGCTATCAGAACCAGTCACCTGCGAAAGCCTTTAAGAACAAGCTTGAGTTGAGGGGCGTTAAGGTTTATTTGCATTATCCATAAAAGGATATCCTGAAAATGTCGACCTGATTGTCAGTGATCAGGGATATGGAGCAAACGAATATATCAGGACCACCAATCCGATCGTGATCGTCACCGGACCGGGTCCTGGCAGCGGCAAACTTGCCACCTGTCTCTGCAATCTCTACCATGAGTATAAAAAAGGAATCAAGGCGGGTTATGCAAAATTTGAGACTTTTCCTATCTGGGATCTGCCGATAGATCACAAGGTTAATATCGCCTATGAAGCTGCCACCGTCGATCTGAAGGACGAAGTTCTGATTGATGAAGATCATCTGAAAGCTTACGGGATAAAAATTGTGAATTATAACCGTGACATAGAAGCCTTTCATTTACTGAAAAGGATCATTGAAAAAATTACCGGTGGCGACTCCATGTACCAGTCTCCGACTGATATGGGGGTAAACCGCGCAAGTTCCGGCATTGTCAATGACAGTGTTATTTCAGAGGCATCACACCAGGAGATCATCAGGAGATATTTCAGATGCGCCGTGGAATATGCTATCGGCCTTGCAGACAGGGAAACGCTGGACCTTGCTGGCAAAATCATGAAAAAGGCAGGCGCCAAAGTCGAAGACCGGAAAGTGGTGTTTCCTGCCCGTAAAGCGGCAAAAGATGCTGAGAAATGCGGAAAAGGCAATGCGGGAATGTTTTGCGGAGCAGCAATTGAATTGCATGACGGGACAATTATAACAGGAAAGAATTCGACCTTGCTTCATGCATCTTCAAGCCTTATCTTAAATGCGGCAAAACACCTGGCCGGTCTCCCTGATAATCTGTACCTGCTGCCAAAGAGCATTATTGATTCGGTGACCTATCTTAAAAAAGATATACTGAATGGCAAGATGGTCAGTCTCGATGTGGATGAAACTTTAATAGTGCTTGGTATAAGTGCAATATCCAATCCGGCGGCTCAGATGGCGCTGGAAAAACTGAAAGAATTGCGGGGCTGCGAGGTGCACACTACCCATATCCCTACCCCCGGTGATGAAGCAGGCTGGCGAAAATTAAAGGTAAACCTGACCTGCGATCCCGAATATTCAAGCAAAAGCCTTTTCATGGGCGGCTGATTATCGTTATCTGTCAGTCGCGCCCTTCAGGTCAATCAGTATTACCCCTCCGGCAGCCCTTGTTCCGTATATAGCTGCATCAGATCCTTTAAGAATGGAGATGGATTTAACCTCCCGCGGCATAATATGATTAATGGATGAAACTGCCATACCGTCAACGATAAAAAGAGGTTCATTGCTTAAATTTATGGAGCTGGCGCCGCGAATTAGTATCTTATCCCCCATGACCTGTACCCCCGGCACTTCTCCCTTAATCATCTCATAAATACTTGAATAGGAATTATATCTGGTTCCGCTGCCGTCAATGTGACCCGGAGATGTAGTGAGGTCCTTCTTCCGTGCTTTACCGTAACCGATGTTCACCATCTCCTCTTCCTCGAGTGACTTTGGCATGAAACCGGTGATGGCGAATGTGCCGTAAAGTATAATTTTTATCTCCGGCTCCCCGTCCAAAGGAGCTTCTGCTGATCCATGCACCACGGAGTAAGCTCCTATCATTCGTGTTTCAGGGGTGATCCTGATCTTAAAGAATCCTTTCTTATTGGTTACAACATCTGTCTGCTGCCTGTCTGTCAGGATCAGAGCATCTGCAACAGGCTGGTTGTTCACATCCGTGACATATCCCGAGACAATACCCTTTTTATCATTATTCTGACCCTTAATACTTACCGGGATAATTAAGATAAATACAACCAATAAAATAATTCCATTTTTCATTTTTCCGGATTTACCAGATGGTTTGTTGGGAAATTTTTTTTTCGGTCATTTGTCATAACAAATTTAGGATAAATTATTTGATGGCCTACAGCCATCATGATTATGGAATTCATGCCTTTTTACAATAATTCGATGGTCTCCGACCATCTTGTCTGTCAACGCCAAACAATTTGACGAAATGAGATCCTCGTAGAGGATCAAATTATTGTAGAACAAACGATTGTAAATAAATCTGATCCTCGTGGAGGGTCGAATAATTCAAAAAACTGCTGGAGACAAGAAATATTGATTTAATTTGCTCCCGTATGATAAGGGTATCCATAATTCTCGGCACATGTAATTCCGCCACTTTCATAAAACGTACAGTGGAATCGGTCCTTTCACAGGAAGGTAACGGCCGTGACTTTGAGATCGAGCTGCTGGCAATAGACGACTGCTCCGCAGACAATACCGTTGAAATACTCAGATCGTTCGGGCTGCAACCGATGTCAACGCAGTCTCCCAGCGGCGGACCCAACAGGGGCCGTAACATAGGACTGAAGCATGCTACGGGCGATTTTATATCCCTGATTGACCACGACGACACCTGGTATCCGGAGAAGATTAAAGCCCAGCTTTCAGTTGCTGACCTTGCACCAATTATAACTACCGGTTACCATATCAATGACAGTACGAGAAGGAGCAAATCACCAATAGGCACCGGCGAACCGCAAGTCAGGTTCTTCGACAAGAATGTCACCTTTCTTGACAGGCTGGCACGAAGAAAGAGCGGACAACCGGTATATATGAGTACGATCATGTTTCGCCGGGAGCTCTCTTCCATCCTTTTTGAAGAGGAATACGGCTGCGTTGACTATGACTGGCTGCTAAGGCTCTTCGAAGGAAACTCATCTGCGCATTGCAGCCAGGCCCTGGCAACAAGGTATGTCAGCGGAGCGAACCTTTCACTTCAGTCGGGCTACAGGGAGAAAGAATATGACCTGTCGGTCCGGACTGCGGAATCATACCGTGGCAATTACCCTGATGAAGCCACCGAAGCTGTTTATCGCATCAACGGGACGAGGGCAAGGTATCATTACGTTGTCGGCGAAATGGACCTGGCACGCCATTACCTGAGAAAATCATCCCCGGGACTGAAAACCTCACTCTATTATCTGACATCCTATGCCGGCAGCAACCTGGTAAAACGTTTCTTCAGAGTCTTCGGATAGATCTTCACACCATAAAAAAGAAAACAGCTGAACCTTTAATTGCAACGGAAATGAAAACAAACGTAACCATACTCATTATCATGACCCTTGGCCTGATCTCCTTCAGGTCTGACAAACCAGCCTATATGCTTTACAATGCAGAGGGCAAAAGTGTAAAGTACCAGAGAATGATTGAAACGGTCAGTAAAGCCGACGTCGTTTTTTTCGGAGAGCTGCATGATAATCCTATTGCCCACTGGCTTGAATATGAGGTCACGGCTGACCTCTATGAGATCGCTGCTGACAAGCTGGTAATGGGAGCGGAAATGTTTGAGACTGATAACCAGTTGTTGCTTGACGAGTATCTTTCATCCGCCTATGAAGCAGACAAATTCGAGGCAGAGGTTAAGCTCTGGAAGAACTATAAAACTGATTACAAGCCGCTTGTTGAGCTTGCCAGGGAGAATAATCTGCCTTTCATAGCAACAAATATCCCGAGGAGGTATGCATCAATGGTCTCAAGGAAAGGGTTGGAAGTGCTTGACAGCCTCTCTGCGGAAGCAAAGGAGTACATAGCTCCCCTGCCGCTATTTTATGATCCGGAAGTCAAATGTTACAAGGACATGCTTGACATGCACGGGTTACAGGGTATGGGAGGAAAACCCAATGAGAACATGCCAAAGGCACAGGCGGTAAAGGATGCCACAATGGCTCACTTCATCCTGAAGAACCTGAAACCGGGTCACCTTTTTATTCATTACAACGGCTCATATCACTCAGACAATTATCTCGGAATAATCTATTACCTTAAGCTTTACAGGCCGGACATCAGGGTAGCCACAATAGCAACAGTTCTTCAGCCGGACATTGATACTTTATCTTCAGAGAACAATGCTGTTGCTGACTTTATCGTGGTAATTCCAGAAACAATGACGCGGACATACCGCTAAGCAGGAAAAAGCCCGTTGCATTTGCCCCGGGCATTTACTCAATTCAATCAGAGATCACGATTTCTATTGAAGCAGGTCGGCCACGCCGTCAAGAATATATGTCGGCCGGTATGGGAACTTGTCAACGGTCTTCAGTGTCGATATGCCTGTCAGCACCAGAAGGGTATCTATTTCAAACTCTATGCCGGCAATTATATCAGTATCCATCCTGTCACCTATGATGATCGTCTCGTCAGTTGTGCATCCGATCCTCTTAAGGGCAATCCTCATCATCAGGGGGTTGGGTTTTCCCACATAGTAGGCATGCCTGCCCGTCGCAAGCTCTATGGGAGAGATAAGGGCTTTTGTCGCAGGTATGATTCCGCCCTCAACCGGACCGGTAACATCCGGGTTGGTGCCAATCAGCTTTGCGCCTTTCAGTACAAGGTTGACGGCCTGCTCGAGCTTTTCAAAGCTGTAGCTTCGTGTATCTCCCACTACCACGTAATCAGGATTGAAATTATTCATGGAATAGCCTGCGTTGTACATGGCATTTATAAGTCCTGCTTCCCCTATAATGTAAGCTGATCCACCCGGTTTCTGCATTGCCAGGAAATGCGCAGTGGCAAGTGCACTTGTATAAAATGCATTCTCATCCAGATCAATCCCCAGCCGCAGCATCTTCTCCTGAAGCTCCTTTGCCGTCCTTTCACTGGAATTGGTTAAGAAGAGATATTTTTTGTTTTCCTTTTTAAGCCATTCAACAAACTCAGGTACACCCGGCAGAAGTTTGTTGCCGTGGTATATCACACCATCCATGTCACTGATGAAAGCCTTCTTGCTCTTTATCTTTTCGATTATCTCTCTGTGTTTCATCTTTTAATTCTATGGCGCAAAATTAATACTAAGTAAATAAATACCTACCATTCAAACAGAAAAGTGCCAATTACCTGATTTTTGCAGTTTGATCAGGAAAATTGTAGTTTTGGAACCTGACACCCTAATGATTTGAGGCACGGCATGATTATCCACAATAAATTCAATATATAAATGAATACAGGTGACACAGCGGCCCCGATGAGCCGCAGGAATTATGTTATAGGTCTGTCAGTGATAGGCATTTTCTTTTTTATTTTCGGTTTTCTCACATGGCTCAACGGCATTCTGATCCCGTTTCTCCGCACTGCCTGTGAGCTGACCAACTTTCAAGCCTATTTTGTGACCACTGCCTTTTACATTTCGTACTTCGTCATGTCCCTTCCATCATCTGCACTTCTCAAAAAGACAGGATTCAGGAAGGGGATGTCAATCGGCCTGTGGATAATGGCATTTGGCGCGCTGATATTCATTCCCGCAGCCCTGGCGCGCAATTATGGAATATTTCTCCTGGGACTTTTTGTTCAGGGCACCGGGATGGCGCTTCTTCAGACAGCAGTAAACCCCTATGTTACTATCATAGGGCCACGCGAGAGCGCTGCAAAACGTATAAGCATGATGGGGATAGCGAATAAATTCGCAGGTGCCATCGCTCCTATCATTATCGGTGCACACATTATGAAAAACTCAGGTGTGCTTGATCAGCAGCTTGCTACAATAACTGATGCTGTCGTTCGCGGAAACCTGCTTGATCAGCTTGCGACAAGGGTGATTAATCCGTATATTATTATGGCCGTCGTACTGGTGGCGCTGGGGTTTCTGCTGAGCCTGGCCCATCTGCCTGAGGTCGACACTGAGGCTGAGGAACCTGCCACAGGCGAAACAAATGTCAACAAAACAAGCATCTGGCATTTCCCGCACATGATATTCGGCGCTGTCGCCCTGTTCTTTTATGTCGGAGTGGAGGTCATCGCCGGTGATACAATTATCCGTTATGGCCAGTCGCTGAATATAGATATGTCATCCGCAAAATACTTTACTTCACTGACGATGGTGGGTATGATAATCGGATATGTCATGGGAATAATACTGATACCCAGAGCACTGAGCCAGGTCAATGCCTTACGCATTTCAGCCCTGCTGGGTATAGTGTTTACAATCGGGGCAGTATTTACTCCTGTTTCCACACAGATCTCTTTGCCTTTCAGGGACCTTGTAACATTTGATGCTGTGATCCTTACAATACCTGTTACTGTTCTTTTTGTGGCTCTGATGGGCCTTGCCAATGCTCTCGTCTGGCCTGCAATGTGGCCGCTGGCCCTGAACGGTGTCGGTAAGTTCACAAAGACAGCATCAGCACTGCTGATCATGTCAGTGGTCGGAGGAGCTCTCATACCTCTTGTCTACGGCAAACTTGCAGATATCTTCACCACGCAGTCAGCCTATTGGGTGTGCCTGCCCTGCTATCTCATACTGCTCTATTACTCGCTGCACGGATACCGGCTGAAAGGCAGATAATTATTCGTCCAAATAAATCCCGATCTCAAAAATATTTACAGTTGTTTCAGGGGGGAAGGCTCCTTCCTCTCAGGCCAGTCGTTCGGACCGGGTCATATCCATGATACGTACAGGATAGAAACCTCAGAAAAGCACTGTGACGATTATATCCTCCAGCGGCTTAATAATAATATATTCAAAGACATACCCAGGCTGCAGCAGAACATGGAACGGGTCACTGCACACCTGCGCAGCAAATTATCAGCCATAGCAGGCAGTGACGTTAAGAGAGAATGCCTGACGCTTATCGGAGACCGTGACACCGGCCGGTCATGGCATGTTGATGAGCATGGTAACTTCTGGAGGATGTTTATCTTCATCTCCGACCATCGTTCGTATGAAAGGGTCAGATTCGCATCATAAAGCCTTTGAAGGCGGGAAAGCGGTGGGAAGGTTCCAGGCGCTGCTCTCAGATCTCCCGGGCGATCCTCTTTACGAGACCATTCCCGACTTTCATAATATCGTTAAGAGACTTGAGACCTTTCACAGGGTTCTTTCGGCTGATCCGGCCGGGAGGGTTTCATCAGCCGCGAAGGAGATAGCTGAGATAACCAGCCGGGAGGAGGAGATGAAGGTAATAATAAGGCTTGGCGAAGAGGGAAGAATACCTCTCCGCATCACCCATAACGACACTAAATTCAATAATATCCTCTTCGACACCAATGACAGGGCACTGTGCATCATAGATCTTGACACGGTTATGCCGGGCTATGTTCACTATGACTTCGGCGATGCCATACGTACGGCCTCAAATACTGCCAACGAAGACAGCCCTGATCTTTCTTCAGTGTCAATGGACATCGGCATTTATGAAGCTTATGCAAAGGGATACCTGTCCGAGACAAAAGATACACTGAATGATACGGAAAAAGAAAATCTTGCTTTCGCACCTAAACTGCTGACATACATAATGGCCACAAGGTTCCTTACTGATTACCTTGACGGCGACAAATACTACAAAATCAAATACCCTGAACACAACCTGCAGAGGAACAAGGTTCAGATAACCCTGCTCAGAAGCATGGAGGATCAATACGCAAGAATGGAACAGATAATCAGGGCCATTTCAGAATAAAAAGGACATTTCTGACATCTTTTCCTGCAGTTGTAACTGTTTACTTTCGGTACTACTATATCATCAGGCCTGTTGAGTTCGAAAACAGGTTTGGATATTAACTGCAAATTAATGACTTTTGTCATGTCGTTTTGAACGGCCTGATGACCTTTTTAATTATTAGCGGGAAGAATGGACATAAACGGAAAGTACTTCAAATCGTACCTTGAACGCGAGGATGCCTTCAAAAAACAGTACAGTGCCGAGCGTATCAAGAAACAGCACTCCAAGGGCAAACTGACTGCACATGAGCGCATAGCACTTTTATTTGATGCCGGCACCTTTGAAGAGATTGATGCCTATGTAACCCCTCTTGATCTGGGAGTTGATTTCGGAAAGGTTGAAAAGTCATACGGTGACGGCGTAGTAACCGGTCACGGCAAGATCGACGGACGGCTGGTATTCGCCTTTGCACAGGATTTTACAATCATGGGAGGCTCGCTTGGCATAGTTCATGCCCGGAAAATTGCCAAGGTACAGGAGATGGCACTGAAAATGGGTGCTCCTTTTATCGGTATAAATGATTCCGGAGGCGCGAGGATACAGGAGGGCATCGCAAGCCTCAGCGGCTATGCTGTAATTTTTAATAATATCATCCAATCGTCCGGCATCATCCCGCAGATCTCAGTGGTAATGGGCCCTGCAGCCGGCGGTGCTGTTTATTCACCGGCTCTGACCGACTGGGTTTTCATGACCAGCCATACCAGTTATATGTTCGTGACGGGGCCGAATGTGGTTAAGGAAGTACTCAACGAAGAGATCAGCAGCGAAGACCTTGGTGGCGCAGAAGTACATGCCCGCAAAAGTGGTGTGGCCAACATGATCTATGACGATGAGGAAAACACGATAATCGGCGTTAGGAAACTTCTCTCCTATCTTCCTTCCAATAACCTGGAAAACCCTCCGGTGATCGCCTGGGAAAAGGATACTCCCGATGTGAATGAGAAGCTTCGCGACATTGTTCCTGATGACCCCAATAAAGCATATGATGTCCGTGACGTTGTCAGCCTCATCGCCGACCGTAACAGTTTCTACGAGACTTCCGAGCTTTTTGCCCCAAACATTGTAACAGGCTTCTGCCGCATGGAGGGCAGAACCGTCGGCATCGTTGCAAACCAGCCCAAAGTGCTAGCAGGAGTGCTCGATATAGACTCATCGACAAAGGGTGCACGTTTTATCAGGTTCTGCGATGCATTCAACATACCCATACTCACTCTTGAGGATGTTCCCGGTTTCCTTCCGGGCAAGGATCAGGAACATGCAGGTATAATCAGACACGGCGCCAAGCTGCTTTTTGCATACGCTGAGGCGACTGTTCCCCGTATTACAGTCATCCTGCGCAAAGCTTACGGCGGTGCTTATATTGTGATGAACAGCCGCGGCCTGGGCGGAGACTTCAACTATGCATGGCCATCAGCAGAGATTGCCGTTATGGGTCCCGACGGTGCAGTGGCTATCCTGTACCGGCGTGAACTGGCTGAAGCGAAAGACCCTGCAGCACTGAAAAAGGAGCTGGTAAAGAAGTATCGCGACAAAGTTGCCAACCCGTTCATTGCCGATGAAAAGGGCTATATCGATGAGGTGATTGACCCGGCCATGACACGGATGAAAGTGCTGTCAGCCTTCGCGGCACTGAGCAACAAGAGTGTTAAGGTGCCGTCGCGAAAACACGGAAACATGCCACTGTGAGGCAAAAGGTTAAAGGAGAAAGGTTAAAGGTTAAAGTAGTTGCCGGTCTGAGACCGGCAATGCATGCGAAGAGAAATTAGTTTTTATGTTCTGCAAATGAAGAAGATCAAGAGGATACTGATTGCCAACCGCGGGGAGATTGCGGTGCGGATAATGAGAACGGCACATTCTATGGGAATAAAATGTGTGGCCATTCGCACGGCAGCTGAACCGAATGCAATGTATCTTTCTTCAGCTGACACAATACATGATGAAGTTGATGAGACTGCAGAGATACCGGTCTTCCTGGATATCGATAAACTGATCTCCATTGCCAGGGAAACAAAGTGCGATGCCCTTCATCCCGGATACGGCTTTCTTGCCGAGAACGCGTACTTTGCCGATCAGTGCAAGGATAACAAGATCATATTTATCGGACCGTCACCTGACTCCATCTACAAAATGGGGAATAAGACCGTAGCCAGGCAGATAGCCCTGAAGCACAGGATACCCATGGCAATGGGCAGTCCCGGCAGCATCGCTGATGAGGATGAAGCTCTGAAGCATGCGACAAGGATAGGCTACCCCGTCATCATCAAGGCAGCATCGGGCGGCGGCGGCCGCGGAATGCGAATTGTGCGCCAGGCTTCAGAGATGGAGAAGATGTTCACCCTTGCAAGCCGTGAAGCAGAAAAAGCCTTCAACGACCCAAGCGTATTCATCGAGAAATATATCGAGAACCCAAAACACATTGAATTTCAGATCCTCGGAGACATGCACGGGAACATCATTCACCTCGGTGAAAGAGAGTGTTCCATCCAGAGAAAACACCAGAAGCTGCTTGAAGAGGCCCCTTCACCGGCACTCGATGATGAACTGCGTGAGAAGATGGGGTCACTGGCGGTTAAGATAGCCAGAGCTGTCGGATACTACTCTGCCGGTACCGTTGAATTCCTGCTTGATTCAGACCGCAACTTCTACTTCATGGAGATGAACACCCGTATACAGGTGGAACATCCGGTTACGGAGATGATTACAGGTGTTGACCTGATAGAGCAGCAGATCCGTGTCGCCATGGGCGAAGAGCTCTCCATCCGTCAGGAGGATGTCAGGCTTAACGGCTGGGCTATCGAATGCCGCATTAACGCTGAGGATGTGCAGGCAGGATTTGCACCTGCGCCGGGAAGGATAGAGAAGATAAGTTTTCCTGAAGGACCGGGCATCAGGGTCGATACAGGCGTCAGCGCCGGATCATCAATCGTCGCCGCCTATGACTCGATGATCGCCAAATTGATTGTAACGGGCAGCGACAGAAGGCATGCAATCATAAACACCAAAATGGCTCTCGATAAGGTGTGGATCAAGGGTACAAAAACCACACTGCCGTTTTTCCGAATGCTGATGCGCAATAACTTGTTCCAGTCAGGCAGTTTCACAACGGCATTCATCGAGAAAGATATCGAAAGGTATCACACCACCAGCGAATATGAAGAGATGATAGCCGCCTGGCTCGCAACAAAGCTCTTCATTGAGGAGAACCTTGCAGAGAAGAAAAACAACATCAACTTCGACCAGGGTAAGGAGATGACTCCCTGGCTGCTCAGAAAGAGACTTACACAGTTTTAATATCCGCCTGATGAAACCTGACAAACCCGAGATAAAAAAGCTTTACGCGCTGTCAAGTGACGGTCATAAAATTCCTTTCACCCTGCCGTTGAAGAATATCGTCAAAGTCAATGGCCGGGAATATAAAATTGAATTACGTGAGGATGATAATTATGGTGTTCACGTTCTATGGAAAAACAGGCGCTATCCGGTCGGTATTGTACGCACCAAGCAGAACAGGTACGAGATCCTTTTCAATGACATCAGCCACACTTTCACTATCGAGACCCCTATCTCAATGCAGCGTAAGAAAGTGCTTGGCAGCACTCAGGCTGGTAATGAGAGTCACATTGTGCGTGCACCAATGCCCGGTAAGATTATCGACGTCATCGTCCGCGAAAATGCCGAGGTGATGCGCGGAGAATCCCTGGTGATACTCGAAGCAATGAAAATGCAGAATGAGATCCAGTCACAGGTCAACGGAACCGTCACCAGAATAGGCGTCAAACCAGGTCAGAATGTCATGAAAGATGATATTCTGGCCGAAATATCTGTAAAACAGTAGAGACAGGTCTGAGACCTGCCTCCAGTAAAAAGAGAGGCTGCCCCTTTTGAGACAGCCTCCTACATCATGATTTGCACAAACCGGGATAAATTATTTGGTCACCGGTGCATTCTTGAGTGTTGCAACCAGGAAATTCCAGAATTTTCCAACAGACTCAATTTCAACCTTTTCATCCGGACTGTGCGGGTACCGTATCGTCGGGCCGAAGCTGATAGAATCCAGTTTCGGATATGCTCCCATGATTATTCCGCACTCCAGACCGGCATGAATAGCCTTTATCTCAGGTATTTTGCCGTACAGTTTCTTGTAGGTATCCTGCATTGTGCCGAGTATGGCGCTTTCCATATTGGGGTTCCATCCCGGATAGCTTCCTGACAACTTAACCTCACAGTCAGCCAGATGGAATCCAGCTGCGATCTTCCATGCGGTAGCCTCTTTGGCAGTATCGACCGAGCTCCGGGTAAGACAGTAAGCTTCGAATTTGCCATCCTTTATCCTGACAATGGCCAGGTTATTGGAAGTCTCAACCAGTCCCTCCATGCTGTGGCTCATTCTCTGTACTCCGTTCGGGCAGACGTACACGCATCTGATAATGCGATACTGATCGCCGGCATTCATGACAGTTGCAGGCAGATCGCAGGCCTTTGCGGTAAATTTTATATCAGGGTCAACCTCTTTGAATTCGCTCCTGTACATCTTTTCATAACCCTTCACGAACTTTTCAAACGGTGCCTTTTTAATTGCCGGAACGACGATTGTGGCAAATGATTCACGCGGTATTGCGTTGCGCAGATCGCCGCCGCTGAACTCTGCAATTCGCATGCCGAAGTCATGCTCAGCCTGCTGGAAGAAGCGGAACATCAGCTTGTTGGCATTGGCTCTGCCCAAGTGAATGTCAACACCGGAGTGACCGCCACGCAATCCTTTAACGGTAATTGTGTAAGCTGCGACTCCTTTAGGTGTTTTTTCCTGTTTGTAGCTGCGTACAGCGCTCACATCCACCCCGCCGGCACATCCCACGTATAGTTCGCCTTCATCCTCAGAGTCCATGTTTATCATGATCTCACCCTTAAGAATGCCTTTTTTAAGGTTTTTGGCGCCAGTCATACCTGTTTCTTCATCAACGGTAAAGAGTGCCTCGAGCGGTCCGTGAACCACCTTCGGGTCAGTCAGGGCAGCCATGGCGGCAGCCACACCTATTCCGTTATCGGCTCCCAGTGTTGTGCCGTTTGCCTTTACCCAACCCTGCTCAATACGGGTCTCAATGGGATCTTTCGCAAAGTCAAACTTCTTATCGGAGTTTTTCTGCGGAACCATGTCAAGATGGCCCTGCATAATGATCCCTTTGCGTTTTTCCATGCCTTTCGTTGCAGGCTTACGCAGGATGACATTGCCGGTCTTGTCTGTGATCGTTTCAAGGCCATGCTCCTTGCCAAACTTTTTCATGTATTCAGTCATCCCCTTCTCTTTCTTTGAAGGACGGGGTATCTGGGTTATCTCATGGAAGTACTTCCATACCAGCTTCGGTTCAAGATTTCTTATATCACTCATAATAAATGTATTATTGATTATTCTTTGACTATATTGGGCATCTCAAGGCCATAACCCTTCTTTTTGTTCTCCGCCCTCAGCAGGAAGCCAAAGATCAGGGCAATGAGGCCAAATGCCGTGAAGATCATCATCGGCAGTGTGTAATTGTACGTAGGTACCGGCACCCCGTCTATCAGGCGTTCGCCCGTAATACAGTATTTATCAAGCACCCAGCCAATAAGCATCGGCACACCCATCAAGCCCCAGTTCTGAACCCAGAAGATAAGGGCATATGAAGTACCGAGCTGTTTCATAGGTATAATCTTGGGTACCGAAGGCCACATGGCTGACGGCACAAGTGAGAAGCCGACACCGAGAATAATTATGAGCACCACTGCCATCCAGGGTTTGTTGAGCATCGGAATCGAGAACATGGCATGCACAAATATTATCAGCAGTGCTCCGATGATCATGATTGTCGCTCCCTTCCCCTTCCTGTCATAAAGGTTGCCGAAGAAAGGTGTCAGCACCATTGTTCCCAGGGGAAGCAGAGAGGGTATCAGTCCGGCGGTCTCAGGATTAAGGCCGAATTTATTTACCATCAGGTCAGATGCGTATTTCAGAAACGGGAAGACTGCTGAGTAGAAGAGAACGCAGAGGATAGCAATATACCACCAACCCTTGTTCTTCAGAATAAGGCCAATGTCAGACAGCTTGAAGCTATCTTCCTCCTCAGCCTGAATAGCCTTATCAGCGGCAGACACTGAAGCCTCAAGCTTCTTGTCCATCCCGCAGTAGATAAAGAATGCTATCATGCCTATGCAGAGCAGTATCAGCGCCATAAGTATCGGCATGGACACATGGCCCATCGCCTTGGCTAACGGTGCTGAGGTCTGAAGGGCAAGCATGGTCCCCAGTCGCGCCGTCGCCATCTCGAGCCCCATAGCCAATGCGAGCTCTTTGCCCCTGAACCATTTGACAATGATCTTTGAGACGGTTATGCCGGCAGTTTCCACCCCAACGCCAAACAGGGCATAGCCAAAGCCTGCAGCCCAAACCTGGGTCTTCATGCCAAGGAACATCTGACCGTCAAATGTATCAGTAGACACAGCCCAAAACTTGATGGCTGTTCCTGCCACCATCAGCATTGTTGCCATTTTACCGGTAAAGCGTACCCCCTTTTTATCGAGAATTATGCCTCCAATTATAAGCATCAGCAGGAAGACGTTGAACCAGCCGTAAGCTCCGGTGAATTTTCCGTATTCGTTACTGGTCCATGACAGCTGTTGCTCCAGCATCGTCTTCAGGGGAGCCATGACGTCTGTCAGGTAATATCCGCATAACATCGTAAAAGCAACAACCCCCAGGGCAGTCCACCTTGCAACCTTGGAATCTGCAAGTGTCTTTCGTATTTTTTCCATTTTAGTTGATTGAAGAATTAATTAAAGGTGTGTAAATGTATAAAAAAAACATTCCAATAACCTAAGCAAAAAACATGACAGCTGAACTTTCTGGCATAATTTTGGTTATGAGTTTGAAATATTAAATTTGTCCGACGGTTTATTTGAAATAATAGAATTGTAATAATCAAAATATCATGAAGAAAGCATTTCTTGTACTGTTACTGTTTGTTCCGGCAATACTTGCCTCCGGTCAGGATACCCCTGTAAAGTGGTACACTATAGAGGAGGCAGCTGCACTGGCCACCACCAGTCCCAGGCCGATTTTTATTGACGCATACACAGACTGGTGCGGATGGTGCAAGAGGCTCGACAAGGACACTTTCTCTCATCCTGTGATTGCAGAGATCCTGAATACTAAGTTTTACGCCGTAAAATTCAATGCCGAATCAAAAGAGCCAGTTACCTTTCAGGGCAGGACTTTTATCAACGACGGCAAGATGGGGCCGACGCATCAGCTGGCATATGCGCTCCTTCAGGGCAAGCTTGGCTATCCTACTGTGGTGTTCCTTACTGCAAAAAGTGAGCTTATCACGCCCATATCAGGTTACAAAGGGGCAAAAGACTTTGAACCGATGCTTGAATATTTCGCCGGCTTAAGCTGGCAAAAGCAGAGTTACGAGGAGTACCTGAAGACCTTCCAGGGCAAGGTCAAGTAAGTCTAATGTCTTAAAGTCTGAAGTCTTAAAGACCTGGTAATATGAGGACAAGGACTGCTGGCAAAGGACGGTGGATTGCCGACTTGTAAACTGAAGATTGCGGAATGCTGATTGCCGACTGAAGACTGAAGGTTGCGGAATGCTGATTGCCGACTGAAGACTGAATATCTGAAACAAATTCCTTATTTCCCTATAATGAAATTTGACGGCAGGTTGATAATCTTTCCGAACTGGTAGATCAGTTTGCGACCGGAATAAAGCGTTTCATTTCCTGATAAAATTCTTATGTCAACCACATCAGGTACCCTGTAATATAGTTTATCAGGGGCATCAGCCTCTTTTTCCGAAGCGTCAGAACTGGTTACCATGTTAAGGCTGCCGGTCTTGTTTGACGATGTCATTTCAACCAGCACTGCTGTGCCGCTGCTGCTGCCCGCAGGTAATACACCATCTGTCTCAGAGAACCTGAAAACCGTTCTCTTCTCCCCTGTCATTGAGACGACAGGTATGAACCATACACGAAAATGCTTTGTTTCTGTCATTCTCTTCCCGGCAAAAAGGGCGGTATATTCGCGGTCAAGCCTGTTTATCTCATCAATTGCAGCGCCGTCCTGCGGAAATATATTAGTCTCTCCGGTCAGTATCATATGCCTTCCTTCACGCAGCTCCAGCAGTCTGTCTGCCGCATCAGATGCCTGTGCTTCCAGGGTCATTCCCTTTTTCTTCTCGATGAGATACGGTACACGGATAAAAATCGTATCAGCCTGCACGACCCTGTAGGCGGTATCTGTCCTTGTTGAGACATATTCCTGTGCCCCCAGGTCAGGAAACAGCAGGCCTGAAATGTCTGGTCCTCCATGGTCGGCTGAGGAGCGTGATTCTGAATATATTTCAGGATTGATATCGAGCACCAGTCCGCTCTCTTTCAGAGCCAGCAGGTTTGTCTGCATAAGTGTGGTCCCCTGAATGACATAGAATTGTGAAGGATCGAGCTCCTCAATACAATTCATCGTCACATCACCGAGTGTCCATATTTCTTTCTTTTCAGTGATTACATCGTTTAAACCAAGCATCTCACCTGCAAATCCGGCATATGGTCCCGGCACTTCAATAGTCTTCCGGGCAGTAATGTCAAATTCGAAGACGGTCAGCGGCAAAGCATACACGATGCTGCCCTCAGAGACCTTTACCTCGCCTCCGAGAGGCAGAATAACAGTATCCGATGACGAGCCCTTCTGGAGGGTATTGCATCCGGCTGCAATGAGCATTAGGATTAAAAGAGCTGCGGTACGAATCTTTTTCATTTTTTCTCAATCTTTTACAGATAAAGGCTGAAGTTATTGAACTGCGTTTCGCGGAATGCTCTCCCAATATTCACAAGAACATCGCCTGCAATCACTGATTCTTCAGAATGAACCCTGAGGGCAACATCACCGGCCACGCCATGCAGATATACAGCGGCTAAAGCAGCATTGGCAGGCTCATAGCCCTGTGCAAGGAGAGCGGTTATTATTCCTGTCAGAACATCCCCGCACCCGCCGGTGGCCATTCCCGGGTTACCGGTACTGTTAAAATATATCCTGCCGTCAGGCAGGGCAACGGATGTGTGAGCTCCCTTGAGAACAATGACACATTTATACCGGATGGCAAAGCTGATCTGCAGCTCCATAAGCTGATAGTCACTCCGTTCTTCGGAGGTCAGCCGCCTGAATTCCCCGGGGTGTGGTGTCAGCACTGAGTTTGGCGGGATGAGCGCCAGCATATCTTTGTCCTGAGCGATAATATTCAGTGCGTCAGCGTCGAGTACAAGCGGGACGGTGACAGTTTCGAGCAATGTGCGCAACGCCTTTCTGGTATCAGGGTCAGTACCAATTCCGGGGCCCACCCCCACAGCATCATACCTTATAAGTTCAGGCACTGATGTTATGTATTCGGTGCCGGAGTCGGGCGAGACCATTGCCTCAGGTAATGCAGACTGTACGGGTGTCACGGCGGTCACAGGGGTATGCACAGTCACAAGCCCGGCCCCGGAACGCAGGGCTGCACAGGCTGACAGTGTAGCAGCGCCCGCCTTGCCATATGACCCTGCCATCAGAAGCGCATGGCCGTATGTACCTTTGTGATCAAATTTCCTTCTCCGGCGCAGCAGCGGTTTGACATCCTCTTTCATTATATAATGGTACCTGGAAGGCATCTTCGAGATGGTCTCCTGATGCAACCCGATATCAATTATCTCCCATTTGCCGACATAGTCATCATTGCCTGCAAACATGAAAGAAAGCTTTGGAAACTGAATTGTAAGGGTGAGTGAGGCTTTTATAATGGTACCACGATCTGCTCCGGAGTTATCCTCACAGAAAAGCCCTGAAGGGATATCCACAGATATAATGTTAGCACCTGTCAGGTTAATTCTGCGGATGATTTCAGCTGCTCCTCCTGAGGGAGGTTTGGAGAGACCGGTGCCAAAAATGGCATCGATGATCACTTCGTCCCTGTTAATGGACGGAAAAAGATCAGGGTCTGCGAGCGTGAATGGGGAAATACCTGTCCTTGTCAGGCGGTCGGCATTCATTCTGAATTCGTTACTGTGGGAAGTGCCGGTCTCCACTATGAATACCCTGACATTATAGTTGTCATCATGCAGCAGCCTGGCAATTACCAGTCCGTCACCCCCGTTGTTTCCCGGGCCACAGAACACATTTACTCTTTTTTCGGGAGGTACAATATCTTTCAGGCGGTGTGACAGGGCGGTTGCGGCACGCTCCATCAATCCTGCCGGTGTAACAGGCTCGAGGCGTATTGTTTCGGCGTCAATCTCTCTGATCTCGCCGGATGTAAAGATCTTCATACACTCATGGTTGGAAAGAAGTCACAAATTTAAATATATAGATGAGGAAAAAAATGTCACAGGGCCTTTTTATTGCATTTATCAGCTAATAAAAAAAGATTAATATATTTGCCCTCACCAGAACCAAAGAAATAGTTAAACACGAAGAGTTATGCTTAAAAATCACCCGAAAGGACTAATAGTCGCCTTTTTTGCCAACATGGGAGAAAGGTTTGGATTCTACACCATGATGGCAATACTTGTGCTTTTCCTCCAGGCAAAGTACGGACTGGCTGCTGCAGAGGCAGGAAAAATTTACAGCTGGTTTTATTTCAGCATTTATGCACTGGCCCTCGTCGGGGGTATATTGGCCGATTCAACTAGAAAGTACAAGACGGTCATACTGTTCGGAATCATCATAATGTTTGCAGGTTACCTGCTAATGGCAATTCCGGGTATGACGCTGACATTTACAGTGATAGCTCTCTTCACAATTGCTTTTGGCAACGGATTGTTCAAGGGAAATCTCCAGGCTGTTGTCGGCCAGATGTACGATGATCCCAGGTATGCAAAACTGCGGGATACAGCCTTCATGATATTCTATATGGGTATCAATGTTGGCGCATTCTTCGCTCCCTATGCTGCCAACGGAATCAGAAACTGGTGGCTGAAAACCAACGGTTTCCTCCATGATGGAAGCCTGCCCTCACTGTGTCATCAGTTTAATAATGGCACTCTGACCGATACCACCACACTGCAGCAACTGGCTGACAAGGTCAGCCTTGCCGGCCCGGTGACCGATCTGGGAGCTTTCTCAGACAGTTACCTCGAAGTCTTCTCCAAAGGATATAATTATGCGTTCGGGATAGCTGCGTCCGCAATGGTGATTTCCTTACTTGTGTATGTCATTTTCAACAAGCTCCTGCCTAACAAGGAAAAAGCAATAAAAGATACAGCATCTGCCGCTGAGGGAATCAAATTCGAGTTCAGACCGCTGATATACGCCATGATAGCCATGGGCATCTTTGCCGCAGGACTGCAGTTCGTCGTTGGTCTTGCTGACGGTCTTGCCTTCGGTCTGTTTGCAGGTTTTATCACATGGATACTTACTAGCGCCAGAAAAGATGAATATGCGCGTGTTTCATCACTGATACTGGTGTTTATAGTAGTTGTTTTCTTCTGGATGTCCTTCCATCAGAACGGTCTGACGCTCACACTTTTTGCCAGGGATTACACTGCAAAGCAGGTAGGTCCGTTCACTAATCTTTTCTTCACGCTGCCTTCGATGCTCGCAGTAATTGTTTCAATGGCCGGACTCGTAATACTCCTTAAGGGAAAAATGAATTTGGCCGGACGGGTTACAGGCGGAGCCCTTTTCATCGCAGCCTTCGTGGCGGCTTACTTCTTTGTTATCAAAGCCGAGCCACTGAATTCAATTGCTCCCGAGGTCTTCCAGTCGTTCAATCCCCTGTTCATCGTCGCACTGACATTCCCGGTTATGGGGCTCTTCGCATGGATGAGCAAGAAAAACATCGAGCCATCGACGCCCAAGAAGATAGGCATAGGAATGATAATTGCTGCCGTCGGTTTCATTGTTGTGCTTGTTGCTTCATTCGGACTGCCCTCACCGTCATCACTGGCTGGGTCACCAGTACAGGAGACTTTGAGGGTTACACCGTACTGGCTGATGAGCAGTTACCTGATCCTTACTGTCGCTGAACTCTTCCTCAGCCCGATGGGACTTTCATTTGTTTCCAAGGTCGCACCGTCACGCTTCCAGGGCATGATGCAGGCCGGGTGGCTGCTTGCCACCGCCATGGGAAACAAGCTTCTCTTTGTAGGAACCAAACTCTGGGACAGCGTAGAACTCTGGCAGTTATGGGCAGTGCTCATAACATGCTGTATCCTCGCTGCTGCTTTCATATTCTCAATAATGAAACGGCTTGAGAGCGCAACAAAATAAACCGATCTGACTTGATATCAGGAGAGCCGGCAAAACGGCTCTCTTTTTTTTTGGTAATTGATTTCACATTTCATCAAAAAAAAAAATTAAATTATATCTTTGTCAATCTTAACGTGTAAGCAATGAGCAGCAGTAAAATGTATGAGAAGGTTTTCGCCATTTTCGGGACATTCATGGTCTTCTTTTATTTTGGGCTCGGCTTCTTCATTATTTTCTCACCCCTCCTGGACAATTTCACAAATCTCAGCAAGTCCCTCCGGATAGTGTTCGGAATACCACTTATCATCTACGGCATATACAGGATGCTGGATTCTTACGAGAAGATAAAAAAGAGTTTTTTCAGCAAGGATGATGACGAGGTATAATTTATTCTTTTTTCACAAGGGTCATAACCTGGTATGGCGGTCTTATTAAATAATGGCACATGCTTTGTATCTTACCGTATAAGTGTAAAATGTAAAATTAACCCGCCTGCGGAAAACAAGATAAAGAGATAATTATTATTATTGTGGCTCATAGTTAGTTGAATTGCAAAGGGAGGATGATTACATTTTCAAAATACAAAAAGACATTAATTCCGGGATTACTCCTGATCCTTGCCGCTTTTGCCCTGGTAACATGCAAGAACAAGGGTACGCCTGTAATGAGGGAAACCCCCACATCAGGAGATATTAAGATTGAAGCGGATGAATCATTCAAGCCCATCATTGACGCTGAGGTGGCAACATTTACCACTCTTTACAAAAACGCTCATATCAAGATCGTTTACAAACCGGAAAATGAACTGGTAGCTGATTTTCTTAATGACTCCATAAAGGTTATCGTCTCCTCCTGGGCACCGACGGATGAACAAAGGAAATATCTGCTCGATATGCAGACCGTTGTCCGCACCAGCGTAGTAGCCTATGACGCCCTGGCTCTTGTGCTTAACAAAAGCAATGTTGATTCCCTTCTGACCTACAATGACGTTAAAGATATCATGACGGGCAGGATCACCAACTGGAACCAGATTAATCCCGCCTCAAAACTTGGCGCTGTAAATATTGTCTTTGATAATGCACAATCGGGCAATTTCAGGTATTTCAGAGAAAAATTTAATCTGCCAGAGGAGCTGGGCCCCAACTTTTTTGCCGTGAAAAATAACCCGGAAGTGATCGATTATGTCTCAAAGAGCCCCGGTGCAATGGGTATCGTCAGCGTCAACTGGATCAGTGACAGGGATGATTCTCTCAGCTTCAGCTTTCTGAATATGATTAAAGTCGCTGCCGTCTCATTGCCCCACCTTAATCAGTCAACATTCTACCTGCCGGTACAGGGATCAATCTACGACAAGACTTATCCGTTTGTAAGAGAGGTATATATGAATTCAAGAGAATCTTTTACAGGACTTGGCTCGGGATTTGTAAGCTTTGTATCAGGAGAGAAAGGACAAAGAATAATACTTAAGTCGGGTTTGGTACCCGCAACTATGCCGATAAGGATTATACAGGTAAAAAATGAGTAACTAAATTTGATAGCGATGATTATGAGAAGATTTAAACTGGCGTTGGTGCCTGCAGCATTAATCTGCATTATCTCAGGCACCGGACTGAAGGCTCAGACACTCCAGGAAGCCATTACCTTCACGAAGAATGAACAGTATGATAAAGCTGAAGCGATGTTTCAGCAGCTGGTCAAGAGTGAGCCCGGAAACAGCAAGGTCTATTTTCACTATGGGGAGAATACGCTTCAGAACTTTTTTTCTGATACCATTTCAAACTCACTCACAATAGCAACCAAGGAAGCCGCAGACATATTTGACAAGGGTGTTACGGCCAATATCAATGACCCTCTGAACTATGTGGGGCTCGCCAAGGTAGCATTCTATCGGGGTGATAATGAAAAAGCTGAATCTCTCAGGGTAAAGGCCAAGGGACTGCTTCCTGCGTACAAAAAGGTAACCAAGATCGCCAACCCGAAGGATTATTCTTATACGCTGGCCAAAATAGCTGAATCATACATCCGTTTTGAACAGGTTGATACAAGCAAAGCACTGCCTTTCATCAGGCATGCGCTTAAGATCGATCCTCGGAACAGTGAGGTTTATATCATCGCAGGTGATATTTACATCCTTGTAAACGATGGTTCCAAGGCAATAAAGAACTACAACCTTGCCCAGGACTGGAACCTGAAATCTCCCACAGCCAACATGAAGATTGGAAGTATCTACGTCAAAGGCCGTAACCTGATGGCTGCAATACCATTCTATGAGCAGGCAATCGCCCTTGACCAGAACTACGCACCGGCCTACCGCGAGCTTGGACAGCTTTATTCGATGGCAGGCAGGTTCAATGAATCAAAAAAATACTTTGAAAAATATCTTGAACTTACCCAGGGAAATATCCCCGCAAAGATCAGGTATGTGAACGCCCTGTTCTATGCCAAAGAATATGAAGAGGTAATCAAGAATGTTGAGGAGATTTTTGCCATTGATGACTCAAGGACGTACATGAACCGTATTGCCGGTTACTCTGCCTATGAGGAAGGAAATTATGAACTGGCTCAGAAGTACATGGATAAACTCTTTTCTACTCTTGATGCGGAGCGTATCATTAAGAAAGACTATATCTATTATGCGAGGATCCTTGCCAGGAAAAACCAGAACTATCCCAGGCTGGTGATTGAGACTGATAATGATGAGGGTGACCTGACAACGATGCAGACGAGGTATAATGCCCTTAAGGCAGGTAATGAGAAAACGAAGCTATTAGCTGATATTAACGCTCTGAAAGTCAAGGTAACGAGCTCGAAGGCACAGATTGTGAAAGCGGAAGCTGAGATTGACAAGGCTGTTGAGGCATACGAAAAGGCCGTTAACTTTGAAGATGAAGATCTCAGCATGCTATATGAAAAAGGTACCGTACAGTATGCCGCCCGCAGGTATAAAGATGCAGCAACAACCTGGTCGCGCCTTCTCGATAAAGGCAGAGACAGCGAGAGTGACTTCATCCAGGTAGGAAGAGCTTTTTACCAGGCTAAGGATTTTGACCAGGCCGATGCAACCTTTAATAAAATGGTAGCCAAGTATCCTGATAACCTTCAGGGTTACCTCTGGATCGCCAACACTGCTTCTGCCAAGGATCCGGATTCAGAGCTTGGCCTTGCAAGACCAAAGTTCTTAACTCTGCTTAATAAAGCATCAGTCGACTCTGTAAAGAATGTAAATGAGATTTTTGATGCTATAAGGTTCCTCGGATATGACGCCCTTCAGAACAAAAAATATGATGAAGCGAGGTCATACTACAACAGAATGATGGGTCTCGCCCCTGATAATGATGATTATAAGGTCAAGGCGCATAGTTCTCTTAGCACCATGTTCATCACAATGGGTGATTATACCAGGGCTATAGAGGAAAACAACAGGATACTGGCCATTGACCCTTCCAATGAAAATGCCAAAGCAACCATTTCATATATCCAGGCTGCTCAGAAGAATGCTGTCCCAAAGGCACATCCGAACGAGATCACAGGTGTCATAAGTGATGCATCAGGTACACCTATACCGGGCGCATCAGTAAGGGTTAAGGATACTGCTGCCGAAGCATGGACCAATGCCAAAGGCGAGTACAAGTTCGTTATGCCGGAAGCTTCAGAGACGCTGGTTATAGGCGCCAAGGGCTTCAAAAGCATTGAGGTTACGGTAACGAAGAGAAGGGTGTATAATGCTTCTCTGGAAAGATAAATACGGAGGAGAGTTTTACCTTAATTATATCTAAATCATTGAGACTATTGTAAAAGAACAAGAGAATAATTATTTTTGTCATCTGTTCACTAAACCAACTAAAGAATACTAAAATGAGTAAAAATTCCAAATCGTCCGGCGGACTGTTGCAGTCGATTTTTGCACCTCTGGTTATTGTTATTGCATTCGTTGTTGCTTACCTTATCTTCACTAAAATCTTCGGTGCTCCCGAGAACTTTGAAGGTGGCAATAATAAAGGCCATCCACTTCAGGGTAATCTTCTCGGACTGTTGTACAGGGGTGGTATAATTGTCCCCGTGCTTCTGACAGTCATTATTACACTTATAGTGTTTGTATGCGAAAGAGCTATCACCCTGTCGAGGGTAAAAGGAAAGGCAAGACTTAATGTCTTTGTTTCCAATCTTCAGCAGATGCTTGCAGAAGACAGGATTGAAGATGCTATCGTTGCATGTGACAAGCAGAAGGGTTCACTTGCCAATGTTATGAAAGCAGGTCTGTCGCGCTACCGCGCCCTGGAAAGTGACAAGGAGCTTGAAAAAGACCAGAAGATCACTTCGATGAAACAGGCTATTGAAGAGGCAACAGCTCTTGAGCTCCCGGTCCTCTCAAGGAACATGGTTTTTCTTTCTACAATCGCCTCCATCTCCGTGCTTATCGGTCTTATCGGAACGGTTCTCGGAATGATCCGTGCTTTCGCAGCCCTGGCACAGTCAGGTGCTCCTGATGCACTGGCCCTTTCAACTGGTATATCCGAAGCCCTTGTAAATACCGCATTCGGTATCACAGGATCAACCCTTGCCATTATTTTCTTTAACATGTTCTCGACACAGATTGACAATTACGTCTTCAAAATTGATGAAGCAGGCTTCAGCCTGACACAGACCTTTGCTGCATCAGTGAGAAAATAATTCGCCAAATTTATTCTTTTGGTTAAAAAAGAAAGGATTTAAAACATGCCAAAGATTAAACTAGCGACCAAATCACCCCGCATCGACATGACGCCGATGGTTGACCTGTTCACGCTGCTGCTTACTTTCTTCATTCTTACAGCAACGTTCAGGCCCCAGGAAGCTGCTCCTGTTGATACACCTTTTTCTGTATCGGAAAAACCGATGATGGATGCCAACGTTATGACAGTTCTTATCGCAAAAGACAACCGGATATTTTTCAATTTTGACAACGGACCTGACACCATTCTTAAATTCAGGCCGAAGATCCTTACCGAAATGGGTAAGAGATACAATATTGAATTTACCCCGGATGAACTGCGTAAGTTTGAGAAGAGCGGCACATCATTCGGGGTATCCATTCAGGATATGAAAGCATACCTTGCTGCCAAAAACTCAGATGAGCGGATAGCCCTGGAAAAGGGTATTCCCATCGATTCTGCGGACAACCAGCTTGCATTATGGATACTCTTCGCACGCCAGGTGAACCCTGCTGTGCAGACGATGATCAAAGGTGATGCAGACTCTGATTTTCCAATAATAAGGGAAGTACTTGATATTCTGCAGGATAAGAATGTGAACAGGTTCAACCTGATCACAAACCTCAGAGGAGCGGGAGAAATTATTGTAACCGAGGAAACAACCGAGTAAGATGGCAGAGATAATTCAAGAAGAAAAAGGCAAAGGCGGGAAGAAGAAACCGAAAAAAGGTGACGCCCATGTGGATATGACTCCTATGGTGGACCTCATGAGCTTGCTCATCACTTTCTTCATGCTCACAGCAGCTTTCAGCAAACCGAAGGTAATGGAAATCGTACTCCCCGAGAAGATCAGGAAGGATGAGATCGTTGAGCCTCCCAAGATTGCAGAAAGCCGTACTCTGAATATTATCCTTGGTCCGGAAGACAAAGTGTACTGGTACCCCGGTAAAGCCGACCCGGCTGTCACCGTGCTCCAGGAGACTGACTTCAGCGCAACTGGTATCCGCCAGATACTGCTTGACAGAAACAGAGCCCTCTTCCGTAAGATTGACGATTTCGAACAGCAGGTAATAAGGGGAGAGATCGATATCAAGCAAGACTCACTGGCTAATGCCATCAAGCAGCTCAAGAAGGATGATGATACCGGACCTATCGTTCTTATCAAAGCCTACAAGACATCAAAGTATAAGAACTTTGTAGATATTATTGACGAGATGTCAATAGTAGGCATTGCCCGATACACATTTACTGACATCAGCTGGATTGAGGAAAACCTGGTCAGTGCCGCCCTCGGTATTGCACCGGTCGCCCAAACTCCTGCAAAATAGAAGGGAACTGATATGGCAAAAGAAAAGAAACATTACCCCAGTCTCGATGACATAGTCTTCGAAGGCAGGAATAAGGAATACGGAGCATATGACCTTCGCAGGAAATACTCCAGGACGATGACTATTTCCACGATCATTGGCCTGGTTATTGTTCTGGCAGCTGTGATCATACCTTATATCAAGGCCAAGAACATAGCACAGATCAAGATGAGGGATGCCAATGAGGTCATAGCTGAGATGGCTAACGACCTTCAGCAGGAAGAAGCCGCACCACCTCCTCCACCACCTCCTCCGCCACCGTCAGAGCAGCAGGTTGTTGTTAAGTATGTGGCTCCGGTAGTGGTTGACTCTGTCAAACCTGAAGATGAGTCAAAGTTCATGACCGCCGACGACGTTTCTGAGACCGTTGTGGATGAAGAGGTTGTTGAGGTTGTTGAACTGGCTCAGGAAGAAGTCGAATATGAAGCCCCGGCAGAAGTGTTTGTTGTGGTTGAAGAGATGCCTTCATTCCCCGGAGGGGATACGGAGCTCTTCAAGTTCATCTACGACAACATCAAATACCCTGAACTTGCCAAGGAAAACAATATCCAGGGCAAGGTCATTCTCCGCTTCTGTGTGACTTATAAAGGCACTGTTGATCAGGTTTCAGTTGTCAGAGGCGTTGACCCGTCTCTTGATGAGGAGGCTATGAGGGTTATTAAGCTCCTGCCGCTGTGGAAACCCGGCAAACAGGGCGGTAAACCCGTGAACGTCTGGTACAGCGTTCCGATCAGCTTCCAGCTTAAGTAAACCAAAACACTGACAATAAAAAAGGTGTCTCAGACGGGACACCTTTTTTTTATACTATCACCTTTTGTCAGGGCCTAAGCAGGGAATTTATTAACCGTTCTGCCACAAGTGTACTTTCACTCCCAAGACCGCTGATTATCACCAGCCGCTCACCCTGCTGCGCCATGTGCAGGATACCGTTAAAACCGTCTTCAAAAACATATTTAAAGACATCATCACTCGCTGTGTAAGCATCACCAGCCAGCTGGCCGGCCATCGCTGATGCATCCCCGGAACTTTTACAACTGAAAAAATAAACGTCAAACCGGTCGTTGTCTATCTCATAAGAAGCCCTGAACGCGCCACGCAGAAATTCATGCCCCAACACACTCTCAAGTATATAGGTTTCCTGATTCTTGAGAAGCCCCTCTGAAGGAAAAAGTCTAAGCAGAGCCGGGAATTCATTTTTCCCTTCTATACGGCCTGCAATCAACCCCGCCAGTTCCTTCATGGAATCATTCACTTTCTTTGATTCGGATTGGGTCATTATTTTTACATAGTAGCGATCCTTGTAGAAGAAAACGACACCGTCTTCATTGTAACCCTGAACGCCGACCTGAATGAAATCATAGCCGGGCGACCGCTCCAGTGAGTACATCCCGAATGCCATCGCATCGTCACCAAACCTGTAAATCTCAGCTTTGATGATTTTCTTTCCTTTCTTGTATTCTGTGATGTTAAGGTCAAGAAAACCGAGAGCCAGGTATGCATCAGCAGCTCCGTTTATGTAATTCCACAAATCATCAGGGGTATAAACAGGATATTCATTGACTGCCTTGTACCCCTTCAGCGGTGGAAACAATCCCTCCTGCCCGTGAAGACCTGAGAAGAATAAAGCAGTGATTAAAATGGTTATTATCGGTTTGCGGATCATCTTTTATCTGTTTATTAAGCAATCAGGTCGTAAGGAACATTTCTCAGCCTGGCAATATCGGAGATCTTGTTCTTCAAATTAAACCCCTTAACGCATTCAGCAGAACAAACATCGCACCCTGTGCAAGGATCAGATTCAACGGCGTACTGTGACAGGAGTTCTGATGCCATTGTCAGGTTACCATAACCGTAGGCATACATATACGCACGCATTATTTCCGGTACCGGAAGGCCATTGCGGCACCCGGGCATGCAGTTACTGCATGCATTGCAATAGAGACCCTGACTGGCTTCAGCAGCTAAAAGCTCTTCCTTTTCTGTGGATGAAAGGGTAATATCATTCATCACCTTCAGATCAGATTCCAGGTGCTCAAAAGCGGTTATTCCGGGAATGGTTGTGTGAATATTAGGATTGGACAGAGCCCATTTAAGGGCTGCCTGGGTATTGACAGGCTTTGTCTTTTCCTTGTCAAGAAACCCTCCGGCCATAGTCTTCATTGCGACAACACCAATTCCTGCTTCCGCGGCTGTCTGCAATGCGCTGTTCATTTCGCCGAGATATGTTTGCTTGAAGTTATAGGCCGTAAGAACTACATCCCAGATCCCGTCCTCTGCCATTGCCTTCATGATGACAGGCTCATTCTTGTGAGTGGAGACCCCGATAAACCTTACTTTTCCCTTCTTTTTAAGATCCAGCATGGCGTCCACTATCGGCTTGTGCCTTAACACATGAACACTGTCAACACCGTGCATATAGAGAATATCCACATAACTCATCTTAAGCCTTGTGAGGCTGATCTCAAATTTCGAAAGAAAGTCCTCTGCAGTGGTTTCACGTGTGGGTAATCCTGTCTGGCGATCGACTCCAGCCGGGCCGACTTTTGTGGCAACAATGAAAGAATCGCGTGGAACAGTGGTGAAGAAATTTCCAAGCATTTCTTCATTTCGGCCGTTCTGGTAACCGTGAGCAGTGTCAAACATTTTTATACCACCATCATAAGCTGCTTTGACAAGACCGCTGTTATCGGATTTCATTACCCCGAAACTAATTACCGGTACCTTTAATCCTGTTTTGCCCAGAGTCCTGTATATGATCTCATCACCACCCGGTGATGCGGCACCCATGGCCGCGTTGTTTATCACTGCGAGTCCCGCAGCGCCTGCAATGCCCGATCTGAGAAAGGTTCTTCGTTTCATTTCTTTGTAGTTCTAAGTGACAGAGCCAATATACAAATATTTTGTATAATTTTAGTTTTGCTGCCAGCCAGCATAAAAAATCGAGATCAGAATGAGCCGTTACATTCACAACCTGATTTTAAGAGGGGAAGGGATTAATCTTGACTTCAAGTATTGCATTTCCGATCCTGTGAAGATTGCCCGCACTCTCTCAGCTTTTTCGAACAGTGAGGGCGGAAAGCTGCTGATCGGGGTAAGGGATAACGGCTCACTTGCAGGGGTCAGGTCAGATGAGGAGTACTATATGATTGATTCTGCTGCTACCCTGTACTGCGAGCCTGAAGTCAGGATCACAACCAGGAACCACACCGTCAACGGTAAAAGCATACTTGAGGTAGATGTTCCCAAAAGTGCCAGGATACCTGTAAAAGCCAAAGATGAGGAAGGAAGATGGAAAGCATATTTCAGGCAGGGCGACCAGAATTTCATGGCTGACAGGGTTATATTGCAGGTTTGGAGGAGAAGCGCAAGAAAACGTGGTCTACTGCTTAGGTTCGACGAAAAGGAAAACCTTTTGCTTAATCATCTGCGCGGAGAAGGACAGATCACCGTGACAGCCTTCAGAAAGATGGCAGGAATAAACAGCAAAACAGCTGAAAAGATACTCAGTGATTTTATCCTTTGCGGAATTATTGTTTGCGCTGCGAGTGAGAAAGGACTGTTTTATGTCCTGAGTGAAGAATTCAGGGTAGTAAAATAGAACCTCATTCGGCTTTCAGTCCAAGAACCAGAATATCATCCACCTGGGGCGATGATCCCTTCCAGCTCTGTAACCGCTCCTCGAGAATCTCCTTCTGCTTGCCCATCGGGTAATTCTGGATGTCAAGGATGAGCTTCTTGAAATTCCTCTTCATGAACTTCTTGCCTGTGTTACCGTTGAACTGGTCTATATATCCGTCAGTGAAGAGGTAATATGATGTATCCTTTTCCAGCTTCCATTCTGTCTGAGTAAATTCCTTATCCATCTTTGCAGAGATGCCAACAGGCATCCTGTCAGCGTCGATGGTCTCAAGCAGGTACTTGCCATTTGAAAGTGAGCCATCCTCCTGTTCCATCTCGCCACCCGCCCATTTTAATATTTCATCATCGTTCAAACCCCTCACCTTGAAGCAGGGGTTATTTGCGCCGGAGAACTCAACTATCCTGTTCTTATAGTCAATCACCAGAAGAGCCAGGTCAATAGAGTCTTTCTGTTCGCCGGTCTCCCCTGTCTGTCTCAGTGACGAGACTACCTGCCTGCGGAGTTCGCCAAGTATCATACCGGCCTTTGTTAAAGCCATTCTGTTAACAATATCATCAAGAAAAGAGATACCGAGAAGACTCATAAACGCTCCGGGCACTCCGTGACCGGTGCAGTCAGCTGCCACCACAAACAGTCTGTCACTTCTGCGGGCCATCCAGTAAAAATCGCCGCTCACAATATCACGAGGCTTGAAAAGAATGAAACAGTTTGAGGCAGTATCATCCAGAATCTTCTCCGACGGTAACAGGGCACGCTGTATACGGCTTGCATATCGGACACTTGCCTCAAGCTCCTCCTTCTGCTTTTTAATTACTTCACTGTTCTGCTGCACCAGGTTTTCAAAATGCAGGCTCTCCCTGGTTAACCGCCTGGTAAATAATTTCAGCAAGGTATAAACCAGAAATGCAGCAAGCAGTCCATAGACAGTCAGCATAGGTGTAGTTGTATACCATGATTTCTTTACCGAAAACATGTAACTCACTTCTTCACCGTCGAGACCGGTAACTGTTTTTGCTATTAACCTGAATTTGTAATCCCCTGACGGAAGGTTCGTAAAGTCCCTTTGATTGCGCTTTTCCCATTTTGACCAGTCGCTGTCATAACCTTCAAGCATATACCTGTATTCCGTCTTCTCCTCCCCCACATATGAGGTTGTAGTCCACTTAAATGAGATATCATTACCGGTATGCTTAAGACTGGGTTGATTTCCTTCCGGCTGCACCACGGAAGGTACTCTGATCTTCTGAGGTGTAGAAGTGTAAAACAATCCGTTCAGAAGGACATTATCATTTCCGGCAGTGATACTGGTAAAGAGGGTGCTGAATGATCCATAGCTGTACCCCAGTTTCGATTTATCGATAACATAGATGCTGCGGCCTTTTGCCAGCCAGATATTGTTGTCAATGTACGCAATGCAGGCCGTGGAGAGATCAGGAAGAAAATCGAACTGTTTTCTGAAAATGACATGCCCCTGTCGTGTTGGGGTTACCAGTGCAAAAAAATGATGAGTGTCATAACCGGAAATGCAGATCTCACCTTCAGGGGTCTGGAATATTTTGTCAATTAGGACATCGCTGAATGTATCACCAATAAGTTCAGTGTCTTTCTCAAACCGGTCTGTTTCGGGATTATAGCGATAAATTCCTCTGCCGGTGCTGACATACAGTTTATTACCGATTGTAACAACCTGATTGAGTGTATCGCAGTCCAGTCCTTTTGCCGTGTCATAAACAACGCAGGCCGTATCGGATGCTTGGCAAACCAGACGGAATATTGATGATGGCCTCCCGGTCAAAACCCACCACTCACGTTCAGCTGACTGTTCAATTGTCAGGATATTGCCGGGTATCAGATTTCTGTTGCTTTTACTGACCACCTTCCATTCTCCTGATGAATTTCCGAGAGTAAGAATGGCACCCTCCGCTGATCCTGCAAGTATAGTGGACGTCTCATTCATGTCAGCCTTTAAAGCTATGATATGCCCTGCATCAGGGAAGTAACTGACCGTTCCGGTTGAATCCACCTGAAAGAGGCCGTTTACTGTTGCTGCGACGAGCACAGGTTCATTCTGCACCGTAATCTTCCCGATATCATTTATTTGTAAATCAAGGCCTTCTATCTTTGTGAACTGTACCCTTCCGGAGTCATTTACAAAATATCTGCGGAGGCCGTTGTTATCAGAAATAAAAGCTGAGCCGTTAAATTCCCTTATGTCTGCGATAGTTGTACTTATTCCGGTCCCTCTGCTGAATTCTGATATCGGCAGGGAGACATATGCCCTGTTTATATATCCCATCGTACAGAACCACAGCTGTGAATTGGAAGTGTAATCGCAGAACATTGCCGTGACCGTTGATTCCTGGATTCCGGTTGTCTCTGTCGATACCTTCTGCAGCAATGCACCATCGTGACTGAAAATGAAGATACCCTCCCCTCCGGGCATTCCGACTGCAAACCTGTTATCTGGAATGTTTACAGCCCCGGAAACGGTATTCTTCCTGAGCGTGTTCGCGACATCCGGAGGGAGCAGATCGCTCCGCAGCTCACCTGTTCTCAGGTTAAACAGATATAGCCCGTGTTTATAAGTCGCAACGATGATGTTTTCCCTGTCATATGGAAGAAGAACCACTATACGCCTCATTCTTAGTTTTTTGCCACCAGGCACCGGTACCAGTTTCCCTTCATTTAGTTCATACAGTCCTTCTCTGTCATCTGCAATGAAGACCCTGCCTTCCCTGACCAAAATGGTACCTGCGTCATTCAGGTTAAACTCATTGTCCATGTCAATGAATGAAAGTGAGTCTTTGTGAAGGTCATAGAGAAACAGTTTCTCCCTGTCGGTAAAGAATACTGTGTTGCTGTCAGAAGCAATTGAGGATATCATCTTTATCTCTCCTCTTACCTGTGTATCTGTGAGGCGGTCAGCGAGAGAACGGTAAACAGGAACCCCTGAGTCATCAGGCTGGATAAATCCAAAATCTGTCTCGCCTCCGGCATAAACGATCCCTCTGTAATCTGTGGCAAGGGCATTTACCCGCTGTTCGCTTCCCATCTTAATGAAGCCCCATCCCAGTCCGTCATACGTCACAATTCCCTTTTCCTGGTTTCCGAAAAACATCACCCCACGCTTGTCCATGGTGATACACCAGTTACTGAGATCGCCCGGAATCTCCATGGCATCAAACCAGGAGACAACAGGAGCGCCTGCCCTGTTGACCTGTGAGTTTACAGCAATAGAAGAAAAAAAAAGAAATACAGAAACAAGTAGTCCGTTCCTCATTCCCATTCAGATTACCCCATTTTAATGTGATAAATATACGAATTCATTTGATAAAAGAAGTCGTTGGTCAATTTGGCATTCTATTTGAGACATTTTTAGTTATCTTGGCGCTTGGTAATGAGGTTTATGAGGGTTAATCACAAAAGGGTAGTACTGCTGGCTGCAGGATTTATGTTTTTGTGCCAGGTTAAGGCGCAGGATCCTGTTTTCGGCATGCCTGAACAACCGGAAAAATCAGCCGCTGAAGTTTTGCGTCATCCAGATGCAATAACATACCGCAGCCATAACCCCGTGATCAGCAAGATAGATGACCCCACCGGCGAATATTGCAGGATTTTCCTTCCGGGACATCATTATACTTCAGAGACCGGAACTCCTGAGCTGCCTGTTTACAGCCGCATAGCAGAGGTGCCTCACGGAATGAAGGTAAAAGTTGTTCTCTCAGGTATACAAACCAGGAAGATCAGGTTTGCTGACCACGGTCTCCCTGGCGCCCAGGTATACCCATCGCAGCCCGCCAGGACAAAAAATGAGGTTCAGGATCAGAAAGTGGTCATAAAAGACAAAAAAATATACGGGTCAAAGGGAACACTCATCCATGATACTGTAGTCATTAGCAAGGTCGGTACTTTCCGTGGGCATGAGCTGGTGAACATTGCCATCTATCCGGCATTTTACGATCCCGCCGGCGGTTATGTCGATCTTATCACAACAATGAATGCAAAAATCAGCTACGTACCCTCAGATAACAAGGGAGTTGATGAAGCCACAGACAGTGATGATAAAGGCGGTTATTCCTCTGATTCATACATCACCGGCTATACCAACCAGCCGGTAAACATGATAATTGTTGCAGATTCCATCTTTGTCAGCCAGCTCAAGCCCTTGATACGGTGGAAGCTGCTCAAGGGTATTAAGACTAAGGTAATATACAAAAGAGCCGGACCGTCTGACACTGTGTACTCAGACCTTAAAGCCAGAATCACCACCGCTTATTCCGAAATGCTGGCTAATGGCAATCCGCCTCAATACCTCCTTATTGTTGGTGACCCTGCACTTATTCCGACTGCACGGGGTACTCAAAACGTATCGGATCTTTATTACGGGGAATTTGACGGCGGTGGCGACTATATCCCTGAGCTATTTATCGGGAGACTTCCCGTTACTGACACCACCCAGTTGAAGGCTGTTGTAAAAAAAATCATTGATTATGAAACTCTGAACTATGCCCCGGGAAATAATTTCTGGGCCGGAGCCCTGGCCACTGCAGGAAATGCACCGGGATTTGAGCTTTATATGAATGGTCAGGTTAACTACATATTTAATAATTATCTGAGTAAGGACGCCTCTCTGAATGCCCGCCGGTGGACTTATCCTGAATCTGCGGTGAAGGATGACTCTCTTAAACTGATGTTCAACCAGGGTCTGAGCATCCTGAACTATACCGGGCACGGTGAAGCTTCAGGCTTCAGTGATCCGGTGTTCAAGGTCCCGCAGGTAAGTGATCTGACAAACAAAAATGAATACCCTCTGATTATAGCTAATGCTTGCCGGACGGCGCAGATTAATGTTGCATCCTGCTTCGGTACAGCAATGATAAATGCCTCTGAGAAGGGTGCGGTCGGGTATATCGGATGCACCAATGATTCATACTGGGTAGAGGATTTCTTCTGGGCTGTCGGACCGGGCAATCCCGGAGCTGAGGTCACATATGAAAATACCGGCGCTGGCGCTTTTGACAGGCTATTTCATACGCACGGTGAACTTCCGGGCGAGTGGTATTATACAATGGGTCAGATCAACTTCGCCGGTAACATGTCAGTCTCAGCCAGTACCAGCCAGAGAAAAAAGTATTATTGGGAGACATATATGCTCCTCGGTGACCCGTCACTAACACCGCTTATCGGCAGACCTGACACCTTTAATATCGAACTGCCCGACACCCTTCCGCAGCTCCTCACCACACTCAACTTCTTTACCACACCTTTTGCCTACGCCGCCCTGTCAGATTTTGACACCTTGTGGGATGCCAGGTTCGTCAGCCCGTCAGGGAGCATTTCGCTGAAAATACCGACGGCGGTGAAAGATTCATGCCTTTTGATTATTACCGGGCAGAATATGGTTCCTTACATCAAGGTCTTACATTTCGGACTTGTTGACGGTGCTTTCATCACGATAAAGGATATCGTCTTCGATGATTCGGAGGGTAACAGCAACGGCGCCCCTGATTATGGGGAAAGGATCAGGCTTAAAATTACAGTCAAGAATCTTGGTCAGAAAGCATCGTCGGCTCTGAGTGCTGACATCTCAGTTCTTTCAGGCCAGATAACTCTTGAGAATACCTCGGCATTGATAGGGGCCCTGGCTCCGGGCTCTTCATACACAATTAATACCTTCTGGTTCAATGTCTCTGATGAGGCAAAGGATAACGAGCTTGCCTCTATTTTGCTCAATCTGAGTGATAACGGCAAGGATCATCTTTTCGGGATTGACATGACCCTTCACGCTCCTGAGCTGAAGATAATTTCGTCAGTGCATGATGATTCCATGACCGGCAATGCAAACTTCCTTCCCGATGCCGGTGAGACCATCATGCTTAATGTAACGGTTAAGAACGAGGGTTCATCTGTCACAAGCGGCGATGTATCGGTCGCGAATCCCGGATCAGGTGCGTTATTACAGATCCCGAAAATGGAAACGGGAATACTCAGACCTGGCGCAGAAAAAACCCTGGGATTTGAGGTAACCATTTCGGACCATATACAGCCTGGAACAATAATTCCCTATGACGTAAAATTTGTCTGTGGCAAATATGAGGCAGAGGGAAGATGGTCAATCAGTACGGGCAAAACCCGCGAAACATGGGAGTTTGACAGGTTTGATGTCTTTCCGTGGATACAGAACGTAGAATTCCCATGGACTATTACTGCTGCAACATCATTTGAGAATGTCAAGTCGGCAAGATCGGCCATCATCCCGAACAAGGCGGAATCAGTTCTGTCAATATATGTAAACAATCCTGTCAGAGACACAATCTCATTCTATGCAAGGGTATCATCAGAAGCCGACTTTGATTCACTTGTTTTCAGGATTGACAGTATCAATGATCTGCAACTTTCAGGCGATAAGCCGTGGGCTATCAGGGAGGCCATACTCGACCCGGGCGTACATTATCTGGAATGGGTTTACAAAAAGGATGTATCTCTTTCTGGAGGACTGGATGCCGCCTGGATTGACCAGGTCTCTTTTCCGGATATTTCGTTCCTTGAAGCAGATCTTCGTATTGATACGGTATTCGCGCCGCAGCCACAAGACCAACTCAGCAATATCACCGTGAAAGGAAGGGTGACTAACCTCGGCAGATCAACCCTTTCCAGCTTTCCTCTGGCATACAGGATCAATGATTCGGAGCCTGTCAGTGAGACCTTCTTCCAAAAGATCGATCCGGGTGATTCCGTCGATGTAACCTTCACCAAGACCTGCCGCCTGGTGGCTGACCAGAGTTACCTTATTTATATTCTCAGCAGGTTGCCTGAAGACGGGTATGCAGGAAATGATACCGCCTATACCTCATTTATGAGGTCAGATGTCGGTCCTGACCTTACTGAGGAGACAGTCAGAATTCTTCCCAATCCGTTCAGGGAGACCTTTACTCTAGAGATTGACGTCACGGATGCAGACATGGCAGATCTCGAACTTACGGATCTTACCGGCAGGATCGTGCTGAGATCTTCGGAAGGCCTTATACCCGGAACCAACAGGATTACCGTTGACGGCAGCCGGCTGGCAGGCGGAGCATATATACTAAGGGTCTCGATGGGAAGCAGGATCATTACCATGAAGGTGGTTAAGGGGAACAAATGAACAATAGAACATTTGAACAATAGAAGGCGGAATTTAAAGGGGACTGCATGACCGCATGACCTTCAAATAACAGACAACCCATAACCATGGTCAACAAACCAACACGTCAAGACGGATTAACGCTTTTCAGGAATTACAACAAGTCAGAGAGCCTGTACAGGCATGCGCTGTCAGTGGAGGCAGTGATGAGGTACATGGCCCGTAAACACGGAGAAGATGAGGAAATGTGGGGAGTTGTAGGTCTTATTCACGATCTGGACTATGAGATGTATCCTGAGCAGCACTGCAAAATGACTGAAGTCATTATGAGGGAGGAGGGATGGCCTGAAAATTATATCAGGGCTGTTATCAGTCACGGTTATGGCATCTGTTCTGACGCTGAGCCCGTGACCCTGCTTGAGAAGACACTCTTTGCCATTGATGAGCTGACAGGGCTGGTCACCACCAGCGCCCTCGTGAGGCCTTCGAAAAGCGTGCTTGACATGGAGGCAAAGTCAGTACGAAAGAAATGGACCGATAAAAGGTTTGCCGCCGGAGTCGATCGCGCAGTCATTGAACGGGGAGCTGCAAATCTCGGTGTTGATCTGAATGACCTTATCTCAGACACCATAATGGGCATGCGTGAGGTGGCAGATGAAATCGGGCTCAAAGGTAATCCCCAGTCATGAAATTTGCGATTGCCGATTCTCGATTTGCGATTTTTTGACCATTCGACAATCGTAAATCGCAAATAAAAAAGGCGCCACGGAAAGAAACCGGGACGCCCTTTATTTGTTCAGTATTATTTACAGTTCCCTTATCTGGATGTTGCGGTACCAGACATCATCGCCATGGTCCTGAACCCCGATAAACCCTTCTGCGGCAACATTTGCCCAGTTCGGATTCAGCGCAGGGAACTTGCTCCCGGCTACAAGTGTGTTCCACTCAGGTGTCCAGAGATGATATTCAAGAACAGTTTCGCCGTTCTGAATATGCCATACAGAGCCTTTATAGACTTTGATCTCGGCAGTGTTCCATTCACCTACGGGTTTAGCATTCTGGGGGACAGCAGGGATCAGGTCATAAAGTGACCCGGCCTGGCGGTTACCATCCTTGCCTGCCTGTGCATCGGGATGCTTTTCATTGTCAAGAACCTGCATCTCGGGAGCAGTCCTCCAAATCTCCCAGTCGGGCACTTCCTGTGCAAGGTACAAGATACCGCTGTTCCCTCCTTCCGATATCTTCCATTCAAGCTTCAGGTGGAAGTTCGTGAATTTCTTATCATAAATGAGGTCCCCGCCACCGCCTCCGGCTTCGCCCTTGCCAGAGCCGATGCAGTGAAGTGTTCCGTCAACAATTTCCCAGCCCTGTTCCGGGAATGCGGTCTTGTTGTATCCGCGCCATCCCTGGTTTGAAGTGCCGTCAAAGAGGTATGTCCATACCTCTGCCTCAGTGGTTTTCTTTTCAGCATTTTTCTTTTCTTTGCCTGAACCACAGGAAACGAAAGAAACTGCAAGTACAAGTACAAACATCATTCTTATTACTTTCATAAATATAGATTTTAGTTAATTGAATTAAATCTGTTTCATACAGGCATTTCCGGAAGTGTATAACCTTCACGATAGTTGTGCCTTATCATCTCATTTGCAAACTGTTTAGCATTGATGGGATCAGTATACTTGCTGTCAAAGGTGGGATGACCGTCAGTTATGCTGAAATTGTTTTCCAGGCAAATCTTAATTGAATCAGTGTCAGTGATATTGGTGAAAGCCATTTTTTCGCCATCCCATACCAGGGTTCTGTTCAGGCCCTGCAGCCTGACCGCGAGCACACCCATAACCACCATTTCGTTGAACGGTCCTGCTTCAGAGAAGTCGGATTTTGTCATAAGCCTCAATTCGGGTGTTTCCTTGCAGGCGCGTACCCAATCCATCTCATGGCTTGTGGTTACACGGCGCTCTGTTTTAGGCGAAGTGGGTACTCTGCCTGAGAGCAGCCAGGGATCCCTTCCATAACATCCACAAATAAGGGTATCTTTTGAACCATGGAAAATAACTCCTCCGTCTGAAATCATAAGCCTTTCCTTCTGGCCAACCGGCTGGTTTCATTGGCAGCAGACCACCATCCATCCATGTCACTTCCACCTCGGGATACTTCATCTTTGCACCCTTGGGAGCGAGGCGTTCCGGAAATACCAGTTTAACCATCTGAGCATTAGGTGCACAATCGGTAAGAAGAAGTGTCGATGTTCCTTCAACTCTTACAGGATACTTTAACTTGAGGCCTTTGAATACCGGATGCAGGATATGGCATGCCATATCGCCCAGTGCGCCTGTTCCGAAATCCCACCAACCTCTCCAGTTCCAGGGAGTGTAAATGCTGTGGTAAGGACGCATCGGAGCCGGACCGATAAACAGATCCCAATTAATTGTTTCAGGAGGCCATTCACCCTTTGCGGGTCTGTTGAGGCCCTGGGGCCATATTGGCCTGTCAGTGAAGGCTTCAACTTTTTTGACGTCGCCTATTTCTCCGTTCTGAAGCCATTCCAGTATCAGGTTAATGCCCTCTCCTGATGATCCCTGGTTACCCATCTGTGTGGCAACTTTATGCTTGGCCGCCAGCTTCGTAAGCAGCCGTAACTCATAAACAGTGTGGGTTAAAGGTTTCTGCAGATAAACATGTTTGCCCATGGCTATTGCATTTGCAGCTGTAAGGGCATGGGTATGGTCCGCGGTCGCTATGACCACCGCATCAATCGATTTACCCAACTCATCATACATCTTTCTCCAGTCCCAGAACCATTTTGCCCCAGGGTACTCTTCAAATACTCCATTACTCTTGCAATAACCCCAGTCAACATCGCAAAGAGCTACAATGTTTTGTGATTTCAGTTCTTTCAGGTTGTGATTTCCCATACCGCCAACACCAATACCTGCTATATTAAGCTTGTCGCTGGGGGCTTTATAGCCAAGGCCACTGATGACATTGCTGGGAAGAATAGTAAGGCCTGCGATTGCAGCACCAGTAGTGCCCACAAATGACCTTCTTGTGATTTTGTTTGTTTCCTCTTTCATTTTACGGAAGGTTAAAGTTGAATAGAAACCTTAAAAGTAAACAATTCATCCGTAAAATAAAACCCCATGGCAATAATATAATCAGCCTGAACTCTTCTTAAAAAACATTAAATTGCATAAAAGGCACCTGGATGATAGAGCAACGTTATAATATTGATTTAAAAGAGACTACAAAGCCCGGCAAGATCCTGAGGATTGTTCTTGGCATCATCTGCCTCATAGCTACTGCCTGGTTTCTGTTCACTATCACGGGTACCGCAGCTTCAATTGCGACAGCCTGGATAGCAGTAGCATTTCTGTTCCTTTTTTCCTTCTGGCTCATTGCTTCAGGACTGGGCGTCACCGACAGGTATATCAAGGTAGGTGATGACAGGATAATAATAAGAAGGAACTTTCGGGAAAAACCGGCTGTCTTCACGCCCGCAACACTCGAATATATTGCATTCAAACCCCTGGTGTTAGAATTCAGAACAGCCGGGGGAAATATGATATTAAGGCTTGGAACCTACTACCCCGGACACTCAGCGAGTATCATGGAAGCCATTGAAACGTTCTGTATAAAAAACGGCGTTAAAATTATTGGATTGGAACCAGAGGACAATAACATCAGAATCATGAAGCTTAGGATGGGTATGATTGGCGGTGGCGAGGGCTCCCTCATCGGGCCTGTACACCGTATGGCAGCGCGCCTTGACGGTATGACAGAGCTTGTCAGCGGCGCCTTCAGCAGTGACCCTGATGTCTCCTTTACAACTGGCATTAAGGAAGGCCTTGACAGGTCACGCATCTATGATACCTGGCAGGAGATGATCACCCGTGAAGAGTAATCTGCCCGGGCATGTCAGACCGCATTTTATGGCTGTTGTCACCCCCAACCATCTTCATTACGGCCCTGCCAGGATGGCCCTCGAGGCCGGCTTCCATGTCGTGTGCGACAAACCGCTGTGCATGAGCGTGGCTGAAGCAATCGACCTGCATAAGACTGTAGAACGCACCGGCAGGCTCTTCTGCCTGACCCATAATTACACCGGTTATCCGATGGTAAAGCGTGCCAGGGAAATGATCCTCGGCGGAGAACTGGGTGAAATAAGAAAGATAGTGGTTGAATATTTCCAGGGATGGCTCTCCTCTCCCGTTGAAACCACAGGTAACAAGCAGGCATCGTGGAGGGCAGACCCCAAGCGGGCGGGCATAGCCGGAGCCATGGCAGATATAGGTACCCATGCCTTTAACCTCGCTGAGTATGTTTCAGGATTGGAGGTTGCAGCTCTGTCTGCAGACCTTCACTCCATAGGGCCGGGCAGAGTGCTTGATGACGACGGCAGCGTGTTCCTGCTGTTCGAGAAAGGCATCAGCGGTATTCTTCTTGCCAGCCAGATTGCAACAGGCGAGGAAAATAACCTTTCTGTCCGCATTTACGGAGACAAAGGAGGTATAACCTGGAGACAGATGGAGCCCAACAGTCTTACGGTCAGCTGGCCTGACAAACCTGTGCAGATATACCGTACCGGCACTTCCTTCAATGAAGCAGGTGCGGCCGGACCCATGCATACGAGAATACCAGCAGGGCACCCGGAGGGATTTATTGAAGCATTCGCAAACCTGTATCGCAACTTTGGTTTGCACATCATAGAGTTGACCGAAGGAAGGAGCCACAATCCCATGGCTGACTATCCAGGGATTTACGAGGGTGTCAGGGGAATGAAATTCCTCGAGGCCGCGGTAGCCTCAGCGCTCAATGGCTCCGCACGGACAGCTGTGTGAATCTATTTTAGAAGCGTATTCAGGTAATAATTACGGCTGATGGCGATACTCTCCATAGGTGTATGGGTACGGCAGTTATCCTGCTCCAGGAACCAGTATTTCATGCCTGCGGTTTTCGCCTGCGCAAGAATGGGCTTAAAATCAATAATGCCCTCACCAAGGGTTGCATCCTCAAGCTCAGGGCTCAGATCCTTCAGGTGCCACACCTGAAAACGGCCGGGGTATTTCTGGAAGTAGGCAACCGGGTCTTTGCCGGCGGCTGTTATCCAGGCAAGATCAAGCTCATATGTCACCAGCCCGGGGTCAGTATTTTCAACAAGAATCTCATACGGAACCCTGCCATTAATCTCTTTGAACTCTATCTGGTGGTTGTGAAACCCGAACATGAGCCCTGCTTTCTTGCACTTCTCTCCCACCTTGTTAAAGTAATCTGCCGTTCTCTGGTAGCTGTCTGTTGAATTGCTCCAATCCTCCGGCAGGGAAGGAAGAAAAAGATATTTGATTCCCGCTTCGGCAGTATCTTCGATCATCTGATCCTCATTTTCCGGTCTTATCGCACTGTGAGTGCTTAAGGGCACCAATCCTGATTTCTTCACAAGCTTACCGTACTCCTTCGGTTTAAGTCCGTAGAATTTCCTGTCACCATACCCTGCAGCCTCAACCCAGTTATATCCGATTGCAGCCGCCTCAGCCAGAGAGGCAGCCGGATTCGTTCCCATGGCATCACGTATTGTATAAAGAGCAAGTCCGGTTTTTTTCGATGGCCCGGATGAAGCCATTAATTCATTGTTAATCAATGGTAATGCTGCCATTACAATAGCTGATTGTCTCACGAAATTCCTTCTTGTGGTCATAGCTGGGATTTTAAAGTGTGGTAGTTATCAAATCTGTGTACAGGCAGTTTCAATCACCTGCAGATAGCAAAAATAGCATTAAATTTATAAGATAAAACGGTCCTGACGATGAAGCTCTTTAAAAAACATGAAAGCAATGACAGGCTGATCTGTCTCCTCTGCCCTCATTCATGTCAGATCAGACCCGGAGAAAGGGGGATATGCGGAGTACGGGAAAACACCGGCAGCGAGATTACTCTCACAACATACGGTGTAATTTCAGGCTTTGCTCTTGATCCTGTCGAGAAAAAACCGCTCTATCATTTTTACCCGGGGAAATATATCATGTCAGCAGGCTCGTTCGGTTGTAACCTGAAATGCGATTTCTGTCAGAACTACCATATCTCACAGCACGTTGGGACAGAAGGCAGTTATAAGCTTGCACCTGAAGAGCTGGTAAGCCGGTCGCTCAGGTATTCAGATAATATAGGTATCGCTTATACATACAACGAACCGGTTATATGGTACGAGTACGTCGTCGACTGTGCCAGGCTGGCATCATCGGCAGGCCTTAAAAACGTGATGGTGACCAACGGTTATGTCAACAGTGAGCCACTGGCAGGGCTCATCGGTGTAATTGATGCATTCAACGTTGATCTGAAGGCTTTCGGTAATGATTTTTACAGGAAATGCACCGGGGCCACATTGAAACCGGTCATGGACACTATCCGGGATATCGCATCGTCGGGCAGGCATCTTGAAATAACGACGCTGATCATTCCGGGGATGAATGATTCCGTTGATTCGATGAGACAGGAGGCCGAATGGATTGCAACCACTGCGGGAAGTCATGTGCCCTTGCACCTTAGCCGATATTTCCCGATGTATAAGCGGGACGATCCCGCTACCCCGGCAGAGACGATACTCAGGCTTAAAGAGACTGCCTCTGAATATCTCGACTATGTCTATACAGGAAATATGTCAGGAAATGATTCCGGCTCTGATACAATATGTCCCAGATGTCATTCCACGGTAATAAAACGACACGGATATCAAACTTCACCTGCCGGTCTTTCAGCCGAAGGGAAGTGCCTTAAATGCAATGAGGTGATTGTAAAATGGATTTAGTCCCGCTATTTTGATTTGGAGATCTCGCTCAGTTTTTCAAAATATCCGTCAACCTTTTCCAGCAGATCCTTGCTCACTGTTTTGTAATATGCCTTTACAAGAGCAGGGTTGTCCTTTCCGGCAGGGTGATTGACCCTGTCAATGAATTCATTACGCATGGTCACAGCTTCCTCGATCAGATTCTGAACCTCATTCCGCTTTTCACCGGTATGAATACTGGTGAACAGGAAACAGTCTGAGATGAACTCGAAGAACAGGAAGTCAATATCTTTTTTAAGGTTTTTTACGCTGGCCATGACTTTTTATTTTGTTGCAAAGATAAATATTAATCTTCTTTCTTTCTCCCCTGATATTTGATTATACTGTTGTCAGCCAGCTTCCGGTAGAGAAGGCCAAGTCGTTTCAAAATGTCATTGTCGGTCCTGAAGAGATGATTTTCAATACTCTTCACAGGTAGAACCATAGGTGATGTCCCCGTAATAAATGCTGACTTAAACTCCTGCAACTCCCCTGCCCTGGCTGCTTCAAAGAGAATTTCGTATCCTTCCCTGCGGCAAATATCAATAATATATTTCCGTGTAATACCTGAAAGGACCATTCGGTCAGGAGCCGTGTACAGGATACCCTTTGCATTCACAAAGAAAACATTGGATCTGCTTCCCTCGGTAATAAATCCCTCCTGGTTCACCAGGAGAGCCTCGTAGGCTTTTTTCTTTAGAAGTGCCTCATTCACTGACAGCCGTAACCTCTTATTCAGCATCTTCACTCCGGGTTCAAACCGTTCGGCACGGTAGAATATCAAATTAACGCCATTACGTACCGTTTCATCATCCGGGTAAGTGGATTGTATGTAACAGATATGGACTGAGTACTCCTGTCCTGTAAAAGAGATGGTGATCTTTACATTTATCTCTGTAAAGGTCTCTTGCCTGACCAGTGTATCAAGACCTTCGGTTATTATTCCGGAGATATCCTCCTTGAGATCATATCTTGTTGAAATCCCATCCTTAAGGCGCTTCATGTGATCATCGAAAAAGAGCGGAATTCCTTTCCTTGTTCTTATCACCTCATAGAAAGAGACTTCACCTGTCGGGATGTCTTCCTCGCGGTCGGTGGGAAGGATGTTGCCATCCAGAAAATAATATCTGCCGAAACATTCCACAACAATACCTGATAATGCAAATGTATGAATAAATCGGACCAGGCTTAAAAGTAATTATCTTCGTATTTTGCTGCAGGAATGTACGCTGTTGTTGACATAGAGACCACCGGAGGAAGCGCCAGGCTTGAGAGAATCACCGAAATAGCCGTTTACATACATGACGGAAATCGCATTATCGACGAATACTCAACCCTTATCAATCCTGAACGTAACATTCCGTATTTCATCACTGCGCTTACAGGTATAAGCAATGAAATGGTCGAGGATGCCCCTAAGTTTTATGAGGTTGCGAAAAGATTGTGGAGATCACAGAAGGGAATATTTTTGTAGCTCATAATGCACGCTTCGATTACTCATTCATCAGGCAGGAATTCAGTATGCTGGGTTACAATTTCAAGCGTCCGCTGCTTGATACGGTATCATTGAGCAGGAAGTTGCTGCCCGGGCACAGGTCATACAGCCTGGGTAACCTGTGCAAGGACCTGGGCATTGAGATAAAGGGCAGGCACAGGGCTTCAGGCGATGCACAGGCCACAGTTAGGCTGATGGAGATTCTCCTTGAGAAAGACAGGGAGCAGAACAATGGCACCCTGGTTAAAAACCGTAAGGCATCCAGGCTTAATCCGGCGCTTGACATGCAAAAGATTGCCGATTTGCCCGAGGAACCCGGCATATATTACTTTCACAATGAATCCGGCGAGATAATCTATGTCGGGAAAAGCCGTAATCTCTACCAGAGGGTAAACACCCATCTTTCAAATAACACATCGTCAAGAGAGATGGAGATGCGCTCCATGATTGCTGACATAAGCTGGGAACGGACAGGCAGTGAACTGGTTGCCCTCCTTCTGGAATCGGCTGAAATAAAGAACAGAAAACCGCTGTATAACAGGGCACAGCGCCGCACAGGGTTCCGCTGGGGCATCTACAGTTACACTGATGAAAACGGGTATATCAGGTTGGAATACCGCAATGTGAAGGATGATGCCGTTCCTCTCGCTCTTTTCAGCTCCAAGGAAAACGTAAGGGCTAAGCTTGAGCAGGTAATAAGCGAATATAACCTATGCCAGAAGCTCTGCGGCATGTATGATACTGCCGGTCAGTGTTTTCACAGGCAGGTGAGTCTGTGTCGCGGCGCCTGCTGCGGGGAAGAGGAGCCTTTGACATACAATCAAAGAGCCTTGCTTGCTCTTGATGAATTTGTCTTCAGCGAAAGAAATTTCTTATAATTGACCGCGGCAGGGACACAGATGAGAGATCAGCGGTCAAGATCATTAACGGCAAATATGCCGGCTATGGTTATTTTGATATCAATGATGTGGGATTCGGATTAACAGCAATACATGACTGTATCAGGAACGCCAATGATAACCGTGATATTCAGGTCATTATCAAGGGTTATCTCAAGAATTACCGTGTGGAGAAAATTATTGATTTCTGAAAGAGCCGGCCACAAGGGTTTTCTTAATATATTTGTTTAAACCTATACAATCAAGGGCAGATGTCGCTTTTTACACGTACAACAAAAGAACTGACGGTCAAAATTGATGAATTCTTTGATACTGTTGAGATCGGCATACTGATCTTCAAGGAAGGTGTTAAAGCGTATGTCAGCGGGGACCATGATGCATTCCAGAATCATCTGACCAGGATAGACGAGCTTGAAAATAAGGCGGACAAGCTTCAGCGAAGCATTGAGAATGATATGATGGTGCATTCTATCCTGCCACAGCAGAGGGGTGAGATAGTGAAGCTTTTATGGCAGCTTGATGAGATCATTGACACTGCCAAAAGCTCACTGAATGAATTTTACATTGAGATGCCTCATATACCGGCCTCGCTGTCGCAGGACTTTATCTCACTAGCTGAAGTATCAGCGAATTCTGCAGAGGAGCTGATGCCGGCAGCACGGGCTTTTTTCAGAGAGCCCCATGTTGTCAGGGAAAAGCTCATTAAAGTCTATTTCTTTGAACGCGAGACTGATAAGGCTGCTTTTCAGTTGAAGAAGAAGGTATTTCATGAGATGAATGACCTGTCACTGGCAGAGAAGGCTCATATACGTTACATCACCCATCATATTGAAAGTATCTCCGACACTGCCCAGGACGCGGCTGATCTTCTTGCATCGATGGCCATCAGGCTAATGCTCTGATTTATGATCATTCTGTTTATTTCGAGCGGCCTTTTTCTCGGATGGACCCTTGGGGCCAACGATGCTGCCAATGTCTTCGGATCGGCTGTGGGATCAAGGATGCTGTCATTTACAAGGGCTGCAGTCATTGCCTCGGTGTTCGTGATCCTGGGAGCTGTGCTGCAGGGGTCAGGCGCATCTGATACTCTCGATAAACTCGGGTCAGTTAATGCCATCGGCGGAGCTTTTACCGTTGCCTTGGCCGCCGGTGTGACTGTCTATTTCATGACTAAAGCGGGACTGCCGGTATCAACCACTCAGGCAATAGTAGGCGCAATAGTAGGATGGAACTTCTTTACAGACAACGCAATAGACACTACCTCGCTGATACAGATCGTAACCACCTGGATTACCGGCCCGGTTCTGGGTGCACTTTTTGCATATGCGCTCTATCATATTGTCAGGATTACCAGAAAAAGAATTAAGATTCACCTGCTCCAATACGAATCTCTATATCAGGACCGGACTGATGATAGCGGGCGCCTTCGGGGCATACAGCCTCGGAGCAAATAATATTGCCAACGTGATGGGGGTGTTCCTGCCCAGTGTGTCGCTTGGTGATGCAGACTTTGGTTTTTTCATCCTTACAGGTGCGCAACAGCTATTCTTCCTGGGCGGTATTGCCATTGCAGCCGGCATCCTGACCTACTCAAAAAAGGTGATGCAGACCGTGGGCGGAAACCTACTTGAACTTACCTCCGAAGCCGCTTTTGTTGTCGTTCTCTCTCAGGCCCTGGTGCTGTTTATTTTCTCCTCTTCCTCCCTCTCCGGACTGTTGGTAAGGATCGGCCTTCCCGCAATTCCTCTCGTACCTGTATCCAGCACACAGGTGGTGGTGGGATCAGTAATAGGCATCGGCCTTTACAAGGGGGTAAGGAATATCAACCTGAAAGTCCTTGGAAGCATCGCTTCCGGATGGATAACCACACCTGTAGCCGCAGGACTGATCTCATTCATTCTTCTGTTTTTTGTTAAGAACCTTTTCGGGATCGATGTCGGTCACTCGGTACGCACCACTGCAGGAGCTGCCGGGGTAATGAATGTTGCACAGATAATAAAATACAGCATTATTGCCTTGCTTGTCATAACAGCTGTATATCTTGTATATCTGCTGCTTGCAGAAAGAGGAAGACCGACCGCCTGAATAAAAAATACTATTAATCAGTTCAGGAAAGAATATTTTTCCCCGTATTCCATCATCTGGCTAAGAAAGTCAGAGCAATATTCGACCTTCACATCAGTAATTTTACCCTGCGCGTCAACAACCGGTACCAGGACAGGATTAACGAAACCGCTGTAAGGTGCCATGTTCAGCTTTTCATACCGTGCAAGGATTTCGGCATGGAGCACAGGATCTATTTTTACCCCGTAATTTTCGATCATGCTCTTCCCTGCTTCAAAATCACCCTCTGATTTTATCCGCTGTACTTCCTTAAGCATCTCGCCGAAAAGAGTTCCTGAGCTTCTCGTAGTCATTGATCTTTACAAAGGTTTTCCCATCCCGCGAAACCATTTCAATGACGTTGTCGTTTCGTCCTTTCTCATATACCCAGTGGGCTATGGATGAACGGTTTCGCATGTGAGCCTGTTCAATATCCTTGCCTGGTTTTATTCTCACGATCTGGGTGATGAGACCGTTGCGGATATAACTGTCATACATCGCTTTTGCCGGCTCAGCTGACTGCATTAGTCCTGTCTCAACCATTTTAGGATCCATCATATAATAAAGAGCAAAAGATCAGCCCTCGCCTCCTCGAGGGTGAAGCATAGTTTTTCAGCGCGTTGGGATCGGTTCCCGGTGCCAGTTTTCCGCTGGCATGACCTATGCACTCGTGCATGTCGGTATGAAGCGCATCCGAAACAGAGCCATGCTTGATTGCCCTGTCTATCTCAGCCTGGTCAAAGGCAAATTCTTCAAGGAAACCGCTGCCCCTTGACACTATATCCTTGGCATCCGTGATATTTGCCAGGGTGACCGATTTGGATCCGGCTTCGATCCTGATCCAGTTTGAGTTTGGCAGGTTGATACCGAGCGGCGAAGCGGGGTAGCAGTCTCCGCCAAGCATTGCAACATTAATCACACTCGCTGCTACTCCGGTCACCTTTTCCTTACGGTACCGGGGATCAACAGGTGAGTTATCCTCAAACCACTGCGCATTTTCAGTGATAATGGACGTACGTTTTGAGGCTTCCAGATCCTTATAATCAACCACTGATTCCCAGGTGGCCTTCATCCCCAGCGGGTCTCCATAGGTCTCGATAAAACCGTTTATATAATCAACTGAAAGACCTGTATTTCCTGCCCACAGAACATTATAATCATCCCAGGTCTTAAGGTCACCTGTCTTATAATAATCAATCAGCAGTTCAAGTTCCTTTTTCTGGGTTTCACTGAGAGCGACATTCTTTGCTTTTTCGAGCCATGAGATTATCTGATCTATAGCAGGCCCATACAGACCGCCGCTTTTCCAGGGTACTTCTGTTACCTTGCCTCCGGCCTTCACAACCCTGGTATTCAGTCCCCATGAGACAGGCCTTGGATCAGCCGGATCTGTCATGGCAGCATAATAACTCTCCACCTCCGCCTGTGTCACACCTTCGTAAAAATTATTTGCCGATGAAGTGATCATATCTGCACCCTCTGTCTGGTCTACCCTTTTTGCGTACAGGGCAGGATCAAATATGACGGGTACGAGCATTGTAATCAGGTCACCGGGTTGCTGACCGTTCTGAAGAGGAAGCATTGAAGGATCACTGCCGTTTACCAGCATCACGAAATAATCTGCAGAAAAGCCGGGAACAAATTTATCATTCGAGTAATGATGGTGAATGCCGTTAGCAAAGAAGACCCTCTTTGCCCATGTTAAAAATGATGAATAGTCAGCTGCCTGTTTATCTCCGCTGTAGGTGGCAATGACTGCTTCGATGGTCTTTCTGATCACGAGATTGTATTTGAAATTCTGGTCCCACAGGATATCCCTGCCGCATAGTGCTGCCTCTGACAGATAATATATCAATTCCTTCTCGCCGGCTGAGAGCTGTTCAAATCCGGGAGGCGGTATTTAAGCACACTGATATCTTCAAACCTGTCTACCTGCCAGGTGAATTCATCTGCTTTTGCAGGCTCATTCCCGGCCTGTCCGCATGAGGTAAGAAGCGCAATTCCCATAGCTGCAATTGTTCCGATTAATAAGTTTGTTTTCATATTATAATTTTGTAAGAAATCACATGCAATCCACAAGTTTGTAATACCTATTATCTTAATGTCCCAGAAGATCCATTACGCCGTTGATAAAGGTCAGCGGGTGGACCGGATTACCAGGGAGGTAAAGATCAATGTGATGATCGCTGATGAAGCTTCTGTCCAGCGCCGGGCTCCCCTCAAAAATTCCTCCGCTGATGGCATCAGAACCGGCAAGGATGATAATTTTGGGAGACGGCACAGCGTCATAGCATATCTCGAGGGCACTGGCCATATTTGCTGTTACAGGACCAGTGATTACAATCCCGTCAGCATGACGGGGTGATGCAACAAACTCGATTCCGTACCGGCCAAAATCAAAATTAACATTACCGGTGGCTGCAAGCTCCATCTCGCATGAATTATCACCGCCTGCCGATACCTCTCTCAGCTTCAGGGCTTTCTTAAACAACCGCCTGACATCCTTTCGCACAACTGTGTCATCTATTCTCAATGGTCCTGTGTGACCGGGTCTGATCAACAGGTCTTCTCTTTTGTTTGATGCGATGCGGTAGTCATTGGTAAACCTTATTTTTCCGGGAAGCAAAAGTGCACACTCATTGCAGAAGGCACACTTTCCAAGGTCAATGGCTCCGCTCCGGCTGTCTAGTAGCATTAACCGGGCACAAGGCTACTGCCTCCCTGATCTCTTTTTCCTCCAAATCATCCGTGATCACCGGAAGGCCTCTGAACCGTTCAGATACAGGCTGTTTCCGCAGGTCCTTGATAAACTGTCTGCCGTGACCGGAAAGTATTTTTAATTCTTTAATCATTTCAATATGCTGCTTTTAACTTACAGATCATGACCGCAATAAGAAAGATTAAAGCTTTTATTGCATACCGGAAAATCCGAAATTTCCTGGTTACGCACTGCCAGAGCCAGGGACATCCAGTTATGCAGTGACGGATCCTTGACCTTATATTGTGAGATATTACCGGTATTGTCAGTGTGCGCAATATGGCAAATCTCACCTCTCCATCCTTCTGCCAGGGAAATGGCAAAACTATCCGGAGCAAGCTTATAATCATAAGATGGTTTAGCTGTCTCCCTGTTTTTATTTCTATAGATCCCGATAAGCTCATGGATGGTTTTAACTGATTCCTTGACCTCCTGGCTGCGTTGCATGCCGCGCGCCAGCACATCACCCGTCTCGAGCATAACTGTATTGACCTGATAATTCTTATAGTACTGAAAAGGATGTGTCTCACGCGTATCGCGAAATATACCGCAGGTACGCGCAGCCATGCCCACAGCTCCTGTGCTGACGGCCTGTTGCCTGGTAACGATCCCGATATCTTCAAACCTGCCAAGGACAGTCTGCAGTGAATAAATACGGTCCGTTATGTCAGAAAAACGTTTACCCGAATCATCAGTCACTCTGAATATCTCATCAATGATTTCATCAGTCAGCGGATAGTTGGTGCCGCCGGGCCGGATAAGTCCTTTACCAAAGCGGTTGCCGCACCAGTACTGGGTGGTATTGATGATTGTGGTCCTGAGCGCTTCGCAAACTGATCTGACCAAGCTGATAAGCCACATCACCGCACAGGGCGGCAGTATCTCCGATGTGGACTGCTATCCTTTCCATTTCCAGGGCAATGCACCGCTCAATCTGCAATGCATCACTTACTTCGATGCCAGCCAGAGATTCAATCAGCTGTGAGTGAGCCAGCGCATGACCTGCGGAAGTGTCACCGGCAATACATTCTGATAGGATACTGATCGCTGCAAGGGGCTCTTTTTCTCAACGAACAGTTTTTCTATGCCCCGGTGCTGATACCCGAGTTGTATCTCAAGATGCAGCACTTTTTCACCGTTGCAGACAAACCTGAAATGACCCGGTTCGATGACACCCGCATGGATCGGCCCTACTCCCACCTCATGCAGTTCTTCACTTTCAACCTCATAAAACGGATAATTATCCATGACTGCTTCGATTTGTCCGCACGGTCATGCGGATACCTGACCGGCTTCATCCATGGATGCCCCTCAAATTCAATCCCGATAATTCTCATGTATCTCACGTTCAAAAATATGAAGCTGCGGGCAGACAGGTGTCAATGATTTCACTACGGCTTTTCCCCTGTTCAGCTCGTGACAAAAAACCTTTATTGTACCGGTCAGGTCATCAGCAATACAACAGTAAAGTCTCTTTTTATCTGCCACATCAAGGCAGTAATATGCGAGGCAGTGATTTGTCTTCGGAATTCAAGAGTTCTGCTATCCGGGCATAAAAAACATTGTAATCAGACACCGGAATGTCTTTAATGAACAGCGGCGTTGAATTGTTTTTTACTTCTGAATATAATTGACCCATTCATAATTCCTATTTAGGTAATATCGCAACGCTCTGATTTATCAGGTCAACCAGGAATGGCGGCTGATAAAAGCACATCACGATTACTATTCCAAGGAGAACAAACTGGCTGATGGTCTCAGCAGGGTTTACATTACCCGGGAGAAATGCCGTGTTTTCATTCCTGGGACCGGAAAAAGTAATATGCATGATCCTGATGCTCATCGCATAAATTATAAAGCAAAGTAATACAATGGCGGCAATCAGGGCAAACCACTGATCATTTACGACCAGTCCCCTGAAGATCATTAATTCGGAAATAAACATTCCTGAAGGAGGAATGGCAAGTATGCAAATCATTCCTGTCAGGAGGACCATTGCGCCTGCGGGGTACAAATTCATGTATCTGCCGCATTCATCCAGCTTAAATGTATGAAGCACCCTTGACAGTTGTCCCATCTGATAAAAAAGACTTGATTTCGTCAATGAATGCAGCACCATGAAGCAGCAGGGCAGCATAATAACCCACACCCCCGACACCGACAGCAATTGCAACCAGGCCCATGTTTTCAAGACTTGAATATGCAAGCATGCGTTTCAGATGCTTGGCTTTAAGCATGTATCCTGCAGCGATTAATAACGACAACAGTCCGGACAGGATAAGCACATGATTCATAAAAGGCAGGACAGACGTTGAAGAGAATAAAGTATATACGCGGAATATTGCCAGGAAACCTACATTCATCAGGGTTGTGGAAATTAATGCGCTGATGGGAGGCGGCGCCACGGAATGTGCATCAATTGTGACCGTATGCATCGGGAAGAGGCCCATCTTGGTGCTGAACCCGACCAGCACAAATACGAAAGCAATTTTCAGATACAGCGGGCTGGCATTATTAATGACATGGGCAAAAGATGCAAAGGAAAGGTTTGGAGCGTCTTCCCTGCCGTAAATAAATCCTAAGAACAGTATGCCAAGATAAGCCAGGGCAATACCGGTTGAGCATATAAAAACATATTTCCAGGTTGCCTCCAGCGCCATATCGGTACGGTCATGATATATAAGAGCTGCAACAGCCAGTGTGGTGGCTTCAACGAAAATCCAAAGCACCGTCATAGTGTTGGCCAGATATGCACCTGACATGAAAGTCATCAGGGCAACCAGTGAGGCATGGTAAATGCTGTGTTTTTTTGCATCATTACCGGCCGTGTAGATAAATCCGTGATAAATGGTCGGGATAGCAAGCAACGATAAAACCGAAAGCAACAGTACTCCCGTACTGTCAAAAGTAAAATAGGTAAGATCAGTCCTGTTTAAATTAACCCAGGCATAAATTGTAAAACAGATGAGCAACAATGCGAAAACGATTGTCACAATCTGCAGTGAAAATCTTGTTCCTGAACAAAACAATTGAGGCACTGATTAAAACAGATACTATAAAGAATAGTAACAAAATCATTTCTAATCTTTTAACATTGTCAATTCGTTTGTATGCGGCTTAAGCCGTAAGCCCGAAGAATGCCCAGAATCAGCACACCTACAAAAATATCGAGCAGTATTCCGATATTGATCATCATTGGCATTTCGTTCCCGATCGCCAGAGAAAACATGAACACTGCATTTTCAATAATCAGAAAACCGATCAGGTGAGAGATTATCAGTTTATGCGTCACAATGAGCAGCATGCCGGTTAACAGTGTAAAGAGGGCTATTGCAAGGTATATTGTGTTGATAAACGGGTTCAGGAGGATTTTGCCAGCATTACACTGATCAGCAATCCGAAAATTGAGAATATCAGCAGATAAAATCCGGGCATCGCCAGCCTGTGCACCTTGGTCACCCCTGATCGGTTAATAATCCTGGTAAGCAGATAAGGCAGGACAACAGCTTTGAAAATCAAGGTCTCGGAAACAATGAACAGCAGGTTTGCGGTGTTAACTTCTTTCAGCTCGAAGATGGCAATTCCGCACAGCAATAAACCCTGTATACCAATCAGTTTGATGTAAATCGTCAACCTGTCAGCCGATGAAAAATACATCAGGGTAACTGCAAACAATACTATCAGATAATTCACCATATTCTTATGCCAGTTAATTCTCGGTCAGTATTAAAATTATCACAAAAGCTATCCATGCAATTGCCGAAAGCGTTAAAATGAATTTTGGATTTTTATTCATTTTGTTTCTTGCCCTGAATGATTCAGTCAGTCCGATTATCACTGCAAAAACAGCCTGTACGGCAAAAAACAAAACGGTCTGAAGGAATATATTCCATCCGGCCGGAACAATCACATTGTAGATCAGGGAACCGTAAATGCGCAAATTTCAGGTATGATCCGATATGGATCAGTGCTTTGTCAAAACCGCTGTTATCAAGGATCATCACCTCATGGATCATCGTCAGTTCGAGATGTGTTTTCGGATCATCAACCGGGAGCCTGCTGTTTTCGACCATGGCGATCTGAATAAGCAGGTAAAACCTATTATGCTGTATATCATTACATAATGATTCCCGGTAATGAAGAAATTACTAAAGATATCTGAAAAGGAAGTATAACCGGTAAACATTGCAAAAGTAGCCAGCAGGATAAAAAATGCCGGTTCCACGAGCATGGAAAACAATGCTTCACGGTTTGCTCCCATGCCTTCAAAACTGCTGCCCGTATCAAGTGCGGCAATAATCGTAAAAAACTTTCCGAATGCCAGCAGGTAAGAGAAAAAGATAAAATCACCCTCAAAAGAAATGAATGGCCTTCTGCTTCAGCAAAAGGAATTACCAGCATGGCGCAAAGGATGCTTGCCAGCGTTATAACCGGGGCAATCTGAAATATCAAACCGGTGGTAGTGCTGAAAACACTGCCCTTCTTCAACAGTACCCATATATCTTTGATGGGCTGAAATAATCCCGGGACCTTTGCGGCCTGATGAAATGCTCTTGGTTCTGCAGTATCACTCCCGGGAAAAAGAAGGCTGCTATGACTATCAGAATAAATCCTGTCATGCTCAGATAATATTTAAGATTGTCAGCAACAGTACCAGCAACATAAAAACAAATGCATACAGTATGTAATGCTGGATCTGTCCGGTCTGCATTACGGCAATCTTTTTCAGAAGCCCGGAGACCCATTCTGCAGGCTTATCAATCAACAGCTTTTTGAAGATATCGTCATTATGCGAGACAAAAGTTCTTTTATGCGGAAAAATCTCATCTTCCCTGATGTCTTCCATGACTTTCATTCCCTGAAGCAGAGGCTTTGCTATATGGTTGTAATTATAGGCATAAGATGTTGCAGTATACTGTTGTCTTGCTCGTACCGGCTGTATATCCGCAACCCCATGTCGGTCCCGTTTCAACCTGTCTCCGTTTAAGATGAAAATGCCTGTAAACAAGCAATAAAATGACCGTAACAATAAATACTCCCGAGATCAGACTGATCTGGGAAAGATTAGTGTATAAAATGCTCCGTGGTCAAACCGGCATCAGGGAGTCCGAATGTCTGAGCCACGATGCTGAATACAGGCTTCACCACCAATACTGATCCCAGACCTATAATCAAAATAAAAGCCACAGTGATATATTGCGGGAAGATCATGTTTTTACCAACTTCTTTAGCGCCGGAGGCATGTTCAGAACGGGGCTCTCCAAGGAATGCAATTCCGAAAGCCTTGGTAAAGCAAAAAACTGCCAGCCCGCCTATAAGTGAAAGCCCGACAATCGTTCCCAAAATAAGTATGGATTGATAAAGATTGGCTGCCGACAGGCTTTTAAACATGCCCATATAAATAAGGTATTCAGAGATAAACCCGTTGAACGGAGGCAAACCGCAAATAGCCAGTGAACCTACCAGGAAAAGCAATGCAGTGTAAGGCATTTTCTTCATCAGTCCGCCGAGGTGTTCGATATTTCGGGTATGAGTTGCCTTGTAGACTGACCCGGCATTGAAAAAGAGCAGCGATTTGAACAGGGAATGATTCAATACATGGAGTAATCCGCCGGCTAAGCCAAGCAAAGCCAGCATTGCATTACCTGTTGCAAGGCCGATCATCCCAAGTCCGATGCCAATGCCGATGATGCCAATATTTTCGATGCTGTGATAAGCCAGCAATCGTTTAAGGTCATGCTGAACAATTGCCATCATCACTCCCAGCACCCCTGATATCAGTGAAATAATAAGTATGATGATGCCTATCAGCAGCAGATCGGACTGCACCGGGACAAGTACTCTCAGTATACCGTAAATGCCCATCTTGATCATTACTCCCGACATTACGCCTGACACATGTGAAGGGGCTGCCGGATGGGCTTCGGGAAGCCAGGTATGAAGGGGAATAAATCCGGCTTTTATCCCGAAACCGATGAAAAACAGGATAAAAAGAGGAATGTTTGAGTGGCTGGAAAAGTAAGCTCCGAGGGCATCAAAACTCATCTCTCCGGTAGCCTTTTCAAGCAGTAAAAAGGCTATCAGGATAAAAAGCATGCCAACATGCATCTGGATCAGGTAACTGATGCCTGTCTTTAAAATAGTCCGGTCTTCCGCATCAAAAATGACAAGAAAAAAAGATGAAAGAGCCATTATCTCCCATGCGATCAGAAAAGATAGTCCGTCACGGAACATCACTACCATCAGCATGGACAGATATAACCAGATATAAGAGAAGTAATGTATCGAAAACCGGAGGGCGTTCTTACTCTTAAGATACGGTTCAAGATATCCCCTGGCATAAAGAAAACCTGTAAAAACGGTAATGTTGACCACCAGGATAAAAAATGCGGAGAGCCTGTCGATTGTAAGTATAAAACTGGTTTGAATGAACAGTAGGTTTAATGGTATTTCAAGTACCTGGGCAGCGCCGGCAAGCAATCTGTAACTCCAGATGGATGTTAATGCAACGGAGCCTGCCAGCAGGAACAGGGAATAAAAGTATTTCAGTGACCTGGGGACAAAGAAGACCAGTATTGATAGAAAGAATATTGCCGGAAAAAGGCTGCCGTTCATTTTCAGGAATAAAGAAAACAATTACGCCCGCAAAAGTAAAATAAAATCTCTGACACAGCCGAAATAAAACAGATAGTATTTAAGTCTGTTTTATATCCAGCTGGTTTGAACTTCCCCTGGGACTGAGCACTTTGGTATTGCCTCCGTTCGGCAGATTCGGATCAACAGGTTTGTTTGAGCTCCATGATCCGCAGGTGAAGTCAGGAACGTCAATTGAATTTGATCTGTTAGCCACGGACCATTCGCTGAGAGGGGCGATAACGCTCCACAGTGCGGCATCATATACATCCTGGTCGACAGGCAATCCGTTGCGCAGGCAGTCAATAAGCCTCCAGTCCATAATGAAATCCATCCCTCCGTGACCTCCGATTTCTTTTGCCATCTCTCCCACTCTCTTCACAATCTCAGGAGTATATTTTTCCTCAAGGACTTTAAGCTCCTCCGGTGAGACCCATGAGTGGCCAAGGGCTATCCTTTCCGGATCAGGCCACTTGGATGCCGCTCCCTTGGTACCGCTTACAAGGTGAATTCGCGAGTAAGGCCTCGGGCTTGAGACATCATGTTGTATCATAATTGTTCTCCCAAGGTTGGTTTTAACAACGGATGTGTTCATGTTGCCCCTGTATTTTTTGCCTGCAAAAGGCTGGTAGAACGGATCTTCCTTAGCCAGCTGGCTGATATCGGCTGCCATCGCAAAATCATTCGATGACATCGAAGTCAGGTAGTCCATCTTATCGCCGCGGTTGATATTCATGATCTGGCATATGGGGCCAAGTCCGTGTGTCGGGTAAAGGTTTCCGTTGCGAACATTTTCTTTCAGCCGCCACATGTCGGCATATCCGTTCTTGTCGTAAGTGTACTGCCACCGGAGGTCATGTATATATGCTCCCTCTCCGTGTACTATCTCGCCAAACAAGCCCTGGCGTGCCATATTCAGCGTCAGCAGTTCAAAAAAGTCATAGCAGCAGTTCTCAAGCTGCATGCAATGCATTTTTGTCCGTTCTGACGTCTCCACCAGCTGCCAGCACTCATCGACCGTCTTTGCTGCCGGCACCTCTACTGCCACATGCTTGCCGCTTTCCATTGCAAGTACTGCCATGGGTGTATGCCATGCCCATGGTGTGCAAATATATACAAGGTCAATGTCAGGGTCATCGCATATTCCTTTCCATGCCTCCTCGGTGCCGCTGAATGACTTCGCCTGAGGCAGATCCGAAGCCGGTGATCATCGCCTGCATCTTGTCAACCCTGTCTGTATACTTATCGCACAGAGCTGCATATTTCAACTCCTTCGATGTTGACCATGCGTTCAACAGCTCCGGGGCCGCGCTGGCCAAGTCCGATGAAACCTATCCGTACCTTTGCCAGGGGAGGTGCGCCGTAACCTGTCATGTTAAACTTCTGCGAATGACTGGCCAGCACTGCTGTCCTGACCTCAGGCATCAATTCCGTTGTTCCCTTTTGACGGGAACATGATGAAACAGCACCTGCTGTAAATGCTCCTGCACCTGCAACAGTAGCGGTACGGAGGAAATTCCGGCGGTTGGTTTTCATAATAATCAGATTAGGTTTGTAAATGTGTGACGTATGCAATTTACAAACTTCCTGATTACAAAAAAATTCCCGGCGGGCTAACTCTCTTTCTTCTCTGCAGCGGATTTTCTCTTCCTGATAATATCACCGGCGACTGATCCCAGAAGGAAACCAACTACCGTGCCCCAGGGGATCATCAGGTACCAGTTTGATTTTATGGTGCAGGTTCCGGAGACACAACCCACATATTTCCAGTAGATAAACCCGCCGAGTGCACCGAGCAGTGCTCCGGTTATCTCCGGAAGAAATTTTTGGAAAAAGCTTTTATTCATTTATGCCGTTTAGATTCTATAACATTTCTGAAGAACTCTTGTTCTTTCACTCTTTCATTTTCCCAGTTGATCACCTTGCGTGCTTCCCGGGCCTTCTCCTTCAGTTCTGACAGAAGGTCCCTGTCATCTCTCAGTCTTTCAAGAGCGCCTGCAATTGTATAAGGTGTCACATGGCTGAGGATAAGACCACATGCGTACCGTTTGACGACAGCTGAGACCTCGGGTAACGGAGAAACAACCGCCGGTATACCTGCTGCGATATAATCAAATAGCTTGTTTGGCAGGCTGAAACGCTGATTGATGCAGTTGTCAGGATCGAGAGAGAGTCCCGCATCACAGCACATTGTAAACTGCATCATCTCTTCCCATTTCATCCTGGGAAGAAAAATCACATTACTCCCGAGCCCTTGTAATGAAACGGCATGCTTTACTTCCTCAATCATATCTCCTGATCCTATTATGATCAGCCGGATTCTCTCAAGCATGGTCATGGCGTTGATCAGTTCCATGACACCCCTCCCCGGGTTAATGCCGGAACCCTGGTAGACAACCAGCAGATCTTCCTCCCCAACCCTCAGGTTATTCCGGTTGTACGGTATAAGCTCATCCGTTGAAGGTGCAGCGTTCATGATTACCACAGGCTCAACTCCGTATTCCTTTGTGTAGAGTTCGGCTATTGAATTGCTGACTGTGATCATGTGACGGACCTTTGGCACGATAACCGTCTCTCCGCCTTCTTCCAGACAGAATATTTGAATTTTCTTTCCTCCAGTCCGTACTGACCCGTGAAGTACTCATGAGCATCGTAAACAAGAGGTTTGCCGAAGAGTCGCGATACATAATAACAGGGAATGAGGGTATCGAGATCATTGGAGACATACAGGTCTGATCTCCTCGCGAGCAGACGCAAGGAACAATGACAGGTTGAATAATATGTACATCAGCGGACCCCGTCTGAAAAGCACCCTCAGCCTCCTGATCCTGACGCGGGGAAGGAAGAGAGATGGCGATTTACCCGTATGTCTTCCGATGAGAGTCACGTGTATCCCATTTCTGTGAGAAGTAAAGCCTGTTTCTGAACTCTCATGTCTGTTGAGAGATCACTTATTACGGCTATGGTAGCTCTCATCTTCAATTTGTTGCACCCAAAGAAAGATAAAATGTCTCCTCCGATTTAGGATTTGAAAGATACGAAAGATTTTTTTTAGCTAAGTTTGTGCAGATTTTTTAAGGACTTTCAATGGATACCAGAAATAACACGACCGTTCACCTCGTAAGCTTCAATATCCCATACCCGCCTGACTATGGAGGTGTTATGGATGTCTTTTATAAGATATCCTCACTGAAGAAGCAGGGTGTCGGTGTCATTCTTCACTGCTTCAGTTACGGGCGAACCCGTTCGAGAACGCTTGAGCGCGAGTGCCTCAGGGTGCATTATTACCGGCGTGACCTTAATCTTTTTCATCTTTTCAGCAAGGAACCTTTCATTGTTCTGTCACGGCGCAGCAATTCACTGCTGAAACACCTGCTTGCCGATAAGCACCCTATAATCTTTGAAGGGTTGCACACAACACACCTGCTTGGTCATCCTTCTCTTTCAGGTCGCATGACGATGGTCAGGACACATAATATCGAGCATATCTATTACCGTAACCTGGCCCTGAATGAAAAAAATCCTTTCAGGAAGTACTTTTTCAATTCAGAAGCCCGGAAGCTGGAGCGTTACGAAGCGAAACTGGCACGGGCATCCCTTCTGCTGACTATTTCGCCCGGTGATACGGAATATTTCAAATCAAAATACGGCAATGCTCTTTTCGTTGGTCCTTTCCATCCGGCGAGTGAATGCAGCTCCCCGGACGGTAAAGGTGATTATGTACTTCTTCACGGCGATTTTTCAACTTCTGAAAATAATGCCGCAGCAAGGTTCATCCTGCATGAGGTGGCACCCCGCTGGAAATATAAAACGGTCATCGCCGGTAAAAGGCCGTCCGATGAGATGCTGCAGGACGCTTCAGGATTAAGACATGTCAAGGTCATCCCGAATCCTTCCCTGGTGCAGATGAATGAGCTCATCACCAATGCTCAGGTATGCCTGCTGAATGCATCGCAGCCTTCAGGCATGAAGCTCAAACTGATCAATGCCCTCTGCCAGGGACGTCATGTGATAACATCTTCAGCTGTTGTTGCCGGAACACACCTCGAAAGCCTCTGCAATATAGCCGCAAGTCCGGAGGAATGGATAGACCTTACTGACAGGCTCATGAAGGAGGATTTCACCACGGAGATGAAGGAAAAGCGGAAACAGTTGCTGAGTGAAATTGCAGATAACAGCTTAAATGCCACGAAGATAGTAGAGTATATCGGCAATAACCTCGCCACGTTGCTCAGGCCGTTCCGGTCTACTGATAGATCCTGCGCTTGTTAAGCTCACGCCTGTAGGCAGCTGCATATCTGTTATGTTCAGACAGTGTACGCGAAAAGTGGTGATAACCTGAAAAGTCAGCCTTGGCCACAAAGAATAAATATTCATGTTTTTCAGCCTTCAGGACAGCTTCAAAAGCCGGTTTAGAGGCGCAGCGCACCGGTCCCGGCGGTAAACCACTGTATTTGTAAGTGTTATACGGTGAGTCAACTTCAAGATGCTCATTCAGCACTCTCCTGATGGTGAAATCATTAACTGCAAATTTCACGGTAGGATCGGCCTGCAGGGGGATACCCTTACGGAGCCTGTTGAGATAAACTCCCGCTATCCTGGGCATCTCATCAGCTTTTGCTGCCTCTTCCACGATGATGGAGGCAAGAATTGACACTTCCACAGGTGTAAGGTTCAGAGGCGTTGGCAGATGCTAGGCGTTCATCGTTCCAGAATATTTTGTACTCCTTGAGCATCCGGCGGTAGAAACCTTTCGGATCGAGGCTCCAGTAAAGCTGATAGGTATCCGGAAGAAAGACGGATATAAGTGTCTGACGCGTGAAGCCGTCAGCGCTGAATAATTGTTCTCATCATCGAAGAACCGGGACAGCGCTGCCGGATCAGCCTCTATCTGGGATCCTACTCTTGCAGCCAGCTCATCAAGTGTGCGGATATTGTTGAATGTCACATTCACGGGAGCCTGCTTGCCTGACCTTAGCATGTTCACAATTTCACTGTTATTCATTCCTGGCTCAATCATATAAGATCCTGACTTCAATGAACGGTCAAAGGACTTTAGTTTTGCCGTGATAAGGAAGTTGCGTTCGCTCTTAAGAGCTCCGGAACTTCTCAATGTATCTATGAGATTTTCAAAGGAGGAGCCTGAAGGCAGATAGATCCTCAGGGCAGTATCTGGTTTCACGTTCGGTTTAAAAACCACTATCCATAAAAAAGCCGTTACTGCCAGGCATGCTGTCAGGATTATATAAAACAAATACTTCAATATTTTTCTCATCATTGCGGTGGTTAGTAGAGAGGACCAAAAATCCGGGCCAGGGATTCCCTGTATTTGTCTCTTCTGCGTCTTGTCTCCCACTCAGCTTTTATGATCTCTCTGCAGTTCTTCAGGTCATCGGAGAACACTTCACCGAGAGAGGCTGCAAAAGCCTCGTCATAGACAAGAGCGGTGACCTCAAAATCAAGGTCGAAACTGCGTACATCAACGTTGGGAGAACCCACTGATGAGAATACTCCGTCTACCAGGAGGTACTTTGAGTGTATAAATCCCTTTTCATAAAGAAATACTCTGATGCCTGCATCAAGCAGTTCCTCAATATATGACCGGGTATTCCAGTTGGTGATGATCGAATCAGCTTTTTCCGGAAAGATAATTCTCACATCAACACCGCTCAGGGCTGCTGTTTTCAAAGCTGTGAGCATGCTCTCGTCAGGACTGAAGTAAGGTGAGGTGAGATAAATAGACGATCTGGCCGTTGCAATGGCTGCAAAATAGACCTGCATTATTGTTGCCCAGTCGGTATCAGGGCCGCTGGAAGCAACCTGTACCAGGCAGCGGTTACCTGTTTTAGTGTAGTTTGTCAGGGAAGTATCAGGAGGCAGCTCTTCGCCACTGACGAAATCCCAGTCTGAGACAAACACCCTGTCAAGAGCTGCAACAAACTCACCCTCAAGCTTCAGGTGGGTATCAATCCATGGTCCGAGAAATGGCAGACCATCGATATATTTGTCTGCAATGTTTATTCCTCCGACAAAGCCTGTCTTGCCGTCCACCACAATTATTTTACGGTGGTTACGGTAGTTAATCTTGCTTGAGAAACTGGGAAAACGTACGGGCATGAAAGGAAAGATCTGAACACCGGCAGCGCGCATCTCCCTGAGATAAGCCCTGTGAATGTTCCAGCTCCCCACATCGTCATAGATGACCCTCACCTTAACCCCTTCAGCAGCTTTGCGCTTGAGCAGCTCCTTAAACTCCGGTGCCAAGATTATCCGGCTCAATACGGTAAAACTCGAGGTGAATAAAATCTTTCGCCGAGGCTATTGCTTCCTTCATTGCCGGAGAAGGTTTTATCGCCGTTAATTAGCAATCCTATCCTGTTGTCGACAGTGAGCAGTGACCGGTTGTTATTAAGCAACAGACGGATAAGGTGGGCCTTCGACCTGACAGCTTCACTCTCCTCTGCCAGCACGGAAGGAAGAGACGTCACCTGCCGGTCAACATTGTCCGACAACCTGATACTGTCAGTCATGCTTTTGCGGGTGTAGATTTTCTGCTTGCGGTAATAGCGGCCGAAATATCATATATATGACCAGCCCCGCTATCGGAACAAACAAAATGACAAGCAGCCACGACAGGGTTTTAACAGGATTTCTGTTCTCAAAAACAATCATAAGGCAAATGGAGAAGACCGTGATCACATATAATATTGCCAGCACGTCGAGAAGCACTATTACGGTATGTCCTGCCAGAAACATAATTGTTCGCCTTACTTATATGTAAAAATAAAAAAACTCTTCCGCTTGGCAACGAAAGAGTTCTTTTATGACAATTTGTAATCAGAATATCAGTCCGACATGGATGCAAAAGTGCTCCAGTTCTGTCATCAAGGGTAAAGGTCTCACCGGCTTATCGTGATCTCATCACCAAACTGGTTCAGGTTACCCTCATAACGAACATCAAAAGTCAGCCTTTTGAGCAGATCAAACCCTACCCCGGCCTGATAACCGAAAGTGGCACCCTTGTAGGTGGCTTCCCGTCTATAATATCCTTTGGGTCACCTAGATGATTGATGCAGCAGGGCCGGCATTTATTCTCAGGAAAGCGACTTTAAATCCTAAAAGAACGGGTATATTGAGTTTTGTGAACTTCTGGTTGTAAATAACCGGAGCTCCTCCGGCCTCGACAGTCTTCATAAGGTGACAGAGTTGGTGGCCGTTGCAATAAGAGTTCCGGCTGAAGGTAAAATCCACCAAAGCCGGCTTTCATGAATACTCCTCCCTGAAAACCCCACTCGGGCATTCTCCGGTCTTTGAATGATAACATCAATATCGGTACCCTCAAGATGTCTGATCTGTGAAGGTAAAGTCTGTGCTTACACCTGCTTTTATACCGAATTGCACCTGTGAATACAGCGGTGCAGCAAGCAAAAGTGCAGAAAAGAACAATAAAGATCTTTTTCATTTTTTCTCGATTTAGTTAATAGTACAGGATTCTATACATACTAACGGCAAAATGCATGCAAAGGTTGCATGCTGCAAGGCAAAAAACAGTCATGCAATTTACTTTTTTGCCAGTTCAGAGAAGATTATCTCCTTCATCCTGTCAAATTCTTCGCGTTCGAAAAGGCGTGTCAGAAAGATAATCTTTCCCTTCCTGTCGATGATTATATTACGGGTAACGCCTGATTCCTTCAGGGCGTACAGGCCAAAGATGTCAGCGCCGGGGTCCAGCGCCAGCGGATAGGTTATCTTCATGTCATCCTTAAACTTCAGCACCGTTTCCTCGGGCTCATCGCGGTCTAATGCCTATCACAACCAGGCCTTTCTCTTTTCCGGGCAGCCATATTTCACTCTCTATAAACGGCATTTCCTTGCGGCATACACTGCACCAGCTGGCAGTGAACTGCAGCATGACCACCTTCCCGCGCAGGTCTGACAGCTTGTATGTCTTGCCTCCGGCCTCCTTGATGGTAAAATCAGGTGCGGTATCCCCTAGTCTGACAATGTAACCATTCTCATAAACCTTTTGTTCCTGGGAAAAGGCAGTAACAGTAATCAGGGCCATCGCGGCCAACGCGGTCAGTCTTTTCATTCATGCTAATTATGAGCCCAAAAATACTCTTTTTTTGTTGTCCGTTGTCCGTTATCCGTTATCGATTCTGATTTCACAATTCGATTGTTCAAATGTTCGCCTGTTCTCCCTGCTCCATGCTCTCCCGCCTTGCGGGACTGCCTCACTTCGTTCGCTCAGCATGCTCCATGCCAGTCTATCTCCTCATTTTCCGGTTCAATATCCATGATAGCTGCGGCTCTTCTGCAGCTCCAGGTAGCCCTTCCCCGCTTCCCTGAAACCGTACTCGAAACAGTATGACCATCTTACTCCGTCCTGTTGTTTCAACCAGGTGCGTGAAGAATGTGAAGTTATAGCCCTGTGCAATGAGTGCATCCCGGTGTATGCGATGGTGACCGGAGTCAAGAAGATCACTTAGTATCTTCCGGTTTCGTCTCAGCTGGGCATGGACATTACGTACATAGTTGTTCTGGTCACGGTTAAGACGATTGTTGTAATTGTTGCGGCACTGATCGGAACAGAATTTTTTATCAGACCGTCCGAGAAGTTTAGCTCCGCAGTCAAGACATACTCTTTCCACAGCGTAATGTTTTGATAAAGATACAAAATATACAAATTACACATTATGCTTATTTCATTGATTCTAGTTAACAAAAAACGTTTACAATCGGATATAAACGACTGAGAAATGAATAGAAACGATTAATAACCGAATGATGTGACTGATCAGGTGCACATTTGTATCGTTAACAGCATTATTAACTAAAAACAAATCATCATGAATGCATTAAGAAACAAAGTACAGCTGATCGGCCGGCTCGGTCAGGACCCGGACATCAAGACGCTTGACAGCGGCAAGAAAGTGGCACACTTCACCATGGCCACCAACGAGAACTACAAGAGTGCCGACGGCACTAAGACAGAGGAGACCACCTGGCACAGCATCGTGGCCTGGAACGGCCTGGCAGAGCTCGCTTCAAAATACCTTAAGAAAGGCAGGGAGGTATGCATCGAGGGGCGTATCAGCTACCGCTCCTACACAGACAAGAACGGGATGCCGAAGAGTGTCACGGAGATAGTGGCTTCTGACCTGGTACTTCTCAGCTCAGGAGGTACTGCAAAGGATGACTTTCCAAAAGAGGGTAAGGTCAGGGAAGGCAAAACGAAGGAAAAGATTGCCTGAGGGACAGGCATGTGTGGATTGATTGTCTTGTGAAAAAGCCCCGGTCAGCGGCCGGGGCTTTGTTTTCATCTGTCTTTCTGAATGCCGGCAGCATCCCTGCCAGCCCTCAGAGCCTTTAGGTTAAGATCGACAACCTCCTCTCCCTTACGCATGAAAAGCTGCCTGACGGCATTTTCAAGGCTTTCGAAAGGAAGGGAGATGAATGATGATGCAGCCCCGAGAATGACCATGTTGCCTGACCTCGACGAACCCAGATCCTTTGCGATGGCGTCAGCATCAAGGACAATGGTGTTGCCGGCCTTGTTCAGCTCAGACATTATATCATCAATTCCGGGGTAATCAGGAATGTTGACAAACGGCACTGAACTGGTCACTATCCATCCGTCAGGTGACAGCCATGGCAGATATCGCAGCGCCTCCATCGGCTCAACACTTATTATCAGGTCAGCCTTGCCGTCAGGGATGAGATCAGAATGTATCTCTGTGTCTGACAGCCTGAGGTGCGACTGTACATCGCCTCCCCTCTGGCTCATTCCATGCACCTCTGACTGTTTCAGGAAAGAGGTTCTTTTCCACAGCGGCAAGTCCTATGGTGGCTGCAATGGAGAGGATACCCTGACCTCCTACACCTGCCAGTATTATGTCACACTTCATATTATTCCTTTGTTTTATTCTTCCCGCAGACTTCAGCTTTCCTGTGTTTTCGATGCTGTCTGAATGCACTCCCTGCGGGCAAGCACAACAGACAATCCATGATGCATCATCTCCTCCCTGATAATGGAGATGTTCTCTTCATGGTTTTTTCTCAGCGGTGTGATCACCCTCAGGTGGTCACGGCTCACTCCCAGACCCAGGCAGATGCTTTCAAGCCTGTCGGTGGCCTGCGAATGCTGTCCACCCGTCATGCCTGTGGTTGAGTTGTCAGATATTATGACCGTGACAGGAGAATCCTTTATCACTGCATCGAGCAGCCCGGTCATTCCTGAGTGTGTAAAAGTAGAGTCACCTATGACAGCCACAGCTGGAAACAGGCCGGCATCAGTGGCGCCAATTGCCATTGTCACCGAAGCGCCCATATCAACACACGAATTCACCATGTTATAGGGAGGCAGTGCACCGAGGGTATAACATCCAATATCGGAGAAGACCCTTCCGGGTCCGAAATCTTTCATCACCTCGGCAAGAGCTGCATACACGTCAGCATGACTGCAGCCCTTGCAAAATGACGGCGGACGCTGTTTGACAATTGAAGGAACCTCCTTACCGGGTATTGTCTTCATTCCCAGTGCCCTGGCAACAATAACCGGATTAAGCTCCCCGTCTCTTGGTACTGTACCGTCCAGGCGTCCCATCACCTTGACATCCCTGTCGAGCAGGCCACGGAGTTGCTCTTCGATCAGCGGATACCCTTCTTCAAGGACCAGCACCTTTTCACAACTGTCAACCAGCTGAGCAACAATGCTTTTGTCAATCGGATAGGCAGCAACCGAGAGTATCGGATAATCATCCTGATGACCCGAGATGTTTTCAAGCAGATAATTAAATGCTATACCGCATGTTATTATACCGGTCTTGCCTGTGCCCTGTGGTTAACCTGTTCCATCCTGAGAGGGCTGGTTCGAAGGAGAGGGTTTCAAACAGACCTGTAAGAGCCCTGTATTGCTTTCTGGCTATTGCCGGCAGAAGCACGAACTGCCTCGGGTTTGAAGGCAGCGACTGTGCGTTCTGGGGTCTCGGTTCGCGAAGCGTCACTGAGGCGCGTGAATGAGCCAGCCGGGTGGTGATACGAAAAAGCACAGGTAACCTGTATTTCTCAGACAGGTCAAAGGCGTCAAAGATCATATCATAAGCCTCCTGCTGATTGCGCGGCTCAAAGACAGGCACAAGGGCAAATTTTCCGTAAAACCTGGAATCCTGTTCGTTCTGCGACGAGTGCATTGAAGGATCATCGGCAGCGACAACAATGAGCCCGCCGTTTACACCCGTTACGGCAGAATTCATGAATGACATCTGCTGCAACATTTAGACCAACATGCTTCATCGCAACCATGGCTCTTTTACCTGCATAAGACATCCCCAGCGCAGCTTCCATGGCTGTCTTTTCATTTGATGACCACTCCCGGTGCACATTCTCTTTCACTGCCTGCGGCGAGGACTGAATATACTCCATGATCTCCGTTGAAGGTGTGCCGGGATAAGCATACATACCACTCATTCCCGCATCCAGCGCGGCCTTTGCAATTGCCTCATCACCAAGCAGTAATAAACGTTGCATACTATTCTAGCTTAATTATTGTTTCAATTTGATGTCAGTAAAGATGACAAGAAAATGATAATAAACAAATAATTAAAATCATAACAGGTTTCTCCGGGACGTAAGGCTGATTTACCTGCCAGGCCACTGACCGGTCGTACCGTAAGTATATTAAAGTTAAGTTAAATCTGATAATCAAAAGCCAATATTGTTTACTTTGTAACGCAAAAGCATGTGTCATTGAAGAAGGTAGTGGTGATAAGCCTGTTGCTGGTCTCGGTTTTTGGTCGGATAAGTGCTCAGGTTGAACAGAACAGGTATATTCAGATTGACGGTGTGACAGCTGACGACAGCGGTTTTATCATCCCGGACGTCAGCATTTACTCGAAAGAGACTCAGGCGAGGTGCTGCCAGCGATCACCGGGGTATCTTTTCAATCATCAGCACACCCGGTGACACTGTTTTTTTTAGTGCCATAGGTTTCAAATCAACCCTGCTAACCGTGCCGGAAACACTCGCAGGCATCAATTTCATCACTGACGTAATACTGGTAGCAGATACTATAATGATAGAGGAGGTCCTTATTTTACCATGGAAGATCCTACTCTGAGTTCAAGAGGGCAGTAATTGAGAATAAGCCTGCTGATCCACTGTTGGAGAACATGGAGTTTAACCTGGCGCTTGTAGAGCAGCAGACATGGTCTGACATGCGGTCCACACCGGGACAGGGATACAGGTACACGATGCAGCGGGTGTCTGACAACCTCTACAGCCATAATCAGGCTCCGGCCAATAACCTGCTGAATCCTTTTGCATGGCAGAAGTTCATCCAGGGAGTTAAAGGAGGGTTGCTGAAGAATGAAAAATCGACAACCACCAAACAGAAAAAGGCCAGGGTCAAGAAGAAAAAAAAGAGTGACTGATGCCACTTACATCAAGGATAAAACTTCCTCTAATTCCTGTTTTATTTTTTGCACTGGCTGTCTCCCCTGTTCTGTCACAGAACAAATTCCTCACGGGAAGAATTACTGACACCGCCGGTGTTGCCATTTCAGGCGTCACCGTATACACTCCCGTATCACGAAGCGGTACCATCTCCGGCGCTGACGGACAGTTCTCTGTTCCTTTACCTGCTGACAAAAAGCAGTTTACCATTATCTTCTCATATATCGGTTACAAGACTGATACACTTATGCTGAACAGTTCAGACGCGGATATGCCGTTGAAAATCACTCTTTTCAGTGATACTGTACAGATACGGGGTGTGGAAGTAAGAGCTGTCAGAGCTGATAACGTTACTGCCGTTGCGATACCGGTGATTGCAGGCATGGTAATTCCGTCAGTGACCGGGGGCATTGAGGCAGTCATAACAACCCTTCCGGGCGTTGCCTCATTCAGTGAGCTGAGTTCCAGCTATTCTGTCAGAGGCGGCAGCTATGATGAGAACCTGGTCTATATCAATGACATCGAGGTTTACAGGCCATACCTCATCAGGTCGGGGCAGCAGGAAGGGCTCAGCAGGATCAACCCCGACCTCACCTCTTCTGTCATCTTTTCACCGGGCGGATTCAGTGCCGCTTACGGTGACCGTATGTCATCAGTGCTTGATATCAGGTACCGCGAGCCGGAAGCGCGGGAGGCCTCGGTATCTCTCAGCCTCCTGACTTCGTCAGTGCATGCCGGAGCCCGAAGCAGGAGCGGCAAACTCTATTTCATCGCAGGAGCGAGATACCGCACAAATGCCTTGATGCTCAACAGCCTCGACGTGAGTGGCCAGTATGAACCGCGCTTTGCCGATATCCAGGCTTTAGCCGGGTACAAACCGAACACAAAGACACAGATCACACTCTCGCTATGGGGATCATCGAACATGTATACCTTCATGCCACAGAGCCAGACAACCACCTTCGGCACCACAGCAGAGGCATTTAAACTGTACGCATGGTTCGAGGGCGGTGAACGCGACAGATACAACAACGGAGGCGGAGCTGTCACACTTGATTTCAGGCATAATGACAATCTGTCTTCAAAGATCATTCTTTCAGGTTACCTCGCGTCAGAGAACGAAAATTATGATATCCGCGGGGCCTATAACCTCACAGCCCTTGACAAGACCGAAGGAACAGAAAACAACCCTGACTCTGTGATAAATGCAGGAGTAGGGAGCTGGCTGTCACATGCACGCAACACTCTTGGCACAGGCATGGTAAGCCTTTCATACAAGGGATCAGCCAATGCATGGGGCAGCAGGCTTGAGTGGGGTCTCACTGCCAGGAACAGAAACCATGACATACATGTGAATGAATGGACACGAGTGGATTCTGCCGGCTATACGGTAGGTAAAAGCGATGATGAGCTCGACCTTACATCGTTTGCCGATTATGGCAGTACTGTCAGCAGCATCATCTCCGAAGCCTTCGTCATAAGCCGTAGCAGCTTCAGCCTTGCAGGCCGGGTTTGCGATCTTAATGCAGGGTTGAGGGCTGCCTATGATACCTACAACTCAGAAGCTTTGCTGTCACCACGTCTTTCACTCAATATGGCGCTGTCACACAGGCTCTCACTCTATGTATCAGCAGGCTCATATCATCAGCCACCCGGTGGTCGCGAAATGATGATGCAGACCGATGATACATCACCCGTTCTTCGGGCACAGCGGTCAGTTCATCTCATAACAGGCATGCACTTCGACTTCATCGCATGGGACAGGCCATTCAGATTCACTGCCGAGGCATACGGCAAGTTCTTTGACAGGCTGGTGCCATATAAAGTCGATAATGTAAGGCTGATCTATTACGGCGGAAACATTGCAGAAGGTTATTCAACCGGACTGGACCTCAGGGTCAACGGGGAGTTCGTCAAGGGGGTTGAGTCCTGGTTCAGCCTCTCTGTTATGAAATCGGAAATGAACATCCCGTCATACAGTTCAGGATGGTACCCCTCTCCGTTCGATCAGAGAGTGAATTTCAGTGTCTTCTTCCAGGATTATCTGCCAGGTCATCCCGACTTCAGGGCACATATTAACATCGCTTTCGGAACAGGCATACCGACATCTCCGCCTGATAAGGACCAGTGGGACATCTGGTTCAGGATGCCTCCCTACAGACGCATTGATATCGGATTCTCCAAAGTTATAATCGGAACAGACAGGAGAGGACCGGGATCGGTTTTCAAAGAACTTGTCGCCGGATTAGAGGTATTCAACCTGGCAGATATGCGGAATACAATATCCTATACCTGGATCAGCACTGTCAGAAACAGCGAAGGCAAATCACTCGAATACGCCGTTCCCAATTACCTGACAAGCCGCAGCCTTAACCTTAAGATTACTGCACGATTCTGATCAATGGCTGATGACAAACGAACAATAATTCATACTTTCGTACCCTGATGAGCAGGTTTGAAATCATATTCACGGCGGTAATGGCCACGATCATTATTCATCTGCTTGTTGCTGTGATATTTATGTCTGTAAAGGTATCGGCCTTGAAACGTGAGCTGGCGGCAGAGATCATTCTGGCGGTTGAGGAGGAGATGCCCGACCCCGAAATGAAAAAGGCAATAGAACTCTCGGAAAGTGAAAAGTTCGCCGGCGCAACAGCTGAGGACCTCGTTAATGTAATTAAAAACCTTGCTGACAAGCCGATTGATATTGATCCCAAAGCTTACGAGGACATGGTCAAGGAGGAGCTTATCAAAAGCGGCTTGCTGAATGAAAAGAATTTCATTGATGAGCAGAAAAAGGCGGAGGAGGCCGGAAGAGAGGAAATAGATATTCCGACTGAAGAGGTCAAACCTCAGGTAACGGAAAAAAAGGATAAGCCTGAGGAGAAAGGCACATTCAGAGGCCCTACACGTATATTCTATGATCTTGCAGGGCGGCACCATACATATCTCCCCATCCCCATCTACAAGTGTCAGGGGGCAGGACAGATCACACTGGCAATCGAGGTCGACCAGCGTGGTAACGTAATTAAGGCAGAACCTGCGTCGAAGCTCTCGACCACCAAAGACCCATGTCTCACTGAGACAGCTGTTGATCATGCCCTCAGGTCAAGCTTCAACTCTGATCTGAGCGCACCGGTAAAGCAGGCAGGTTTTCTGACCTTTGTGTTTGTTTCGCAGTAAGCCCCTAAAAGAGCAAACCCTGAACAGGGTAGTTATAAGGCATGATAAGCTCCTGCCTGTTTCGGTCAGCTCTTGTATTTGTGATAAGCGGGCTGATTGTGTGAGCTTCAAGCATTTCTGAGGAGACCGGCTCCATGAGCTCCGTCGCCTGGTTCTTTTCAAGCTCCCCCTTAAGCCATAGCTTTTCCAAAGATGAAGGCAGTATTACAGGCATCCTCTTCTTAGTATTGTGTATCTCTGCCATCAGCTCATTAGCCCTTGTAGTCACCACAGAAAATGTATTCAGGGAAATGCCCCCCTTCATCTTCCATGAGTCCCAGATGCCGGCAAGTGAAAAGATGTCTTCATCGCGCAGGCTTATATACCACGGTATTTTCCTTCCGCCGATATGCTGCCATTCAAAGAACCCCCTGACTGGCACCAGGCACCTGCGTGAAATAAATGATTCCCTGAAAGCAGGTTTGGTATCTATTGTCTCTGACCTGGCGTTGAATGTCTTCGTCATGATATCGTTCGCCTCCTGCTCCTCTTCAATCCATGACGGAATCAATCCCCACCTGAAGAGATGGATTAACCCGGGATCATCTGAGCATATAACAGGCATCAATGGCAGGCTGTAAGCATGATAGTAATAGCTGGGACGGTACTTATCATGGTCAATGAGATCAGCGCCGTAGCGCTTCTCGAGCTCCTCCCTGACAATATTTACATTAACGGTAAAGCACACCTCAACTTTAACCTTTAACCTTTATCGGTACTGGTACGGAATAACTGAACAGGTCCTGCTCCGGCCATTCCCTGACCCTGCTGAGGAATTTTGACATCATCCGGTCAATATCAGAGGAAAGTTCAGGTCCGTTCCAAGCGCTGCTGTTTAGGAGAACCACCCATGCCGTACCGTCAGGCATGCGTTTCATCATCGCTGTAGTTCCGGAGAACGACCCTGTACGCCACCATGATCCGTTAACCATTGTCGCCCTCCAGCCAACGGGTGCATAGCCGTTATATACATCAGTCATGAACGTGATGCTCTCGGGTGAAAGAATATCCTTCGGGTCATTAAATCCGTCAACAGCAAGGAGCAGTCTCATCAGGTCAGGGGCCGTTGCGACCCAGGCGCCTGCTGCCCCCAAAGCCTCAATATTATTTCCTCCGCGGCTTGCCGGCACCATTTCACCAGTTCCGTAGACAGACGGTTTCAGAGGCGCATTCGCCACTTCATAATATGATACTTCAAGCGGTAACGACATATCGGGTAAGTTGTGTCCGAGAGCCATATCATATATCCCCAGGGGTTCAAGCACTTTCCTTGCACAATACTCCTCATAACCCATGCCTGATACCTTTTCGATAACCAGACCGAGGATACTGTAACCGAGGTTGGAATATGACTGTCCGGCACCCGGAGTAAAATGGAGGTTTTTGTCAAGGGCAAACCTGATTATTGTTTTGGTGTCAACGGGCATCGGAACATCAAGTGTTCTGGCAATAACATCAGGCATAAACATCTGGTCTCCGTACCTTGTTGACCACCCTCCCTCATGTGCAAGCAGGTGCCCTACAGTGATATCGAAGACCCGCTTGTCTTTGGGGTTGTTAAAAAGAGTGTCATCAAGTATGCCATCAGACCCGAAGACGCGGTCGTGAACAGATATCAGGCCCTCTTCCTGAAGTTTCATTATTGCAACGGCAGTCACAAGCTTTGAGACACTGGCTATGCGGAACCGGTGGTAAGGCTCTGCAGGCACTGAATCAGCCAAAGAGGCAAAACCGAAGCCACGGGCATATACAAGTTTTCCCTCACGGGCGACAGCGACAGATGCGCCCTTGATATCATAATTCTTCAGGAACCAATCGACACTTTTTTCTGCATTGTCAAATAATTCACTGTCAGTAAGGCTGTTATCTATTCTGAGGTGTGCCGGCAAAAAACCATCATCAAAAAAAACTGCCCTTTCGGTCCCGACTGGCAAAACAAAAGAGAATATGACAAGAAATGTTATCAATAATATGCGTAATCCTCTGTTATCTGCCATCATACGGTACTTTTATTTTTTTACCCGCGTACAAAAATATACTTTTAAGTTACTCCCACTACCCCTGACCGTGTATTTTCTTAACCATGGAAAAAAAATATCAACAAAATAGCTCTTCCGGAAAACTGCTGCTAAATTTGTATTTATGACAACGTTAAAAAGAAACATATTCGTATTTCTGATACTGATTTTCCTTTCACCTTTTGTGAAAGCACAGCAGGATTTAGTTGTACTTGATTCCGTTGTCACCAGGCTCAAGGTCATTCTCGAAGAGTACAATAAAGAAGTAGTTTTCATTGATACCTCCCAATTTATCACGGCAGGATATGATAACGAAAACATAAACCTGCAGATTGCTGCTTCCCTGGGGGCGTGCAATGAGATAGTGGGGCTGTTTGCAAAAGGGGCCGATGTAAATAATTTTGCCGGAGGTGTCGCCACACCGCTGCATTATGCCGTTTCATCGGGAAGTATGAAGGCAGTCGAGGTACTTCTGCTCCTCGGTGCCTTACCGGATCAGACTGATCAGTATGGTTATTCACCGCTTATCGCAGCGGTAAGGGCAGACAATCTGGATATAGCTGAGCTTCTGATACGTTACGGGGCTTCCATAACAAAGACCGACAGCAACCTGTCTTCTCCGCTGCATCATGCTGCAGCCCTCGGATTCTTTTATACAACCGACATGTTGCTGTACTATGAAGCACCACTTGAAAACCGTGATTACGAAGGCAACACCCCGCTGATGATCGGAGTGAATTACGGTTATTCATGATATAACAGATATTCTGCTTAGGGCAGGCGCTGACCCTAATACACAAGACAAGAAGGGATTTACACCCCTGATGCTGGCTGCCCAGAATGGCGACACCCTGATGCTGAGGTTGCTTATCAATGCGGGTGCAAACCTATATTCTTCCAACGATGATGATTATGATGCACTCGGCTGTGCAGTAAGATTCGGACATGCTGAAGCTGTCTCTTTCCTGCTTCAGAACGGTAAGAGGTGGAATTACAGGAATAACGTGTTAAAGAATCCTGTCGACATTGCTGAATATTACGGTCAGAGCAAGCTGCTGCCAATTCTAAATCTCAGTGGATTGGTCGGAGAGCCCGGATTTGCACTGGAAGAGTTGACCTTCTCAGCCGGTGCCAGGTTCACATCACATTACATGCTGCTGGATGGATCAGTATCTCTTACCGAACCACGGTTAAAAGCCGGCATTACCCTTGGAGCCGCATTAAATCCTTTCAGATGGAAACTGCTCGTGGAGGAGAGTGATGCGACCTATCAGTACATGGTAAACACATACCTGGTCTATGCAGGGCTCTTTAAGGAATTTGGCCTGGGTGAGACTGTCAGCGGAAACAGATTAAGCATTATTCCCTCATTGTCTGCCGGATATCGGTTTTACTCCGATTATGAAGGTGTTGACAGGAAGCCTGAAAGCAGTTTCAGCATCATCCCTTCAGCAGATGTCAGCTGGAGGATCAAAACTTCGGAATAAGTGCAGGGCTCAGTTACTTAAGAACACCATTCCTCAAGGTATCCCCGTTATGGTTCAATCTAAAGGCATCATACTCAATCATGCAGAAATCTCCAGTGGTCGCCGGCAAAAGAACAAAAATCTATTATTATGAGAAATAGCTCTGTTAAAGTGACCCTGGCTCTGATTATGCTGTTCTCATGCGAGGAGGGCCTCATAACTGACTGCAATGAGTGCGACCCGGCCGGGATTAACCAGCCACAACTGACGATCTATATCAGGAACTCCGAATACGAACCTGTCAATCCCCTTAGTTACCATATATGAGGGTGCAATAGCAGACAGTATTGTACTCGATCGGATAAACGTGAATGAGAGTTATTCATACATCACCTACGATGCAGTGTTGTATAAAGACTATACTGCAACAGTGGAGTTCTATCTGAACGGCAAAAAATATGTCGCTATCGGAGCTGCGTGTCCAAAGGTCCGGTATGATGAATCAACATGCGAAGAGCCCTGTTATTATCTATATGATAATGTCATTGACCTGAGACTCAGGTACCATTAAGACTCGGATTATTATCAGATCCTGAGGGTAAGAAGGATCTGCCGGAGTTCGTTCGGTGTCACATCTTCATGCACCTTACCGGCATCGGCAACAGCTATCCTGCCTCTCTCTTCCGATACAATTATCACTACTGCATCGGTGGCTTCGGTCAGGCCTATTCCGGCTCTGTGCCTCATGCCGAACCTTGCAGGCAATCCTGTCTGATCGGTTGAAGGGAGCGGACAACGGGCGGCAAAGATCTTGCCGTTCTGGATCAGCACAGCACCGTCATGCAACGGGGATCCCTTATAGAATATAGTCTTCAGCAATTCATCTGTAACCAGGGCATTAAGCAGCTCTCCTCCCTCCGAATATATATCCAGCAGACTCGTTCTTCCGATCGCAATGAGTGCTCCGGTACGCGACTGTGCCATCGATTCGGTTGCCCGCACAATCTCCTCGACTATCTGGTTCGTCGTCTGATCTACCGCTCCTGACGGAAAGTACTTGTCAAAGGAAAACCTGTTACGGCTGATATACCTGTTTCCTATTGCGAGAAGAAAGCGTCGTATCTCCTGCTGAAACACAATGATAAGTGCAATGACACCTACACCTATCACCTGCCCAGGATGGCACTGATAAGCTCCATATTCAGGGCCTTGACAACAAGCCAGAAGAGATAAACAAAAAAGATCCCCAGAAATATGCTGAAAGCAGCTGTTCCCCTGATAAGACGATAAAGCTGGTAGAAGATAAACGCTACCATTAAAATATCGATAATATCGAGAATAGAGAAGTTCAGCATACAACACAGTGCGGTGACGGGCAAATTTAACAATAATGATCGAAAAGGATACCGTCAGGATAAATCTTTTCAAACAGGGTTACCACCTCCCTCGCCTCCTTCACATCATGAACCCTGAGTATTGAGGCTCCCTTCATCAGTGCGGTCATGTTCAGCGCGGACGTACCGTTAAGGGCATCATCAGGAGTTATATCAAGTGTGCGCCAGATCATCGATTTTCGTGAGAGTGCCTGCAAGCAGAGGCAGGCCGGCAATATGGAACTCGTTCATTCTCCGCAGCATCTCAAAATTATGTCCAGCCGTTTTCCCGAACCCGAAGCCCGGGTCTAAAATAATATCCTTCACCCCTGCCTGCAGCAGCGGTGTGACCCTCTGGCCGAACCAGAACAGAATGTCGGAAACGACATCGTCATAATGCGGGTCTGACTGCATCGTCTGAGGCGTTCCCTGCATGTGCATCATTATATAGGGCACATTAAGCCTGATAACCAGGGGAAACATCTCCTTGTCCATCTCACCTCCCGAAATGTCATTGATGATATCTGCTCCTGAATTTATTACGGCCTCCCTGGCCACTGATGCACGGTAAGTGTCAACAGACACGATGGCCTCCGGATATCTTGCCCAGTATCAGCTCCGTTGCACGACAAACCCGTTTTTTCTCTGTCTCCGCGGAAACCTCCCGGGCACCCGGACGCGTCGAGCATCCTCCTATGTCAAGCATGTCAGCTCCCATCCTCAAGCATCTTTCCCGCAACAGCGAGTATCTCTTCATCGGTGTTATAACGGCTTCCTGGATAGAATGAATCTTCGGTTACATTGATAATGCCCATTATACGCGGATGACGCAGATCAAGAAGCCTGCCTTTAATATTTATGAACATCGGTTAAATTGCTTTTGCTTTTATAAAGATAATCATTGCGACGGATCAGAATTATATCCTCCCGTGACAATGCCCGCAAAATGGCTATCTTTGGTGCTGCACATTATTTATTTTCAAACATTCAGCTGTATGAATGAAATCAACTGGGCCGGAGAGCTTTGCGTGGCAATCACCGTGTCTGACATATCCGGAAAAATACTGTACATGAATGACAAATCAGCTGCAACATTCGATAAAATACGGCGGGCAAGGAACCTCATAGGCAAAAACCTCAAGGAATGCCACAAGCCAGGATCGTGGGAAAAGATTCTCGGCATAATGAACAGCCAGGAAAGTCAATTGCTATACTATTGAAAAAGAAGGCATAAGGAAACTCATTTACCAGGCACCATGGTATGATAATGGCAAGCTGTCCGGACTGGTTGAGCTCTCAATGGTGATACCCTTCAAAAATGGATCACTTTGTCCGTAAAGTAGAGCGGTAACGTCAATATTTTCACCGGCGATTCGAGTGTTGATAAATTCAATATCTGACCTGACAACCTGCTTTCTATAAATATTTATCTTTAAAACCGTTGGCGTATAATGTTTATTGACCGTAACGGTGAGGAATTTCCGGAATGAAACTGATTGTAATTGAAGGACTGGACGGAGCAGGGAAATCGACGCAGATTTCGTTGCTTAAGGAATGGTTTGCGGAAAGGAAACTGCAGTGCAGGTATATTCATTTTCCGCGTACCGATACGCCATATTTCGGAGAACTGATATGCCCGTTTTCTAAGGGGAGAATTTGGTGATATCAGTCAGGTGGACCCTTACCTTGTCGCCATGCTTTACGCAGGTGACAGGAAAGATGCTGCCCCGATGATCGAAGCATGGCTCGGAGAAAAATATTATGTGATCCTTGACCGTTATACTTATTCGAATATAGCGTACCAGTGTGCAAAGCTGAGCTCACCGGAAGATGCAGGCAAACTCAGGGACTGGATACTGAAATCTTGAATTTGATCATTTTTCCATTCCGAAACCTGACATTAATATTTTCCTTGATGTTCCGTTCAGGTTCACGGAAGAAAAACTCAGGAATCAGCGCCAGGGTGACGACAGAAGCTATCTTCTCGGCAACCGCGACATACATGAAAGCAGCCTTGAATTTCAAAAGATGGTAAGAGACGTTTATATTAAAGTAGCTGCGGAAGACAGTTACCTGCAGGTAATAAAATGCTATAGATGCAGAAAATATTATACTTACACCCGATGAGATTTTCCATCTGATACTTGACAAACTAAAGGAGAAAAATATTCTCAGATGAAGGTTCTAACGCAAATCAGCAGGATACTGACGGGTCTTCTCTTTGTTTTTTCAGGGTTTGTCAAAGGGATTGACCCGATGGGAACCGCATTCAAACTGGAAGATTATTTCACAGCCTTGGGGCATCGGATTTCTTGATGGCCTGGCACTGCCCCTGGCAATATTACTCTGTCTTGTTGAGTTTGTGACCGGTATGATGCTTCTCACAGGATCTCTTGTCAGAATGGCATCATGGATGGCAGCACTTTTCATGGCTCTGTTCACACCGCTGACACTGGTCCTCGCCATCTTTAACCCGGTCTCTGACTGCGGATGTTTCGGCGATGCCATAGTTCTTACCAACTGGCAGACATTCTTCAAGAACATCGTAATTACCCTTCTGGTCGTTTTTGTCTTTATCAGGAGAGATGACCGGACAGGTACTTTGTCCGTTAGGGCGGGACTGATTGCCACTCTGGCATTCAGCTTCCTCTTTCTGCTCTTCATGCGTTATAACCTGGCATATCTGCCTGTTATCGACTTCAGACCATATAAGGTCGGAACAAACCTACCGGAGGCCATGTCTGTGCCACCGGATGCGGAGGCTGACAGGTATGATATCAGGTTCATCTATGAGAAGGACGGTCTTCAGAAAGAATTTACCCTGAACGATTACCCGGCTGATGATACGACATGGAAATTCGTCGATCAGAAATCTGTTCTTATTTCAAGGGGATACGTCCCACCGATACATGATTTCACCCTGGTCGACGGGCAGGGTGACGATATGACTGATCAGGTCACAGGAAGCGAAGGTGATGTGATGCTGATGATAGCCCGGAAACTTGATAAGTCTGACAGGGATGGTCTGACGAAAGGATATGATCTCGGGATGAAACTTCAGAGGGAAGGCAGAAAGTTTTACATCGTGACAGCCACTCCTTACGAAGAAGCAAGGAGCTATGACAGCAGGGTTCAACGTCCTCTTTGCGGATGAGGTTACCCTTAAGACAATTATCAGATCTGACCCCGGATTTGTTCTCCTTCACAATGGTACAATTATTGCCGAATGGTCATCCGCCGGACTTCCTGATAATGAAGAGTTCTCGGGAGATCTTAACGCAATGGCACTTAAAAACAGTAAGCAAAATAATGTTAATCTTATAATAATCAGCACATTACTGCAATAGTTCTTATTGTTGCCACAACACTGCCCTTCAGGCTGGGAGCCAGGAATAAGAAGGAAATTAGAATTTATATAAACAGTTGAATTATGAGAAAGAAAATTGTAGCAGGTAACTGGAAAATGAATATGGAGTTAAACGATGGCATTTCACTTGCCAGGGCAATCAATGATCATTTTCAGGATCACCCTCTGAAGGTCAGGAAGTCATTCTGTGTACGCCATTTATTCATCTCAGCGCTGTCAGCCAGTTGCTGAGTGCAAAAGGACTGACCGCCGGCGCACAGAACTGCAGTGATCATAAGTCCGGCGCCTTTACCGGCGAGACCTCGGCTGCCATGATACAGCAGCACAGGAGCATCAAGTGTCATCATCGGACACTCTGAGCGCCGTACCTATCTTCGGAGAAGATGACACGCTTCTTGCTGCCAAGACCCTGGAGGCGCTGCGCAACGGACTGCGGGTCATTTTCTGCTGTGGCGAGGTGCTTGCCGAGAGAGAACAACAGATCCATTTCAATGGTGGTAAAGAGGCAGCTTGAGAAAGGCCTTTTCACCCTTCCGGTTGAAGAATTCAGGAAATGTGTGATAGCTTATGAACCTGTATGGGCCATAGGTACCGGTGTCACTGCCACGCCTGCCCAGGCACAGGAGATGCACCGTTATATCCGCGGTATCGTAGCAGAACAATACGGACAGGATGTGGCTGACGATACCACAATACTGTACGGCGGAAGCTGCAAGGCATCCAATGCATCTGAACTGTTCGCCAATCCTGATGTCGACGGCGGACTGATCGGGGGTGCATCACTTGTCAGCGAAGAATTCTGCAACATTGTGAAAGCACTGTAAATAGCTAATGAGAAAGATCATCTTCATACTCCTGGCAGCAGCTGCCATTTCACTTCCGGCAGTGGGCCAGGGTTTCCGGTCAGTTTTCAGGTGATGCCTCAAAATTCACCAGCTGAACTGACGACTTTTATGGGAACCCTTGTCAGCAAACCCCAGAAAGCTGAGGTTGATCTTTTTATTTCTCTTTATGACAGCACATGTTTTTCGAACGAAACCAGGGACCGGATCGTCAACGTGGCAAGTCAGCTCAGGGGGCGAAGGTTGAGCCAGGTACCGGGTTTTATTTTCTTTATGCGCACACTGACTGACTTTGTCACAACCAATCAGGGTAAGGACGAGGTAAGTGCATGGCTCGCCGGTCTGAGCGAAATGGCTTTTGACCCGCGTTTCACAAACGCTTCGATTGAAAAATTTATCGAAGTGACAGGCCTGCTGCTGGTAGACAACACCATTTATTCGGCCGGGTCAGTCCGGTGGAAGACTAAGGGCGGAACCGTTGAATTCGCCCGCGACACGGTTCTCAAGATTGATATCAAAACTGTGACGCTTACCTGTTTTCTCGGCAAAGACAGCACCGAGATATATGATTTCTCAGGTACATATTTTCCCGACATCTTTCTTATGCACTGTGATAAGGGAACAATAACATGGGAGAAAGCCGGCTATGACCCTTCCATGGTCTTTGCAACAGTGTCCGATTTTAATATTGATGTCACGAAGAGCGAATTTACGTGTGACTCATCCCTCCTGACCCACACAACCTACTTCCGTGAACCGGTGAAGGGTAACTTATGGACAGGGCGGTAAAGATCATCTCACCTGAAAAAGCCACTATGCCACGTTTCGAGACTTATGAGACCAGGTTCTTTATTGATGATATCTATAAGGAGGTTGACTATGAGGGAGGACTGACGCTTGAAGGCGCCGTGGTCACCGGTACAGGCTCAAACTGGTTCCCGGCAAGCATTAAGCTCTACCGGAATGATACCCTGGCTATGAGTCTGATATCAAGGAACTTCATCCTTTCACAGAAGTCTATAAGCAGTTACGAAGCATCAGTCCACCCTTTATCTCGGCAAAGATTCAATCTACCATTCCAACCTTGGTTTCTCATACAATACGAACACCAGGGAGGTGAGCCTGTTCCGCACAACAGCCCGTTGTCACGCAGTCCCTATTTTGATTCTTTCCATAACCTCGATCTTTACTTTGAGCATTTCGCCTGGGACATGGATGATCCGTTCATCACACTGTCGCGCACCAGGGGATCGTCAATCGGTGCCGCCAAATTTGAATCAGTTTCATTTTACAATGAGGTAAACTTTTTTAAGCTCATGCGGCTTGATGATGTGCATCCGCTGTACCGTATAAGGGACTACGCAAAGGGTTATGGTTCTGATGCTTTTCCTGTGGAAGGATTTGCCAAATGGATGAAAATGCCAATTGAACAGGCCACTTCACTCTGCATCGAGCTTGCCAATAACGGTTTCCTCTTCTATGACCGTAACTTCAATGAGGTTGTTATCAAGAAAAAGGTTGATGATTATATAGCATCCTTTGCCAAAAAGAAGGACTACGATGCAATCAGGATCAACAGTGAGGCCAGGGATGAAGAGGAGAATGCCATACTTGACCTTAAAACATTTGACCTCAGCCTCGCAGGAGTAAACATCGTATCACTCAGTGACTCACAGAAGGTGTCAATCATCCCTTACGACGGCCGCCTGGTGGTCGGAAAAAACCGTTCCATGTCATTTGACGGTGTTGTAAAAGCAGGCCTGTTTACCATTTACGGCAAACAGTTCTCATTCAATTATGACACTTTCTATCTGCATCTTGAAAAGATAGATTCCATTCGTTTTGCGGTGGAGACAGATGAAAAAGACCCCTACGGACGGCCGGTAATAAAGAATATTGACAACATCATTGAACTTGGCTCGGCTAATCTTTATATCGATGACCCGAAAAATAAATCAGGACTGAAAAGCCTGCAGCAGTACCCGATCATTAACTCATTAACCTACTCCTACATCTTCTATGACGATATCCCTAACCTGGAGGGCATCTATCCGCAGGAGGAGTTTTACTTCCGGATCGATCCTTTCACCTATAACAATATAGACCATTACAGCAATACGGCCATGGCCCTCGAGGGTGAGTTTGTCGGGGGGAGGCATCACCGAACCCATGAGGCAGACGCTTACGGTACAACCTGATACATCGCTCGGTTTTTCAATGACGATTGCTCCTGAGGGTATACCCATTTACGACGGAAGAGGAGTCCTTTATGACCATCTGAGCATGAACAACTCAGGATTGATAGGCAGCGGCAGGGTTGACCATCTTACCGCAACGGCAGTATCAGATACATTCTTATTTTACCCTGATTTTATGGTCACCAGGGCTCAGAGCTTCACTATGCGCCCGGATACATTGAACAGATTCCCGGAACTCAAAGGCTTCGGATGTAGATATTGAGTGGCTTACCGGACCCAGATGAATGGTATGCGGAAAATAATCCCGGTAAACAGTTCAGCATGTATGCCAACGGTACTACTGTGGACGGAACCCTTATCCTGAAGCCGGAAAGTCTCGACGGCAAGGGAGAAGTGAATATGGCTGATGCCCGTATCACTTCAGAAACATTCAGCTTCGGCTCCACGACTATTGACGCAGATACATCTGATTACTATCTTAAGGCACTCAGGGGAGACGGGTACGGCTTTGTGGCTAACAATGCCAAAACACATGTGAGACTTCACAGAGCAGCGCTCTTCGTTCAGCCTCAATACGGACTCATCATTTGTTGTCTTTCCGGAGCTCGAGTACATCTCAAAGATGACAAACTTTGAGTATGACATGAGGTCCAAGGTGCTGATATGTCACAGAGAGGCAGGGAATCTACCACGCTTATGACAGCCGATCAGCTCCTCAAGGTACCGCCTGGTATGATTGAGAAAGCCACGTTCCTCTCTACCAATAATATGACAGATACGGTGAAATTCCAGTCCGGGTCAGCATCTTACTTCCTGCAGGATGAGTATGTCCAGGTAAAAGATGTCAACTACATACCTGTTGCTGATGCCCTGATACAACCGGGAGACGGAATTCTTATATATCACCAAGGGAGCGATAATCAGGGAGACAGACAGTGCAATTGTTGCAATTAACAACAAGCACCTGATCCACTCTGCAAAGATAAATATTGAGAGCAGTGCAAACTATTACGGATCAGGTATATATGATTATATCGACGAAGAGGGAAAAATTCAGCTGATAGAGCTTAAGGAGATAAAAGTCGACACCATGGCCACGAAAGCATTGGGCTATATTCCTGTAACAAAAACTTCACTCTCAACCCGGCTTTCACGTTTACCGGTGATGTGACCCTGCATTCAAATGACGATCATCTGACTTTCACAGGTGCAGCAGGAATAGTTACCGACTGCAAATCTATCCGTAACAGTCCCGTGAAATTCAGCGCGGCCATTGACCCCGCGAATGTACTGATACCTGTCAGCGATAAACCCAGGGACATAAATGACAACCTCATTTTTTCCGGCACCTTCATTACTCTTGACTTCTGCAGGTGTTTACCCGGCTTTTCTTTCCGAGAGGCTGTCATGGAGCGACAATCCCCTTTTGAATTCCGAAGGTTTTCTCTTTCACGACAAAGGAGCAGGAAGGTACCGGATTGCATCACTGGAGAAACTGTCTGATCTGACAATGCATGGCAACATGGTGACGTTTGACAGGTTTTTCTGCATGCTTGACCAGCGAGGGTAAGATCAACTTCGGTGTTAACTATGATCTGCTTACCCTGAGCAGCTCCGGCCGTGTGGTTCATAACACAGATGCTCATCCGTGGAATTACAGTCGATTATTGGCCTCTCATTCTATTTCAGCCCCGAAGCATTGCAGATGATGGCCGACGATATACGGACCGTACCCACATCTGAAAGCGGTCAACCTCTCGTCGGAATTCAACAGGAAGGCCATGCGTGATCTGATCGGAGTCGGATGCGGCAAAGGCTCTCTCGGAAGAACTGCAGCTCTTCGGCATGGTAAAGACACTGCCAAAACAGTTCTCTTATCAGCTGCTGCTGAATGAGGTGAATTTCGAATGGAATCCTAATACGATGTCGTTCATGTCACAGGGAAAGATCGGTATTGGGTTTCATAGGCAACCAGCCTCTGAATATCTATGTTGACGGATGGGTGGAGCTGCAGAGAAAGAGGTCAGGCGACATTCTTGACATCTATCTGAAGGCAAATGACAATGTCTGGTACTGGTTCTCCTATTTCAGGGGAGTATTGATGAGCTATTCATCCAACAATTCGTACAATGTACTGCTGGGAGGAATCAAGGACAAGCTCAGAAAGGATCCTAAGTCAAATGCCCAGGTTGAATATGAATACATGATCGGGCCTCGCGACAGGCTCATCAGGTTCCTTCGCAGGATGGAGAGCGGAGGACAAGGTTATGAGGATGAATACTAAATTCACCGGATCGAAACTCCTTCCCCTGCTGCCGAATTCAATGACCTCCATATCACTTATTTTGTCGTCTTCAACAGTGAAGCGAAGGATGGTCTTAACCTTGTGCATGCCTGTCCGGCCGGCTGAACCGGGATTGATACAGAGCATATTGATATTTCCTGTCGAAGATTACTTTAACTATATGTGAGTGTCCGCAAACGAAAATATCAGGTTTGTGTTCCTTTATCAGTTCCAGCGCCCTGGGTGAATAGTGGCCGGGATAACCACCAATGTGAATGATGAGAACACGCTTTATTGCCTGCCATGAAACACGAGGTACTCTTTGGTCGCACTTCTGATCTTAAAATCGTCGCAGTTGCCCCAGACAGCTTTCAACGGTCTGAAGGCTTCAAGTCCTGTAATGACATCGATACTGCCGGCGTCACCGGCATGCCATATTTCATCGACACCTGCAAAATGTTCATAAACAGCAGGATCAACCCAGCTATGGGTATCTGATATCACTCCTATCTTCATCGGAACAAAAGAATAAAAATTACAATGCTAAAATCAATAAATTTGTGCAAAGAAGAGCCACGATGCAGCTATTTTATACAAACAATGTTTCAGAAGGCACAGCTGTCTTCAGTCGCGAGGAATCGGGTCACTGTATCAGGGTGCTGCGTATGCGCCGCGGAGATACTGTTCACTTCACTGACGGCGCAGGCAATATGTACGAAGGCATCATCACTGATGATGACCACCTTAATATGAAAGTCTCTGTTACCAGGTGTGACAAAAGATAGCCGGAAAGAGACCGTACAGGCTGCATGTGGCCATTTCCCCGCTAAAAAACGACGACAGGCTTGAGTGGTTCATTGAAAAAGCCGTGGAGTTAGGCATTGATGAGATTACCCCGCTGATCTGCAGCCGGACAGAAAAGAAACGGATCAGAAAAGAGAGGCTTGAGGGACTGATACTGTCAGCCATGAAACAGTCGGTGAAAGCCTTCCTGCCACAGCTGAACGAACCCGTACTGTTTGCGGAGTTCATAACCAGGGAATGCCCGGAAAGCGGCTCATAGCATGCTGTGACACTCAACTGGAGCGTCAAGCCATAACCACAGCTGCAGGACGCAATGAAGACATTCTGATACTTATCGGACCTGAAGGCGACTTTTCTGCTGAAGAGGTTAAACTTGCCACAGATTCAGGTTTCATACCTGTACATCTGGGGTCCAGCCGTCTGAGAACAGAAACAGCAGGCGTTGCCGCCTGCTGCTCTGTCTACCTGGCCAACATCTGAGTTTGACCACCAGATTTAAACTTCTCCCGGGCAATTACACTACCAACACCAAATATGGAAAAGGTAGCCCTTAGTCAATATTGCAGGAAGCACCCCGGTTGGGGTGACTTATGAGACAAGGGCTACCCGTTTTCAAAATAAACATTATCATTTTCAAGCTTCTTTCTGAGGTCAGAATAGCGGAGCTCACGTGTTCCGCATTTTTTCGCCGCACACAAGGCTGCAGCCGTTCCGGCAGCCTGACCCTGACCCATGCAGCACACCGTATTTCTTGTAGACATATGTGCACTGTGGTTTGATGTTATAAGCATGCCTGCTGCAAACAAATTCTCTATTTTCTTTACGATCAGGGCTTTGTAAGGTACACCATATGTCCCTCCATTCTTAATTTGTAGTCGCGGGGCTTCATCATGAAAGCCGTACACCATGATATCATCATCGAAGTGCCTTGCTTCAAGGACATCCTCTGAAGTAATATCATAGTCACATATTATGGTTCTTCCGCGCCGAATGTTTAAAGAAGGACTTGTCCGGGCAATAAATGCTTTTTCACACCCGGGCAGGTATTTTTTGAATAATTCAAGCGTTTTAAATTGATTTTGCCTGATAATTAACTCTGCTTTCGCCACCTCATCTCTGTTTGTGGGCTGATGTCCATTTTATAATTGACCTTTATGAACATCATATAATTATCATGAACTGTAGTAGTTATGAGTCCTGACCCCAATTGTCTTATCCCATCAACAAATCCTGAAGGAAGTGTGTTGCCGGATGATCCCGTACCTTCTGCACCCATTCTTATAATCTGGCTTTCCTTGCCGGACCGCATGCCCAATGCAATATCACCGGCAGCATTATTCACTTTAAGAAAATCGTAAACCTTTTCAATCTTAACATTGCCTATTCCCATACTGTTACATACAGGATGATCATTCAATTCAATGTAATCAGCTCCGCAATAAGCACTAAGATCACCGTAGGCTGTACAGTCAACAAAACATCCGGCTTTGAAAAACTCTCTTCCCATCCGGCTCTGGGTAATAACTCCCTCCACTACTGATCCATTTTTGACTGCACCTGCAACAAGAGTATTCACACATATAAAAACACCGGATTCAGCCAGCATTTCAAATGCCTTAAGTTTGTAAAGTTCTGTATCAATTGCGGTGCAAACAGAATCATAATCGTATCTCGTTGTGGTATCAGCATGGCCTGTTGTGCCGCCAACCGCCAGGAGGCGATCAATAATTTCCTGTGCAAGCCCTTTTACCACCTGTCGTTTTTCAACACCGGGGAATGCTTTCCAGAGGTTAAAAAAACTGTGAAGGGCTGTGCCTCCCTCAACAACTGTTCCTCCGGGATAACCTTTCGATTCTATCAGGGCAGTTTTTGCACCTTGCCGCGCAGAAGCAACAGCTGCCATAACGCCTGCCGTGCCTCCTCCCGCTACAATAACATCAAATTCCCTTACAGGCATTCGGCTTAAATCCTCTTTAAATTCCGGATGTTTTACCATGTCTGATTGAGAATTCATGCTTATATGAGGCACTGCCAGGGCAGAAAGCATCATACCTCTTGAGAAATTTCTGCGATCCATAAGTTTTGATTTTAAATAGAACACCCTCGGTTTAACAACTTTGCTTTTCAAGGTTCAACTTTTCTGAGTTGAGATAGGTACTCGTTCGCCCAAATGTGATTTGAATTATATTTTACAGCTTCAGCAAACTCCTGTTTTGATTCCGCTTTAAGGTCCTTGCCAAGGTATCCCAGGCCAATCATGTAATGGGCATCTGCCCTTCTGTCATCCGGTGTTACCCGTTCCCCGAATTTGGCAAAGAAATCAACCTCCTCTTTTTCCATGCTTTCTTTTCCAAGACTGATAAGACTGTCAAAGATGGCATTGGACTCTTCAGTTTTACCCAGCTTCTTCAGGCACATGGCCTTATAAAAATAGATATCAGACAACTGATCTTCCTGCCTCAGGCCAACAGCAGTATTCCATGCCTCCTTCGCTTTTTTAATATTTCCCATTTTCTCATACACCGTACCTGTAAAATAATAGATTTCGCAGGCGCGTCCTCCCCGGTATTCCCGGGCAACCATCATGTTCTCAGGGTATTTAATGGCGGCAAGTCCCTCATTAAGAGCCTCTTTGGTTTGTCCGGCCAGAAGGTAGTGATAGCCTTTTAAAAGATGGGCATTAAGATAAGAGCCGAAGAGTTTATCTACTCCCTCCCACTGCGGGAATGAGCGGCTGCTGCATATTTTCAGAGCTTCGTCATACCTGCCCATCTGAACCAGAAGGAGTATCTGCCGTGAAAGGGCATCTACCACATTATTATTAATGATTACCTGCTGATGATCGGTGAGCATTTTCAGTCTCTTTTCCAGGTCGGCACGGGCGGCAGCATAGATCAGATCCAGCTCAAAGAACCACCGCTGTTCGGCACTGCTCAGAGAAATTGCCTTTTCGTAGCTGGCGATTGATCCGGGTATATCATTGTTGGTTTTATAATACGCCAATCCTAGATTCCTGTGAACCATAGCGAAGTCGCCATCTATTTCAATTGACTTTTCCCACATCTTGATAGCTTTTTCGGGCTGAGGTTCAAAAAGAAGGTTGCCCAGATAATAAGGTGCTTTAGAATTAGCAGGATTTAGCCTCATGGCTGTTTCAAAAATATCTATCTCCTCAAGCCTGAAAGGAAAACAATAATCAGGTGATTTGACAGAAGCCTTTTGTAAAAATTCCGATGCCTTTGACACATCGCCTTTTCTGTTCCAGAGATAGCCCTGATAATAGGACAGCAGTGGTGAATTATCTCCCTTCCAGTCTTTGTGCAGTGCCGGATTATCAAGAACATTAATGGCCTCATCCAGCAAACCAGCATTTGCATACTCAAGTGAAAGCTCAAGATAAGATTGCACATAATCCCTCATTTTATTCCTGAGTTCGCCCAGCATTTCTTCAATTCCTTCACATTTCCGAGGGAAACATTGGCAAGGTAATATTCAAACCGTGATCCAAAATCAAGTGGATCAAAATTCAGGGTTCCGGTACTGATTTCAAGGGCCAGTTCATTTTCATTCATTCTCCTGAGCGCGGCGGACTTAAGATTCCGTGCCTTAATATTGTTAGCGTTGGTTGACAGAGACCGGTCAAGATTTTCAAGTGCAAGATCATAATTACCATTCTTGCAATCTATCTGGGCCAGCTGAAAATAGGCAGCTGAATGAAAAGCATAGCTCCAGGTGGCCTGGTACAGGTTTTTATAGGCATCGGCTTCTTTTTCAAGGAACCTCTGGCAAACACCAAGGTAATAGTATGCTTCTCCGTCTCTGGCTTTGGTATGATTCCGGGTAATGCGATCAACGGCAGTTTGAAGATGTTTTTCTGCAGTTTCAAACATTCCTCTCCTGAGATAAAGAAGTCCTAATGCAGTGTTGACTCTGTAATCTCCCGGGTCCCTCGAAGAGCTTCCTCGTAGTATGGGTATGGTTCAAAAGAGGCCGACCTGAACTGAGTAATCCTCAAGCCGGTTTGATATAGCTCCTCTAAGGTGGCGATCTCCTGCGGCTGCTTAGGTGGCTTTGTCACTTCAGGGAATGGTTTATCTTCCCTTTTCACTGGCTGGTAACTTATCACCTCATTATTATCAGATGAATAGAGTGATACCCTGACCTGGGTTGCCTCTGTATTTTTTGGTATAGTAATGTCTTTTATGAACGGATGTGCCGGATCAATATCAATATTCTCAGTAAATGCCACCGTGCCGTTAATTTCCAGTACCACCCTGGCATTCTTCCTTGATGATGTTGATATAACCCCAACAAATGCTTTTCCGTTCTCAGGAAATTCCAGGTTGACAGCAGCTTCAATGCTGGCATTCTTAACACCCCTGATGCCCCGGACGGGATACCAGTACTGTTTAAGGTATTTAGATTCATAGGGCTGCAGCCAGCTGTAATCAGGCTGATTATCGGAGTACCCTCCTACCATAAGTTCGAGGGCCGGGCCGTCAAATCTGTAAGAGATTTATCCCACATCTGTCCCCTTGGTCCGGTGCTCCAGGTCCAGAATTTTTTCCCGGGAGCTATGTTATGATTTGATACAATGACTGTCCCGGCCTCTTTACCGTGATCATATCCTCCGACAAAATCATCCTCATAATTATAGGCAAAAATGGAGGTCCAATCCTCATGATCTTTCCACCAGCTGACATCGACACCACTGGTGTAATCAATATCATTAAACACTCATGAGAGATGGGCCAGTTGAGAAACTGGTTTTTAGCATGGTAGGTTCCAAAAATGGTTGAAGGCGGGAACTGCACCTGGTAATTGACGTTGGTATGCACACTGGTATTGGCAAAGTACAGAAACGAATTGGCGAAGGGCGTCCCATTTATAGGCCGGAATGTAACCTCGAAATATGATTTACCGGGATACACTGAGATTCCAAGCATGAATTTCATGCGGTCCCTGAGCTCCACTTCTCCGATCCACAGTGTGGCGCTTCCGTCTGCATTTTGCTGCATTTCATAATCTACCGGCATAAAGGCATTAGCCCTGTGATGATGAGGGAAGTTCCATTCAATCCCTCCCTCAAGCCAGGCACCCAGCATACCTACCAGTGCAGGTTTGACCACGTGCTGACGGTAAATGAAATCATACTGGTCAGTTTTATCCATCGCCCCCCAGAGGCGACCGCCGATCTCGGGTAAAACATCAATTTTGATATATTCATTTTCAAGGTAAACCATCTGGTAGCTCTTGTCTGCCTTAACGCGGGAGAGGTTTTCATTAATAGGATAAGGATAAACACGGCCTTGCGCACCCTGGTAAGCCCGTCCGTCATAAAAGCGGGGGACTGGTGCTGGACGGATGGACGGAATCAGTCGAGAATACAGATTTTCTTCCTCCCATATCTTCACGGGAGTATTACTTCCGTGTGTCACCGTTCTGGCTGGTGAAGGGAATGGCCAGCAGAATTATGGCCGGTAAAATCATCCTTTTCATGTTATGTTTGTTTTAGTTTGTTGACCTAATTTTGTACATTGTGTTTACAATACTTCTCGATTTTTCGATCATTTCCTTCTGGGGCGCATCACCCACAGTAAGAAACCCCGCCTGATAGTTCTCACCATCGCCCCTTCCGGCTACAGCCTGGTCGACCAGTTGGAACCAGTGAGCACCAACGATGTAAGGATTCTCAAGGGCCTGTGTCAGGTAATATCCAAACAGCTCCGCTCTTTCATCCTGATCAGCAGCATAGCGTAAACCAGGTTGAAGCAATCCTGTTCAAGGCTGCCAAAATGATATTCACCGATTATCAGGGGATAGTCCCCGCCGTCAGGCGGAACCAGCTCAGCGCAGGTATACCGGTATCGGTTAAAACTGACAACATCGCAATATTTTGCAGCAATTTTAATAATGTCATTAAGGCTGGTATCTTCCGGGTAAAGGTGAAAATCCATCCTGCAACCGAGGTACAACAGGTCTGGAGCGAGTTTCTTTGACTGCTTTGCTGCAGGCCGATAATACTCGTTTAGTCGCAAACTCATTCATAAATTCCTTCGTATCAATGGCCGCACCCGGAATGACTATCCTGCTCATCAGCAGCTGATTCCAGTCCTCGAAGCTTGTGCCCCAGACATCGTTCAGGGCTTCGAATCGTTTTATATTTTCTGATCAGCCTGTCCCCGAAAGCGATTTTTGCCGGTTGAGTTTCAGGAGCCTCCATGACCTGTTCAGCGATTTTCGGGGCCCATTTCACTCCCCACTTCAACTCGTTATCAATAAATACACCGATGCACCATGGATCATCAAGCTCTTTACGGGCGGCTGCAAGAGTCTTTTCTAATGCCTCCTGATAACCAGTAAGAAATGGATCGGATATCTCTCCTGTCTTCTGAGTATAGGCAGTGAGCACGTATGGAGTTTTTCGCTTCAAATGAATCGCGGAATCAGACCAGTTACCTACGGTGTTGAATCCCCAGCTGCGCATCCGCTGGTGGATCTTTTCATTGGCCACATCTTTCCGGCCTCGCCGTATTTTCTGTAGAGATTAAGGAGATGGAAGCTGAAAAACTTAAGCGTATCCTCTCCCTGAATAGTATATGTATACAATTGATTTTCCGGGCTCTGATTATCCGGAAAATAAGAATAATAGCTCTCCCGACCGGTGATACGGGTCTGGCTCTGCCTGCCAAATTCCACACAGTCGAAGCCGTTTGACCAGAAGAGTTTTCCTTCCGGATCGACAAACCACCATTTCCCGTTATATTTTTCAACCCTGAATCTCCCGGTGGCATTGAGTGCCGGTCCGCTTTCCCATCCACCGTACTTGTTCCAACCGGCTGGATTGGGAAAGGTTTCAAGATCAGCCCTTTCCTTTTCCTCCTCGTCAAGGAGGTCCTTTTCTTCACTGATTTTTTCGGGCCAATCCCTGGTCATCAATTGTCCAAACCTGTCGACAAAAGGGTAATATTTATCTTTCAATTCATCGGCTGTGTAGAGAATATAATCGTCCTCAAGCCATATTCTGCCAATACTGACCGACGCACTTTCCTGCGATCCCGGAAACAGTAATTTTATGTACTCAATGGAATCATATGTGCTGTTCATCCATCCCCGCAGAACTCCGTCAGGCTTACCATGCATGACAGGAAAGAGACTATCAATATACTCCGGGTGGCGGTTCCGGTATATGACAGCCTTCAGTGTTTTTTTCTCTCCCGGTGATACCAGTGTGCCTCCCAGCGTCAGATCAAAAGTGCCAAACCCAAGCTCTACCAGCTGCGGTGCACTTCCCGTGTTTTCAATTTCACAACGTACAAAACGATAGGCTGATGCATCCCACAATCCGTCTGACGGCCTTATTCTTATTTCAGATCCGAATTCTCCGGGATTAAAATTTACTGCAAGGAGAGTGTTCTGAAGAAAGCAGGAATCTCCGTTGGGTGAACTTATAAGCTTCATATCATATCTGGCGGGATCAAACAGTTCAGAGGATACTTTTTCATTCTGTCTGCACCCGGTTATGAAAAGAAACATGGCTGCCAGAACAAGAAAAAAGGTACGTTCGATAGTTGATTTCGCAGTAATCATTCTTTTACCAGTTTAATGTGTGTGACAAAGTCATATCGTTTCGGGAGAACCTGGTACTGGGAAAATACCGACCTGGCAGTGCAGCCCAATCCGCTGGTGGCATAATCAAAATTAAAGGTGATCCCGTCAAAAGGATGAAGCTGGTAAGTGTAAAGGGCTTTTGTGAGATTTTCAGTGTGAAAAGGGATGGGCACTGAAATTAAACCATTCGTTTCCTTTGAACTCCAGGCCCAGGCCGTTCTCATCCAGCATTTTCACCCACCGGTTTTCAGTCCGCAAACCATAATCCTGGGGGATAAGGTAAGGCTCGACCATTTCATTGACGGTTGATTTGTAGATACCGGTTTTGTACCCGGATTTGCGGTCCGGATAATTTTCTTCCGGGCCACGGCCATACCACTCCACGTGGTCAAGGCTTTTATCCAGCACCCATTCGGTTCCTATCCTGGGAAGCCAGGACGGCATATTTCCATTCGGTATGATGGTATGTTCCATCGTTATTTCTCCGTCACTGTGAATGAAATACCTGAAGTGATTATGAAAGGCGCCTTTCTGGTTACCCAGGACCAATACATTTTTAACTTCGATTAATAAAATCTTGTCTGTTAATCTTTCCCACCTGAATTTCTCCAGGAAGAATTTCAGTTTATCAAGGCCGGAAGAATACCACTCTGTCGATGCCATGTGTCCGATGCCCCTGAACATTGTGCTTCAAATTTGCACTCCTAATGTCCATTCATCCGTTTCATTGGCCAGGGGGGCACGCCAGGCATTCATACTGCCACCTTCCCGGATAAGTTCTTTGCCCTGAAATTGCATGGACGACAATGCCCCTGTATTTTTATCAAAGACGTAGGCAAAATCTTTGCCTGCAATGCTTATTTACCTTCCTCATCGGTGATTGTCATGAAGGTTGTGGTGGTTTTCCCGCGTTGCAAGCAGCTTTGTACCAGGGCAGTTCCAGTTGATCCCAGGCAATTTCATAATCGGTATCTGCCCAGACGCTTCTTTCTTCTGACGAAAGCTGATAAGCAAGTCTGTACTCAACTCCTTCTCTTATGTCCGGTTTCTGAAACGGTACGACAACGCTGCTTTCTTTCGAGGTTCAAGGCTGAAACTGCAAGTTCTCCTTCCTGAATAATTTCATTATCAGCCTGAAGCATCCAGACGGTTTGCAGTTCACCCAAGGTCAGTGAAAGTGAAAGTGGTTTGTTATTTCAATTTCGCCCTGTTCCGGCGATACCCATTTTGAACTTACCGGTTGTCCTGATTTCTTTATCTGGAGCATTTCAGGCTCGGGCCGCCTGTCAGGCCATATTGACTTCCGTAAGTCCTTGCTCCGATTCCGTAGCTGAAAAATTCACCTTCTTCTGTTATATGTCTCAAAGTCCAGCCATAGGGCGGCCTTATGTTTCAGTCGGGTGCAGAGGGAGATTTCAGGATATTTGAGGGAACAAGTTCGGTAAAGATTCCGACTTCGTCAATAATGGCATCGCAAATATATACATCGGTTTCCTGTCCGTGAATTTCGACATTTCTTCCAATATTTACCGGGAAAGGGGTATTCCGGATGTTTCCCGAAACCGGTACAGGTTTGCTTTCTTTTCCGTCGATGATACAGGGAAATTTCAGAACCTGTATAAATCGCCTCAATTTTGTGCCAGTTGTATTCCCAGTTTGGTGGAAGAGCGATCCGTCGTATGTTTCTAGCATTGGTAGTGAGGTAAAATTCCAGTGAGTCCTTCCCGATCTGGTGTATTCCAAATTGATAATTTCCTTTTGTTATGAGGGTTCCTGCCGAACTACTGAGTGCCCGCGGATACACCCATAATGAGAGAGTAAGCTGGTTGCCACTGATCTCCAATGCTTCATCACGGTATACCTCAACCCATTGGTCGTGACCGTTCAGATCTATTCCTTTTCCTGTGACCCCTTCTGCAAGTTTTGCCCTGCCCATGATGTTTATCTGAACATTATTTGGGGAACCATCCTGTAAAGTTCGCACCTTCTCGGTCATGCCGGTACTCACAAAATCCCAAATAGCGCCTCCCATGCTCCTGGGATGATTGTGAATGGCTTCCCAATAATCATCCAGGCCACCTCCTGAATTCCCTGTAACAGCCTGGTATTCATCCATAAATGACGGTCTCGGATCCACTTCAACCGGGACAAGGAATACATTGGTGATCAATTCGAACAGTTGCGGGTACCTTGGCCCGATAATATCCTCGCAGGGATGGGCGAAGGCATTTCCCCCGTACATCCAGTAACGGGTAGGGTCATATTTTTTTCCCTCATCAATCACATGGCAGATATTGATTCCTTCACCGCTCTCATTTCCTGCACTCCAGAAAAGGATACTGGGATGATTTCGATCTCTTAGTACCATTTTCCGTGCCCTTTCGCGGTACATTTCCTCCCATTCTTCCGATTCTGACAGATACTGGGTTGCATGGCACTCATCACCAGTTTCGTCCACAATGTATATCCCGTATTCATCGGCAAGTTCCAGGTATCTGCTTACAGGCGGATAATGCGAAGTGCGCACACAGTTGATATTGTACTGTTTGAACAGGTTAAAATCCCTGATCATCGTTTCTTCGTTCATGGTATGCCCCAGGGTAGGATGCTGCATGTGGGTATTGGTACCATTCAATTTTACCGGGACCCCATTGAGGTAAAATACCTGGTTCCGGATTTCCGTTTCTTTAAAACCGATTCGTCCTGAGATCACTTCCTCTGTTTTACCAGCAGGATTAATAATTCGAAGGTAAGGGTATAAAGATCGGGGTATTCGGCCGACCATTTTGCCGGCTTCATCACATCATCCGACAACTTAAGTTCAAGGGAAGCACCGGGCAGAATGGAAAATTTTTCCGTGGAGTTATTGTCTTTCACGATTTTGTTTTCGGAATCAAAGAGGGTGGTCCGGAGGAGATAATCTTCACTGGGATATGCCGGAGTAGTTCTTAACTTCAACAGAGAGGTCAAGCCGGGCGTTGATAAAGGATTCATCCAGTTCGGTGATTGCAAACCAGTCGAAAAATGTGCATTTCGGGGTCGCAAACAGCCAGACATCGTCAAAAATGCCAGCCAGCCGCCAGTAATCCTGGTCTTCAAGGTAGTATCCGTCCGAATATTTGTACACATTGACAGCGAGAACATTTTCCCCGGGTTTGACAAATCTGGTGATGTTGTATTCCGCAGGTTCCTGCCCGCCTTCGTTGTACCCGACTTCCCGGCCGTTAACCCAGACGAAGGATGCAGATGCCGTCTTTTCAAGACGCAGAAATATTTCCCTTCCTGTCCATGTTTTCGGAATTGTAAAACTTCTTCGGTATGAACCGGTGGGATTATACTCGCGCGGAACACGCGGTGGGTCAGGTATAAAAGGGGTTGCAATATTTCTGAAAAGCGGATCGGAATATCCCTGCATTTCCCAGTTCGAAGGCACCTGAATGGTACCCCAGGCACGGTCGTTGAAATTTGCCAGGTAAAATCCTTCAGGGGTTCCTTCCGGGGTGTCGGCATAATGAAACTTCCAGGTGCCGTTCAGTGACATGGACCAGGGTGATTTGTACCGGCTTTTAGTCAGCGCATCATCAACAGAATTAAATGGTGCCAGCGGTACATGACCTTCCTCCTGGTTCAGTTCAAAGACCTGTGTATTCTCGATATACTGATAAACATTCTTAAGAAAATCCTTTTCCTGACCGGACACAAATGAAACCAGTGAAATAAGAAATAGAATTATAATGGCCCTTTTCATTTTTTCTGTTTTTAAGTTACGCGTTGACCTGTTATGGAAATCAGTTTGTCACTGTTCATTGAATCTGTGCCTGCCTGCTGTAAGGAGGTTCTTTCCCTGAATGTACGTCAAGAAGCCTGCGGAAGGTCTCTTTTGAAGCTTCAACCAGGTCAGCATACGGACGGTCAGTCACATCCACGAATCCAATAAGTCCGCTTTCTCCGTCACCACGCCCGGTATTTGGCTGGTCAATCCACTGGAACCAGTGAGTTCCGATCAGCGCCGGGTGGGCTGCTGCATTCTCCACATAATAACGATAGCCCACCCCTCTTTCCTCCAGATTACTTACCTGGGCAAGCCACGGGGATAGCCCCCGGCCTGCCGTGCCAAAATGAAACTCCCCGATGACAATAGGCAATCCTGTCAGGCTATATATCTTGTCCATGAGTTCCGGCTTCACTGAATAGGCATAGACGTTGATGCTGAAAATATCAAAATAGTTTTTCGACATTTCAATTACCCTGTCCGTAGGAGAGCCTCCGTAACGTATGCCCAGGTTCAGGTGGTTTGAATCATATTTTTTTACTGCGTCATGGACTATCTGCAGAAATTTGCTGAACGTTTCGTAGGCAAAATCGATGCGCCGCTCGGGGGTATCACCTTCTGCAAGATATTTCTGAAGGGCAGCCTTCATCGGGCAGTCCTGTCCTTCAAGAATGACCTCCGCCAGTTCAAGCTCTCTCCCGGGCCATGGCTGTTCGTTGCCAATAAAATATCCAAGGAGGTACGGATCGTTTTTCAGGGGAAGGCATTGCCTTGCAGCAGCTTCATCTACACTTTTTATGTAATCCTCACCATACACATCAGGCATGCCCATAGGACCTTCATCAATTCCCCATCCGCTTATATTCCCAACATACGGTTTTCGCTGGGTGTCCCCCAGCGCAGTGTCTGACCAGTTGGCAATGGTATTCAGTCCCCAGCTGTCCATCCTGCGTATTGTCAGGTCCATCCATTTATTGTACCAGTCATCTCCGAAACGACGCGTCAGATTCCACAGATAGAACGAAGAAATACCACCGGTCTCCCCGGGTTGTGTTTTGTCTGTGTTCAGGTCTGCCGGAGGCAGGGCTTCATAGATATATTCGCGGCCTTCAACACGGGCTAATCCCCAGCCTGGAGTTATACACGTAGCGCCGGCTGAAAAGAAGAGATAACCTTCCGGGTCGACAAACCACCATTTACCGTCAACTTTCTCTATCCGGAAGAAACCTGTCGCTTTGGTCCTGGCATCGAGGAAGCCACCGTACTTCGAGACCCTGAAATCAGTAGTCTGTAGCGCTGCTTCCTCCTCACTCCACGATGCCATAAGGTCATCAAGTGTTGTGGCTTTACCTGGCCAGTCATCAGGGATCCACTGCCCAAACTCGTCTACCAGGGGTAACGGACTGCAGAATAGAATCTTCCGCCACCATCGTCAGCCTGATGTTTCCAAGCTCCATGGTCTGAATTCCAATAGGATACTGCATCACAACACCAAGGGAGTCAACCTGTGTAATGGGCCCGACCGAGTTTGTGAATTGTATCCAGCAGGCAGGTCTTGGCGTTTTCCCTATCGCAGCCATATCATGCCCTTTTGTGTTCCTTTTCTGAAAATGGATTAATGGAACAGACACACGTATCGAGGCACCCTGAAACGGGTTTATCCTCAATTTCCTGACTCCATCGCTGCAATATAATACAAGGTCAAAACGCTGCGTTGTAGAAGACTTCATATCGAAGGTCAGAAACTCATAGGCCGACCAGTCAGATGGCAGATCAGGATTTAGCTCATTCAGAGCCCATTTTTTTTCTGCAATGGTCCCTTCAAAATTCACTGTGGCAGTTTTTTCTTTCCCGGAGCATGAAGGAAGCAATATGAAGATAAGGATTGCAGCTATGGAGTGAAGTACTGTTTTCATCATTGATGTGTTTTAGCAATTTGTTCCTGATCAGAAATCTACATACCTGAAGAAATCGCAATTTCCGCCTGTTCAAGTCCGTCAGAATAAGCCTTGAGTGTAATATCGCCCGGAGTTTTTCCTGCTTTGACTATCACCAGGCATCTCCCCTGCCAGGCTTTGCGAAGAGGCTGTTGAAAACTTTCGGTGCCCATTGGATTTGAACTGCCCACTGCGACAATTGTTCCCGGTCCTTCAATTTCAAAATTCACCAGGTTTTCAGCGAGCGGATTTCTGACACCATTCACATCCAGAAGTTCCACAATGACGTAGCTAAGATCCTGACCATCTGCTTTTATTGATGTCCGATCTGCACTCATCGTTATTTTTGAAGGTTCATCTGCGGTTTTCAGTTCGCAATTTGCCACCTCAGTAACTCCGTCGTATCCCTTTACACTTAGTATCCCGGGTTCATAGGGAACTTCCCATCTGGCTATCCACTCGTTTGCCCTGTTCGTTTGCTTCCTGCCGAACGATTTATTATTAAGGAACAGTTCAACCTCAGGGCATGAAGAATACACTTCAATTTCCAATTCTTTTCCTTCATAACCTTCCCAGTTCCAGCGCGCTACCACATCCTGCCATTCCCATTTGCTCCAGACTTCTTTCTTTGGATTCAGCGGGAAAGATGGAACCGGAGGCTTGACAAAAATGAATACCTCATTACCATCTCCCCATAAAACATCGCGGTAATAGGATGGGGCGCGTTTAAAGCCACAGATGTCGATATCGCCGCAATAGGCATGTGTCCAGGGATAGAAGGAGCCCTCATGGGGATAACCAAGCCATCCGATGCTCGCTTCGCCGAGATAATCATAGCCGGTCCATACAAAGTCACCAATGACCCAGGGATAGTCTTTCACGGCCATCCAGTATTCAAACGCCTCCAGCGGATATGACTCGGTTGAAACTATTATCCTGTCAGGCAGGCGGTTATGATCTTTAACATAATTATCTATGGCATAATTATAACCGCTGACATCAAGAGTGGCAAAATACGGATCCTTATCCGGTGTGACGCTGTTCACTGCCGAGGCAATCATTCGGGAGGGGTCAAGTTGCTTCACATAGTCACCCAGAAGCTGCGCAAGTCTATAACCTTCCGGTTTCCCTCGTTCAGGTATTTCATTGCCAATGCTCCACATGACGATGGAGGGATGATTACGGTCACGCAGCACCATGCTCTCAATATCTTTTTGCCACCATTCATCAAAGTACAAATGGTAGTCTTCAGGATTTTTCGGTTCCTTCCACATATCGAAAGCCTCATCCATCACAAGTATTCCAAGGCGGTCACAGGCATCGAGAAAAGCCGGGGAAGGGGGATTGTGAGCTGTTCGTATGGCATTATATCCGCTGGCTTTCATCAATTCCACACGCCGCTCTTCAGCCCTGTCATAAGCGGCTGAACCAAGCGGGCCATTATCATGATGCATACATGCCCCTTTTAATTCGAGTGTATTTCCATTTAAAAGGAAACCTTCTTTTGCATTTATAACAACAGTTCGCACTCCGAACCTTGTCTCGAGACGGTCTGTCAACACTTTCACTCCCTCTGACATTTTAGAAATTTCACAAACGGCAGTGTAAAGTGACGGATTCTCCGGTGACCACAGCTCAGGGGCATCCAGAGGTAATTCCTGAATAAATTCGAATTCTGCACCTGCAGGAACTGATTGTGTCTTTTCATCCTGAACCAGTTGCACTCCTGTCCTGTCAAGGATATGCGTTACGATGGCCACTTCTTCTGCCTCTGAGGTCTCATTGAAAACGGTTGTTCTGATGTTCACCGTTGCCTGTTTTTCATCCACAAGAGGAGTGGTAATAAACATATCCCACGGATCAGTATGAACAGGTTCAAGTACGCTCAGCCACACATGCCTGTAGATTCCGGAGCCACTGTACCACCTGCTGTTGCGCCCTTCATTGCTCACTTTAACTGCAAGAATATTTTCCTCTCCCGGGAGCAGTGAGCTGGTAATATCGAACCGGAAGCTTGTATAACCATACGGATGAATACCAATACTCTTCCCATTTAACCAGATTTCAGCATTCATATATACCCCATCGAACTGCAGATGGAATTTTTTACCCGACAGGTCCTTCGGGACCATAAATGTTTTCCGGTACCAGCCGGTCCCTCCGACCAGATAACCGGCGTCTATTCCTCCTATGGCATTTGAATCGATGGGTGAATTGGTGCCAGGGATATCTTCAATGCTCCAGTCATGAGGGAGATCCAATAGCCTCCATGATGAATTGTCGAAACCAGTCAATTCAGCCTGCTCCGCATTGCCCCTTAAGAATCTCCAGTCTGCATCAAAAAGGATTTCCGTGCGCCCTTCGGCCATGATAGCCTTTTCCAGTGGTGTATTATCTTTTGTCTGTGTACAGCTTTGAATAAGCAGCCCCAAAGCCAAAGTCATTAAACCTGATGCGATGCTTTTTGTTTTCATAGGTTGTTATTTTTTGTTTTAGATAATAATTCCCGCGTTTTTGCCCTGTGCCCGTATATATTCAGCAGCCAGGGAATATTCCTCTTCCGACTGGAGATGTTCCATCATAAGGGGAACATTATCAAGCTTTGAGAGTTCCTTGAGAAATACAGAATAATCTAGGTTTCCGAGACCCGGTCTTACCTCATCAAGGTGTGGCGTATATATATCCTCCCTGAGAATCATGTCTTTTGCATGGCAACTCCTGATATAGGGGCCAAGCTTTGAGAAGCACTCCCTGATCATATCCCCGTTACTGTAAAAGACCTGAGGACTGATGATCATGTTAACGGGGTCAAGGTGCACCCCGAACTGCTTCCGGTCAATCGCCCTTATCAGATCGAGATAATTATCGGGTGACCAGGGAAATGCCCAGGGCATGGCTTCAAGGGTAAAGAAAGTATGACGGGGTTTCACCGTATCTATGATTTGCTGGGTGGTTTCAACCACAAGATCAAATGTTTCCCGGGTAAGATTTTCTTTATGAGGCCCAGCCCAGTAAGCTTTGTTTCTTGATCCGCTTGTATTCACACAGCACATTGCTCCAATCTCATCTGCAAGCTGAAGGCCTTGCACGCATTTTTCAACGGCGGCTTTCCTTTCCTGTTCGTCGGGACTGATGGTGTTGACCCACACACCAACCTCCGATATGACAATGTCTGCCCTGTAAGCCTCTGCCTTATAAGCCCTGATCTCTTCAGGAGTGGCAGAATTATCTACCGGGCAATAAGCCGCCCTGTAACCTGCCTTACTGAGGGCATCCGTCCATTCCGCGGGCTCCTTGTATTTTGTAAACAGCGGCCCTCCAAGCCTGATCTTCGGGCTGTTTCCCTTTGATGCCAACAGTGAAAAGCCCCTGGTGGTTACAAATGCAGCAGTCCCGGCAGATACCCTGATGAACTCTTTTCTTGTCAGTGATCTTGACATGGTTTGGTCTTATTTTACTGTCTCAATTGCTCCGATATCGAATCCATTTTCCAGGGGGATGGATGTTCCGACTAAATCTCTCCCGCCCGGATCAAGACTGAAAAGCTTCTTCATATCCAGTCCCCTGTCTATCAGCGGAGACCCTGGTTTCAGCCTCCAGGCAGACAGATTCTCCACCGTGAGCTTTTCCGGATCCGTTAAGTTAATTGATCCCGGATACTGCAGCTGAGGGTCAGTATAAAAACCAACCATGTTGCCATCGATTATCTCATTTCCGGTTGCCTTAGCCCATTCAGACAGGTTTTTGAACCCGGCGATTTCCGTGTTGCCTGAAAGGTTCCAGTAACAATTGGCCTGAAATAATTCTTCTGCCAGTTTCTGACCCGGGAAGAGAAATGATCCTTTATATACAAAAATATTATTTCTGAAGCTGAAGCCTGGCCAGTTATTGTATACCCAGAGTGACAGTCCCTTGATAGTGTCGTTATAGAAGGTATTGTTATATATCTCGCAATTGCGCATTACACCACCTGTCTCACTTTTCCATATGGCAAGCGATCCGGCGTTTATTAAACCGTCATTATGGCTGATGTTGTAACGAATTACATTGTTCTCCCATGGTTTGGCTGCTCCAAACTCGAACAATCCTATACCCGCACCCTGATTATTATAAGACAGGCAATACTGAATTACCGAATTTGAAACCCCGCCGTCAAGATCAAACCCTCCGCCGTCTGCGGCAACCGGGTTTGTTTTATTATCATGAGAAATGCAGTGCTGGATAACAAAATCCGTGCAATCCCATATCCAGATACCCACCGGGCCGTTGCCTGTCCAGGGCATATCCCATCCGTTATTAAATGCTTCGCAAAATTCGATAATGCCTCCCTTAACCGAGGAAGCCAGAATTCCATTCCCGCTGTGGCCTTTCTCTACGGTGGGGTCTCCGGGGTTGTTTTCAGCAACGCAATGCCCGATGTATATATCCTCATTTCCGTAGTTCACAGGATCATTCATGGTATTACCGGTTATATGAATGCCTGCAAAACCATTGTCATGAGCGTAAACTCTTTCAATTTTCACATTTGAACTATTTTGAACCTGAAGCCCGGAGTGCTGAAATCCGGAAATTTCCAGGCTGTCTATGATTAGATTTTTTGTTCCTGTGATAGAAACGCCATCAGTCGAATTGCCATCCTTGCGCCCCGCACCGGTGAAAACAAGATCCCTCACCTCCAGATAGTCACACCCGGCAGTCATAAATGCCTGCACCTTTCCCCCGTTTATCACTGCTCTCCCATCGCCATATGATCCTATGACGAGGTTCTTTCCTTCTGATCCTGAATCAAGCGAATTGAGCTGGATCATTCCCTCAAAAGTTGATCCGCCTTCAAAATAAACGGCATCACCGTCCCTGAATGTGGTTGCATTCACTTTTTCAATGGATTTCCACGGATGTCTTTTCGATCCCTTCGCAAGGTCATCGCCGTTCAGGCTTACATAATAGGACACTCCTGTATTACGCACTTTGTCACTGTTGGCTAAGGTGCATCCTGTTAATGCTGCAATTGCAATTAAGCATGCAGCTGATAATCCACTGCCATATTTTCCCATACCTTGTTTTTTATTTGTTTTTAGTGATTTCATTTACGGGTGAATATTCAAACCATTCAAATTCGGCAGGGTACGTATTACTCTTTCCATTTCCGCTGGCATACATGGCAATGACAGTACCTGTGAACGTACTCGCCAGTTCAGTAGTGATCAGCTGGCACAAACCTTGATCTAGTGTTTTGTAATCTCCATTCGGATCAGTCGAATATTCAAAATAGTAATTTCTTTCATCAGACCTGATCCTGAGACAGAGATTGTTTTCCTCCAGGGATTCCCTCGCCGTTTCAGTCACAATATCTCCCACCGTTTTTCTGACCACAAGATTTGACGTGCCGTCTCGGCGGGTCAGGAACAGGTCATAATGATATTTATCATTCAGGTAGACTGTCATCCCCGCTTCTTCATTCGAGGCAGCGGGAAAGAATGACAGGCTTGCTGTGGCAATACAGTTGATATGCTTTTGCTTTCGACCGATAAAAGCAGGGGCACGAAGGTCGCTTAATGCATGTTGATTGCCATATAACCGGAGTACTCCCGGTTTTTCTGTCAGACTGAACGAATTATCAAGCGGATTACGCAGGTGCATCCAGTTGAGATCCAGCTTAGCCGCGTCAAATTCATCACGGTTTGGCCGGTTTTCGAATCTTATTATCGGAAGAGTTTTTACCCTGACATCCGTATCAAGCACATATTTTTCTTCCACGTACGGCCAGCCATCCTTCCAGCTGACGGGAGCCAGAAATGTCTCTCTTCCCAGGTTACTCAGTCCATCATACCAGGTGTGCCGTGTGGCCAGGAAGAACATCCACCATGACCCATCGTGAGCCTGAACCAGTTCAGCATGCCCTGTTGACCGGATGGTGTTTGAATAGCCTTCATGCTGTGCCAGGACTGGATTAAACGGGCAGGGTTCAAAGGGGCCCCATGGATTCCTGGAACGGCCCATCGTTTCCATATGCAGGAAACGGGTTCCGCCCTCCGCAATCATAATATAATACCACCCGTTAATTTTATACAGGTGAGGTCCTTCGGCATCCCTCGAGATATAACCCCGGGCGATCTCCTTCAGGGGTGTTAAGAGTTTGCCGGTTTTCAGGTCTATCTCTGCCTGCACAATCCCTGTCGGTCCTCTTCGTGTATAATAAACCTTTCCGTCGTCATCAAATAACAGGGATGGATCAAACTGCCCTTCATCCACCCAGACAGGATCTGACCATGGGCCGGCGGGATCAGTAGTTGTTACATAAAAATTCCCTCCACCCCCGACCAGAGTTGTAATCATATAAAACAACCCATCGTGATACCTGATCACGGGAGCATATATACCCTGCCACAGCCCCATCCCCTCAAGATTTAGCTGCTCCTTTCTGTCAAGACAGTAGCCAATCTGTTCCCAGTTTACAAGGTCCTGGCTGTGGTATACCGGCACTCCCGGGAAATACTCGAAACTGCTGGTTACCAGGTAATAATCCTTGCCAACCCTGCAGACGCTGGGGTCAGGATTAAAACCTGAAATTACCGGGTTTGTATACGTGACAGAGTCCGTTTCAGCAGGACTTAGTTTACTATTACGGTCGCATCCTGATAACAAGGTGACCTGGATCACTAAAAGGAGGAGTTTGAGGCTCCATGAAGTGATAACTTTTCCTGCCGTCATTTAAGCTTGATTTTCATTACCGAAATGGAAACAGGTGGTAGTAATAGATCATCTAAGTCTCTTTTAGCAAGGGTGACCTTATCATTCCACACAGGATCAACATCACCGGAACCCTGTCCGGTTAACTGACCATATGATTCTACTCCGGCAACAGAGTGATCACTTATCTGCAGGTTTATGGAAATGGAGTCCTCTGCCTTATTCAGCAAATAGACATACATAATCTCATCTGCCGGGCTGTAACTGGCAAAAGTCCTGATATGCAAGGTATTTGTTGTCCTCACCATGGTTTCTCCCAGGTATCTTCCCCAGATCATTAATCCATACCCTATCGCATTAAAGTTCCCATCCTTGTCAAGGGCATCGTGTACCTCGTTTTCCACAGAGTTGTTATCGATCCATCGTGTATTCCAGAAACATGAAAACTCTATTTCAGGTGTTTGCAGCTGTTCACCGGTCATTTCGAAATTACACAGATTGTGGCCCATGTCATTGATAAAAGGCCATTTGTAAGCCCAGTCAAAAGGGCCATATTCAGCCACGATCATTTTGAACTTTTTCATCCCGCTCTCCGAAGTCATTTCTTCCATTGCTGCAATGGCCCTGTCTACAGGGCCCAGGAGGTTTTGCAGTGTATCCCTGTAAGTGGCATAGCCGGCTTTGTAATCATACGTGGGATAGTTACTCAGGCAAATAAGATCAATATCGTTCCCCGCAATAGCAAGAACCCTTTTAAAAAAATCTACAGAATTACCGTTGGGAATGATGAGGATGGACGGGTCAACGGCTTTCATTGCTTTGGAAAAGTCAACAACATCCCGGGCGTATATTTCAGGTGTGGAGTTTTCATTATTATTGTGCCAGCACTCGTTTCCTATCATCCAGTACTTTACATTATATCCCATTTTGATATTGGAATACTTCACCCACTCCACGGCATTTTTTATCAGGCCATCCCTGTCCGTAATGGTACAGCCATCAGGATAATTTACCAGGTACTCATCCGCAGCGACTGTGATAACCGGTTCAGCACCAATCTCGCGGCACATAGCGATAAATTCGTCAAAATCAAGCACATCAAATTTGTATTCGCTGTTATCCCTGACCACACGATCATAGCCCACGGCTCCTTCTCCCGTTCTTGCCAGAGTTGGTTGTGACTTTTCATAAGGGGGAACAGAAAACAGGTACAAATCGGATTTGTTTCCTCCCGGGTACCTCAGATATTTGACACCCATGGCTTTAAGGGCATCAGCGGTTCTCCGCTCCGGCTTCAGATAATTATCGTCATCCATGAAATAGTCAACATTGATACCCACCGGATGATGTGACACGTCCGTAAGAACAGAATCAGGGAAAACCTGCACTGTAACTATATTATCATCTTGCTGACAGGACTGAAACAAACTGATTGTTGTTATGAACAGTACACTTGCGGCTGAAAAGTATCTTGTCTTCATAGTTTCATGTTTTAATTATGAGTTATTCAAGGCTCCATAATAGTTCCATTGTGAGCCCTCCTCCTTTTTCCATGTCTATATATTCATATCTTCCTGAGCCGGGTTTACCTTCCTCCCCCCATGTTCCGCCCATTGAAACAACAAATCCCTTCGCAGCATAATCCTGCAGCACCATGTCCATGTCTTTGACTGCATATGCAAGGTGATGTATCCCCTCTCCGTGTTTTTTGATATGGTCATCATAAACGATTGGGGGTTTAACCGGAATGCACCATTCATAATCAACATCAAATTCTTTCTGCCAGCCCTGGATAAGTTTGTGATCGACTATTTCGCCGTAATAATGAGTGTCCCCAAGCACGGGATTATTTATCACGAATTCGGGCTGGCCTATTGAATGCCAGTATGCTGATACTTTTTCAGGATCCCTTATGGCAAATGCATACTGACTGAGGTGCATTTCATGAAGGTTCTCCGGGTGAAGTTGACTAATAATTTTCAGGTCATCCTCCCCAAACGTATAGCCCAGGTAGTACTTGCCTTTTTCGAAGGTATCTGCCAGGATAAAATTGAGTACCCCCTCTCTGGTGGAGATCTTTATTTCTTCCTTGATCTTCACGCCGATACCTGAGAGGCGCCTGAGCTCAGATCTGAGTTCCTGTTTGCTGTTCAATCTGTGAACAAGGCTCATGGCACCGTCACCATACAGGTTATGAAATTCCGTGAAAACAGATCCGCTCCCAAGGGGTTGTATCCATGTAATATTTGCACCACCCAGATTGGCTTTTGCTATTTTAATTTTCTCGTCGATACCGGAGTTTCTGAAATATGCATCTGCCGTGTCAAGGCGTACTACCTCATTAAATCCGAGTTTGTTCCATTGACTGATTGTGTTATCAAGGTCATCCACAATCCATAGTGTCTGATCGACATGATTGAACTGATCTGATAAATCTGAAATTTCCCTTCCGCATGCGAAAAGCACCATGCACGCTATGACCAGCAATAAATATTTCCTCATTTTAGTAATATATCATTGTTAAAAAGTAGTAAATGGCTTGTTCACAGAGTCATGGATCTGGAGTTTTTAAATTTCTATCCTCAGCACCAGGCCCATGTCTCATATAGTAAGAATTGACGATAGCAGCAATGTTACTGATCAGGTAAGGTACACATTAACAGTGCTACATCAGAAAATAGAAATAAAGGCATGAGATAAATCCTGTTTTATCGCTGGTCAATATCTCATGCCTGTTACCCTAACCCAATATAAAATGAATATTAGAAATGACCTTTCACCAGCCCGTGTTGTTAGGAAGCAAATTAGGATTGCTTTCTATTTCTGCCTGAGGAACAGGATAAAGGTTATTCTTAGCTGACACCATTGTTGCAGGTACGCCAGCTGCCAGCATCCGGTCTACAAGCATTCCTTTTCTGACATAGTCAAACCACGCATGTCCTTCACCCCAAAGCTCTCTGTTACGTTCATTCTGGATCTCATCCCTGAAGGTTTCCTTGGTCCAGTCAGTTGGAATATACTGAGCAACTCCAGCACGCTGCCTGACGCGATTGATACTGGCTAATACCTGGGCATTCGGTGCAGGGTTAAGTTCATTCAATGCTTCCGAATGCATCAGTAATACATCTTCAAACCGGATAAGTGTGTAATTCTGGGGATGCTCTGCCCATCCCTGATAATGTTCATACTGCCACTTTTTGCACCAGTAGTACCACCAGAGGTCAGTATAATTCTCCCACAGGAATTTCAGCCTGTTATCAACCGGCACAGGGTTCCAGCCATCCACCCAGTTTATCTCATAGCCGCCGGATCCCTGAACCCAGCTTTCAGGTGCAGAATACCCCCACCATGCGTTCTCAAGCTCCATGGCCTGCATGTTCTGTGCTAGCCATGTGCCTTCAAATCCTAAAGCTTGAGAATACTGAATGGTAAAAATGTGACCGAATGCAGGATTATTCTCTTCAGTATATTTAAACTCGTCCGTGACATCTACAGCAACATCATAAGTATAGGGTGCAGCCATCAACTCTTCAAATAAACCTACAGCCAGCTGAAGGTCAGCAGTGCTGATATTGGCCGGACCACCACCCCATCCCCGGGTCAGGTAAACTTTTCCAAGCAACGCCTTTGCCGCTCCCTTGGTAGCCCTGCCTGCATCTGTTGGTGAGGAATATGAAACAGGCAACACAGCAATGGCATCCTGAAGATCCTGGATGATATTCTGGTATACCTCTGCCTTCGGGGTTCTGCTCACAAGTTGTACATCTCCGAATCCTTTTACTTCATAATCAATATATGGCACATCACCCCAGAACCTGACCAGATTGAAATAGTTCATTGCTCGCAGGAACTTAGCCTCTCCTATCAACCGTGCCTTTAAAGTCTCATCCATTGTAATTTCTGCCAGTCTCCCGATAGCAATGTTAGCGTTGTTATTAGTATTATAACACCACTTCCATAAATCATAGATTTCGGTTGCTGAAGAATTATATGTATAATTTTCGTAAGAAGAAAACCAATGAGTAAACATAATATCAGTGACCGCATCTGTCATGCACATGTATGCATTCCCCGCATTCCACCATTCATTTCCATATATCTGGAAATTATTGTAAACTGCACTGACCGCTGCAATAGCATCCGCTTCTGTCTTGTAGAAATTAGACGGCGCCAGATTGGTATACACTTCCTCCTCGAGGAAATCTTCCATGCATGATGATACAATCATTATCATGGAACATGTTATAAGAATACTTTTTAATGTTTTCATATTCAGTATTTTAAATATTAAGCATTATAATCCTATCTGGATACCAAACATGAAACTCCTTGGAGAAGGATATCCATTAAGGTCAATCCCTCGTTGCCATGGACTCTGTCCGGATGAATTTACCTCGGGGTCATATCCGGGGTAATCAGTAAAGGTGTACAGGTTAGCAAGGTTTATGTAAACCTGTGCATTTCTGAGCCATGAGATTCCACTGGTAGGAATATTGTAGGAAAGCCTGACATTCTTTATTCTGACATAACTTCCGTCAAATATCATGTCATTCCCCCATGTATAATTAGCACCTGCCTTTGGCACATCTGTATCCGTATTGGTAGGAGTTCATCTGTTCCACATATTAGCAACCAGATTACCATTACCCAAAGAGGCAAGATCAGAGGCATGAACGAAAGTAGGAGAGTTAATGTCATTACCCTGAGATCCGTTGATGAAAATGCTGAGCACAAAGTTCTTAAAGCTAAAATCATTGGTTATTCCAAACAGATAATCCGGATTGGGATCACCTGCAATATCCAGATCCTTTCCATCGAATGTCCCGCTGCCATCAACGTCAATATATTTGACATCACCCGGTTCGGCGCCAGCCTGTATCGGATCACCTTCCTCATTTACATATGCATCAACTTCTGCCTGGTCGTTGAAAATTCCGTCATAAATGCTTCGTCTCCAGACACCAACCGGTAATCCGACATCTACCCAGACTTTCCCGCCATGTTTGTCCAGATCGTTGGGAGCCTGCAATGTGAAACCGGGTCTGCCACCAAGATCAAGTATCTTATTCTTGTTGGCAAATATATTACCGCTGATTTTCCATTTGAAGTTGCCTGTCAGGATATCATAATTCACAGTGAATTCCAAACCTTTATTTTCAAGAGTTCCTATGTTTTGAGGCGGTAAATTAAATCCCAGTATCGGAGGCACAAAGCCGGAAGTACCCGGCAGATTGGCACTTAATAACAAATCTGTGGTTTTCTTGTAATAGGCATCTATTATCATATTCAGTCGATCTTTCATAAATCCCATTTCCAGACCGGCGTCATATTGAAGTGTCGTTTCCCAGGAGAGGTCCGGATTTGCCATCCTGATTGGCCCAACCCCTGTACTGAAGTTCCCTTCGCCAAACGTGTAATTCTGCATACTAAGTATTGCCTGCGACTGGTATAACCCAATCTCAGAGTTACCCGTTGTTCCTACACTGAACCTTAACTTCAGCGTACTAAAGGCATTGAGGTTTTTCATGAATTGTTCCTCTGAAGCTTTCCATGCGACAGCAACTGATGGGAAGAAAGCCCATCTGTTCTCCTCGCCAAATTTTGAAGAACCGTCTGCTCTGCCGGTTAAGGTAAGCAGATACTTGTCCATTAAATTGTAGTTCACGCGGCCAATCCATGAAGCCATTGACCACTTTGTCTTATATGAATATGAAGGGTCTGTTTGCTTTGCCCCCGCTGACATATTGTTGTCTTCGAATACATCACTCGGGAAATCAGATGCTGATGTTGAAAACCCTTCTCCGACTTCCTGCTGTATGGTAAAACCACCCATTAAATTGAACTTATGAGAGCCAAAGGATTTCTCATAGGATAGAATGTTTTCATTCAGCCATGATAATATGTTGCTTGTATTCTTGGCTGCAGCCCCGTTTTGAACGTATCCTTCATAAGTAGTCTTCGGGAAATAACGATTACGCGAAATATCATTCACATCAGCACCAAAACTTATTTTCAGTGATAATCCCTCATATAAACTTATTGTTGTGAAAGCATTGGCAAGTAATCTGTTATTAGTAAGAACGTTCTTTGCTTCAGTGGCATATGCAACAGGATTGCCTCTCATCGTTCTTGCGCCAGCCTCTACGTTGATGTTTCCCTCCTCATCATAAGGTGCAAACATCGGCCATGCTTTTATAGCTGCAGAGACTGTTCCTCCGTTAAACCACTGCAATCCGGTTTCAGAACCGGAGTTGTTGGATATATTATTGCTAAAAGTTATGCTGGCCCCTACTGCAAGCCACTTGGAAACTTTGGAATCCAGATTCATCCTTACGGATGTTCTTGCATAGTCCCCCCCGATGATAATACCGTCATGGTCATAGCGGTTGAGTGATAGTGCGTATTGCGTAGTTGTAGTACCACCTGATAATGAAAGCTGGTGACTCATAATGTGTCCGGTCCGCAGTACCTCTTTCTGCCAGTCTGTCGATGGCAACGTACCACCGGCAGTGTTAAATGGTGATATAAATTCCTCCGGATTTCCGTAATAAACTCCATCTATTGTCTGACCTGTAAACTGTTCAGTCTGTCCCGTATTTGTGCTCATCTCATTATGGAGAACTGCAAACTGATAGGCATCGAGCAGATCAAGCTTATTGGAAATCTGCTCAATGGAATAGTATGCTGAATAGTCTATTTTAGTGGCACCTGCTGAACCTCTTTTGGTAGTTATAAGGACAACCCCATTTGCCCCTCTTGCTCCATAAATTGCGGTAGATGAACCATCCTTTAACACTTCGATACTTTCGATATCACCAGGATTTATACCGGCCAGCAGGTTCATCTGTGGCATAACCCCGTCATTCGGACCACTGCTTGGGATTTGACTGTTATTTGAGTATACCGGGAAACCGTCAATGACATAGAGTGGTTCAATATTTGAGTTTATTGAATTTCCACCGCGAACCCGGACTGTGACCCCGCCACCAGGTGAATGAGATGCCTGAGTAACCTGAACTCCTGCCATACGACCATTCATTGATTGCTCTACAGTGACAATTGGTATGGCTTCGAGCTCCCTGGCATTAATTGATCCGATGGATCCGGTTAGATCACTCCTTTTCATTGACCCATAACCAATAACCACAACTTCATCAAGACCCATAACATCGGAGGCCATTGAAACATCAACCACTTTCTGATTTCCAACCGGAACTTCCTTGGTTCGTAATCCAATGAAAGAAAAGACAAGTGTGGCGCCTTCCGAAACAGTCATTGAGTATTTGCCGTTTGCGTCAGACATAATGCCATGCATTGTACCCTTCTCAATGACATTCACCCCTGCTAAGGGAGTGTTGTCAGCCTCACTTTTTATGGTGCCGCTGACTACCTTCTGCGCAAATGTGAATTGCGCAACAAAAATCCATAGAATTAAAAGCAAAATGCTTTTCTTCTGAAAACTTGAACGATTTAACCGATACTTTCTCATAGAGATTTATTTTAGGTTATTAAAGAGTAAGCATAGTATACTTGTTAAACATTTTAATGGATTCATCTGGTTCCAATAATGATTACAGCCACCATAAACAGCATAACGAGAAACAGGAAAATCACAACCTCCATTATCCTGATTTTCTTCTTGTGATTTTCAATTTCCGGATTTGAATTTTCATGGTTGGACATGGTGATAGATTTCAATAGCCAACAAAAAGGTAGGTGAACTACTCTAACCAACTATCACATTTTGTCCCAATCTTTATAACATATGTCTGACTATAAATCTGGTGTCATTTTTAATAACATATGTTGCACAGGATACCCGTTAAAAAAATAATACCGTAAGGAATTAAATATGTAAAATGCAAGAAATTAATTGAATACGCCTTCTAGGGCATAATAAATTCGGAAGGCGTTTTGCCAAGAAGATTTTTAAAGCATTTTGTGAAATAGGCTGGAGACTTGAAGCCTACCTTATAGGATACTTCTTCAATTGAGATATGGCTTTGGCTTAGAATGAAAGCTGCGCGCTTCAGTCTCAGTGTACGGATGAATTCAGAGGCAGACTGGGATGTAAGAACCTTAAGCTTACGATGCAGCTGACTTCTGCTCATCCCAATCTCCCTGCAGAACTCATTTAAGTCAAAGTTATGATCGGAAATATGCCTCTCAACAACATCAATTGCTTTTTGAAGAAATAAAGCATCAACAGAGGTTATTGCAATATCTGCCGGCTTAATAATCAATTCTTTACTAAACTTGTCCCGGAGTACCTTCCTGTTCTCCAGAATACTGTTTACCTGCGTCTTGAGCAAATCAAGCGAAAAAGGTTTTTCAATATATGCTTCAGCACCTGTCTCCAGTCCTTCAATTTTGTTTTCCAGGGAGGATCGGGCCGTCAGCAATATAACCGGTATATGGCTGGTCCGGAGATCTGATTTGACTTTATGACACATTTCAATGCCATCCATAACAGGCATAATAATATCACTGATAATAATATCAGGATCATACCTGACGGCTTTATCAAAGCCGGTCTTCCCATCTGCTGCTTCAATCATATTAAATCCGGCATCAAGATTTTCTCTGATAAACGCCCTTACCTCCTGGTCATCCTCAACCACTAATATGACAGGCTGCTTTTTTCCTGAAAGACTATCGTACTTCCCATCCTGATAGGTGAAGATATACTCATGGTCATCAGTCAGTTCCAGTCTTTGAAACGAGGTTGCCGGAATTTTTCCTTCTTCCAGTATTTCAATCATTCCTTCTGAAACTGAGGGTTCAGTTATAACTGGCAATAAAATAATAAAGCAGGTACCCTTGTTTTCTTCACTTTCAACGCTGATACTTCCCTTTTGCAGATCTATCAGTTCCTTTATCAGTGCCAGCCCTATACCAGATCCTCTTCTGACCCTTGCATCCTTGTTTTCAATTGTGAAAAATCTCTCGAACAGGTGGTCCTTGCGTTCAGGGGGTATACCTATTCCTGTATCCTTTATCCTTATTTCCACGGAATAACCGGATGATTTAAGTTTCTCTTTTGCCTCCCGGATTCTTCTGTGGATAGCTGTATTCTGACACTTACCTCTATCCTTCCATTATCCGGAGTAAATTTGAAGGCATTTGACATTAAATTGTAGATTATCTCCTTGAGCTTGCCTTCATCAAACCATGTAACATAAGAATTTATGGATGAATTAAATTCGAGCTCCATAGACCGCTGGATGGCAATTTCTTCAAAAGAACAGGTTAAGTCCTTCACAAAACCAATAATATCACCCTTGCTGAGAATTACCTTCATTTTGTTAAGATCAATTTTCCTCAGATCCATAACCTGTTCAATCAGCCGTAGAAGCCGGTCAGCATTTTTTTTGATGACCTGGCTTTGTTTAATTAATTGCGGATCATTCCTTACTTTCGTAACAATTGTTTGAAGAGGAGCCAGGATCAGAGACAGCGGAGTACGAAACTCATGTGATATATCTGTAAAAAACCGCATCTTGAACTGGTAAAGCTCTTCTGTTTTTTCACGCTCCAGATGTTCCAGTTTTGCATCATTGACCAATTTGGCCCGCATCAGGATTAACCACCTGAACATGAAAAGAAGCGCAATAAAAAGAATGCAAAACGCAGTCAATGCATAGATAGTTTTCCACCAGGGTGGCAGTATTGTAATTGTTAGGGATACCGGATTCTGGTCCCACTCAGCAATGTTATTTGAAGCTCTGACAAGAAAATTATAACTGCCATGCCTGAGGTTAGTATAAGTCACAGTTCGCTTTTGTGAAGAACTCACAATCCAGTCCCCGTCAAAGCCCTCAAGTTTATAGGAAAAGATAACCTCTTCAGGATCAATGGTATTTAAAGCAACAAATTCAATAGTAAAAGCAGGTTCCTTATATGTCAGTGTTATACTGTCAGTGTACGGAATATTCTTATTAAGAATTTGTCTGCCATTAATTTTGTCACCTATTTTGACTTCCTTATTCTGAACTATCAGCTTGGAAATACAAACCTTATTTTTAGTAGTTTCTTCAGTGAGCTGCTCAGGATTAAATGCTACCATTCCATTAATTCCCCCAAAGAAGATATCATCGTCCTGGTTTTGGAAATAGGAATTCCACACAAATGCGTTTGACGGTAAGCCATCGCTCTCATAATAATTAAAAAATCTTTCCTTCTCAGGGTCGAATTTACCCATGCCATGATTTGTAGATATCCAGAGCTTTCCAGTCTTATCTTTTACAATTCCAAAAACCGAATTCCCCGGAGATCCTTTGGTTTGATCGTACTTAATGAACTCAACCAGCTCCCTGCTCCGGGTCATTTTTACCAATCCATTTACATTTGATCCCAGCCAGAGGACGTCCCCGTCTTTACAGAGGGAAATGAAGCAGTTATCGATGTTGGATTGATTTACATCCTTGATATTTTCATAAATAACCAGGCTGTCTTTGGATATGTGATCTGTTAACCGCCCGTCAGAATTAATCTGAAGCCTGCACAGCCCCCTGTTCCAGGTAGCAATCCAGAAAATATTAGGAAATTCGAATATTACTGATTGAATATTGATCTCCTGCATTTCAGTCACCTGGTTCTCCAGATCGCCATAATGAACCAATTGATCATTTGAATAGTCATAAACATAAAAACCCCATTGTGTTCCGATCCAGATATTTCCTGCAGTATCTTCAGTAAAATCCTGAATTTCGACGTTCTGTTCATAAAGGAGACGTTTAAAGAACAGGTGTGGTAAATTAATATTATCGGCATAACTGCATCCCTTATCAAATGTACCAACCCATAGTCTTTCCTTTGAATCAACAAAAATGGAGGTTACATAATTGGAGTTGATAGTATTGGGGATCAGCGGGTCACATTTGTAGTGCAATACTTTCCCGGGATCATCCAATACCATCCTGTTCAGACCGTCACTATAAGTTCCTACCCATAGGTTTTTTTTACTGTCCTGGTGAACGGATCGGATTGCATTTGCGGTCAAACTGTTGGCATTCCCCGGGATCGACCTGAAATGTTTGAAAGCTTTTAATGAGATATTCATCCGGGATACACCAGAGCTAGCATAAACAACCCATAAAACCCTTGTATTATTTCCGTAAATCCCGGAAACTTTTGCGTTCTGAAGACTGCTTGGATTATCTACTTCATGAGAGAATACCTGGTAAGTACCCTGACGCTTATCTAATTTCACGATACTTTTATCGATCGCAATCCATAAGTAATCCTGATAATCTCTGTATATTGACTCAACAGGTTGAAGGCTCCAATTGAAATCCTTCTTTCCGGCGGCATCTGTTCCTGAAAGATATTCGGCCAGACTGTAAAAACGATTATCAGCCTTGTTAAAAATTAATAGCCCCGCATTTGTCCCTAACCAGATCAGTCCTTCATCATCAATCAGAAGGGAGTTCACCCTGACATTCTGATTAATACCTCCGGAATAAATTTGAAAGTAATCTATTTCCTTAGTCCTGGGATTGAACTTCTTAAGAACATTGGAAGCAATCCATAACACCTGTTCCTTACTGTCAAAAAGTATCTCTCCCGTGTAGTCCCCAAAATAATGTTCCACTGAAAAATCCAACGTATTGATTTTATTCAGGCCATTATCGGTGTTCAGCCACATGTATCCATCATCATCAAGGGCAAACACATCCTGACCCCTGGGGACTACATTACTTGTAAGGACATCAGTGTGATTGTGATCGTTGTAAAGATGATAAAATACTCCCCTTTCCTTGTTAAAGATGTTCACACCTTTGCCAGGTGTGCCTATCCAGATATTCCCGGCCTTGTCTTCCGAAATCGATGAGATGAAATTATATGAAATCGAAGAGGTGTCATCAGCATTATAATTGTAATTGACAAAATTGTATCCGTCGAATTGCTGCAATCCGTTGGACGTGGCAAACCATACATACCCTTCCTTATCAACGTATACATGTTCTATATTGTTGGAAACAAGACCATTCTGAACAGAATAATGTTTATTGATAATCCCTGTCGACTGGGCATTCAGGTTGAAAGGCAAAAGAGCAACTATAAGGAAAAAACAAATCAACAGATATTCCTTCATTTCTTTCAAAGGTGTTATTTTAGTTCCCGGTCTGCCCTTAAGGCAGGTGCAAGGTTGCCTTATATATTGGATAATCGAATGTACTACTAAATCTTAAATAAATCAACCAAACCAAAAATACTATTGAACTGACATGCTTCCCGTGATGCCGGCTTTTTGCCTGTGCACCCGGGGTCCAGCCGCCTGAGAACAGAAACAGCAGGCGTTGCCGCCTGCTGCTCTGTCTACCTGGCCAACATCTGAGTTTGACCACCAGATTTAAACTTCTCCCGGGCAATCACACTACCAACACCAAATATGGAAAAGGTAGCCCTTAGTCAATATTGCAGGAAGCACCCCGGTTGGGGTGACTTATGAGACAAGGGCTACCCGTTTTCAAAATAAACATTATCATTTTCAAGCTTCTTTCTGAGGTCAGAATAGCGGAGCTCACGTGTTCCGCATTTTTTCGCCGCACACAAGGCTGCAGCCGTTCCGGCAGCCTGACCCTGACCCATGCAGCACACCGTATTTCTTGTAGACATAAGTGCACTGTGGTTTGATGTTATAAGCATGCCTGCTGCAAACAAATTATCTATTTTCTTTACGATCAGGGCTTTGTAGGGTATACCATATGTCCCTCCGTTCTTAATTTGTAAGCGCGGAGCTTCATCATGAAAGCCATTGAGTTTCTATGCTAAAATATCTGGAATATATGCAGATCTGAGTTATTTACAGCAACAACTAAATATTGTTTCCCCTTAACTTCAAGAGTGACAATTCTTCTTGCATCTCCTTTAATCACAAGTCCGCTTTCAACAGGCATCAGCGGATTATATATATGAGCAGTATCACACAAAAAGCTCCATCCATAGCTGGCATCATAACGGCCATAAGAAGGTCGGACAGAATAGTAGTTACCGACAACAACCAGGTCCTTTGACCCGTCATGATCAAAGTCCTGAACTAAAATATCGCGGATCGGTGAAAACTGGGCTTCTTTCGGTAGTTTCGTTATTTTGAAAGTTCCGTCACCATTATTAAAGAAAATACAACTTTCGAAAAGCACTGCTTTCTTAATAGTTGATTTGACTATTGCGTCATTTCCAAAGATCTCCTTTACCTCTTTTCCTCCGAAATCAGAATAGTTTGGAAACTTATTTTTAATCCCGGCTATCTGGGCATCAAGTTCATCAAGTGAGGCTACGGGGTAACTTATTCCATCTTCATAAGAGCAGATTATCTGATCCAGTGATCCGTTATTGTCGAAATCATTTAGGTACATCTCAACAGGTTCTATAACTGATGCTTTAAGTAAAGAGTTTAGACCTAAGTTTCCTCCGATAAGATCCAAATCACCATCCTGATCTACATCTGCAGCCTGTATGCAATTCCACCAGCCTGATGTCTCGTCTAAACCCGCTATACCGGTTGCATCAGTAAAAATTCCTTTATCATTTCTGAGAATGCTGATTTTCATCCATTCACCTGTTACAACGAGATCCTGATCCCCATCCTTGTCATAATCAATCCAGGTCGCGGCAGTCATCATTCCAATATTCTTTAGTCCGGGCGCTTTCTCAACAATAACATTTTTAAATTGCCCCTGACCATCGTTTTCAAGCAGAAACTGATCAGGTGACAGGCCATAGGCTCCGGGTACTGATCTCGAGCCAACAAATAAATCAATATCACCATCGTTGTCAAAGTCGCCGGGCCGCACACATGATCCGTTATGTGACAGGTCAGGCAGCGGGCTTTTGGTGAATTCTCCCTTACCGTTATTTACCAACAGCAAATCCGATAGCAGGGAATTGCCAAGGGGAAGCAAGTTACCGCCCCGAACCACATAAAGATCGGGATCACCGTCTCCATCTGCATCAAAAAAAACAGCATCCACGTCCTCGGAATTTCTCTCCCGGGTTAGCTGAGGCACATCATGCGACTTGAATGTCCCGTTTTTTTGCTGGATTAATATCACAGCGGCCTGACCCCTGGCCCCTCCCACAAAAACATCATCCAATCCGTCGCCATTCACATCATCCACAGTCAGGGGAGGGCCCTCGGCCGTAAGACTATGGGGAATAAGCTTTTCACGGTTGAATTCCGTATACCCGTCTTCTTTATGGTTGAATGTTAATCCGGCTATTTCCGAGAACGTAAACAGCCTGTTTTCCTTATTTTCTGTTTTGGCCTTACCGGATGGGTTAGCCGCGTCCTCCGATTTCAATGTGATAACCTGATCTGCCGGAATATTTCTCAGGATCTGTTCTGACAGGTCAGGCCAGCGAACAATAATTGAATCAACAATATCTACGGATCCCAGTCCAAAATGTAAAACATCTGAAGTAGCTGATAAAAAGCCTCTTGTGGAAAACTGCTCCTCAATATGTTTTTTCCCGGAACAGAAAACTGTCACTCTGGCACCGGTCCCGCGTGTATTCATCCCTTTTCCTTTCAGCACAATAGACAGGTAATGGTTAGCCAGTTGTTTTTCAGCATCATTTCTGAAGACAAAAGCCTTTTCATTTATGTTATTTACAATCAGATCAAGATCCCCGTCATTATCCAGATCGGCATATGTTGATCCGTTTGAATATGACCTGGTTTTAAAGCCCCAGTTTTTAGCCATATTTGAAAATGTGAGATCACCGTTATTTTTAAAAATATAGTTAATATTTGGATAGAGAGGCATCTTTTCATATAGGTCCTTATCACTTAATTTACTATTATCTTTTAAAGGAAAATCTCTATTTCCTCCAGTCAGAAATTTTACATAATCCAGATCATTAGCTCTCCGGTAAATGCCGTTTGTTATAAAAATGTCTTTCCAACCATCATTGTCAACATCGCAAAAGAGAGGTGACCAGCTCCAATCAGTTGAAGATACTCCAGCCAGTTGTCCTATCTCACTGAACATTCCTCCTCCAAGGTTTAGTTGTAAGGTATTCCTTACAAACTGGTGGTTATAGCCGTATTTTAGTTTAAAATTAAAGAGTTCATAGTCATCATTACCACCTGATTGTTTGCTGATTTTTTCTTTATCAGGAAGCATATCCAGAACAATTATATCAAGAAGGCCGTCATTATTTATATCTCCGATATCGTTACCCATTGATGATCTGCTTGTGTGTCCGATAAAATCAGTCAGGTGTTCTGAAAATGTACCATTTTTGTTGTTTATGTACAGATAGTCATTTTCCTGAAAGTCATTAGATATATAGATATCGGGATATCCGTCATTGTTTATATCGCATACATTTATTCCTAAACCATAACCAATATGACTGTTATAGATGCCGGCATCTTGAGTGACATCGTGAAATATTATTTTACCGTCAACCAGATCGTTTCTGTATAACCTGTCGCCTGCAAGCGAATCATGATCATAGCGAAGGGAGACATAACCAAAACTTCGTGAACTATGTACAGAATGGTTAAGAAGGTACATATCCAAATCGCCATCTCCGTCATAGTCAAAAAATGCAGCCTGTGTGGAAAATCCCTGAAAATCGAGTCCATAATCCTGTGCTTCCTCCTTAAAGACCAGGTTTCCCTTATTGATAAACAATTGGTTCTTTCCCTGGAGGGTTTTGTAACTTCCTACCTGACATACATAAATATCCAGCAAGCCATCCCCGTTTACATCGGCCATTGTCACACCGGTTTTCCAATCGCCTTTCCCCGCAACCCCGGCTGCATCAGTTATGTCATCAAATTCCAGATTGCCTTTATTCAGATATAATTTATTGGGTGTTTGATTTGCGGTAAAGTATAAATCAACCAGACCGTCGTTATTGATGTCTCCGGCTGCCACACCCGCACCGTTATTGAAATAAAGATACTGAATGATATTAAATTGATCGTTTTCGGTTAGTTGGTTAATAAAATCCACATGGGTAGCGGAAGGGGATAACAGCGAAAACAATTGTTTGCCTTCTTTTTCAGCAGGTACACATGAAAAACCTAACAGCAATACAAGTAAAATGAAGGAAAAATTTTTCATATGAAGCACCACCAGTTGAATTTTAATTAACGGTATCAATTCCAAGATAAATCTCAGCCTTCCACTCCAGCTCATTTCCACCCAAATGCGGATCATTATAATATACCTCAATCAGTTTATGATTACTCCGGTATCCCAGCTTTTTAGCTTCTTCAGCTAAATTGTGCCATGAAATATCTGAAATGCTGTAATTTCCGTAGAAATCGGTTTTAAGTGCATCCATGCTTTCAACCGTTTTAAACTTAATTTCAGGGTGTTCCGGAACAGCATCAATCCTGGTGATTGGAAAGCAAAAATCAAAGCTGATAGAATCCTTAAGTTCATTCCAATCATGAACAACCAGGAAAGGTTCACCATCCAATTCCAGGTTATTTTGCCTGACAAACTGATTCAATTCTGTAACAGTTGACATCATTGCCCTTGCTTTACCTTTTGGTGTGCTTTTTAAGTTAATGTAAACACAGTTTTTTTTCTCAAAGCGATGATAGCCGGTAAATTCATAATGAAACGTTTTCAGCATTAACTCCATCCTTTTCTTAATGTCGAGCAGATTGCCCCTGACATTGTTTTTAAATTGAGAATTCATAAACGGAATGGTTACCCGGTTATAGAGCTTCCGGTCCGGATCAGAGACAGAGGCTCTGACCACAGTAATTGAATCATTTAACTTTTCAAATTCCCAGTTAAAAATCAAAGTTGTATCATTTAGTGTTACTTTCTGTGAAATATTTCTGACCGGGGTTTTGCTCAGAACATCAATTTTGGCAGTTAGATTTGTATGATTCCAGGTATCCCAATTCAGAATATTATAATAAGCAACATCAGGGGTGGTTTTAACTGTAAAATGAGCCTGGTAATCACCTGGTCTGGAAAGAAGGAAAGTAATGCCTCCTGTCAGGGCTAAAAGAATGATTAAAGCAACAGAAACAAATAACTTTTTCACAAATAAATATCTTTTTAAATGAAACAAAGAAAGAAATGTCAGTTTTTGATTTTATACCATAATAGAGAATCATTATTTGGTGCAGCCAGCAAATATTTTTCATTAACAATGGTTATTGTGGTTAATCTTCTTATTTCTTTCCGGCTGAAATCCAGTCCGGTTTCCAATCCATCCAAAATCCTGCCGTCACCTGAAAGTATGGTTCCCGTGTTCGATACAAATCGGCCATGATACTTAGTAACGCCAAGAAAATTAGGAGCGATAAGAATATCCTCTTTGCGATCATTATTCAGATCTTCTGCTAAAAAGCGATTGATAGGAGAGATTTGAAATTCATCATCAAGCGGAACAAAACTGAAGGTTTCCCCGTTGTTTCTCAGGTATCCTGAAGCCAGCGTGTTTACTTCCAGCAAGGATGCTTTTGCCAGAGCCTCTTTTCCAATAACCTGTTCCATGGTTTTCCCGGCAAAATCACGGTAATGAGGAAATTGTTTTTTGGTCATATATCCCAAGAGTTTGTCAATTTCATCTTTTGAATTAACCGGAAAATAATACCCTTTTTTTTCCAATACGATGAGTGTTTCTATCTGGCCCTTACCATCAAAATCGTCAACATACATTTTTAAGGGAAACATTTGAGAAGCATGAAATTTACTGTTTAACCCCCAGTTGCCCAGCAAATAATCGATTTTCCCATCCTTATTTATATCGGCAGGCTGAATGGTTCTCCATAATCCTTTAATACTTTCAGGAAAATATTTTTCAGTGACATTGACAAATTTTCCATTTTCGTTAGTAAAAAACTGGGGAGACATCCATTCTCCAACCAGAATCAGATCAATCATTTTATCCCCGTTGAAGTCGGTCCAAACGGCATCGGTCACCATCCCGGCATTTTTTAATGTTGGTTGGTTGCTTAATGAGAAATTACCATGCCCGTCATTTTCCAGAAGAAAGGAATTTGGAATTTCTCCAAAACGGTCAGAAACAGCCCGTCCGGCAACAAAAATATCGATATCCCCATCCTTGTCGTAATCCGCCATTCGTGCAACAGAACCATTTTCAAAATAATCCGGGACAGCCTTTTCGTTTTTAGTAAAATGGCCTTTCCCATCGTTAAGATAAATGCGGTCTTTCAGCTCAGGCTTTTGATTGTAGAATTCACCACCAGCTGATACCACAAACAGGTCAAGGTCTCCATCCCCATCAAGATCATTAAACTGTGCATCAACATCCTCCATAATCCTATCCGCAACAAAGTCAGGTGTTTCAATTAAAGAAAACCCTTCCTGGCTCTGGATAAAAAGTCTGCCTGCAAAGGATTTTGCCCCGCCCAGATATACATCCTGTAATCCGTCACCGTTTACATCGCCAACTGACAATGCCGGACCTTCAGTTGAGATTTTATAAGGCATGAATTTTTTCATGTTGAAATCTTCAAATCTGTTTTCCTCATGAGCTGCGGTAATGATTTTTGAACTATCAGGCTTATCAAACCATTTTTCATGAATGGGGTTTACGCGTGCCCAGTCAAATTGCTTCACATCTTCAGAAGGGCTAATATTCAGGGTCCGGTTGACATTTACCTGTTCAAGTTTCTGAGAGGTATTGTCGGGCCAGATGATGATCAGAGAATCAATAATTTTTGAAGCGCCTAATCCAAAATGAAGTACAGGTTCAACAGAAGATTGGAATCCACGGGTACAGTTTAACTGGCGTGTTTGCAATTTATTCTGGTTATAAAGGAAGACTTTTGTTCCGATGCCAAACCTGTTTCCATTCCTGTAATTAAATCTGATTTTCAGATAGTTGTAGGCCTTTTTGTTTTTATTCCGGTAGATGACCGGAGAGGTACCAAAGTTATTGACTACTAAATCCAGATCTCCGTCATTATCAAGGTCAGCATATGCCGAGCCGCTGGATATTAATGTATCATCGGGTATCCATTCCCCTGACCTGTTTGTGAAATATTTTCCATCACCCTGGAATATGTAATTGTGAACCGCACCAGAAGGCATTTCACTTATTGCTTCATTGTCCACTAAACGGGTTTTATTTAATTTATCCCGGATCTGCTTACTGGAAATGAATTTGATATAATCAAGATCATTAGGTCTTCGATAAATACCCGTTGTAATGAACAGATCGATCATACCATCCTGATCCAGATCAGCGAACAGGGGAGACCAGCTCCAATCGGAAGCAGCGACCCCCATGATGAAAGCTCTTTCGGAGAAGAATTTACCACTGTGGTTAATCTGCAGCATATTACGCTTATACTGGGGATGATTGTCCAACCTGGCGTACATTGGCTGTAAATCAGAAGGATCATTATTATTGGATGCCTTCAGTATTGTTTCTTCTTCAGGTAATGCATCCACTGTTATGACATCGGCAAAACCATCTCCATTTATGTCTGCAATGTCATTACCCCTGGAGGAGCGGCTTACCATGCTGAAATGCTCCTTAAGTTGTTCCGAAAAAGTACCATCACCATTATTGATATAATAATAATCATCTTCGTTGGAATCGTTACCCACATAAATATCATCCCATCCATCATTGTTAAAATCGGCGATTCCAAGTCCCAGTCCGCAACCAGCAGGGCCATCCTGAATACCGGCTTTTTCACTGACATCAACAAAGTGACCTCCCTGGTTCTCCATTAACCTGTCGCCTGATTCATAGTTACGCTGGCCAGGCTGAGTGGCAGGTCCGTATAGGTTATTTGAATGAATGGCCTGGTTCAGGAGGTACATGTCAAGATCGCCGTCTTTGTCATAATCGAAAAAGGCGGCTGATCCTGACCAGGTATCAAAACCAAGGCCATACTTTTTTGCTTCTTCTTTAAAGGTTCCATCTCCCTGGTTAATATAGAGTTCATTTCTTCCTTCAAAACCATAAACACCAACTACGGACATTACATAAATATCCAGGAGACCATCGTCATTAACATCGGCCATTACCGAACCGGTATTCCAATCGGAATGACCGGCAACGCCGGCTTGCTTAGTAATATTTTTGAATTTTAGCCTACCCAGGTTCAGATACAGGGCATTCTCCTGTTGGTTAGAAGTAAAAAAAAGATCCGGCAGTGAATCATTATTGATATCACCAACGGAAACCCCACTGCCATTATAGAAATAAGGATAATCCAGAATATTGGCACCATCGCTATCCTCCACCTTATTGACGAAATCAATACCTGATTCAGATGACCGAATCATGTCAAATTGCTTTCTGCCATTTTGGTTGCATGCAACCATGGCAACAAACGACGCCAAAAAACAAATTATTTTACTTGATAACTTTATATAATTTTGACCTCTGATCATTAATTCCCAGGATTAAATATTTTTGACCATTCATTCTTATCTCTTTGATGCTGTTAACTACTCCCTGACCGGAAGTCCCTATTCGTGCAGGTTTCATCAAGCCACTTGCACTTCCTAAAAGCATATGTGCAAAGCCTGCATCAAGTCTTCCAAACTGAGGCTTAAAACTGAAATTATTTTCACCCAGAATAATATCATTATAATTATCGTCATTCAGGTCGGTGGTTAAAATCACATTTACACAGGTAAATTGAATTTCCTTTGGCAGCATTTCAATTCTATATTGGTTTTCGCCCTCATTGTAGGCCACAATACTTTCAGAAATAGTAACCTCTTTTAAAATGGAATTTTTAATAATAGCATCCGGTATCAACTCATAAACTGATTTTACAGCATATTCGGCAAATTTCAGGTTTTTTTTCAGGAGAACGGGCAGTTGTGCTGTGAGCTCTCTTTTTAAAGCGATGGGTTTGTCCTTACCTTCAACGTACCGGGTAAATATCTGTTCGATACTGCCATTGTTGTCAAAATCATTCACAAACATTTTTACAGGTGCTTCCGGGCTCACTTTTATATATGTGTTGTCGCCTCTGTTGCCGAGCACCATGTCCATGTCCCCGTCATGGTCCAAATCAGTAACGGACACAGCATTCCACCATCCCGACAGGGAGTCAAGCGAGGTAGCGATCGGACTTAATCTGCGTCCGGAATTAAGATAGATTACCGGAGCCATCCATTGGCCAACAACAACAAGATCTTTCAATCCGTCACTGTCCAGATCCTGCCAAACGGCATCTGTGACCATCCCCATATCACGAAATTTATATGCTTTAGCTTCTGTGATATCCTTGAATTTTCCGTGTCCGTCATTTTCAAGCAGATAGTGTTTGGGGTTGATGCCATAAATACGGGAAACACTTAAACTACCTGTAAACAGGTCAATATCACCATCCTGGTCGAAATCATAAGGAGCAACCACAGAAGTATTATACCTGAAATCCGGAATAGCATCCACGGCTTTTTCGAATGCACCTTTACCATTATTGATATACAGGCGATCTCTTAATAAATCGGATTCAGATTCTTTGTCATTTCCTCCCGAACCTACATACAGATCCAAGTCCCCGTCTCCATCTGCGTCAAAAAAACCAGCAGCCGTATCCTCGTATTTATTATCTTTCTCAAAGCAATCATTTCTTTTTGCAATCATCTGCCCCCCGGGTGACTGAAGATAAATTTGTCCCGCGTTATCAGTGGCTCCGCCCATAAATACATCATCACGACCATCGTTGTTTAAATCAGCCACATCCATAGCAGGTCCTTCCCGCGATGACATTTGAGCTATTAATCCTTCGTATTCAAAATCAACATACGAATTTTCTTTATGCGGATTAAATGGCGAATCAACTAATTTATCGACTGCTGTTTTACCGCTTCTGATAAAAAGTTCTTTTTTTGTGGCATCATTAATGTCGAATGTTATCAGCTGATCACCACTAATATTCTTAATAACTTGTGTTTTATGATCGGGCCAGATTACCTTCACGGAATCTACCGATGTTGCTTTGCCCAAACCAAAATTCAAAACAGGGTCGACCGAAGATTGAAAGCCTCTCGATGGGACCAGCTCCTGTTTATGAGGCTGACCGTTGAAATATACATACACAACACTTCCAATGCCAAAGGTATTTTTCCCTTCACCTTTTAGCCGTACTTTCAGATAATGATTGCCGGTTTTTTCGTTGGAATTATTTTTGTATGCAAGGCAGGGCTGGTTAACATTGTTAACAATTAAATCAAGGTCGCCATCATTATCAAGGTCACCATAAGCTGCACCATTCGAGAAACTGGGGATGTCTAGTCCCCATTCGGTGCTCTTGTTGATGAAGGTTAAATCTCCATTGTTTTTAAAACCATAGTTAGGTAAAGGAACACTTGGCATTTTACTGAAAATTGAATCGACCTCTTCTTTTATGCCTGAAATGACCATTTTCTGAACAATAGTGTTAGCAAAATAATCAATAAAGTCCTGGTCGGTGAGATCCTGGTAAATCCCGTTGGCTACAAAAATATCTAGATATCCGTCGTTGTCCATGTCGAATATTAAAGGTCCCCAGCTCCAGTCGGTTTGTGCCACACCACTGTAAAAAGCGATTTCAGAAAAGGTTTCATTGCCATTGTTTAACTGCAGTGTATTCTGCAGAAACTGGTGATAAAAATCACGTTCCACCTTAAGGTTGTAAATATCATAACTATCAAAATCAGTGGTATTTTTCAATCGTGTATCTCCCTCCGGCAACATATCTATTACGCATATATCAGAGAAGCCATCATTATTAATATCGGCCATATCTAAGCCCATTGAGGAAAGGGTCAAATGGGCCATACACTCTTTTATGCTTTCTTTAAATGTTCCATCCCCATTATTGATATATAAATAATCGCGTTCATAGAAGTCGTTCGAAACATATATATCCGGCAACATATCCTGGTTAATATCACCAACCGCTACGCCCATTCCAAATGCGATGAGGCTTCCATAAATGCCGGCCTCCTCACTCACGTCCTTAAATTTGCCATTGTCGTTTCGGAGCAGCTTATCACCGCCTCCTTTAAGAAATTCAGGCACGTCCCAATTTTGGCTTCTCACATCACGCATATTGGAAAACTCCAGGCTATTTGCAGGAATGAAGCTGTTATTCAGGATAAAAGCATCCAGGTCACCATCCCCGTCATAATCAAAAAAGGCAGCATGTGTAGTAAGACCATTGTCGTCCAATCCATAGTCTTCAGCCTTTTCGGAAAAAGTCAGATCACCATTGTTGATAAACAGTTCATTTTTCCGGTTATCATCCTTAGCGTTTCCTGCATTGCAGACATATATATCCAGTAAACCGTCACCGTTGACATCTGCCATCACCACACCGGTAGACCAGTCGTGTGTGCCTGCTGTTCCTGAACTGGCAGTAATGTCCTTAAACCTGAAGTTACCCAGGTTCAAAAACAATTTGTTATCCTCCATATTAGATGTCAGGTAAACATCAGCCAAACCATCGTTATTGATGTCTCCGATCCCAACTCCTCCACCATTGTAGAAATTTCGATAGAGAAATACATTTACGTTTTTCTCATTGGTTAATTTATTGATGAAACTGATCCCACTCACTTCAGAAGGTATCAACTGGAACAAAGTGTCTTTGGTGTTTTCAATCTTTTTATCATTCTTACAACCGGCGATCAATAAGGCAATGAAAAATGGTAGAATCTTAATCCTGTACATAAAATGGATAGTTTTTAGATTTTACAGAAACCCGGAGGGGTGTATGCTGTGATTCAGGGGTCGAATTTAACCAATTTAATTAATTTTAAGAATAATAGAGGGTGGCTCAAATTAGAAAATGGGACGCCCTCTTTATTTTTGGCAGTAATCCAAAAAAGAGAGAGGGTGCCCTTTTGAGACACCCTCTTTTAATAGTTATTGCGAACGAAAGTCTTACCTGGAACTATCTATAATTTAATTAGTATCCCGGATTTTGCTGCAGATCTGGATTTGCTACAATCTGGGCTGAAGGGAACGGGAACAATAGATATATAGGATCAGAAGCTGCTTTATCACTCCATGGTTCAAGGAATTTCCCAAAACGGACCAGGTCATTGCGTCTCCATCCTTCTACGTATAATTCACGACCTCTTTCAGCCAATAATGCTGTTTCATCGATTGATGCCAGAGCACCGGCTCCACGAACGGCTCTTAATTCATTCACAATAGTCAAAGCGCCGTTAGCATTATCAGTGCGCAATAATGCTTCGGCTTTCATTAACAGCACATCGGAATATCTGAAGAATGCAAATTTATTTCCAGGCACATCTTCGAAGGTAGCGGGTAGGAATAAATTTCATAAGACGAACACCGCTTACTTCAAGATTTGCACCTGAAACAATAATCGGACTTTCGATTGTAAAGAACAAAGGATTTCCCTGACGATCTTTCAGGGCTACACCATCTTTATTATACTGTTGTCCATAAAGCAAGCCTGCCATTAAACCGTATGTGGCTTTTAATTCGGGTAATTCGACACCTCTGCGGGTGTCGGTAGCATCAAAAGAATTATAAAAATCAGCCATGGCAGTAAATCCGTTCCATCCGCTGGGAGTTTGATTGTAATGCAATCCCGACATCCAATGTTGCCCTCATACTATTTGACTGAACACCTGCAATGTTGTTGGTACAGAAAATCAACTCCGAGGAGTTTTCACCATTATCGGAAGTGAAGTTTTCGAAATAATTGGCTTCCAGTGCATATTTTCCCGAGTTGATGATGGCATCACAGTATGTGATAACTGTATCCATATCCTCGGCGCTCAATGTGAATGTTTGACGATCTGCACTTTCATAAACTGCCTTATTCAGATATGCTTTGGCTAATAGTGCATTGGCAGCAGCCTTGGAGGCCTACCCAGGGTGGAACATTCATCAGGACAGGTTAGCAATAATGGCTTCCAGCTCAGTGATCACATAATCAATTGCTTCAGAGCTGGTCATAACAGATGGTATGTCTGAAAGAGGTGCTCCCGGTTCACGCATCGGAACCTGTCCCCATCCGTCGCAAATCCAGAATACATAAAAGGCTCTCACGAAACGTGCTTCAGCTTCCTGTTGCGGATTTGGATTGAATTGAAGAATGTCAATTGCTGAAAATAATCCGGAAGCCAAAGCGATTAAAGAAATCACGTAAATTTGTATGATCTGGATCCCATGTATGTTGAGTAATGCACGCCATGCGCCATTATCATCCCAGTCACCTCCGCGTGTAGGCGCGATCAATTCGTATCCGAGACTGTTCAGGCTATAAAAGAATTTCAGGGGCCGTGAAAGTTCCTGAGGGTGTTGTATGATTTCAGTTAACAGGGCTGAAACGTCTGGTGTTTCACCTGCGGTAGCTTCTTCTACCTGCTTTAACGTTAACCGGTCCTCTAAGTTTTCATCCAGATCTGAACAACAGACAGATACTAAGGCGATGAAAGCAATTATAACCGGAAATTTTATCTTAAAGTTTTTCATAGTACAATTTTCTATATTATTTTATAATGATACACTAAGTCCGAATGTAAATGTTCTGGCTGATGGATATGGTGTATATTCAATTCCATAAGAGGGCACGCCGTTAATGTTTTTGTCCACATTAACTTCCGGATCAAATCCGGTAAAGTCGGTGATCACAAACAGATTCTGACCCGTCAGAGAAAAACTCATTGATTTAAAGAACCAAGGCGCTTTTTGCAAAGAATAACTTAACGACAGGTTATTCAGCCGTAAATAATCACCTTTTTCAAGGTACCGGGTTGAAGCTTTAAGTGCATTGTCAACACTTTCACCCGGCAGCGTGTATGTCCGGAGATGTATTTCTTCCCTTTGAGGGATTACCTACCACAAGAACACTGGTTGCTGTGTTATTATACACATAATGGCCATATGCCCCATTCAGATTAGCCAGCAGATCCCAGCCTTTATAGTTCAGATTTAAAACTAAACCAAGAATAGTTTTTGGGTTCGGATCCTGCAGATATTTCTTTGAATCGCTGTATATACCCAGGCCATTTGCATCCAGACCCTCAAATTCCAGCATATAAAATACATTAAGAGGCTGGTTGCTGATAAAACGCTGGGATGGAGTATTTGATATACCCTGACCGTGCAACATCCCGGTTTCAACAACACCGCTGAAATTTTTCAGCTCGTTTTGCATGAAAGTGACATTACCACCCAAACTGAAGGTAAGATCAGTCTTTTGAACAATCACTGCATTCAAACCAAATTCAAAACCCTGGTTGGTAACATTGGCGTCAAGGTTTGTCCATCTTCTGGCTCCTGAAGGCCCTGGCAGTGCCGCTTCTGCGTTAAAAAGAAGGTCAACGGTGTTCTTGTTGAAATATTCGATAACACCGGTAAGTCTGTTTTCCAATAATGCAAAGTCGATACCTGCGTTTACTGTAGTTGATGTTTCCCATTTTAAGTCAGGATTATCATACTGAGATCTGGTCAGACCGTCACGGGTGATTTCGTACTGAGCCTGGGCTGCACCTGCCGGGAACTCCTGGTTACCGGTTTGACCCCATCCAACACGTACTTTCAAGTCAGTGAATAAATTCGGGAATGAAACCTTCTTCCGAAATACGGTACGCCAATGCAAAGGATGGGAAGTAACCGTATTTATTGTTGGTACCAAACTTACTTGAACCATCGGCACGGAAGGTGGCAGTCACCAGGAATTTGTTATACAGGCTCAAATTTACCCTGCCAAAGTATGACTGTAATTCAGTAGTTGGATTTTTGAAGGAAGACACACTTCTGTTAGCCTGAGAGATTGATTGCATCTGGTTAATGTAAGAAACCTGGTTGTATTCAAAATCCCTGCCTGACATTTGATTCCCTGAGCGATCCAGTTTCTGGTAAGAGTAACCTAACAAAGCTGTGAGGTTGAAATTATCGCTGAAAACCTTATTATAGGTTAATGTATGTTCAATTAACATATTGTTGGTGGACAAGTCGTTTATACTGGCATAACCCCTGTCAAGGATATTGTCACGGTTTAATAAACTTGAAAGTTCAATATCTCTTTCAGAATTTGAACGGTCAATACCAAAACTTAATTTATAGTCCAAACCTTCAAATAAGGTTAATGAAGCAGCAATATTCCCCAAAAACCGGCCTGTTTGGGCTCCATCCTGAATATAATCCAGCATGGCTAAAGGGTTGGAGTTAGAAGATGAGAACTGATCGTAACTTCCATCCGCCTTATAAAACGGCCGTGTGGGATTCCATACCAGGGCAGCACCCATCAGACTACCTTCGAAACCGGCACTTGTTGAAATGGGGGCATAACTGTCATCTATATATGACGCGATGATACTGCTACTAATTCTCAATCTGCGCTTAAAAAAGTCCTGGGACACATTCAGATTAGCACTATACTTATTCTGGCCGCTTTCTTTGACGATACCTTCTGTGTTCTGAGCACCCACTGAAAGACGATATTTCATATTTTCATTTCCGCCTCTGAAAGCTAAATTGTGGTCCATTAAGAAACTGTTTTGCAGAATTGCATCATAAGCGTCAACACTGCCTCCCTGATCCTGTGTAGGAGCGATCTCGGCAAATTCGGCAGCGTCATAAACCTTTATTTTTTTTGAAATACTTCCGATTCCGAAAGAAGCGTTATACTCAATATTATTTCCGCTTGATGAACCTTGTTTGGTTGTAATGAGAATTACACCATTCGCTCCACGTGAACCGTAAATTGCTGTTGCAGAAGCATCTTTAAGGATGTCTATATTTGCAATGTCAGTGGAATTTATGAAATTCAACGGGTTACGTGCACTGGAATTACCAAGGGACTGAAGGTCTCCATCTGCAGTAGTATTGCCTCCTGAAAGGGGAACGCCATCTACTACGATAAGCGGGTCGTTACCTGCCCTTACGGAAGAATTACCGCGAATACGGATAGTGGAATTTGCCCCGGGGTCACCGCTGCTGCTGGTGATCATAACACCGGGAGCCTTACCCGCGATCAATTGTGAAGGATTGTCCACAAATCCTTTGTTGAAATCGTCAGCTTTCAGATTGGTGACGGCACCTGTAATGTCTTTTTTCCGCTGCGTGCCATACCCCACAACCACGACTTCATTAAGTGCACTTGTTGCAAGTACCAGCACAACATCTATTGTTGTCTGATTTCCCACGGTAATACTTTGTGGGATGTAGCTGATAAATGAAAATACCAGAACAGCTTCAGGACCAGGAACATTAATGGTGTAATTTCCACTGACATCAGTCATGGTTCCCTGTGATGTTCCCTGGAGCACGACGTAAACTCCCGGAAGATCTCCTTCAGTAGCGGAAGTAACTTTACCCTTGATTGTCCTTCCCTGACCAAAGGTAAAACTGACCGCAAAGCTAAGAATGAGAAGAGACAGAATACCTCTCCTCAATAGAAATAAAGAATTTCTCAAATTTCTCATAGTTGGGTTTTATTGGTTAGATTATTTAGAGTAGATTAGATAAAATTATTTATGATTTTGTTTAAGAAAATCCAGGATTATATAGGCTTCTTTAATGGCAATTATAATCTTACTTCTATCCATAATTATCAAAAGTAAAATGATTTTTGTTAAAAAAAAATTAAATCCAAATTAAATTTAAATTAAAATTAACTCTTTTTTAACAAAAGCGTTTTATCCGGCATTTCTATGTATCGGTTTAATTTATAATGAGTATAAATTAGGTCTTTGGTACAATAAAAAATGAAACAGTTATAGCCTTTTTTTGACAAGCTCATTAACCTCCCGGTCCTTCAGGGGTGAATTTGAAGGATTACAGCTTCCTAAAGAGGTGGTAAGAAAGATTTACAGCGAAAATGCGATCAGATGATATAAGCTGGCGGTCACTCAATAGTCATTAATAGTCATTCAATTGTCAATAATTCCACTTAATGACCATTAATGACGCGAGCAGCGCAAATGATCATAGTCACTGAAATTTCCTGCATGATTCCCCATCAGCCGGATCCCATTGCTCTTTTCAACAAAAATAATTTCAAACTCCGGATGATAGCGCCAGGGATAATCCATATAAGCCACTATATCAATAACCTTACCTAACCTTTCCTAACCTTTCCAACCCAAACCTAATAATTATCGGGATTTTCTAATGTGCCTTTTAATTTAGGATTGAACGACCCGTTGTAATATTCAGTATAAGCGGGCATAGCACCAAAATGTGTACATACATAAGCTGAAATCATCACAGCTAAAGAATGACATTCAATAAGTGATTTATTATTAAGCAAACCCATTGTTAATCCTGCTGTAAATGAATCTCCTGCCCCAATAGTATCCTTAACTTCCACTATTGGAGTTTCCATATATGACTTTTCTTTTCCTTTAAATAAATAACTCCCCTTCGTTCCGCAGGTTAATGCCAAAACATCAAGATGGAAGGTTTCCATCAATTTTTTACATAAATTTTCATCATTCCCGATCCAACCAAATAATTCAGAAACAATTATTAACTCCTCATCATTGATTTTAAGAATATTAGCCAGCTTAATTGAATCTTCAATTAACTTTTTATTATAAAAGTTTTGACGAAGATTTATATCGAATATTTTTAAAGATTTATCGGGTACATTTAAGATAAATTCATTAATAGATTTTCTGGAAACTTCATTGCGTTGAGCTAAACTGCCAAAACAAACTGCATCTGTTTCCTGTGCCAGCATTATGTCTGAAGGAATAAGTGTAATATAATCCCATGCTACATTTTTTATAATTTCATAATCCGGTATCCCTTCTCCGCTTAGTTTAACTTTTACTATACCTGTCGGATAATCAACCTTACGTAACCTTAATTCAATATCATAGGCCGCTAATTGGGAAATAATCTCATCTCCTGATTTATCTTTTCCGATAGCACTGATTACATATCCTTTAGCGCCAAGTTCACTGGCATGATAAGCATAGTTGGCAGGTGCCCCTCCTAAAACTTTGCCTTGGGGAAGCATATCCCAAAGAATTTCACCTATTCCAACTATTTTGTATTGCTTATTCATTTTATTTCGCTTTAAACAGACCTAAGTCAGTCTCAATTTGTTCCAAAGATTTTCCTTTGGTCTCGGGGATATAGATTTTAATAAAAATAAAGGCTATCAGACTGAAACCTGTAAAAATTCCAAAACTTACCATTCCTCCCAGGTTATTTAACGACCATGGGAAAAATTGAACAACTAAAAGCGCACATGCCCAGCTCACAGCGGTAGAAAATGACATAGCCACCCCTCTATATCGTGTTGGATACATTTCGGAGGTTACAACCCACATTACCGGGGCCAGAGAAGCAGCAAAGAAGGCAATATATGTTAGCAACGAAATTAATACACCGAAGCTATTGGTAGAATTAAAAGCAAATGTGAGAGTTAAATACAATAGCGAGATGGTCATACCAGCAGCTCCCCACAATAATAATGTCTTTCGCCCCAGCTTATCAACAAGACGAACAGCTACAATTGTAAACACAAAATTAACGAAGCCGACAATGATGGATTGCAGAAGAGCAGTATCGCCGCCTACCCCTGTTTGCTGAAATATGGTAGGTGCATAATTCACAATAGCATTAATCCCGGTTATTTGTTGAAAAGCTGCTAATAATGTGCCCAAAAGAACTATATAAGCTAGTTTCCCCCGAAATAATTCTCTGATGTGAACGTTTTTATCTGAATCCTGATTCGTCATAGATGAGGAGATAGATCTCAATTCATTGTCAGCATAATCTGTACCGCCAATCTTTTCCAGAATTTTGTATGCTTCATTACTTTTTCCAACTTTAGCCAGCCAACGCGGACTTTCGGGGAAAGATATATTAAGTAAAATAAGATATACGACACTGAATACAAAAGGTACACCCATCATATATCTCCATGCGTTTGGAAGATTAACCAACGCATAATCGACCACATATGCAACCAGAATTCCAATAACAATGGCTAACTGATTATTTGATACCAGGGCTCCTCTCCGATCTTTGGGAGCAATTTCAGAAATATAGGTTGGTCCAAGTACCGAAACTGTACCAATTGCAACTCCACCTATTATTCGTGATACAATAAACAACCAAAGAGATAGTGACAAACTACATCCCAAAGATGAAATCATAAATAGTACTGCTGCAACAATCATCATCTTTTTTCGACCATATTTATCACTTAAGGAACCTGCAAATATTGATCCTGCCAGGCATCCAATCATTATCGAACTCACAGCCATTCCCAATGCTATATCATCAAGCACAAAATAGTCTCTAATGAAAGGTATTGCCCCTGAAATTCCTGCCATATTCAACCCGAATAATAAACCACCATTGATGGCAACAAATGTCACCCAAGATAAAAACCTTCTATTCATATTATTATTTAATAAAATCTTATACTATATAGCGATAACATAATCCGATATTACAAGATTGATTTCAGTTTCCATACTTTACATTCCTGGACATCTGTTATCCCTCCCTCAGAAAAAACAGATAGCATATTGTATGGACCTGCAGGGAAGAAAATGTTGGTCAAGACTATCCGGCCTTGTTGCCCGAATAGTTCAACAGAAGCTTTATCGATGAACAAATGCATTTCAATGGAGTCGTCTATGGGTTCACAATTAGCAATGAAAACTCCATTGAACAAATCAGAAAAACCAATATTGCCCGATTTCCGACGGTCAACAAAATATTGTTTTGTCACAACATTATATCCAATCAGGACCTGTTCATTTTGGCGATTTGATAGTTTAATACCAAATTTAGAAGCCTCTTGTTTGTTTTTAAGCTTGAATTTAACTATGATTTCAACCTGAGTCTTGTCAAAGGGAATTTGTTTTGATATATCATGATTTCCAGTAATATTTTTCAGTTTTATATTAACCATTGTATCTCTTAGGTACAGAACCTCTTTTACAGGATTTGAGGCAAGGCAATAGCCATTATTATCATGCAATAGCGACAACTCGCGAGGTAAGGTCATTGCACTTCTCCACAGTATAGTAGGCACCTTTTGTGCATATTCCCAGTTACTCATCCATCCAACAAACAGTCGACGTCCATCTTCGGTGGGAATGTTTGACCATGTAACACCGGCGTAATTATCTTTCCCGAAGTCAATCCAACGAGTATGGGAGTCAAGATTTTTAAATTCATGACCATTGAAATCTCCAACAAAATATTGAGTAGAGGAACCTCCATTGGGCCCTCCGGGATTGATACTCACAATGAGTACCCATTTTAAATCATTTGTTCCTTCAATTTTCATGGGAAAAAGATCGGGGCACTCCCATACACCTCCATGAGCACCAAGATTCACTCCAAAGTCACTTTCGAATGTCCAGTCAATCAGGTTTGAAGAAGAGAAAAACTTAACCCTGTCGCCTGCTGCTAATGCCATGATCCATCTCTGAAGGGGTTCATTCCAACTAACCTTTGGATCTCTAAAGTCGGGGAATCCCGGATTTTTTAATACCGGATTGCCAGAGTATTTTGCCCATGTCCTTCCTTTGTCAGTGCTATAGGCAATACCTTGATTCTGAAAGATTTTGCTTCCGGCTTTTTCAAGCTTTGCATTGTGATAAGTGAAAATTGCGATCATTGGCGGATTTTGAACTGTCCCGAGTCCGGAACTGTTTTTTACATCCACTACTGAGCTACCCGAAAAAATATATCCAAGCGAATCAGGATAAAGTGCTATTGGCAGATGTTGCCAGTGAATCATATCTGTACTCACTGCATGTCCCCAATGCATTGGTCCCCAAACGGTTTTATCAGGAAAATACTGGTAAAATAAATGGTATTCACCATCGAGAAATACCATTCCATTGGGATCATTCATCCACCCTTTCAGTGGGGAAAAATGAAATTGAGGACGGTACAGCTCCTTGTTTTGAGACTGAACATTAAAGGATGTACAAAAACCAAGTATAATCGCTAGTAATAAAGGTAATATGCTTTTTGTATTGCTCATACTATCAAGGATCTAATAATAATTTACATTAGTGTCCACTTTAATACAATTTAGTGGACACTAATGAAATAATATCACTATTGTCCGGTAAAAGTACAAAATTATTTTCTGGTCTCATGATCACTTTATAATGAGAAACAATATTATTTTATTTTTTGTTTTACAAAAACAAGCCCCTCAAAATAATGATAGTTGCTCTTCATTTCGAAGGGTTTTCTGCCAGTCTTTATCTGGATTTTCTAGAAAATTTAGCAGGTGAATGTAGTTGACCTGTAAAGTGAAACCGGGATTACTAACCAAATGTGTAAGGTTTTTCTAGGACGAGACACCTCTTCCCGTACTAAAATCGAATGCGTCTTTAATACTTTTAGCCGGAAGATTATAGAATTCGGTGTATTTGCACCTTTCACAGGTGACCGCAGTATACCTCGTGCCCGGAATACTGAATACCTGGCTAAACTGGCTGTGCTGAATTACCACTCCTTTCACAAGGTATTTCTTTCCGCCGCATTTCGGGCAGACATACTTCAGTACAGGTACTTCACTTTTCATCTTTTCTTTCGTTTTTGTTCTCTTTTTTTGTCTGCTGACGTCCGGACTTGCGCAGTGCCTGGTCAAGGATCCACTCTATCTGACCGTTGGTGCTGCGGAACTCGTCAGAGGCCCATTTCTCGATGGCACTCAGCTTGTCCGGATCGATCCTTATGACAAATGACTTCTTCTGCATGACTACTGATGCAGGGTGCCGGCATTGATGATTGGATTCGCGTCCTTATCACCGCACAGCACCACCATAAGATTACTGACCATAGCTGCCTTTTTCTCTTCATCGAGATCAATTATACCTTTTTCCGAGAGCTGGGCCAGTGCCATCTCCACCATCGACACGGCTCCTTCAACTATCTTGAAGCGGGCAGCGACAACGGCTGTTGCCTGCTGGCGGCGAAGCATGGCTCCGGCAATCTCCTCAGCATAAGCTATGTAATTGATCCTTGCCTCTATCACGTTAATACCGGCGATCTTCAGCCTGTCACTGATCTCTTTCTCAAGCTCGTCATTGACTTCTTCGCCACCGCCGCGGAGAGTGATCTCCGAATCATGACCTTCCCAATCGTCGTAAGGATAAAGGCCGGCCAGCTTGCGAAGAGCAGCATCACTCTGAACAAGTACAAAATGTTCGTAGTTGTCAACATCGAAGGCTGCATTGTAGGTGTTTTCTACCTTCCAGACAAGTACAAGACCAATCTTAATCGGATTACCGTTCTTGTCGTTGACCTTGATAGGTTCGCTGTCAAAGTTTCGTGCACGGAGCGAAATTTTCTTACGGACATAAAACGGTACTGCCCACCAGAAACCATTTGTCTTTACTGTACCCTTGTAAGCCCCGAAAAGTACCATTACCATTGATTCATTCGGATTGACAACCATTAACCCGGGAAGAATCAGGAACAACAGAACTATCAACAGGCTCCCCAGCCAGAAGACCTCATTGACAAATGCAAAGACAATTGCTGCTGCTACCAGCAGTCCAAGCATCAGGAACAGATATCCCGATGAGGCTTTAAAAATTTTTTCTTCTTTCATGATTTATGATATTATAATGATATCACAAAGATATTATAATAATTCATACGAGTCAAGGAAAACCGAAAAAAAATTTACATTTGGGTCATGCATGAGCGTCATACAGACAGGGAACGTTATTTCAGGGAGCAGGCACACACAACTGCCAGACATGTTATTCCGTTCATTGACAGCACAATACCCGTCAACAATTCTCTGTCAGTACTGGAGATCGGATGCGGCGAGGGGGGCAATCTCCTCCCTTTTCTTGAGGCCGGATGCAGTTGTATCACCGGTATAGATATCTCAGAAAACAAAATAGGCAATGCCCGCATGTTCTATTCGGGTATAGCCGGTGGCGCTAAGATTGAGTTTATTGCAGCCGACATATATGATTCCGGATCTGCCGGAACGTTTGACCTGGTGATGATGCGCGATGTGCTGGAGCACATTCATGACCAGGAGAAATTCATTGGCTTTGTAAAGAGATTTCTTAATCCAGGGGGTGTTCTCTTCATAGCTTTTCCCCCCTGGAATAATCCGTTCGGGGGCCATCAGCAGATGTGTGACAACAGGTTGCTTTCAAAGGTGCCATGGATCCATCTCCTCCCGCGGGGCGCTTACAGGCGCCTTCTCAGGACGGCGGGTGAAAATCCTGAAAAAACTGATGCTCTTCTTGAAATAAAAGAAACCGGAATTAATCTTGGAAGGTTCGAGAATATAATAAAAAAAGAGGGATTTCTCACTCTGAAAAAATCCCTCTGGTTCATTAATCCGAATTTTGAAGTCAAATTCGGTCTTCGGCCCCGCCGGCTGCCTCAGTTCGCCGGTAACATCCCCGGATTACGGAACTTCATTACAACCACGGGATATTATCTTATCTCAATGCCTCGTCAAGTGCATTGACGATCGGCTGTGCCGAGAACCTCTCTCCCACTGCCTTCTGCATCCAATGCTGCGGTGTAAGACGGCCCTGGCTGTACATGCGGTCAATCTCGTCAGAAAAGTCTTTTCCTTCAAGGTAACCGTCAATCTGGAACTGGATGATCTGGCCGAAAGCATAATTTGACAGATAAAGCGGAACCTCTATCATGTGCGAATAAACAGCGAGCAGGGGTGAGTCACTGGTACCCATGACAGGTGCAAAATACTCGTTCCATACCCCGACAGCCGTGGCTATTGTCTGCTCCTTAAGCTGTGCCGCTGTTGCGTCCGGGTTCTCATAGAGCCACTTCCAAACCTTCATCTCTACCATGCTGACACCCATGATCTCCATTAATGACCAGGCTGCGTCAAGGGTCTGCAGCCTCTCCTTATCGGGGTTCTCCTCCTTCATGCCAAGAAGCATCAGGTCACGATCCTGGAAAAGAAATGCGGTGGCTTCCGTGAATCCTGTGTTAGGTACGCCTGACAGCATAAAATAGTCAACATCATAAAGAGATATTGTCTGTTCTACATTGTGTCCGAACTCATGAACGGCGATATTATATCCCTTGTAGTCCATTCCTTTTTCTGAGATGCGGGTCCTGAGATGTGATACGGAGCCTTTCATGGCCGCTCCCCAGGCATGTCCTGATCCTCTTGCAGGGTCAACAACAACCTTGTCAGCAATATACTTTGCTCTTTCGGGTGACCATCCCAGCTTAGTCAGAATAGCAGGCATGCCTGCCCTGAAAGCAGCCGGATCAGGATACAACGCAGTGGTTTTTGCTGTCAGCAGGCTCTCGGGTATTGAACTGCGTGATTTGAACCCGTCATACCAGATGTCATAAGGTCTGAGGTCGCGCCCGAGCCTCTCCCTTATCATGTTCAGCGAGCACCTTAAGCTGTGGTGATCTGAGATACTCATCAAACAATGCTCTCAGCGTCTTCCTGTGCTATTTCCATTCCGCCGGAGAAGCTGCGGAGTATTGCTGTATTCATTCCGGGATTATAAGGATCCAACGCTTTCCATGCATTGAAAATATTCAGTACATGCGAATAGCGGGTGTCTGGTTCGGCGGCCAGCTCAATAACAGACCCTTCCTTAACAGTCTTATTCGCGAAAGGAGACCATTCATAGTCTGGGCTGTTTATCACTTCTGCCGGTACCTCCTGCCTGATGATCCGTTCCATCACCTTATAGATCATCTCCTGCTTTTCCGGTCCTGTTTCCTTGTCGGCATAATTGGCCTTAAGCTCATCACGGAGGTTCCAGTGAGACAGAAGGACCATGTCATCAGGAAAGAGCTTGCGACCGTCTTCAGTGCGAAGCTTCCCCATATGTATATTGTATTCAGCAATATACATCTCAGCGTTTCCTGTTGCAACGGTCACTGCCTGGTTCAGTTCAGCCGGTACACGGGAGATGAACTGGTCACCCAGACGGGCCATGGCCCACTCCTCACGGCTCCACTGGCCGACCCAGCTCTTCCTTTTCGGCAAGGGTATAATAAGGAAAGTTCAGTGCGATCACAAACGCGATCTTGTTGCTGTAGAAGTCGGTCTGTAAATGCGATCCGACCGAATAGTTGCCGAACATCCGGTCAATCTCATCAATCTCTCCGGCTGCTTCATCAAGCATCTTCCTGAGATCAAGGGTGATCTCATTCATGTTGCCGCTCATTGATTCAAAATATTTACTGATCTTCAGGAATACAGCTCTTCTTTTCTCAGGGCTTGCAATATAATTTGCTGCAACGAACTCTGAAAACTCATCAGGGGTACCGTCTCCGGCTCTCCACAGTGAAGCGGCATGCCTTATTCCCCTTTCCAGAAGCAGGAGGTCTGCCGAAGGCTGGGCTGCCTGAATTTTCTCAATTGAATTTTTTATTGCGGTTTCATCGATGAAACCTGCAACGGGCTCACCTCCCTTTTTATCAGGTGTTGAGCAGGCTGTCAGAACTGCTATCATCAGTATTAAATACTTTTTCATGAGATTATTATTTATTCGGCTGTTGTTTATTTTACGAACTGCATTGCATAATACTTTGCTGTCAGCTTTTCGCCGGTAGCCTTCTCTATCATTTCGTTCCACTGATACCTTGCTCCGGGCATGAAGACGTTGGTTTTAAAATACTCGCCCATGGCTTTCATGTCAGCTTCGGTATTTCCCCTGACGACATTTGTTGTAACATAATTATTAAACTGTGAGGCCAGAAGCTCCCCGAGCAGGTAATTATGGTAATAGCACGGATATAGGGCTATGTGTATCTTGGATGCCCAGTCAGGCATGTCACGCCCTTCAGGTTTCTGTACCATCTGGTATTTCTCAACAATATCCCACCATAGCTGGTTGAGATCCTGGTCAGGATTCTCGTACATTGATTTTTCAAAGCGGTACATCACCTGTGCCCAGCGGCTGAAGACAAGCTGCTGAAGTCTCAGGGCCTTGAAGCTGTCATCGGCTATTCTGCCATTTCGCTTCTCATCAATAATACCCATGTAGTTCATCCAGGCAGGGTTTGTTGCCAGCCTTCCGAAATAATTTGCAATGGCTTCGGTTGTAAACGTGTGAGCAGCATCCCTTAATGTAAACGGAAGTGACATGTCATTGTAATACTGATACACCCCGTGACCCAGTTCATGCAGGATTGTGTTCATCCAGTTTGCATCAGGTTTGATATTGTCAAGTGTACGCACATCGCCTGCACGGTCGATGTCAGTCGAGAACGCATGCTGGTTCTTGCCCGGTTTCTCATAAAGGTCGCTTTTGGCAAGGATGGCATCGACCGGGAGCCCGAGGCTTGCATAGTACCTGGCGGCAAGCTGGGCAGGTTCCTTGTCCTTATAATACTTGTCGAAGTCAACAGGATAGATCTCAGGAGCTTCCTGGAAGTACCTGTTCTGGTAATGCCACGGTTTCAGTTCTGCTGCCGGTATACGGTAACGTTTTGAAAAATAGGCATCTATATCACCCTTCAGCTGTGCAAAGTTATCACGTGTGAGGCTGTCGAGCTCGTCAAAGATCTTCGTGACTTCCTCCGGTTTCTGTCCCGAGAGTTCAAGGCTCATCTGGTGGTAGTTGCTGAAGCCCAGCTGCTGAGCTATTTTGTTGCGGTGTTTAACCAGTTTGATAACATCATCGGCAACCACAGGACCGATCATTTTATGTCCTTCCCATGCTGCCTGCAGCTCTGTGCTGTTCGTCGAGCTGCGTAAAATACCCTCGATCTCGTTGTCGCTTAGTTGTTTTCCGTTTACGGTAGCTCTGAAATTACCGTATTTCTTGTTTATCTCGGTCTCCATCTTCACCTGTTGTGATATCAGGCTTGTGTCAATCTGGCCCTGCAGATACATGTTAAAAATAAGTTCAAGCTGACGGGCCAGGAGAGGCTCTTTCACCAGTCCCGATTCTTTGAGTTCCTTCAGCTCGGCAAAGGCCTCTTTGTCTGTAAAGTAGCTGATATATGCGATCGAGGCTTTTTCATTCCGTGCCCAGGCTTCATCGGTGCCATTTACGTTGGCTTCCCAGTTTGCCAGGTTGGCCTCTTTGAACAGCGGTATGATCTCAGCCTCATAGGCAGAGATGAAATCTCTCATTCTGTTTTCCATTTTCTCCTGTTTTGAAGTACATGACCAGAACATTGTCATGATAACCGTTAAATAGAGGATCAGTCTTTGCATATCAATTGTTTTGGATATTGGGTTTTGCGAAGGTAAAAAAAATGGCAAAGATAAACAGTGATCTTCGGGGGTAAAATAAAAAAGGTCAGGAGTGGACTTGCTTGTCCCTCTGACCTGTCAGATCATTTTGTCAAATATGAGATCTTTCAGTGCACCTGTGCGTCGCGTCTGATCTTCTCAAACAGCCCGGCAACAACCTCATCAGAAGGCATATCTTCCATGTCGGGAAGAAGAATGCTCAGGGCAGTGTCAATGCCGAAAGCATCTGCAATCAGGTCTGATGGGGTATTGGTGATCTCGAAATAAGAAAGTAGCAGGGTAGAATTCTTATCCATAGGCGTTGTTGTACTCATGAGTGAATAACGCCCGTTTTACCCTGGAAATTGTATCAGCTTACTGAAAGGGTGATATTTTTTTCAGTCATCACCTTCCTCATATTGATCAGCGCATAACGCATCCGCCCGAGAGCGGTGTTTATGCTGACTCCTGTCATATCGGCTATCTCCTTGAAGCTCATACCGGCATAATGACGCATTATAACCACCTCGCGCTGATCTTCCGGCAGCCCGTTGATGAGGCTGCGCACATCACGCAGCACCTGCCGGCGTACCATAATGTCCTCGACATTATCATCAGCCAGTCTGCGCGAGTTAAAGAGATCATTTTCATAGTCATCGTTATACACGATGCCCATCTGCTTCTCATGCCTGAAGTGGTCAATTATCAGGTTGTGAGCTATCCGCATCACCCATGATATAAATTTGCCGTCATCCTGGTACCGGCCGGCACGTATTGACTGAACCACCTTCAGAAAGGTATCCTGAAAGATGTCATCTGCCAGATCGCGGCTGCGAATGTACAGGTTAATATAAGAATAAACTTTGCTTTTGTGGCGGAGGATAAGAAGCTCGATGCTTCTTTCGTCACCGTTTATGAAACTGCTTATCAGTTCATAATCGGTCTTTGTACTCTTCATAACTCTCTCTTGTTGGTTTCGAGTAAAGTTATCCTATAGGCGATCCTCCGTTTTTTTTGTTAAGTGTAGGGTTATACGAGCAGGTATATTCTTTTGTTTCATTTATTCTTCAGACAAAGAAAACAAAATTTCTTAAATGCAAAATTATTACTTTTGAACTTTTGATTTCCGGGGTTGCATGAAGGGTAATATAGAGATAAAAAGAGCACGGGTTCATAATCTGAAAGAGATCTCCCTCACAATCCCGAGAGACAGTCTGATTGTCATAACAGGGGTATCAGGATCAGGCAAGTCGTCACTTGCATTCGACACCATCTATGCCGAGGGTCAGCGACGGTATGTCGAGAGCCTGTCATCATATGCCAGGCAGTTCCTCGGGCGAATGAACAAGCCCGATGTCGATTTCATCAACGGCATCCCTCCTGCTATCGCCATCGAGCAGAGAGTTAACTCCAGAAACCCGAGATCTACCGTAGGTACCTCAACGGAGATACAGGATTACATGAGGCTGCTGTGGGCCAGGGTGGGGAGAACAGTCTCACCTGTCTCGGGCCGTGAGGTACGTAAACATACGGTTGATGACGTGGTAAACTATCTGGCGACACTTACCGGAGGGTCCCGCGTTGTGATCACTGCACCCCTTACAATACCTGATAACGTCGAACCGGCGCGAATACATCAAGTTCCTGATCAAACAGGGTTATAACCGCATAAGCACAGAGAAGGGCGTTGTGCGTCTTGATGAGGAGGGCGCCGCTGACCTTATCAGATTGTCTCCGGCCATAGACCTTATAATTGACAGGCTGGAGGCAGGGAACACACCTGAGGAACTCAGCCGTGCCGCCTGACTCGGTACAGACAGCCTTCCTGACCGGCAGAGGGCATATAACTCTCACCGTCACCGATGAGGAAACGACACAGACCATCAGGTTCTCTGACAAGTTTGAAGAAGACGGCATCACCTTCGAGGAGCCGACGGAGCATCTCTTCAGCTTTAACTCGCCTCTCGGCGCCTGCCCTGTGTGCGAAGGATACGGGAAGATCATCGGCATAGATGAGAACCTCGTCATTCCCGATGAAAACCTGTCGGTTTATGATGAAGCCATAGCCTGCTGGAGGGGCGAGACAATGAAACTGTGGAAGGAGAGGCTGGTCTACAGTGCAGATAAATTCAATTTCCCTATACATAAACCATGGTACAAGCTGTCTCCGGAACAAAAGGCACTCGTATGGAGTGGTAACAGGTATTTCTTCGGCCTGAACCAGTTTTTCCAGCATCTGGAGGAGAAGAAATACAAGATCCAGTACAGGGTCATGCTCAGCCGGTACAGGGGCAAGCGTATCTGCCCTGAATGCGGTGGTCAGCGACTGCGCAAGGAGGCCGGATGGGTTAAGGTAGGCGGCAGGTCTGTAAGTGAGATATCATCAATGCCTGTGAGTGAAGCGCACCATTTCTTCGGACACCTGATGCTTAACGGCGAGGAAAGGGAGATTGCCGGCAGGTTACTGAAGGAGATTCAGCAAAGACTTGGTTTTCTGGTTGATGTAGGCCTCTCCTACCTCACCCTTGACAGGCTCTCGAACACCCTGTCCGGCGGTGAATCTCAGCGCATCAACCTGGCGACATCACTGGGCAGCAGCCTGGTAGGATCGCTTTACATACTCGATGAGCCAAGCATCGGACTGCATCCGCGCGACACCAACCTGCTGGTAAATGTGCTTAAAGACCTGCGCGACCTTGGCAATACTGTTATCGTTGTTGAGCACGAGGAGGAGATCATCAGGGCCGCTGACGAGATAATAGATATGGGACCGGGAGCAGGCACTAACGGCGGGGAGGTAATTTATCAGGGCGGCGTTGACTTCTCTGAAAAGAACAAGTCACTGACTGCAGCCTACATGACCGGGGTGTTGCGCATTGAGGAGCCTGCACGGCGACGCAAATGGAACAGTTATATCAGTGTTACTGGCGCAAGGGAAAATAACCTGAAGGAGATAAATGTAAAGTTCCCGCTTCACACTATCACTGCAGTGACCGGTGTCAGCGGCTCGGGAAAAAGCACACTGGTTCATGACATACTCTTCAATTCAGTTTCAAACATGCTTGCCGGAACAAGCGTGAAGACCGGACGTTTCACGGAGATGGGCGGAGATTTTAAGAGCATAACAGCCATTGAGCTGATCGATCAGAATCCCATCGGCAAGTCAAGCCGCTCAAACCCTGTCACCTATCTTAAGGCGTATGATGACATACGCAAACTGTTTTCCGAACAGCAGGCTTCAGTACAGTCCGGATTTAAGCCGGCACATTTCTCTTTTAATGTTGAGGGAGGCCGGTGCGAAGAATGCCAGGGCGAAGGGGTCATAAGGGTGGAGATGCAGTTCATGGCTGATGTTGAGCTGACATGCGAAGCTTGCAAGGGAATGCGCTTTAAACGTGACATCCTGGAAGTGAGGTTCCAGGAAAAGAATATTTACGACGTCCTCGAGATGACAATTGATGAGGCGATAGAATTTTTCGGCCGCTGCCAAGACAGGACATGCAAAAAGATCGCCGCGAAGCTCGCGCCGCTGGCTGATGTAGGATTGGGTTACGTACGCCTGGGTCAGTCATCGTCAACCCTCTCCGGAGGCGAGAGCCAGAGGGTTAAGCTGGCTTATTTCCTTAGCCAGGAAAAGAGCAGTGAAAAAATGCTGTTCATTTTCGATGAACCAACAACCGGGCTTCATTTTCATGATATCAACAAGCTTCTGAAATCGCTCAATGCCCTGGTTGAGCATGGTCATTCGGTTATACTCATTGAGCACAATGTCGAGGTGATCAAATGTGCTGACTGGGTCATCGATCTGGGCCCTGAAGGAGGTGATCAGGGCGGATATGTGGTATTTGAAGGCACGCCTGAGCAGCTCGCAAAGCACGATAAGTCATACACTGCCAAATACTTAAGGTTAAAGGTTAAAGGCTAAAGGTGAAAGTACTACCTCTGTAACTTGAAATCCGTAACAGCTGTCCGTCTCCTATCTCACACTACTGCCTATTGCCTAATGCCTACTGCCTGAACAGAGTTCATTCTGGCTCCAGTTTCCCGAGCAGAAACTCAAATGTGACGTTAAGCTGGCTGTGCCATGATCTTTATGAGCAATCCTTGACCATCAGTCGCCATAGACCAATTATGTTTATCATAAGTGTTTTTTTTACATCTTTACGGCCAATTTACCCGAATCATGATAGCGCTTTTATTATCAGTACCGGTTTTCGGCTCCTTACTGTCAGGCCTTGACGCACAGTTTCAAAATCTTGTTTTCACCTGGTTCATAGTTATGACCTGTGTGGCCCTGACCTGCTTCATTGTCAGTGAAATAACGCGGAACTACAGCCAGGTGGACAAGCTTTGGAGCCTGGTACCTATTATATATAGTTGGATAACTGTGGCAGCCTATCCTTCATGGCGGTTGTATATAATGGCTGCACTTGTTACTCTGTGGGGTTTCAGGCTGAGTTATAATTTCTACCGCAAGGGTGGATACAGTATTATTCCCTGGAAGGGCGAGGAAGACTACCGGTGGAAAGTCCTCAGGGAAAATCCTTTGCTGAAAGGAAGATTCAGGTTCGGCCTGTTCAATCTGTTCTTCATTTCTTTTTACCAGAACATCCTGATCCTGCTGTTCTCGACGCCTCTGCTCGTTGCAGCGGCCAACCACGCTTCGCCATTGAATATCACTGACCTTATCGCAGCTCTCCTGATGCTTTTATTTATTGTAATGGAAGGCCTGGCCGACAATCAGCTGTTCCGGTTCCACAGTGAAAAGAAAGGCTTGCAGAAAGGAACTCCTGTTTATATTAAGTCACTGGAAAAAGGATTCATGAGTGAAGGATTCTGGAGGCATGTACGGCATCCCAACTTTGCATCAGAGCAGGCCATCTGGGCCAGTTTTTACTTTTTCGGTGTGGCGGCTTCGGGCAAATGGCTCAATCTCACAATAGCCGGACCCGTGCTGCTGATATTACTGTTCATCGGCAGCTCTTCCATGACTGAGCATATCAGCAGCAGCAAATATCCGGGTTATGAAGCATACCGTAAGGAAGTCCCGAAGTTCTTTCCGCGGTTTGGGAGACATTAATAAATAATTTGTTTTTTATCGTCGACAGAAAACTCAGGCTGAATGGTCGAATGATTTATTCCGTTCTGTTTCAGTAACTGTTTTATTTCTTTCAGCACAGTTTCGAAATTGCTTACTTTAATATCCTCGGCCATGTCAATATGCGCTTCAAACATCAGATCATGCTCGTTTATTTGCCAGACGTGGACATGATGGATGTTCTTCACTCCGGCAATATTCTCAATTCCCTTTGCAATTTTTTGAATGTCAACTTCTTCAGGTGTAAACTGCATTATAATCCGAAGAGAAGTTTTTAGAATTCCCCAGCTCATGTAAAGAAGGTAGATTGCTATGGCTATCGAGAAAATACTGTCGGTCCGGTACCACTGCAGGTATTTCATTGCAATCCCACCCAGCAATACTGCAACAGATGTAAGCATATCACCGAACAGGTGAAGGTAAACCGATCTCATATTCATGTTTTTATGAGAATCGTCTCGAATGAAAAGCACGCTGACACCATTGACCAGTATTCCTGCTATTGCCAGATAAATAACCGTATTGGCAGAAATTGGAACCGGATTGATCAATCGCTGAACGGCTTCAAAAAGAATAATTACTGAGATAATTATCAGTGTTGCAGCGTTTATGAATGCTGCAAGTATTTCTGAGCGTCTGAAACCGAATGTTTGTTTTTCAGTGGCTTCCCTTCTTGCCAGCCTGTTCGCCAGGTAGCTTATTACCATAGACAACACATCGCTGAAGTTATGAGCCGCATCACTGAGCAAAGCCATACTCCCCGAAATAATACCTCCAATTGCCTGTGCTAAAGTAATGCCAACGTTCAGCACTATGGCAAACCCCAGGTTTTTCCCACTAACCTCATGTTGCTGATGTTCCGACTTCACGCATAACTATTTAATAGTAACAAGATTGTACCTGTTTAGTTCTGTAAATTTAAGGACAGAGCTTCAGGTATTCACCTTTTTTATTGAAAAATTGAACCGTACAGTAAACCGGTTACTGTGGCCATTACTACTACAAGGCTTACATAGACTGCCGTCTTCTGTGTACCCATAATATTCCTTATAACCAGCATGTTGGGAAGTGATAGTGATGGTCCTGCAAGAAGTAGAGCAAGAGCAGGGCCTTTGCCCATCCCTGACGCAATCAGACCCTGAAGAATAGGAACCTCGGTGAGAGTTGCGAAATACATAAAAGCTCCGACAACGGATGCGAAAAAGTTGGAAAATACTGAATTGCCTCCGACCATTGCAGATATCCATTCGTTAGGAATTACGCCGGCTATTGCTTTTCCGTCATGGGTCGAGCCAAGAAGGAATCCGGCTGTTACCACTCCGATGGCAAGTAATGGTAGAATCTGCTTTGCAAAATCCCAGGTGGCAATTGTCCAGCTCCGGTTTTCTTCATCATTCTTGTCAAGCAGTGTTATTACACTAAGAGCAATAATCCCGACAAGCATTGGAACAAGTGGTCTGAGTTTGTCGTTATCAATAAATCGGTTGAAGTAAAACGGAGATAACTGTGACCAACACAGCTCCGAGTACCCATTTCCATTTGATCTTTAATATTTTAATCAAGGAATAACCAAGAATCAAACTGAAAAATCCTGTTATGTACCATTTATAAGCCCAGATATAATACCATGTACTTGAAGTATCTCCTTCACCGGGTTTGCCCCAGTTGGCAAAAACAAGAATAAGAACAAGTGTGAAGAAATGCAGTGAGGTCTGCCACATAGGTCGTTTCTCAGGAGGGCAGTTCAATATTCATCTGCTCTTCCTCTTTTGACTTTCTCTTCCTTGCGGTAAATAAACGCCATAATCAAACCTATGATGATACTGAAAGAAACAGCTCCAATGATCCTTGCAACACCCATTTCAAAGCCTAGAATTCTTGCAGTGAGAATGATTGCCAGTATATTTATTGCAGGTCCTGAATAAAGAAATGCTATCGCAGGACCAAGACCTGCACCACGTTTGTGAATGCTTGAAAACAAGCGGAAGAATTGTGCAGGAACATACGGCCAGTATTGTACCTGAAACAGCAGCAACTGTATATGCCACCCATTTTTTGGCCTGTGCACCAAAATATTTAATACTGAAGCCTGGCTAACAAAGACCGAAATTACCCCTGCAATAAAAAATGCAGGCAACAGGCAAAGATCACATGTTCACGTGCATACCATTTTACAAGGTCAAGGGTAGCTGCAATGGCAGTATTAAACCTTGCACTTTCAATAGGAAGAAAGAATGCAAATGCGAAACACTACTGCAATCCAATAAGGATTTTTAAGTTCTTTTTTGAGTTCCATATTGTTAATCTGATAGTTTTGAAATGAGATGATTTAAATTTTTTGTTTCGTAAAATCACGAAATACTTTAATAAAAAAATTACATATAAGCCCTTATTATGTAATAAATACCGACTCCAATGAATAAAACTGCTATAATTCTGTCGGAACCAGAGTTCAAAGATTTTCAGCTTTTTATATACACCTCCTATACTTGAAATTGTATAGGCAATTATCCAGGCAAAAACAATGACCGGTATCCCGGTGGCAATGGCATAGACAATCGGAAGGTATAGTCCCGATGAGCTTGTAACGGTCAGCGGAACCAGCATCCCGAAATATAAAACACCGCTGTAAGGGCAAAAGGCCAGCGCAAAAACAAGCCCGAGCAATATAGCATCAAGGTATCCCCACCTCTTTTTTTCCTGCATCCTTGAGGTCAGTTTGTTAAATCCGGGGAAATTTATTTTGACTATATCGAGCATAAATAATCCGATGATAATCAGTAACGGACCAATAATTTTTTCACCATATCTCTGGAAAAAGCCTCCTAATTTCAACTGATCGGCTCCAAAGTAAATTATCAATGCTATGACCAGTATAGGTAATTGCCCTGCCAAGAGTATAAAGCAAGCCGTTAATAAATACCCGGTTACGGTTTTCAATATCCCGGCTTATAAATCCTACGGCAGTAATATTGGTAGCCAGAGGACATGGACTGATGGCAGTCATTAAACCCAGCAGCAATGCCGTAAGCCACGGCATTGTGCTGTTATCCAGAAGGTCTGTAAGGAATTCCATTCAGTTATCTGATCAGTAAACCGTCAACCTTCTCCTTGATAATCTCTTTGAATTTTTCAGGTTTTGAAACAGCATACATGAAACCTTCATTGGTGAGGTTAATCTTCTGATCTCCTTTTACCAGTAAGAGCGCCTGACCTGATACACCAAGTTTATCTGCAAGAGTTTTGTTTGGTGCTTCCTCGAGGTTTAAAGACTGGAAAGTAATAAGCCCCTGTTTTACCTGATCCGGATAAAGAGACTCAAGGTCCTCTTTTGCCTTTGCTTCAACAGTTCTGCAGGTAGTACATCTTGCAGTAAAATGAAAATAATATGCTTCGATTTTGTCGGAATTGTTACCGGCAGTCACAGCCTCCTTACTGGTTGTCTGTCCGGTACACCCAATAAATGGTGTCATCAACAGCAATGCCAATAATTAATCTATATGCTTTCATAGTATTTAATTATTGATTGTTAGAAAGTATATCCTTTACCTGTTGAACAGTTGGTACCACTCCTTTCAGGATGACCTTTCCGTTTATAACCAGAACAGGTGTATGCATTACATTGTATTCCATAATTTTAACAATGTCCTCTACTTTTTCAATTGTAGCGTCAATCCCGGTTTCGGCAACCGCTTCGCGTGTCACTTTTTCCATGGTTTTGCACTTTGGACATCCCGTGCCTAAGATTTTAATTTCCATTTATTACTTTTTATAACGGTTAAACCTGATATTATTATTCAGACATGTTTGTAAGAATAGCCTTTGTCTCACAAACTGAGTAATTTTCGGACTGATTCTCCTTAAAGAAATTATCGAGCAATTCCTTTGCTTTATCCCAATTCTTTCTGTTTAGGCAATACTTGATATAAGGCGGATTGATTTCTCCCTGTATCAGTCCTGCAGATTTCAGCACCTTTAAGATGTTCCGAAAGAGTTGACCTGACTACGGGAAGCTCTTCAACCAGATCTCCGCTGTAGCAGCATGAGTTCATACTCGAGTAGCTTCTTCAGAATATATACCCTTACCGGATGACTTAATGCCTTTGAAAATTCCGCAATCTGCCTGACATCCCGGTCAAATTCCATTTCTGCTGTCATTATATATTCTTTTTCATATTTATATTTCGCAAATATACGAAATGTTTTATATTTGCAGATATCTATTTGCTTTTTTATCTGCTTAAAATATTTCGGTATAACGAATGAAGCTTTAATAAACTGAGAGACTACAGCAATTGGAACTATAATTATGAAAATATTAATTCTTTGTACCGGTAACAGCTGCCGCAGCCAGATGGCACAGGGATTCCTTAAATCATTCGACCACTAAGCTGGAAGTGCATTCTGCAGGAACATCTCCGGCACCGGCGGTCAACCCCAGAGCGGTTAAGGTGATGGCTGAGGTTGGAATTGATATCAGCAAGAACACTCCAAAGCTGTGGATGAATATCTGAATGACCAGTGGGACTATGTCATCACAGTCTGTGATGACGCAAATGAAACCTGTCCTTTTTTCAGTGGCAAAGTGAAGCATCGTTTACACATGGGATTTGAGGATCCGTCTCAAAGCTACTGGCCCGGAAGAATTTATTCATAAGTGAATTCCGGAGAATCAGGGATGAGATAAAGATGGAATTCCTTAAACTTTACAATACCAATCTGAAGATTAATCAGTCTTACGCAATTGATGACGCAAAAGGGCTTGTAAAAGAAAAGTACGGTCAGATTGCGGGTCAAAGCCTTCCGGCTGGCAGCTCATCATGTTGCGGACCATCATGCTGTGGCGATGGGGCTGATTATGTCATTTTCAGTGAGGATTATAAAAACCTCAATGGTTATGATCCGGAGGCTGACCTTGGACTTGGATGCGGCATTCCAACGGAATTTGCCGGGATAAAACCGGGAGATACAGTGGTTGATCTGGGTTCCGGCGCAGGCAATGATTGCTTCGTTGCAAGAGCTCTTGTGGGTGAGACAGGCAGAGTGATCGGAATTGACATGACTGAACCAATGATTGAGAAGGCAAGGAATAATGTGAAAAAACTTGGTTACAGCAATGTTGAATTCCGACTCGGGGATATCGAAGACATGCCTGTTATATCGGATAGCACAGATGTGGTAATAAGCAATTGCGTGCTGAACCTTGTACCCGATAAGGGAAAAGCATTTTCTGAAATTTTCAGGATACTTAAACCGGGAGGACATTTATCAGTATCTGACATCGTTTTACGTGGCGAACTGCCGGAAAAAATTAAGCAGGCAGCAGAAATGTACGCCGGGTGCGTTTCCGGTGCAATTGAAATCGAAGAATATCTCCGGTTAATGACGACAAGCGGGATTAATCAATTTATTGATTCAAAAGGAGAAAACTATTAATATACCGGATGAAATCATGCTTAAATATCTGGATCCGTTAGAATTAACAGATTTCAGAAAATCAAACACGGGTATTTACAGCATCACCGTTTATGCAGAAAAACCTTATTAATCTACAACCTGATAATTTATGAAACCCAGACTAAAAATTCTGGACAGATATCTGACCCTGTGGATATTTCTCGCAATGTTTATCGGTGTGTTTTCAGGATATTTTTTTCCGGCAATCGCAAAGTTTTGGGACTCATTAAAATCATCTCCTGAGAGCACAACAAATATTCCTATTGCAATAGGCTTAATCCTGATGATGTATCCGCCACTGGCGAAAGTAAAATATGAGGAGTTGGGAGGCGTCTTTCGGAACTTCAAAATTCTTGGGCTTTCCCTGGTTCAAAACTGGATTATAGGACCCATACTCATGTTTGCCCTGGCAATCCTGTTTTTCAAAATATTTCCGGGGAAGGACAATGCAAATCTGCCGTATATGTATGGCATAATTATGATAGGTCTTGCCCGGTGCATTGCCATGGTAATTGTGTGGAATGACCTGGCAAAAGGCGACGCGGAGTATTGCGCCGGTTTAGTTGCATTTAATTCGATTTTCCAGGTATTGCTTTTCTCTGTCTATGCATGGCTTTTTATTGCTGTTTTACCTGGCTTGTTCGGAGTACCTACAAATCCAATTGTTGAAAATATAACAATCGGACAGATAGCGAAGAGCGTTTTTATTTACCTGGGAATACCTTTTATTGCAGGTTTTCTTACCCGGTTTATCTTGATCAGGATTAAAAGCAAGGAGTGGTATCAAACAAAATTTATTCCGAAAATCAGTCCGGTAACGCTTATTGCATTGTTATTCACAATTATTGTAATGTTCTCATTAAAAGGTGAATATATCGTAAAGTTGCCTCTGGATGTCGTGAAGATTGCTATACCGCTGATAATCTATTTTGTGACAATGTTCCTTTTCTCATTTTTTATAAGCAGAAGAGCAGGGGCAAATTATCAGCAAACCGCCACTCTTTCTTTTACTGCTGCGAGCAACAATTTTGAACTGGCAATTGCAGTTGCCATTGCGGTATTCGGAATTAACTCAGGAGAAGCATTTGCCGCTGTTATTGGTCCGTTGGTTGAGGTTCCGGTTATGATTGCCCTGGTCAATCTCGCATTATATTTTAAACGCAAGTATTTTATCGCTTGAAATAATTTTCCGGCTCAATTATGAAAGGGTTTATCAGTTCCGGTTTCTTAAATCTATCGGGTTCTGAAGCGTATAAAGAGGCAACAGAAAACGGCGCAATCATTGTGGATGTCAGGGAAGACAGGCTGACCGGATATAAAACTTTTGATGTACCCAGGGTGATATACATACCAAAGAGCCGGCTGCCGGAGGAGTATACGGGCTTACCCCTTGATGTACAGCTCATAATTGCCGATTCGGTCGGCCTGAGAAGTCATGAAGCGATGGAATTCCTTAATGGCAAAGGGTTTACAAACATTGCCAATCTTGCCGGGGGGATAGTAGAATGGGAACATGATGGATTGCCACTCAAAAAAGATATCTCTGAACAGCTTGACGGGTCATGCACTTGCCAGCTCCGTCCAAGACATAAAAAGTGATTAACTTTAACGCCTGTTGAAATAATAATCTGCTCTATGAAAAGGCTTTTACTTCTCCTGTCAGCACTGTATATTGCTTCGGTTCTCTATCCTCAGGATTTCTTCAGGGGGGATTTCGATAAGGGAAAGGACTATGTGATCCTGGTCAATCCTACCGCAGGAAACCTTGATGTGGTGAACTTTCTTGTAATGCATAAACTGCTTGATATTGACTTTGATAAGGTCAATTTCGTGGGCGTCTATCACACCAGCCAGGAATATGATTTTTCGAAGAGCGTCGAACACATCGCAAAGAACAATATGAGCGGGTACTATCTGTACGAAGTGAGAGGCGATCTTCCTGAGGAAGCTCTCTTTCAGTGAAAATGAATGTACAGCCGATTTCAGGAAGATCTTTGAAAACTCAGTCGGGATAATCTTTTTCGGAGGACAGGATATCCCACCCTCGGTCTACGGGGAGGAAAACATGTACTCAGAGACAACTGATCCCGGCAGACATTTTTTCGAAGTCAGCTTTTTATTCCATCTGCTTGGCGGCAGCCGCAATGAATCTTTCAAACCCCTACTGGATGAGAATCCCGGCTATATGGTAACGGGTTTCTGCCTGGGAATGCAGTCGATGAACGTGGCGACAGGAGGCATCCTTATACCAGGACATACCGGCACAGATATACGGGAGTTACACACCGACAACAAATGTAACCATTGACCGGCCGGACCTTCACCGGAATTACTGGCAGAATTTAAATGATGATCCCATGCTTATGGGAATTAACCTGCATCCGGTTCATTTTACAGAAAACTCTTTCTTCGGAGAAACGGTAAAACTACCGAAAAGCATGAGACCACTGGTATACAGCAGCCATCATCAGGCTGTAAAGGATCTGAGCAGGGATCTTGAAATCACGGCTCTTTCAAACGACGGCAAGGTGGTTGAAGGACTGGCGCATAAAAGATACCCCAATGTGTTTGCTGTTCAGTTCCATCCTGAAGTGTCCTGCCCTTTATGAGAACCGTGCTGAGGTAAGATTCAGTCCTGACGACAAACCTGAGACACTGCACCGGATGTTGAACAGCAAGAGCCTGAAGATTCCATAAAAAATACTGGCGACATATATCGGACGTAATCAACCGGAATGCAGAGTAGCTATAAAGGTCTGAAAGTCAAAAGTCTAAAGTCTGAAAGTCAGTTGAAAGGTTGAAGACAAAAATCACAATTTTTGAAACTATCCTTATACCTTGAATTCTTAATTCTTAATTTTTAATTCTTAATTCCGCTGATTTACAGCGCTTTCACCTCATTCACCAAATTCTGCAGCGTGGATTTGGCATCGCCGAACAGCATCCTCGTTTTGTCATTAAAGAACAGCATGTTCTCTATCGCAGCGTAGCCTTTGCCCATACCGCGCTTCATCACTATTATATTCCTTGCCTCACGTGCCTTTACAATGGGCATACCGTAGATAGGACTTGACGGATCATCTTCGGCGGCCGGGTTGACTACATCGTTTGCCCCGATGACGACAAGAACATCGGTATTAGGCAGGTCAGGATTGATCTCATCGCTCTCTACCAGTTGTTCATAGGGCACATCCGCTTCGGCAAGAAGCACGTTCATATGACCAGGCATACGACCGGCGACAGGATGAATGGCATACTTCACCTCCACTCCTTTCTCTTCGAGAAGCTTATCAAGCTCGTGACATATATGCTGTGCCTGAGCTACTGCAAGTCCATAGCCCGGAACAATAACAACCTTTTTCGAATAACTCAGAAGGACAGCTGCATCAGAAACTGATATTTCCTTCACTGTTCCGGCTGCACCTGTAACTGCCTGTCCCCCTCCACCGAACACACCGACTATTACATTAAGCAGCGACCGGTTCATAGCTTTGCACATAAGAATAGTCAGGATCGTTCCGGCAGATCCGACAAGGATACCACCGGTGAGCATAGCCTGGTTCTCATAAAGGAAACCGCCCATAGCCGCCGCCACTCCCGTGAAGGAGTTCAGCAGAGAGATTACAACCGGCATGTCGGCGCCGCCGATGGGCATGACAAACAGAACTCCATACACAACAGCAATAACAAACAGAATTATAATAAAGGGTGTCAGTTCAGCAGAGGCCTGAACATCACGTGTCATTATATAAACAACAAACCCGATGATCACGGCGAGTATCGCAAGGTTAACATACTTCATTGCCTTGATACGCATATCACCGATGCGGCCGTCAAGTTTCCCAAAGGCTATCATACTGCCAGCCCATGATACAGTTCCTATCACCAGACCCAAAAGTATTGCCAGTACATGACCGTTGGCCATCCCGCTTTTTGCGATCAGTTCAGGACTGACATGAGGGAACTCCATCATCGAAATAAGCGCCGCGGCCGCTCCTCCCATCCCGTTGAAGAATGATACCAGCTGCGGCATTGCCGTCATCTTCACACGTTTGGCGATGAACCATCCTATCAGGGTTCCGATGACATATTGCAGCAATTATCCATCCTATGTTCCCTATCGGTTGTCCGTCCTTATGGTGGAACAGGATAGTCGCCAGGATGGCCAGAACCATGCCGACAGCAGCATACAGATTACCACGCCGTGCTGTAAGCGGATGACTTAGCATTTTCAATCCGAGGATGAAAAGCACTGAGGCTATTATGTAAGTGATCTCAAGTACTGAGATGCCAGCGGAAAACCCAGAGATATCATTCATTGTTCTGATATATGCTACTATCAGTTAATTCATTTATTTTTTTTCTTGAACATTTCAAGCATTCTGTCAGTTACAACAAAACCGCCCACGACATTGAGTGTCCCAAGCACCACTGCAAGAAATCCGAGTATCATAGCCCCTGTTGACTCTGCATGACCCATGACGATTATTGCACCGATTATGACAACGCCGTGAATGGCATTCGCACCTGACATCAGCGGTGTGTGAAGTATTGCAGGCACATGGCTTATCACCTCGATGCCCAGGAATACTGACAGTATCACCATGTAAATGGTGCTCCTGTTCTCCATGAAAAATTCCAGAAACCCTTCCATTATACTGTCTGTTTTATTTCAAGAATTTGTTTTACTCTCTGACTGATGTACTCTTTACCATGAACGGCAGTGGTTCCGCTGACAATCTCATCAGTCATATCAGGCTTTAGATTGCCGTTTTTGTCGATCATGGTCTTCAGGAGATTGATTATGTTGCAGCCGAACATTTTGCTGGCATCAGACGGCATTTCGGAAGGATAGTCGGATTTACCGATGATTTTGACCCCGTTCACCTCTACAGTAGTCCCGTTCTGCGTCAATTCGCAGTTGCCTCCGGAGACGGCAGCGAGGTCAACAATTACAGAACCCGGTTTCATTCTGCCTACTAGTCTCCTTCAGGAGCAGCACCGGAGCTTTTTTACCGGGTATCATTGCCGTGGCGATGACAACATCAGCTGCGACAGCCCTTTGCTGGATCAGCTCCTGCTGTTTCCGTTTGAATTCTTCAGTCTGTTCCACGGCATATCCTCCTGCTGCAGCATCCTCCCTGGCGCCCTCAACCTCGATAAACTTGCCCCCGAGGCTCTTTACTTCCTCCTTCACGGCCGACCGCACATCAAATACCTCAACCACTGCTCCCAGTTTTCTGGCAACGGCGATTGCCTGCAGTCCTGCCACACCCGCTCCCAGGATCAGCACTCTTGCCGGTTTGATGGTACCGGCTGCCGACATGAACATCGGAAAGAACCGGGGTAACAGGGATGCAGCTTCCAGCACTGCCTTATAACCTGATACTGTGGCCATTGATGAAAGAATATCCATCGACTGCGCCCTGGTGATCCTCGGAACGAGGTCCAGCGCCAGTACTGTCAGTCCCTGAAGCCTTGCTTTTTCAAGCCACAGGCTGTTCTCGACAGGATTAAGGACTGTACATAGGATCTGTCCGTCGCTGAAAGATTTTATATCATCATTCAGCGGGGGATTGACGGTAAGCAGCAGGGACAGCCCTGGAAATGATTTCTTTCCTGTCAGCTATGGTGGCTCCGGCAGCCTCATATTCGTTATCGGAAATGAATGCCCTCTCTCCCGCATGGAATTCAACCATCACCTCCATCCCCAGCTTTTTCAGTGCTGCGGTCTCGCCAGGGAGTAAAGCGACTCTGTTTTCATTTCCGGTCTCCCTGAGTATTCCGGCGATCATAATTGCGGTTTTTGGTTCATGTTATTCGGAAATTATTTCTTCAACTGGCTGGCTGCGGAAGCATCAAGCATCCAGACCGTGTGACCCGATTCAGGATCAACCCTTGAGGCGGGATAACGTTCTGATCCGCTCTTTTTCTCGACTATCTCAGCCACGATCTTCGCTTTCTCTTTGCCCGTAACGATAAAAAATATTTTTGATGCGTTGTTTATCAGTCTGCCGGTAGCAGTGATTCTCTTCTCTGCGGTGCCTGGTTTGACCGCCACCTCAAACAACCGCGTGGTCTTGAAGAGATCTGTCCTGTCAGGGAAGATTGAAGCTGTATGCCCGTCACTGCCCAGACCGAGGAGTATTAGGTCAAACTGAGGTGTGTCTTCAAACTCGGCTACATTGTCGGTGACCAGTTCTGAGTACTGACGTGCTTCTGTTGACGGATCATCCTCGCCTTTTATCCTGAAGACATTGGCATCAGGGATGGGTACATTCTGAAGAAGGCTTTCGTAGGCCATCCGGTAGTTGCTGCTGATGTTCTCAGGAGCGACACATCTCTCATCACCCCAGAAGACAAGCAGCTTCTCCCAGTCGATCCTTTCAGCATAATTCTCTGCCAGGTAGCTGAAGATATATTTGGGGGTCGTGCCGCCTGACAGTGCGATAGTATAAAAGTGATCGGGTTCGATCCGGTCAAGATCTTTGATCAGAATTGCTGCAAACGCCTGAGCCAGGGCATCGAGGTCGGAAAACACTCTGACTGAATGTGACATAAAAAAATTAATCAGATTATAAAACTAACTATAATTCGCAATATACACCATCATCAGCAAGGTTTTTACAAGGGTATCTCCATGTCAGCTCAGGTTCTTCGATGAGTTCATCAGCCTTTTCAGGTCCCCAGGTGCCTGCCGGATAACCGTAAACAGGAATGTCACGGTTGTTATTCCATGTTTTAATGACAGGGTCAAGAAAACGCCACGCAGCCAGCACCGCGTCGGAGCGTGTGTAAAGGGTAGTGTCACCGTTCATGCAGTCATAAAGAAGTCTTTCGTATGCCTCGGGTATTCGCTCTGAGGCAAAATCGGAATAGTGAAAATCCATGTTGACATTCCTGACGTTAAATCCTGCACCAGGTATCTTCATCCCGAATTTAAGAAGAATGCCCTCGTCAGGTTGTATCCTGATGATTAGCTGGTTACAACCCTCACAATCCCCGTTCTGAGAGAAGAGAGTATGTGGTGTCTGCTTGAAATGCACCACAGCCTCCGTTACACGGGTAGGCAATCTTTTTCCTGTCCTGATATAAAAAGGCACTCCTCCCCATCTCCAGTTGTCAATATAGAATTTAAGGGCAGCAAAAGTTTCCGTTGTCGAAGCCGGGTCTACATGCTCTTCTTCACGGTATCCCATGATCCATTCGCCTTTGACATGCGCACCCGTGTACTGCCCGCGTATGGCTGCACTGTGTACATCTTCAGGCTTGATGGGTCTCAACGACTGAAAGACCTTTACTACTTCGTTCCTGATAGAGGTTGAATCAATTGAGGAGGGAGGTTCCATCGCAATAAAACCTGCCAGATGAAGCAGGTGATTTTGAATCATGTCACGCAGTGCGCCGGCTCCTTCATAATAAGCGCCCCGCTTCTCAATACCCAGAATCTCTGAGGAGGTGATCTCAACATGATGTACATAGTTGCGGTTCCACAAGGGTTCGAAAATACCGTTTGAGAACCGCGTAACGAGAATATTCTGAACTGTTTCCTTACCCAGATAGTGGTCTATCCTGTAAATCTGGTTTTCCTTCCAGTTTGCGAGCAGTTTACTGTTCAGAGCAGTAGCACTTTCATAATCATGCCCGAAAGGCTTCTCGATAATCATTCTCTTCCATCCATCATTCTCTGTATTCAGGCCGTTCAGTGCCAGATTATCAGAAATATCCGGATACAACTCAGGTGGTACAGAAAGATAGAAGAGGGTGTTACCCGGAATGTCAGCCTGTGATCTTATTGTTGCCAGAGCTGAAACGAGCTGTGCAAAAGCTCCGCTTACTGACGGGTCAAGATCAACATACCTGAATGCCTCCGCGAAATCCTTTAACCTGCTTTTATCCTTTTCCTCCGAATAAGATTTAACAGCAGCTCTTACCTCGGCCTGATAAGCATCGTCTGTGACTTTGCTCCTGCCTGTTGCAATCACTGCATATTTTGCAGGAAGCAGAGCCTGGACAAACAGGGAATAGAGGGCCGGAACGATCTTCCTCATTGCCAGATCGCCACGGCTTCCGAAAATAACAAAAATCTGGTTTTCAGGTTTTTTCATCAGTAAGACAAATATAGGAAAAGAGATTATTGAGACCAGCAGTAACATTAAAGTAATCTTTTAAGCTCTATTCAAATCAATCGTATTATACTCTTTTTCTGTCACTTACATGCAATTCCGAAACGATGTGTTGATTTATTATACACATGCATATATTTTAAACACAAGATGTATGATATTCATTTTGTGATGATTACGACTTCTGAAATTCACATGTGTTTATATTCTCAACACTTCAATTCGAGTCAAAACATTAATATTTAGTTCTATTATATTGTTAATCAATCTATTATGTGCATTGGCACATTAATTGTAAAGAGCTGGTCGAATCGTTTTGACACAACAATAGAATCACAAATATGAAAATCCTATTACTTTTTCCGGCTCTCCTGATGCTGATCCAGACAGGTGTGACAACAGGACAAAAAAACCAGAATGAACTCTCCCAGGGAAGCATGAACAGCGTCACCGTGGCTGCTTCTCCCGAAACAGAGAGCCTCACGAGGCTCTGGATCGACGGATTTGTGAGTGCAAACCCCGGAATGAAGGCAGAGTTACTTCCTCTTACAAGCTCCTCCGGAGCTGACCTGAGGTTCGTTACCGGCAGCTCACTGGCACAGGGCAGTGACGGATCCGGATGGATGATGGTTGTCGGACGCGATGTGATTGTTCCAGTGATCAGTGAATCAAACCCTTATATGAGTGAGATCCTTCGCACTGGCATTTCCCCTGAGAAGTTTGCCGCGCTCATGACTGCGGAAGAGAACCATACCTGGGGCCAATTGCTGGGATCAACAGGCACTGTTCCGGTGACTGTCATGATTTCAGGAGATATTTATTTAATCTCGAATGTAGCACAGTTTGTGAATACAGAGCCTGAAAAGCTTCATTTCTCTGTGGCTCCTTCGCCGGCATACATGTTGGATGCACTTCGCAAAGATCCAGGGACAATAGGTTTCTGCAGGCTTGCTGACATAACCGAAAAAACCAGCCAGGCTTTTCTTTCAGGCTATAAGATCATCCCCATCGATGTTAATAATAATGGCCAGTCAGATTACTTTGAGCAGTTTTACAACGATTACAGCAGTTTCAACAGAGGCGTTTATATAGGCAAATACCCGAAGAAATTATGCAACAATATCTTCGCTGCAGCATCATCACAGCCATCCGGAGAAGCTGTAAACGCCCTGCTCAGATATATTCTGGTTGACGGTCAGCCGTCAGTTGCAACCAGCGGTTTCACTGCTCTTGCCGAAGGTGAGGGACTTATCAGGAGAGAGGCGTTGTCTGGTGATCAGGCTATAGTCGCCACGGTCACAGATGGCTCTCCCCTTCTCGGGTCAGCAATGTGGATCCTGGCTGTAATTCTTACTGTTTCTTTGCTGTCATATCTTATTTACCGTTTTACAAAATCAGGTATCAGCGCCAGCGCCCTCATTGAAGATGAGCATAATGAATCATTCAGTGAAAAATCGATCATCGTCCCCGGAGGAGTACTTTTTGGCAGGAGCCATACCTGGGCATTTATGGAGAAGGATGGAGCAGTTCGTGTGGGCATAGATGACTTCCTGCAACATGTTACAGGCACCATAACCCGTGTCAGGATGAAATCTCCCGGAGAAAAGGTACTCAAGGGTGATCACATCCTGTCGTTGGTGCAGAAAGGCAAACAGCTTGATATACAATCACCCGTAAGCGGAACCATAACCTCAGTCAATGAGAAACTGGCAGTCAGCACGGGGGCAATCAACAGCTCACCATTTAATGACGGCTGGGTATATACAATTGAGCCTGACAACTGGATGCAGGAATTGCGTCTGATGGCAATGGCAGGCAAGTACGCCGAGCGGTTAAGGCAGGAATTCACTCAAGTCAAGGACTTTCTTGCTTCACTGCCTGGTGTCAGCAGTGACAGATATGCGAGTGTAGTCCTTCAGGATGGCGGCGAACTGAAAGACGGTTTGCTTGAAGAATTCGGACCTGAAATATGGGAAGAGTTCCAGACAAAATTCATTGACTCCCTTCACTGATCCATATCAGCCGTTTTCATTCTTACCTGACAACATAACCCTTTAATTAAATCCAGACCATGAGTATTGACAGAAGAGACTTCTTTAAGGTACTGGGAGTCACTGGTGTTTCGCTTGCTACCGGTAAGCGTCTCAGCGCGGAGCCAGCCCTGAAGAGTGAAAAGGAGTTTTACGGCATTTTGTATGACTCCACCCGCTGCGCGGGATGTCAGGGATGCGAGTTTGCCTGTGCCGAGGCCCACGCTTTGCCAGCTCCCAATTTTGAGGATGTGCCGGTTGCAGGTACTGAACGCAAAACTGACGAAACCCGGCGGACTGTTGTAAATGCCTACCAAACCAGTAAAGGTGAGGTCTATGTCAAAAGACAGTGCATGCACTGCAATGACCCTGCCTGTACTGCTGCATGCCTTACCAAGGCAATGTACAAGACTGAGGGCGGTCCGGTGATATGGCGCGGGAAAAAATGTATGGGCTGCCGCTACTGCATGGTTTCCTGTCCCTTTGATGTCCCGAAATTTGAGTATCTGAGCGCAAACCCTAAGATCGAAAAGTGCGACATGTGCTTTGACAGAATGCAGGAAGGCAAGCTCCCTGCATGTGTCGAACAGTGTCCTACCGAGTCCCTGGTTTACGGCACACGACGCGATCTGATAACTGAAGCACGTCGCAGAATAAATGAACACCCTGAGAACTACTATGATCACATCTACGGGGAACACGAGGCAGGCGGAACGGGTTATCTCTATCTGTCACCTGTTCCTTTCGGGGAGCTGGGATTTAATACCGGCATTCAACAATCCTCCTATCCTGCTCTGACGAAGGGCTTCCTTTATGCCGTTCCTTCTATTTTCGTCCTCTGGCCGGCATTACTGTTGGGCCTGCAACAAGCCACAAAGAATAACCACTCAGATGAAGATGGAGATGAAAAATAACGACTACGCTGTCGCAGGTGCGATCAGAAAGCAGAGTACCTGGAAATTTCTTCTGAGTGAACTCAAACCGAAAGGTAAACTGCTGACCCCATTCAATATCATCTCCGTACCTGTTATTCTTACAGGCCTGGTGCTTATTGTAATCCGCTTCTGGAAAGGGATAGGCTCCATTACCAACCTTACCCAGGAGGTGCCCTGGGGTCTGTGGATTGGGTTTGACGTTGTTACCGGCGTAGCCTTTGCCGGAGGCGCTTACGTCATAACCTTTATGGTATACATACTGAACATAAAAAAATACCATTCAATAGTCAGGGTAACTGTTCTTAACGGCTTTCTTGCTTACGTCTTTTATGCCGGGGCGCTCCTTCTTGACCTGGGCAGGCCATGGAACGTCATTAATCCGATCATAGGCAACAGTTTCGGTACAAGTTCGGTACTATTCCTCGTCGCCTGGCATTTCCTGCTTTACATGCTCGCCGAACTGATTGAGTTCTCTCCTGCTATTGCTGAATGGATCGGAGCCAGGAGAGCACAGAAAATACTGACAGGCATGTCATTAGGCGCTGTCATCTTTGGCATAACGCTCTCAACCCTGCACCAGTCAGGACTGGGCGCCCTGTTCCTTATGGCCAAAGACAAAATTCATCCGCTATGGTATTCTGAGTTCATCCCCATCATGTTCTTCGTCTCAAGTATTTTCGCAGGATTGTCTATGGTGATTTTTGAGGGTTCAATAAGTCACAAGGTCTTTTTCGACCAGATAAGTGAAAAGAACCACAAGGCTCATAACAGCATTTTACACGGTCTGTCGAAAATATGCGCCGTTACAATGTTTGCCTACTTTACTCTTAATGTGCTGGTATTTGTTCATGAGAAACGGTGGGGACTGATTAACACACCCATGGGATACTGGTATCTTACTGAGATGATAGGATTCGTACTTATGCCAATGATCCTGTTCTTCCTGAGCTACAGGAAACAAAACATCCCGCTGATAAAGACAGCCTCTGTCATCACAATGTTAGGTATCATAATTAACAGGCTGAATATAAGCGTTATAGGCTTTAAGTGGGATGCTGTAAACCACTATTATCCTTCATGGATGGAAATAACTGTAACTCTTGCCGTGATCTTTACGGAGCTATGGATATTCAGGTGGGTGATCAGGAGGATGCCTGTACTGCGTGAAGCTCCGGGATGGAGTGATGAAAAACAGTAAAACAAAAATTGCAGATCATTTCAAAATAACATAACCCTCACAATCATGGACGGATTTACATACTACAACCTGTTTGAGACAAAAGGGATCGAGTATATCATCATTATTGCATTCCTTCTGCTCATAATACCCTTCTGGAAGCTGTTAAACAGTCCTCTGGCTGTTCGCGGAAAGCTCAGGAATACCCTCAGCACCCTCTCTGCATCCGTATTGCGAATACCTCAGGGTATCTTTTTCAGCAACAACCATACCTGGGCGCATATGCAGAAATCGGGTGATGCCAGGGTTGGGCTTGACGATCTGCTACTCCATCTTACCGGACCGGTACGCCTGACTATTCTGAAGAGTCCGGGTGCAACAGTCAGCAAGGGAGAAGTGATCTCCGAGATCAGTCATGATGGCAGGAAGCTAATAATCGCATCCCCTGTCTCAGGTCAGATTATTGCAGTCAACAATACAGTGGAAGATGACCCGTCAATCCTTAACAGTGATCCTTACGGCAAAGGCTGGATATATTGCATCAGGCCATCAGAATGGATTGCGGATGTCAACGGTTTCCACTTTGCATCGGAAGCCAGCGCCTGGTTCAGAAAAGAGCTTGACAGGTTCAGGGATTTCATTGCGCATTCAGCCAACAGATACACCCCGGAGGTTCAGCCGGTTTACCTCCAGGATGGAGGCGAACTGCTTGACAACCCGCTGGCCGCAATGCCTGAAGAGGTGTGGAACGATTTTCAGAAAGAATTTCTAAAATAAGCAACTGATCCCGCAGCTCCTTGTACCGAAAAGAGTTTTTTTGTATTTTGTAGAAAATTTAAACAATGGCGTAATTATCATCCCACAACCGGATAATAATTACACCTGTTTGCTGTACAGGTAAAACACTGCATCATGGCAAAGCCAGAGGCGAAGAAGGGCAACAAGAATCCAATACTCACAAAAATCCGCCAATACCTGGGTCTCCGTTCAACTATTTACGGAAGGGTAGTTATGATAATTACCCTCGCTGCGGTGATCCTGTTTGTGATCTTTCTTGGGATCTTCAGGACTGTATATGTAAATTATTTCAACATTGTGCTGAAACAAAGCGGCAACAATGTCGGTGCCGTTGTTGAAGGGGCCCTGTATCATTCAATGCTTATGAACGACAAGGGATCGCTTCACAGTACCATTGACCTTATGAATACCCTGCCGGGGATTGAGGACGTCAATCTGTATGATGAGAATGACAACCTGGCCTACTCATCATATTCAACCGAAGAAGAATTTCACAGTAATCCTGACTGCATAGCATGCCATCAAGATCTCGGAACATTATTTTCGAGGAAGGAAAGAAGTTACAGGATCATAGATGAGAAGAGTGATTGCAGCATAAATCCCAACCGGCCAGGGCAGAGGCACCTGCTGATAAGGAGACCTGTTATCAATGAAATGTCGTGTTACACTGCTTCATGCCACGCCCACAGTGAAAATGATGAGGTCCTGGGATCGCTGATCATCAGGTTACCGCTTAATGAGCTTGATAACGCCTTAAATAAGGCAACAACGGAGTTTCTCCTGATTGCCCTTCTCACCACAATAATCATTGTGGTAACATTAACCTGGTTCACCAGGAAAAGGATCAAGGACCCGCTTAACAGCATAATAAAGGCGAGTGAGGCAGTGTCATCGGGTGAGCTACAGACAAGGATTGATCTGCATCCAGGCCTGCTGGATGATATGCAGAAGGTCTCGCTTGCCTTCAACAATATGCTTGATCACATAGACAATGCCACCAATGAGCTCGAGAACTGGTCCAAGCAGCTTGAATACAAGGTACAGAAGAAATCAGAAGAACTTTCCGAAGCCCAGAATGAACTGATTAATGTCGAAAGAATAGCATCCCTTGGCAAACTCTCATCATCAGTGGCTCATGAGATCAACAATCCCCTCTCCGGTATACTTGTCTATACAAAACTCGTGTACAAACAACTTGACAGCCAGGATCTCACGCCTGAAAGGAAAGAAAACATTCTCCGGCAGCTCAAGCTGATTGAGAGTGAGACAAAGCGGTGCGGTGATATAGTTAAAGGACTGCTCGATTTTTCACGCAAAGACCAGGATGATTTTGAGGAGAAACATCTTAACGAGATCATCAAGGGCACTTATGAGTTCATGATGCATCACATCAAGATTGCCAATATAAGTTTCATTGCTGATTTAAATGCTCATAACGATCTGATTTATTGCAGTCCGGGACAAATAAAACAAGCCTGCGTCGCCCTTCTGGTCAATGCCTCCGAAGCAGTTGCCGAATCAGGTGAGATAGTTGTCCGTACAAAAAATCCTGATAATAACACTGTCAGGCTGGAAATAACAGACAACGGATCCGGTATCTCTCCTGAAGACATTCCGCATATTTTCGAACCATTTTTCTCCACGAAGCACGACGCCAGAGGAATTGGCCTTGGTCTGGCCATAGTACACGGCATAATTCAGAACCACGGCGCAAAGATCGATGTGAACTCTGTTCCGGGCAAAGGAACCACAATATCTATCAATTTCCCTTTGAGAAAAGCATAACCTGAAAACAGATGGCAGAAAAAATTTCCATACTGATAGTTGATGACGAGGAATCGGTCAGGGATTCATTGCATAACTGGTTTATAGAAGACGGTTATGATGTTGAGCGTGCTGAAAATGCAAAAAATGCATTGCTGATGCTGGAATCCAGAAAATTTGACATTATCCTGGCGGATATCAAAATGCCGGGTATGGACGGAATGGAGATGCACCGGAGGATAAGGGCTCTGAACAGAGACACAATAGTGATCATTATGACCGCATTTGCCTCTGTTGATACAGCTGTTCAGGCACTTAAGGATGGCGCCTACGATTATGTCACCAAGCCGTTTGACCCCGATGACCTTTCCCACCTGATCCGCAATGCCGCAACACAGATATCCCTGAGGGCTGAGAATGAAGCCCTGAAAATAAAGGTCTCCACCCTCGAAGATATTGACGATCTTATCGGACAAAGCGAAGCTATCCGGAAGGTTCTGAAGCAGGTTGAGAGTGTGGCTCAATCAAACTCCTCAGTGATAATAACCGGTGAGAGCGGAACCGGAAAAGAATTGGTAGCCAGGGCTATACATTCAAACTCCCCGAGGAAGTATTTCCCATTGATAAGTGTCCATTGCGGTGCACTTACTGAAAGCCTTCTTGAAAGTGAACTGTTCGGGCACGAAAAAGGCGCTTTTACAGGGGCCATGTTCAACCGTAAGGGCAGGTTTGAAATGGCTGACGGAGGAACGATCTTCCTTGACGAGATAGCAACAATCTCATCTAAAATGCAGGTTGAACTCCTCCGGGTTCTTGAAACAAAAAGCTTTGTCCGTGTAGGCGGCAACAAGGAGATAGTCTCGGATTTCAGGGTCATTTGTGCCACTAACAGGGATTTGAAGAGCATGGTGAACAGCGGCAACTTCAGGGAAGACCTCTATTACAGGCTGAATGTGGTTAATATTGCCATCCCTCCCCTGCGTGAACGGATCGAAGACATTCCACTGCTCGCAAATCACTTCATTAAAAAATACTGCACCTCAATGAGCCGTGACATGATCACCATTGAGCCCGCTGCCCTGAAGCACCTTGAAAACTTTGAATTCCCCGGCAACGTGCGTGAGCTCGAGAATATGATTGAACGTGCTATAGTTATAGGCAACGGCAGGGAGATTAAGCTCAGGGATCTCCCGATGGGCAAAGAAGCCATCAACAGCTCTGTGGAGAGTTCTTGATGAACTTGAAAAGAGGCATATTGAAATGATCCTGAATAAATATGCATGGAATGTATCGCGATCTGCCAAGGCTCTGAATGTTGACAGGGTGACACTTTACAACAAAATCAAGAAGTATAACCTGAAACAGCAGTAATAAGTGCTTAAGGCTCTCTGTGATTGAAAGAGAATACTATAATATTGGTGGCATGCGGGCCTTTTGAGAAGGACTTTCTGAAAAAGATCGCCCTGTCGGCTGAGAAAGAGTTCCGGATCCCTGTCACAATGGAAGAAAATCACGTTGACCTTACTCCTTTCTACAATCCGGGCAGACGGCAATATGATGCTAACAAACTACTCTCTTTTATTTCGGAGAGTGCCGTGAATGAAAATGCCAAAGTGATAGGTCTGTTCAGAATTGATCTGTACATTCCTATTCTGACTTATATCTTTGGACAGGCAATGCTTAACGGGCGATCTGCCGTTGCCTCAGTATACCGGCTCAGGAATGAGATGTACGGCCTCAGGAAGAATGACGCATTGCTTCTGTCTCGTGCAATCAAAGAGGTTATACATGAACTTGGTCACAACTTCGGACTGATTCACTGTCAGACCCTGACATGTGTGATGAGGTCAAGCACGTACGCAGAAGATATTGACCAGAAAAGTCATCATCTCTGCCAGAGATGCAGAGATAGCTTTGACAACAGATAAAAAAAAGAGTCCCGGTTGGCGGGACTCTCATTTCTTACATCAATGCTTATTTAGTCTTGAATCCGAACATTATTGCCACACAACCGCTCGCAGGGAGTTCAGTTCTGGTGCCGAATGTTGTTACCTTAACTACTATCTTAAGCTGCTGACTGGCTTCAAGCTTGAAATCCCACAGACCGCTCATCTGATTATCCTTGTTTGAATAGAGCAGCTTGCCGGTGGCATCAAGTACTGAGAATTCAACAGGAGGCAGGCCTTCAGCACCGCATATTACCACACGGTAATCGAGGTCAGAATAAAATGTTTTGTAAAGCTCAGCCTCTTCGCCCTCGACCAGAACGGCTGCATGGTAGTTACCATCGTGAAGATAAGCCCCGAGTTCTTTCTTACAGAGAGATTTTGCAAAACCCTTGCACTGTGCATTCGTTTCCCCTGAGGTTATCAGAGAAAGGAGCACTGAAACCAGTATTATCTGTATCAGCTGTTTCATCGGTCTCTATTTTACATATAAGTTTCTTATCTCAGCAACTTTATCTTTTATAGCAAGGAATGTATCCTGGTCCATTTCTGACAGGGCTGCCCCCGTGATCTCCGTCACGCCTGTCTTGTCATCATATTTTGCAGCAGACGGGGTGGTAGAGCGTTCTACCTTGTCAAAAATAGTCTTCAGCTCACGGATTGGTCCCAGGAGCTCCTGAATGGCTGTGTTTTCATTGTAAGTTTCGAGCAACCTGATAAGATCGTCTACAGACATTTTCTGATCGGCGATGGTTCCGACCAGTTTATTCCCTTTAAAGTTCTTCATATCAACCATATGTGTTGAAATATAAAGCCCTTCGAGAAATCCGCCTGCGATTATTGTTGCTGCAACTGCATGCTGTTCGTCATCCTCAAGATACGCTTGTGAATTCAGAAATGTTTCCGAGACGATCTCCATGATCACGTCACGGTTATTGATGTTCTGTTCCAGCTTTTCAATTGTAGTTTCGTCAATGGCATCGATGATTCCTAGTCCGGTAGCCATATCCTCAGCTGCTTCCATGTAATTGACAAGCAGTGATGTCTCGTCATACATGCTGGCAAAACTCAGGTCACATACATAGATTCCGAGGTTTAGAGCCATGCTCTTACTTGTGGTGTAATTGCTCTTGTTCTCAACAGGATTAAGCAGTGGGGCATCGAACTTCGCCCCTGCCTCTTTTATGAGCTGAGCTACCTCAAGTGGTGTCGGCAGGGCGTTAAAAACCTTTTCGGCACTCTTTATCTGCTCCATTGTTTGCTCATCAGCGCTGACATTTTCATCCTTCTCCTTTGCTCCATCCCCCTTTGTTCTTCCTTTGCATGATGTGGCAGCAAGACATATCAGGAGAGCTGACACTCCCAATATCAGTTGAAGAATTTTAAGCTTACTTGTCATAATGATTATTGTTTTAGTGTACACAGGCTATTGTCCGACCAAATTACCAAATTATTTTTATTAATCAATTGTGTCCTTAAGTTATTATTAGACATAAATTTGTTCAAAACTTCCAATATGTTAAAGTCTGAAAAGAAGCTTGCTGAGCTGAATAAAATACTCACCAACGGAAAGTATAACGAGATAAATGACAGGATTAGTATACTCCGATCGGAAGAACCGTTTGAAGGAGCAATAAGTTTACTTGCTCATTTCTACGACAAAACCGGGGATGAAGGTCTTAAACTCCTCATAACAGCCTTCTTCAATGATATGAAGGAGCGGTCCTGCCGGGCGGCAGTGATTGAATCAATTAAATCTGTCAGCAAGCCTGATTCCAAAGCCATGCTTGCCTCCTCATGCTGGCAGTCAGGCCTTGACTATTCTGATCATGCCATTGCACTGGCAGAGATCTTCATACAAAGTGATTATTTGACCTCTCTCGAATGTTTCACAGTTCTCGAGACCTGCTCCGGTATGATCAGCGATACTGACAAATCAGAAATAATAAGCAGACTAAGGGATGAGACCGACAGTTATGATAATGTGAAGCAACTGCTTGCAAAGGAGCTGATTACAGTTCTGAATGTGTGACTAAATATAAGAGCTGTAATGCTTCATGAATTGTGAGCGCTCGAACAGCGATGGATTATCAATATTGCGATAGTTTAAAAGGCCTCTGAAATCGTCAATCCTGCTGAACTCTTTGGCATTCATCCATTTGCGCATTGCTTCATTAATCTCAGTAATGACGGTGAAGCCTCTTTTGTACAAAGCTGAGCATACCTGGACTGTTGTTGCGCCTGCCAGGAGGTATTTGATGGCATCCTCGCCCGTATAGACACCTGTTGATGCAGAGATGTCCATTTTAATGTTCAGCGCACTCACCATGCCAACCCAGCGCAGCACATAACGCTTTTCAGCAGGGTTTGAGAGCACAGAGGCCGGAACGACAGAGAGATTGTTGATATCGAAATCGGGTTCATAGAACCGGTTGAAGAGTACCATGCCTGAAGCACCGTGGTTATGGATCTGCATTGCAAAGTTCAGAAGGTTTGAAAAGCGAAATCCTATCTTTACACTTACAGGTATCGTCAGCTTCTTCTTCAGGCTGTCAATAATCTTAAAATAAACCATCTCAGCCTCTGCTGCTGTCTGATGCATGTCAACGGGCAGGAAGAAGATATTTACTTCGAGAGCGCTAGCTCCTGCTTTTTCTATATCTACTGCAAAGTCCGTCCATCCTTTGGGAGAAAAACAGTTTATACTGGCGATTACAGGTATCTTCACACTTTTCCGGGCCTTCGCCACAAGGTCAAGATATGCATCAACACTGTTGGTTCTTGTATAATATAACAGGTAATCATCAGCCTCAGGATATGATTCCCTGGATGAAAGATTGGTGGCAAGAGAAACTATCTGTTCTTCGAAGAGAGACTTAAGCACCACAGCCCCGGCTCCGGCTGCTTCAGCCTCCCGGATTGATTCAACATTGTATGTAAAATTGGAACTCCCTGCAATAACAGGGCTTTTAAGTTCCAGTCCCAGATAACGTGTGGCTATTGATGTCATTTTATTTTTTTATTCGTTCTCCAAATATAAGTGTTCCTACCCTGATTATGGTGCTGCCTTCTTCAACAGCTACCCGCCAGTCACCTGACATCCCCATTGATATTTCTTTAAACCAGTTGTAGTTGCTGAAGCATCTCTGGCGCGTTTCATGAAACAGACGGGCAAGAGATCTGAATTCCGAACGCACACGCTCTGTGTCGTCCGTGAATGATGCAATACCCATCAGGCCGCATATCCTTGTAAATGCCAATGAACCTCCTACAGTTGCCCAGTCTGTCTCTTCTATTTCCCTGATGCTGAACCCTGATTTGGTTTCCTCCAGGGCTATATGGACCTGCAGGAGGCAGTCAATTGTCTTCTTCTGTCTGCCGGCCTCACTGTCAATCAGCCTGAGAAGCCTGATGGAATTGACCGATTCGATCATTGATGCAGCAGCAACGGCCTGTCTTACTTTGTTGGACTGAAGATGCCCGATAAGGTGCCAGTTTATTCCTTCCGGCAGGACTTTCTTTTTGGATATGAGTTCCTGTACACGGTTCTCCCCAAAGGTATGAAGGCCCGCGTAAAAGGCTTCGAGGACCTCATCAGGAGTTCGTGTTTTTGAAACAGCAACCACTGATACATTACCGGGAAGATCCCGGACAAGATCGCTTATGTTCCGTGAGATACTGTTCATCAGCATGCTTACTGATATTACTCAGTCAAGTTTATGTATTACCAGTCCGCTGCGCAGCTTCGGCTCAAACCATGTGGTTTTGGGCGGCATAATGTTACCTGTGTCAGCAATGGTGATAAGCTGTTTCATCGATACCGGATAGAGGGCGAATGCCACCTTCATCTCACCGCTGTCAACACGTCTCTTCAGTTCCCCCAGTCCGCGAATGCCACCAATAAAGTCGATGCGTTTTGAACGACGCAGATCCTGTATGTCAAGCAGCGGGCCAAGCACCTTATCGGTAAGTATGGTGACATCAAGTATGCCTATCGGGTCATCATCATTAAAGGTACCAGGTTTGGCGGTAAGGCTGTACCATCTGCCATTGAGATACATTGAGAAGTTATGCAGCCTGCGTGGCCGGTAAGTCTTCGTCCCTCTGTCTTTTATCACAAAGCTCTCACCAAGCCTGGTAATGAACTGGTCGGCTGTCTGGCCATTAAGATCCCTGATCACACGGTTGTAATCAAGTATCTTTAACTGGTTATCAGGAAAGATTACGGCAAGGAAATAATTATACTCTTCATCGCCCCTGTGTGAAGGATTCCTGTCACGCCTTTCCTTTCCAACCAGTGCTGCGGCTGCCGTGCGATGATGCCCATCGGCAACATACATGAAGGGTACTTTTGTGGTAAAGAGCTGCTCTATCTGTGTAACCACGGTCTCATCCCTGATAACCCAGAACTGGTGACCAATGCCGTCTTCAGCCACAAAGTCATACTCAGGCTTCTGTTTTTTAACGACACGGCTGACGATCCTGTCAATCTCATTCACCGCAGGGTAAGCAAAAAAGACGGGTTCAATATTGGCATTGTTTGTTCTGACATGCACCATCCGGTCTTCCTCCTTGTCAGGACGTGTCAGTTCATGTTTCTTAATTATCCCGTTGAGATAATCTGATACTGCCGCTGCACCAACAATTCCGCACTGGGTCCGTCCCTTCATTGTCTGGGCATAAACATAAAAGCAGGATTTCTCATCCTGTACAAGCCAACCGTTTTTCTGCCACAGGGTGAAGTTTTCAAAAGCTTTACGGTACACCTCTTCCGAATGGACATCGGTACCTTCCGGCAGATCAATCTCTGATTTGGTTATATGCAGCAGTGATTTTTCCTTACCCCTCGCCATAACCGCTGCCTCTGCGGAATTCATTACATCGTAGGGGAGGCAGGCGATCTCTGACGCCAGTCCGGCAGGCGGTCTGAGCCCCCTGAAAGGTTTAACAACAGCCATGGTAACAGATAGTGTAAGTTTCTATTTATGTTTGTTAACTCTGAAAGTTTCGTCCCCGGATGCGAAAAAAGAGACGATTTGCCGTGCAGCAGCAACGCCGGCATTGATATTAGCCTCTTCAGTCTGTGCTCCCATTTTCTTTGGGGTAAAGAAGTACCGTCCGGCATATTTCGAGGCAAAGAGTTCTGCATTGTCGGGTGCGATATCTGACAGATATTTCAGGTCAGTTCTCTTTTCCATTATTGAGGCAAGCTCAGCTTCGTTGATAACCTCCTTGCGGGCGGTATTAACCAGAACGGCTCCCCTGGGCATCAGTGACAAGAGCTTCTCTCCGATGGAGTTTTTAGTCTTGTCGTTTGCCGGAATATGAAGGGAGATGTACTGGCTGGCGGAATACAGTTCTTCGAGGGAATCAACCGGGATGACACCTGCATCGAGAATTACCTTTTTGTCGACAAAGGGATCGAATGCAAAGGTCTTCATCCCGAATCCTTCGGCTATCCTTGCCATGCATCTGCCTACATTTCCGAAAGCATGCAGTCCAAGTGTCTTGCCAAGTAATTCTGATCCGGTCTTACCATCGAAACCGCCGCGAGCTGTGAAGAGAATCATCCCAAACGCCAGCTCTGCGACAGCGTTTGAATTCTGCCCGGGTGTGTTCATTGCCACCACATCAGCTGCAGTGCAGGCATTAAGATCAAGATTATCATATCCGGCTCCTGCCCTTACCACGATCTTCAAACCTGGTGCAGCAGCAATGACTGCAGCATCCACGATGTCTGACCGTACTATCAGGGCATCGGCATCAGCAACGGCAGCATGCATTTCCTGTGGTGTCTTGTATTTCTCAAGGAGGGCGAGGGTATGCCCGCCTTTCTCCACCACCTCCCGGATCTGTGTGATGGCAACAGGTGCAAATGGTTTGTCTGTGGCAACTAATATTTTCATGAAACCGGTTTTAATATTTGTTTTCAAATTCCTTCATGCATTCAACAAGCGCCCTGACACTCTCAATCGGTAGTGCGTTGTAGAGAGAAGCACGGAAGCCGCCCACGGAACGGTGTCCCGGTATGCCTACCATTCCCTTTGACTTGGCAAAGGTGGCAAACTCGTTCTCCAGCTCCTTGTAATTATCATTCATTACAAAACATACGTTCATCAGCGATCTGTCTTCATGATCAGGCACCGTGGCAACGAACAGCTTATTGCGTTCGATCTCATCATACAGCAAGGCGGCCTTCTCCTGGTTGATCTTCTGCATCGCCTTAACCCCGCCCTTCTGCATCAGCCATTCAAGGGTCTTGGCAGCGGCAAAGACAGGCAGCACGGGCGGCGTGTTGAACATTGATTCCTTTTCAATGTGTGTCTTGTAGTTAAGCATTGTGGGTATAGGCCGTGTAACCTTCCCTAGCACCTCATCCCTTATGATCGCAAAGGTAACGCCTGCAGGTGCCAGGTTCTTCTGGGCACCACCGTAAATGATCGAATATTTTGAAACATCAACGGGACGGCTGAAGATATCAGAGGACATATCAGCCACCAGGGGTATTTTTACATCAGGGTCTTTCTTCAGTTCGGTTCCGAAAATGGTGTTGTTGGTGGTGATGTGGAAGTAATCGGCATCTGCCGGAACAACATAATTCTTTGGGATATAATTAAAGTTCCTGTCCTTTGATGATGCCACTTCAACGACCTCACCGAAGAGTTTGGCTTCTTTCAGGGCTTTTCCGGCCCATTCACCGGTGTTGAGGTATGCAGCTTTTTTCTCAAGCATGTTCATCGGCACCATTGTAAACTGAAGGCTGGCGCCACCGCCCAGGAAGATGACCGAATAGCCTGACGGCACTTCGAGCAGCTGCTTAACCATGCTGACAGCCTGTTCTATAACAGCCACAAATTCCTTGCTGCGATGTGAGACCTCCATGATAGAGAGTCCTGTCCCGGCAAAATCCTTTATTGCCTCAATAACCTTCTCATTCGTGTACTCAGGCATTATTGAAGGCCCTGCATAAAAGTTGTGCTTTTTCATTTCTGATGGTTTTATTTTTTGTTGTTTATGTATTCTATTCCAAATCTACACAAATATGTTCAAATGCGCTGTATTACAGTGGCTAAAGAGCGACCAGCTTCCCATGGCGCAACACGGGAATAATTCCTGTAATGTCGAAAGTATGACAGTATCCGATGCAGTCATCCAGACCCTTGTCTCTCAGTCTTGACCTCTGGGCAGCTTTTTCAATGTACCCTAACAGATCCCCCTCTGCCATTTTCCATATGTCAGTGGCAGCATGCACCGCATCGCAGGTGGTTGTAAATCTTCCGCTTTCCAATAGCCTCGCTGCGATAGCTCCGGCACAGACAGCATCCTCAAGACTGAAACGCTTTTTCCACCCGGCGCAGACAACGACCACCTTCCTGTTCTGTCCGGCGAGCCAGTGGCACAACGCAGTGAGGTTCAGGTAAGAACCGATCACCACATCATGACACTCTGAAGCCAGCTTCATGATGCCCGTTCCGTTGGTGGTGCTGTAGGCGACCGTCTTTCCGCCCACTTTGTCAGGAGAGAAGTTGAACGGCGAGTTGCCGAAATCGGCAAAGTCAAGCACATAGCCGTCACGTTCAGCTGCAACCAGGTACCCTTTGCTCTTCATCTCCCTGGCTTCCTCAACGGTGGCCACAGGTATTATTTCACGGACGCCGTTGGCAAAAGCAGTACAGATGGAGCTTGTTGCCCTCAGGATATCTACGATCACAACAACAGCCTCACTGTCGGAGTGTGCTTCAAATATTGCAGGTGAAAAGCAAATCTCAAGGCCGTTCTGTGTCATTACCTCAACCGTTGAAAGAGAATGATCACTATTACTTTATAAAAGGCAGAGATGAAACCCTGGCTTTCAAATCCTTGCCCCTGACACGAATAAATATCTCAGTATCTGTTTTCCAGAAATTCTTATTCAGGTAAGCCATCCCGATACCCTGCTTCAGCACTGGTGACATCGTGCCTGAGGTTACTTCGCCAATGATATTTCCCGAGGCATCAGCTACTTCATAATGTTGTCTGGGAATACCCTTATCGATCATCACGAAGCCTTTCAGTCTTCTCTCTGTACCTTCTTCCTTCTGCTTAAGGAGGAGGACCTTATCCACAAAATCCTTTCCGGGAACGAATTTGGTTATCCAACCCAGCCCGGCTTCAATGGGTGATGTGCTGTCATTGATATCATTACCATACAGACAGTATCCCATCTCAAGGCGGAGTGTGTCCCTTGCACCAAGACCGACGGGTTTGATGCCATACTCTTCACCGGCTTCGAAGACTGCCTTCCAGAGGCGGTCCGCGTCAGAATTCCTTATATATATCTCACACCCTCCTGCACCGGTATAACCTGTGGTTGAGAGTATAACATTATCAATTCCTGCAAACTTAAGGACCTTAAAGGTATAGTACTCCATACCGGTAATATTTTCTGCCGTAAGCTTTTGCATTGCCCTGAGTGCCATGGGCCCCTGCACGGCGAGCTGAGCCGTTCCATCAGAGGCATTATTCATCTCTTTATCCGGGCCGGCAGAAATACCGAAGCGGGCAGCATTCTTCACGCACCACTCCCAATCCTTTTCAATGTTTGCCGCGTTAACCACAAGAAGGTACTTCTCGGGGCTGAACCGGTAAACGAGCAGGTCATCAACGATGCCTCCCCTGCCATTGGGGAAACAGGTATACTGAACCTTGCCGTCAGTCAAAGCTGCAACATCATTTGAAGTGACATATTGAATAAAGTCGAAAGCATTGGGACCATTGACCCAGAACTCACCCATATGGGAGACATCAAACACACCAACCTTTTCCCTCACCGTTATATGCTCTTCGGTAATACCTGCATATTCAACCGGCATATTGTACCCGGCGAAAGGTATTATCCTGGCTCCCAGGGCTTCATGAAACTTAAGAAAAGGAGTATTTTTCATGGTATCAGATTTAGTATTCTGAACAAATGTATCATATTTCAAATGATAAAAACCTGCCATAAATCATTTTTGACAATCCCACTTTTAACTTAATTGTGGTGCTCTTGTTCATTATATTTATATTTGTATCAGAGACAAACCTGAACCTATGGAATATAAGGCATTTAATCCTGATTACCTGTTGAACATAAGCGGCGGAGAAACTGCGATAATGGAAGAGATCGTAACGATATTCCGGAACCAGATACCAGAATTTATCACAGAGATGAATACCCTGCTCGCCAGCGGTAAGTTCAATGAGCTTGGACTCCTTGCCCATAAGGCAAAGGGTTCAGTGACAGTCATGGGGATGGACGATACTGCAAAAATGTTAAAGACCTTTGAGCTTCAGGCAAAAGCCGGAGAACAGAAAGAAAAATACCCTGAATATATTTCGGATTTTGAAAGGGATGCTGCCAATGTCCTGGCAGAGATAGACCATTTCTTCAGCACAAAAAAGTGATCTCGCATGGTACTTTCGGAAAGGCTTGACGGAATTGAGATAATCAGTTTCCGGGTTGACAGGCTCAACGCAAACAATGTAGGCAATATCAAGCCTGTCATTTTTAAATTGTTCGAAACACCCTATACGAGGGTGGTGATAGATCTCAGCGGTGTAGATTACCTCGACAGCTCCGCCTTTGCAATGTTCCTCCACCTCCTGCGTGTCGCGCGGTCAAATTACTGTACCTACAGGATCTGCGGTCTAACGCCGCGCGCCAGTGAGCTTTTCGAAATGCTGCAGCTCCATCAGGCACTGGATATTTATTCTGACCGGGAAGCCTGTTTCAACAGCTTTCAGCAAACCGGTCCTTCCTAGACATTTATTTACCTACTCTCCCGGACATTCATCAATTCTGATGTTTTTTACCATTTGATTCAATTTTCTCACCGGACAAATTTTGCAGCACATTTCATGTCAGAATGACAGCCAGCAAATATTTTGCGGCTTTTTACGTTCTTAAAATACTTTGTACCTCTGTTACTGCTGATATAAGACACTTCCTGGATGAATGAGAAGATACTTAACACCCTGATGCATTTGTTTGCCATCATTGCCCCTGCACAGGGCAGTGAGACAGACAGACGCAAGGTGGTAGAGGCATTTCTCAGGCCTCAGCTTAACCAGGAAGGTGTTGATGCTTACCTCAGGATCTTTGACAACTATTACGATGAGGCACAGCAGAGGCTGAAAAAAGGAAACGAGGCAAGGAGAAATGCTGCCATCTCTGTCAGGATCATCAAGATTTGTTTTGATATCGGCGCGCAACTCACCTTAAACCAGAAAATAATCGTTCTGGTGCAGCTTCTCGAATACTGCCGGTCAGACGAGGCAGTAGTGAGCAATACCGAGCTCGAGTTCATCATCACGGCAGCTGAAGGATTTAATGTGAACCGTGACGATTACGAGCTTATAGAGCAGTTTGTGCTGTCAAAGAGGTCTGAAGTGCCCAAATCGTCACAGATACTCATCATTGACAACGACCGCAAGCATAAATATGACAAGACCCGGCATATCATCAATACCTCATTCAAAGGCCAGGTAAGAGTATTGAATCTGCCGCAGGCTGACATGCTCTTCATCAAATCTTTCGGAACGGGTGAACTGCTGCTCAGCGGTCAGCTGAGGCACGAAGACAAGGTCTATCTCTTTGAGAGGGGCGCTTCGCTCAAATACCTTAACAGCAAGCCTATTTACTATTCTGAAGTGATCAGACAGTTCCTCGATGAGAGCGTCCTGGCTTCCAGGGTGGTTTATCAAGTAAAGGAACTTGAATACAAGTTCAAGGGAGGATATGTCGGACTTCACAAGATGAGTTTCGCCGAAGAGTCTAGGGAGGCTCGTGGGTATCATGGGGGCTTCAGGAGCCGGCAAGTCGACCCTGCTCAGCGTCCTTAACGGCATCAACAAGCCAGATGCCGGTGAGGTGCTTATAAACGGCGTGAACATTCACAGGGAGCCTGACAAAGTAAAGGGTCTGATAGGATTTGTATCACAGGACGACCTCCTGATAGAAGAGCTGACTGTATTTGATAATCTTTTTTACAATGCCAAACTATGTTTCGGCAACCTGAATGACGAAGAGATCTCTGCCAGGGTGGAAAATGTGCTCCACAGTCTCGGACTCTTCGATATTAAGGATATGAAGGTCGGGACACCGCTGAATAAAAAGATCTCAGGCGGCCAGCGTAAACGACTGAATATCTCTCTTGAACTGATCAGGGAGCCTTCAATTCTTTTTCTTGACGAACCTACCTCCGGGCTTTCCTCACTTGACTCGGAAAATATACTTGACCTCCTTAATGATCTCAAGCTTAAGGGCAAACTGATATTTGTTGTCATCCATCAGCCATCATCGGATATCTTCAAGATGTTTGACAGGCTTATCTTCCTCGATACCGGGGGCTACATGATTTACTATGGTATTCCTGTAGGTTCTATAGGTTACTTTAAAGACCGCATGCAGCTTCCCAAATATAATGACAGCGAATGTCATGCATGCGGCAATGTCAATCCGGAACAGATCTTCAGTATTGTTGAATCCAAGGTACTTGACGAATTCGGGCGCCCGACAAAAACAAGGAAAATATCACCACCGGAATGGAATGCTTTCTATAATTCACGGAGCGAAGAAGCGCCGCCTCCGCCTAAATCAGGTAACGGAATTCCGGAGATCACCCTTAAAACGCCCAGCAAGTTCAAACAGTTCCTTGTGTTTGTCACCCGTGATATCCTGGCCAAGCTGTCAGATAAACAATATCTTGTTATCACGCTCCTGGAAGCTCCGGTATTGGCTCTGTTCCTTGCATTCATCATCCGTTATTTTGATGAGAGTTCCAGCAACCCTGCCTACACCCTGATGCAGAACAGCAACCTGCCTGTGTACATCTTCATGTCAGTGATTGTGGCAATTTTCATGGGTCTGACTGTCAGTGCCGAGGAGATAATAAAGGACAGGAAGATACTCCGGCGTGAAGCGTTTCTCAATCTGAGCTGGAACAGTTACCTCATCTCAAAGATCAGCGTTCAGTTCCTTATCTCTGCAATACAGGCTGCCATGTTCGTTGCAGTGGGCAACTCAATTATAGGGGTCAAGGGAATGTGGTTTGAATACTGGCTTGTACTGTTCAGTTGCTGGGCTACATCAAACATGATGGGACTGCTCATTTCAGACAGCTTCAAGACTGTTGTGACCATTTATATTCTTATCCCCTTCCTTGTCATCCCCCAGATAATCCTAAGCGGGATAATAGTAAAATACGACAAGCTTAATCCGAATATATCATCTCCTGTCTCTATACCCATATATGGCGAAATCATTGCTGCACGGTGGGGATATGAAGCCCTGGCTGTGGATCAGTACATGAACAACAGGTTTGAAAGACAGTTCTACCAGTATGACAAGGTCATCAGTATCGCAAAATTTAAGAAAGATATCTGGTACAACGAGATGAAGAGTATTCTCTCAAGGATGGAAAGTAATATTGAGAAAGAACGGCTCGGACCTGCAGGCAGGAATGACATGACGCTTATCCGCAACGAAATTGAAGAAGAGCTCGTATTCACCCCTGCTGTGACCTTTGACCTGAGCGTGCTCGATTCGGACCATATTACTCTTGAATCAATTGACACGGCACGTAACTTTATTGAAAGGGTACGCAGATATTACATAGAGGTGTCACGAGAGGCTGTGGATGCACGTGACAACAGTATCACCGCCTTTGAGCGTGCCGACAGGGACGGTTTTATTCTCATGAAGAAGCAGTACACGAATGAATCACTTGAAGAGTTCGTGAAAAATGAAAATGAAAAGAATAAGATCAGAAGGTACCGTGACAGGCTTTACCAGAATTATGATCAGATTTTTTATGATCCTGAAAACCGCCTGATCAAGGCTCATTTCTATGCACCGCGTAAACAAATTTTCGGAGCCTTTGCAAGTACTCTTACAGTGAATACTGGCGTTATATGGTTCATGACCCTTGTTGTTTACCTGCTGTTGTATTTCAGGGTTTTACTCAGGATACTCGAGTCTTCAAACAAAATAAGGATGACTATAAAAAGCAGGAAAAACAACGAATGACCTGTGAACCGGTAAAACAGAAGAGGGTGCCAGTCTTACGACTGACACCCTCTGAATTTTTGTATAACCTGTCTCTCAGCCTGACTGAAAAGATTATTCGACGATCTCAATCATCTTGAAAGGCACCTTGATGATAGAGTCATAGTCCTCTCCTGCTTCGAGCATATCTTCATCGTCCTCTTCGTAAAACCAGTTAATCTCAACATCATGCTTTGAACGGTGGATTGCTTCCAGGCGCTTAAATACATCGAGGATGCACTTCGACGAGCTGGTATTGAAATACTCAAGTCTGATGTTAACAACAGTTTTATCCAGCGGCCCCTGCATGTAATTATCAAGCCATTCATTAAGCGGTTTATAAAATTCAACTGAGTTCTCAGGAATAGATCTTCCCTTAATCTCAAAAACGCCCTCTTTTTCGTCAAACTTAATCGATGGGGTTTTAGGGGTTCCTTCAATGATGATCGGCTCCATAGCTATTTACTTTTGTTTTTGATTTACTCATTCATTAGTGATTACTGCACTGATACGGAATGCGGAGTGCAAGTTATCGTATTTTTTAAATCTATAGTCAAGTCTGTGCCCTGTTTTTCTTGCCATATCAATCAAACCCAGTCCTCCAAGCCCTTTTTCGGTGATCTCCTGATGGTTAAGGATATCCTTGTAAAGCTCCTTTATCTCCTCCTGGGTTGAGCTGTTTATCCTGGTGAGCTTCTCCTCCAACTCCTTGATCCTTAATGCCATCACGAAGTTACAGGTTGTGATCCTGTACCCTTTTCCTGTCTTTTCCATTATTATCAGGCCAAACCTGTCAGGTTTTTCTGCATGGTAGTTTTTAGGCACAATATCAGCGTGATGATAGAGGTTCTGGAGGCTTTCCACAAGCACGTTGTACACTTTTTTTCTCAGCCTGGGGTTTTCACGGCTCGTAAGAAGCTTACCCTCAACAGAATCAAGAGCCTTGTTTATCACCTCGGAGTCAACATTACCCTTAAAATAAAGGATAGCGCCCCTGATGTCGAGGTCACTCACAAGATTTTCAAGATCAAAGCTCATCACGTCTCTGTACAAGTAAATTAAGCTTTTACAATTAACAAAAATAGAGGTTTGTTGTTAATACTCGGCAAACTGATATTAATATTTTAAGCAATGACTCTCTTTTTTTGACTAAGGTTGCAGGTGCATTGGCAAACATAGGTTTAATGAGGGTGAGCGGCTGAGGCCTTGCGGGTTCCCCGGTACAATTCATAACCGTGTAACCTGCATTCAATATCCCCGTTCAGCAGGTCAAACTTCCTGAATGGTTTTAACGCAACTGATTTGATATTTACCTTATCACCTGACAATATCCAGGCAGTGTAGCCTTCATAATGATGCTTCAGCACGGTACCTATTTCACCGTAAAACTTTGCCATGTCCTCTCCTCCGATACGATGTCCGTATGGTGGGTTAATAATCAGCGTCCCTTCCGGTACGGGTGCCGGACTCTTCAGAAAGTCTCTCTCTGATACCTCAACAGTGTCGGTGAGCCTGGCTTCCCTAATATTGATGGTTGTCATCCTTACAGCATCAACAGATATGTCTCCTGCAAAGATCTTTACAGGTGATCTTCTCTCTTTTTTCTCAGCCTCGAACATTACTGATCTGAAAAGTGCCGGGTCATAATCCTTCCACTTCATGAACCCGAAGCTCTTTCTGAATTTGCCGGGAGCAATATTGCAGGCTATCAGTCCTGCCTCAGCCGGGATTGTTCCGGAGCCACACATGCTATCAACAAGCGGTGTTTCAGCCTTCCACCCGGCGAGCATGATGATTCCTGCTGCAAGCACCTCACTCAGCGGTGCTTCAGATTGTTCACGGCGGTAGCCTCTCCTGTAAAGAGGTATCACAGTAGAATCAAGGGAGATGGTGACTTTGTCATTACTTATATGAAGGTTGATAAGCAAATCAGGCGATTTCTGATCGACTGATGGCCTCTTTCTTGTCAGGTGACGGAAAAAATCTGCGACGGCATCTTTCACCACCAGGCCTGCATAACCCGAATGTGCGAAGTGTTTTGAGTTTACAACCGCCGTTACCGCATAAGTCTTTTCAGTATCAAGATACTGATCCCAGTCGAAGCTTACAACGCTGTTATACAGGTCTTTCTGATTTCTGATGCTGAACTCGGCTACAGGCAGAAGGACAGAGAGGGCCACACGACTGTTGTAGTTGATCTTATACAGCATAGACTTGGACCCCTCAGCGGCAACAGCCCTGTTGAGTACCCTGACATTCTCAGCTCCAAGGGCAGTCAGTTCAGAGGCAAGCACCTCCTCTAGACCGTAGAGTGTCTTGGCAATAAACCTCATTTTTATTCCTTCCGGTATCCGAGAAGATTCTCGTACAGCGCAGTGTCATAGAGTACAGACATAGCCCTCGCTATGGCATTGTCACCCTGATTCACCACCCTGTAATACTCATTCATATCCCACAAGTCACGCGCCACAAGTCCTTTCATAACCTTCTGCATCTCTTCGGCTGAAGTGTCATATTGCGCCTGGTCGAAGCTGACTTTGTTCTTCTCCCCTGCCTCCCTGAGCTCTCTGAGGGCGTCGTTGTCAAAGGTGAAGTCGCTGTCAAACTGTTCAAAGGTTTTGTACCTCCGTAAAAGTGATTTACGGTTCTGGTCAGTATACCCTACGATGAAGGCTGTCAATGTGGAGGTCCTTATCAGATCACGGTAATAATCTGAATAATACGTAGTGTCAATTGGGATAAAAATGTCGGGGGTGATGCCTCCTCCGCCATACACAACCCTTTTGTTTGTAATAGTATAGGATCTTAGCGAGTCCGGAAGGTCCAGACTGTCGGGGTGGATCAGCTCTCCGTTGAAATACCTGCTGTAGTACGTCTGGAAATATTTGTCAAACCCTTCATTGTATGGGGTCTGTATTGATCTGCCTGACGGTGTGTAATACCGGGCAATTGTGAGTCTCACCTCCGATCCGTCAGGCAATGAGAAACCATTCTGCACCAAACCTTTGCCAAAGCTTCTCCTGCCTATCACCACACCCCTGTCCCAGTCCTGAACCGCACCCGCAAGGATCTCACTGGCCGAGGCAGAACCTTCATCAATGAGGATAGCTATCCGAGACCTGGTCAATGTCCCTGACGGTTCAGACCTGTATTCCTGCCTCGAGGTGTGCCTTCCTTCAAGATATACTATAAGTTCTTCTGCCGGGAGCATCTCATCTGCTATCTGAACTGCCGGAACCATGTAACCGCCTGAGTTTCCCCGCAGGTCAATTATAAGGTTCGTCATGTTCTCCCTGCGTAGCTTTTCGACCGCCTGATCAAATTCCATTGCAGTCTGTTCCGAAAACCTGCTTAGTTTGATGTAACCGATATCGCCGGTGAGCATATATGAGGCATCAAGGCTGTTAACAGGTATCTTATCACGGGTAATGTTAAACTCCAGAAGGTCTTTATCGCCCCTGCGGAAGACCATTATAGTCACTTTGGTGCCTTTGGGCCCCCTGAGCCTTTTCTGGACCCCGGTAGTGTTCATGCCTACCCCTGTCACCTTTTCACCGTCTATTGTTATTATCCTGTCTCCTGCCTGTATTCCAACCCTCTCCGAGGGGCCTCCGGCTGTTGGAGAAATAATGATAATGGTGTCATTCAGCAGATTGAATTGAATTCCCACTCCCTCAAAATTACCCTGCAACGGCTCATTCTCTGCCTTTACATCCTTTGCGGGTATATAAACCGAATGCGGGTCTAGATCCTTCAGCGTGTTTATTATCATCTGCTCGGTAATGGAAGCAATGTTTACACTGTCAACATATATCGCTTCAAGCAGGGCCAGGGTCTTTCCGATCTTAAATGTCTCCTGGGTGATGCCCTGAGCTCTGAGCCCTGAGCCCTGAGCCACAATTACCAGGAAAATGATGTATATATATTTTTTTACCATTTCAGTCATTATGTTTAATTTATAAACTCACTCTATTCCCATTCTATTGTTGATGGCGGCTTTGAGCTTATATCATAAACCACCCGGTTTATGCCTTTAACTTTATTTATAATCTCGTTTGAAATATCAGCCAGGAACTCATGAGGCAGGTGACACCAGTCTGCGGTCATGCCATCGGTGGAGGTGACAGCACGGAGCACAACGGCATTCTCATAGGTTCTCTCATCGCCCATTACTCCTACTGACTGCACCGGCAGCAGTATTACTGCAGCTTGCCATACCTTTTCATATAAGCCATTCCTTTTAAGCCCGGAGATGAAAATACTGTCCGCCTCCCGGAGGGTTTCCAGTTTATCAGGGGTAACGTCACTTATTATCCTTATCGCAAGACCGGGACCGGGGAAAGGATGTCTGTTGATTATCTCTCCTGGAATGTTCAACGCATGCCCTACCCTGCGTACCTCATCCTTGAAAAGAAGACGAAGAGGTTCAACCACCTTAAGATTCATTTTGTCTGGCAGGCCACCGACATTGTGATGCGATTTTATTGTTGCAGAAGGACCATTCACCGAAACTGATTCGATGACATCGGGATAGATTGTACCCTGAGCCAGCCACCTGACATTCTGAACCTTATGTGCCTCCTGGTCAAAAATCTCAATGAATGCTCCGCCAATTATTTTACGCTTTGTCTCAGGATCAAATACTCCCCTGAGCCTCTCTGTGAACACAGATGAAGCATCTACTCCGATGACATTCAACCCCATTTTCCTGTAGGCCTCCATCACGGAATCATACTCATTTTTACGAAGAAGCCCGTTGTCGACAAATATGGATGTAAGGTTGCTGCCTATTGCCCTGTCAAGCAGAATAGCTGCTACCGAGGAATCGACACCGCCGGAGAGACCGAGAACAACCTTGTCGTTTCCGATCTTCTCCCTGAGAGATCTGACCGTCATTTCAATAAAAGATTCCGGGGTCCAGTCGCCCCGGCAACCGCAAATTCCAATAACAAAATTACCGAGTATCTTCAGTCCCTCCGTGGTATGGTACACTTCCGGATGAAACTGTATCCCCCAGCTCTTCTCTCCTTCAATTCTGAATGCTGCCACCCTGACATCAGCTGTTGACCCTGTGACAGTATAACCAGCTGGTATTGCTGAGATGGTGTCGCCATGAGACATCCAGACCTGGGTACCGGGTGTAACACCCTGGAAAAGAGGATCAACGTGATCAACGTAAACCAGTCTTGCACGGCCATACTCACGCGTGTCAGAAGGAAGAACCTCTCCTCCGAAGTTGTGGGTCAGGTGCTGAGCACCGTAGCATACACCCAGCAGTGGAATGCTGCCTTTGATGGCTGTCAGGTCGGGAAAGGGAGCCTTGGCATCGCGAACCGAGGAAGGACTGCCGGAAAGGATCACTCCCTTCACAGTCTCATCAGGTAACGGGAAATGATTAAAGGGAAATATTTCGCAATAGACATTAAGCTCGCGTATTCGTCTGGCTATCAATTGCGTATACTGTGATCCGAAATCGAGGATCAAGATCTTCTCCTGCACTTGGTTGTTGTTAGAAGTTAAAAGTCGGGCTCAAAGATAGTCATTCTTTGATTTGCTCTTCAGGCGGTAAAATATCATAGGTTTGCCCTTCCCGGGCTGCTTCGGTAGCAGGAAATATCTTTCTGGCCTCTTCTTCAAGAGGTCCGGGAGATTTGTAACGGGCAGAAAAATGACCGAGAAGCAGTCGCTGAACACCTGCCTCTTTGGCTACCATCGCAGCATGGCGCGCGGTAGAGTGTCCTGTCTTCCTTGCCAGTGCGTCATGTTCCTCGCCAAAGGTTGCCTCGTGATACAATAACCCTGCGCCGGCAACGAATGATGACAGCTTCGGAAAATAGCCCGTGTCGCTGCAAAATGCGAACGATGTACCAGCAGCGGGGGGCAGTGTCACCTCATTACATGAAATCAGTTCACCGTTTTCACGGAGTATGTCTTTGCCCTTTTTTAACGATGATATCTCAGCAATCGTAAGTCTGTGTTCTGTGATCTTGCTCTTTATAATGTTTCTGTCAGCCTTGGTTTCGCGAAAGAGGAAGCCATAGGTTTTCACTCGGTGCCTGAGAGGGAAGCAAAACACATCTGTGTGCTTATCTGACAGGATCAGCTTCAGGGTGCGTCCGCTGAGCGGATGTATTTTGAGCTCGTAAGCAAGGTTGATATCGAAATCCGCCAGATGGCGATTCAGCATCTCCTCTATCGGGGCAGGAGCGTAAATGTTCAGAGGTGACTTCCTGCCCATCAGGTTATATGTTGACAGCAGCGGATACAATCCGAAGAAATGATCTCCGTGGAGATGGCTGATAAAGATATGATTGATCTTGCTGAAGCGGATATGGTAACGCCTCATCTGCATCTGAGTGCCTTCACCGCAGTCTATTAAAAACAACCGCTCATGTACATTAAGCACATGAGCGGTAGGAGATCGGTCTGAGGTGGGCAGAGCTGAACTGGTTCCAAGTATGGTCAGCCTGAAAGACATGCTGCCGCCGGTCCTCAGGAAATGAGTTTCTCTGCCTCCTCGGTATCAGCGGTTATGGAGAGCACGGTATCGAGCTGTGAGATTGTTATCAGACGCTCGACAGCCTCATTAAGACCGCACAGAACGAAAGTGCCGCCGGCATTCTTGCAAAGCCTGTTTGCTACCAGAATTGCGCTAAGACCTGAGGAATCACAATATTGACACTTCTTCAGATCAAGAATGATATTCTTCTCGCCCTTTCCGGATATAAGCACAAGCTCCGACTTGAGAGACGGTGCAATGTGAGTATCGAGCTTTTCAGTCTCAATGCTGATTACAGTGCATTGTTTACGGTTTTCAATATTGAAGTCCATTGCTGATTATTTTGGATTTCTAAATGTAACGTTATTTTTTCTTTTTACCTTCACTTCTGGCCTCTTTTTCTTCCATTTCGTCTTTCAGGGCCTGAAGTCCGGTTATATCACCAAGAGTAGTCTTCTCAAGATTTGATTTCAGCTTACGGGTTGCTTTCTTGGTTGTTTCAGCTTCAGACCGTTTGGCTGCGGTTTCCGAACCTTTCTTCTCATCCTCAAAAACACGGCTGTGAGATACAATTATCTTCTTGGCTCCCTTATTGAACTCAATGACCTTGAAATTCAGTTTATCATCCACAACTGCGGTTGTACCGTCTTCCTTCACCAGGTGCTTGGGTGTGGCAAAGCCTTCAACACCGTACGGCAATGCAATTATGGCTCCCTTGTCGAACACCTCGATCACTGTTCCTTCATGGATCGAATCAACGGTGAAGAGATCTTCGAATACATCCCACGGATTTTCCTCAAGCTGCTTATGACCGAGGCTCAGTCTCCTGTTCTCCTTGTCAATCTCAAGAACGACTACATCGATCTCGGCATCAATAGCAGTGAATTCTGCCGGATGCTTGATCTTCTTGGTCCATGAGAGGTCAGAAATATGTATCAGGCCGTCGACACCTTCTTCGATCTCGACAAAGACACCGAAGTTCGTGAAGTTACGTACACGGGCTTTGTGTCTTGAATTAAGGCTGTATTTCTGTTCAATATTCTCCCAGGGATCAATTTTGAGCTGCTTGATGCCAAGAGACATCTTGCGTTCCTCACGGTCAAGAGTGAGTACCACAGCTTCAACCTCGTCGCCCACTTTCATGAATTCCTGTGCGCTGCGCAGGTGCTGTGACCATGACATCTCCGACACATGGATCAGACCCTCAACACCCGTTGTAATCTCAACGAAGGCACCGTAGTCAGCCATGACCACAACCTTGCCTTTAACCTTATCTCCGACTTTCATCGTTTCGCTGAGTGAATCCCACGGATGCGGGGTCAGCTGCTTGAGGCCGAGAGCAATTCTCTTCTTGTCATCATCGAAGTCAAGGATAACAACATTCAGTTTCTGATCAAGCTGTACGATCTCCTCCGGATGGTTGACCCTGCCCCATGACAGGTCAGTGATATGGATAAGACCGTCAACGCCTCCGAGGTCAATAAAGACACCATAGGAGGTGATATTCTTAACGGTTCCCTCAAGAACCTGGCCTTTTTCAAGCTTGGAAATAATTTCTTTTTTCTGCTGCTCGAGCTCAGCTTCAATGAGTGCCTTGTGCGACACTACCACGTTCTTGAATTCCTGGTTGATCTTGACAACACGGAATTCCATGGTCTTGCCTACATAGACATCATAATCGCGTATCGGCTTAACATCGATCTGTGAACCCGGCAGGAATGACTCAATACCGAATACGTCAACGATCATACCACCCTTGGTGCGGCACTTGATGTAACCTGTGATGATCTCATTATTTTCAAGGGCAGAGTTGACCCTGTCCCAGGAATTGTAAGCCCTGGCCTTCTTATGTGAAAGCACCAGCTGACCCTTCTTGTCCTCCTGGCTCTCCACATAAACCTCAACCGTATCACCGACCTTCATGTCGGGATTGTAACGGAATTCGTTAAGACTTACAACACCTTCGGACTTCTGTCCGATATTGATAACCACTTCACGGTTATTCATTGAAATCACTTTTCCTTCAACCACTTCATCAACAGCGACGGTAGAAAGTGTTTCTTCATAAAGTTTTTCCTGACTTGCGAATGATTTTTCGGTAGTATAACCGTCATTTTCATACGCATCCCAGTCAAATTCCTCAGGTGATGCACCGGCTGCGGCAGCTTTTGCTGCATCAGCTGCCGGTTCGGCAACTTTCGCCTTTTTTTCTTTTCTGACTTTCAGGATTGGTTTTTCTTCAGCGACCATTTCGCCTGCTGACTCTGTAACTACTTCAGCCGGTGTAACGCTCTCTGCACTGGTTTCTGATTCTTTAAGGTCTTCGTTTGCTATGTTCTCGACCTTTTCTTTCTTTTCACTCATGAGCTAAATAAATTAATTGAAAATTAATAAGTTAGACATTATGTTGTTTAAAAATTGCGCACAAAGATAGTAATTTATTTATTTCCGACATCAACAAGGAGCAGATTTTCAGGCTCTAAGAAATTAATGACAGCAGCATAGTCTCATTATTTATTTGCTTGACACTTTTTTCTATTTTTGTGTTCTGAATCAATCTGATATATTTGAATTATGAGGATAGCTGTTGTAGGAACGGGTTATGTGGGCCTTGTCACCGGTACCTGTTTCGCTGAAACAGGTGTGACAGTAACATGCGTCGATATTGACAGGGAAAAGATCAGGCTCCTGCAGATGGCCAAACCCCCCATCTATGAGCCCGGGCTAGAGACAATGATACGTCGCAATGCCGAAAAGGGGCATCTCTTTTTTACGGCTGACATTACTGAAGCGCTCAACAAATGCGAGGTGGTGTTCATTACTGTGGGCACTCCTCCCGGGGAAGACGGAAGCGCCGATCTCACTCATGTGATAAAAGTGGCACATGAGATAGGAAGGGTGATGACCGACTACCTGGTGGTGGTGACAAAATCAACGGTACCGGTAGGTTCATCTGAGCTTGTGCGCAAGGCTGTGCAGGAGGAACTTACAATCAGAAATAAGAAAATACCCTTTGACGTCGCCTCCAATCCTGAATTCCTCAAAGAAGGAGACGCCATCGAAGATTTCCTGAGACCTGAACGCATTGTCATCGGGGTTGACTCAGACCGTGCCGGGGAGATAATGCGTAAACTGTATAAACCGTTCATCCTTAATCAACACCCTATACTGTTCATGGACATAGCGTCTGCTGAACTGACAAAATACGCTGCCAACGCAATGCTGGCAACAAGGATCAGCTTCATCAACGAGATCGCCAACCTGTGCGATATCCTCGGTGCTGACGTTAACCTTGTGAGAAAAGGCATCGGCAGTGACAGCAGGATAGGCAACAAGTTTCTCTATCCCGGCGTCGGATACGGCGGATCATGCTTCCCCAAGGATATTAAAGCACTCATCCGCACATCTGAAGAGAATGGCTATTCAATGAACCTGATAAAAGCAGTTGAGCTCACCAATGAACAGCAGAAAGGCCGGCTGCTGGTTAAAATAAAAGAGCATTTCGGAAATGAGCTCACCGGACTGGTCTTTGCAGTCTGGGGACTGACATTCAAACCTCAGACCGACGACACGCGTAAGTCACCGTCGATGACCGTTATCCTCAAACTCCTTGAGGCAGGAGCTACAGTGAAAGTCTATGACCCGGCAGGAATGCCCGAAGTAAAAGAAAAGCTCGGAGACAGGATAACCTTTGCCAATGATCCTTACCAGGCTGCAGAAGGCGCTGATGCCCTGCTGCTTATTACTGAGTGGGCTGAATTCAGATCACCCGATTGGGATGAGGTGGCCAACAGACTCAGGAACAAGGTCATTTTCGACGGCAGGAACGTCTATGATCCGGCTGATCTGAAGAGGATGGGCTTTGAATATTACGGTATCGGACGCAGATAAATTTATAAAACTTCATAAAAATTCATGAAAGGCATAATTCTCGCCGGCGGTGCCGGAACACGACTCCATCCAATCACGGAAGCAGTTTCAAAGCAGCTTCTGCCTGTATACGACAAACCGATGATCTATTACCCTCTCTCCGCTCTTATGCTTGCAGGCATCCGCGAGGTATTGATCATCTCAACTCCCCGTGACCTCCCGAATTTCCGCGCTCTGCTGGGTGACGGATCAAGGCTCGGTATGCAATTCTCATACCGCGAACAACCTTCTCCAGACGGCCTTGCACAGGCATTCATTATCGGCGAAGATTTCATTGGTAACGATAATGTCTGCATGATACTGGGAGACAATATTTTTTACGGACACGGGTTTGGGGGCATGCTTAAGGAAGCATCCAAATTAAAAAAAGGTGCAGTTGTCTTCGGCTACTCGGTAAATGACCCTGAACGTTACGGAGTAGTGGAGTTTGATGATCAGCTCAAAGCCATTAGTCTTGAGGAAAAACCCACCCGTCCAAAGTCAAACTATGCTGTCACCGGCCTCTATTTCTACGATAATACCGTTGCATCACGTGCACGTGCTCTGAAGCCATCACCCAGAGGTGAGCTCGAGATAACTGACCTTAACAGGCTCTACCTGACCGACGGTTTGCTGGAAGTGAAGCTCCTCGGGCGCGGGATGGCGTGGCTCGACACAGGCACCTTCGACAGCCTGCTGCAGGCATCGAACTTCATTGCTACACTCGAGCAGAGACAGGGTCTGAGCGCTTCATGCATTGAAGAGATAGCATACAAAAACGGTTTTATTTCAAAGGAACAACTTTTGGAACTGGCCAGACCGCTGGCGAAAAGTCAGTATGGCCAGTATCTCCTTAAAGTTGCAAATGAATAAGCATAACCATGAAAGTGCTGAAAACAAAATTCCCCGGCCTGCTGATAATTGAACCAGACGTCTTCAGCGATGATCGCGGTTACTTTTTCGAAAGTTATAACAACCAGAAGTTCTGGCTTAATAACATTACTTACGAACCTGTTCAGGACAATGAATCCTGTTCATCAAAAGGGGTGATACGCGGACTGCATTACCAGGAAGAGCCATTCGCCCAGGCAAAACTCATAAGGGTCATTGAAGGCCGTATTTTTGATGTGGCTCTTGACATCCGGAAAGGATCACCCACGTTCGGAAAATGGTACGGACTGATCATCAATTCTGAAAAGAAGCTGCAATTTCTCATCCCGAAGGGTTTTGCTCATGGATTTTCGGTTCTGAGTGAAAAAGCAATCGTTCTGTACAAATGTGACAATAATTATTCCGTGACACATGAGCGCGGAATCAATGTTATGGACGCTGCACTGAAGATCAGCTGGATGGTAGACAAGGGCAAAGAGATTATCAGCGCTAAAGATTTAAAACAGCCGCTTTTCAGTGATATCACAACAAGTTTTACCTTCAAGTGATGAGCACCATTCTTGTCACCGGAGCATCAGGGCAGCTCGGAAGCGAGATCAGGGAACGGGCAGGCCGTTACAGCGGATACACTTTTGTGTTCACTGACACCGGTGAGCTTGATATTACTGACGCTGAAGCCACAGCCTCTTTCATTGCTGAACTCGCTCCCTCATGGATCATCAACTGTGCCGCTTATACTGCCGTTGACAAAGCTGAGGATGATGAGACGACAGCAACACTGATAAATGCCAGGGGTGTTGAAAATATCGTCAGCGCCCTCACGGGATCAGACTGCAGGCTCATTCACATTTCCACCGATTATGTATTTGACGGAACATCTCCCGTTCCTTATTTTGAGAATGACACCCCCTCACCTGACTCGGCATACGGCCGCAGCAAGCTAGCAGGAGAGAAAGCAGCCATGGCCTGGCCACAGACGCTGATCATAAGAACATCGTGGCTCTATTCATCATACGGTAATAACTTTGTTAAAACCATACTCCGGAAGGCTGGGTCATCGCAGAGCATCAATGTCGTGTTTGACCAGGCAGGATCACCGACTTATGCCGCCGACCTTGCCTCTGCAATACTCGAAATCATCAGCGGCGTCATTCAGAACAGGCATGTTTTTGTCCCTGGAATCTTCAACTATTCCAATGAAGGTGTCTGCAGCTGGTATGACCTGGCCAGGGAGATTGTAACCGCCGCAGGCTCAGAGTGTGAGGTGATCCCGGTAAGGAGCTCCGCTTACCCGTCAAAGGTCAGAAGACCGGCTTACAGCGTTCTTGATAAAACCAGGATTAAGGAAAATTATAACTTAAACATACCGCACTGGCGTACCAGTCTTAATAATTGCATATTAAAAATCAACAGGACATGATAAATATTGACGACATCAGGAAAAGAGCCGCGACATGGCTTGGCAAAGAGTTTGATGAGCCGACCCGCAGCGAGGTGAAACACATGCTTGACCATGATGAGAAAGCCCTCATTGATGCTTTCTACCAGGATCTGGAGTTTGGCACCGGAGGCCTGCGCGGTATCATGGGTGCCGGAACCAACAGAATGAACCGTTACACCCTGGGGATGGCTACACAGGGTTTTTCCAACTACCTGAAAAAACATGCCGTCAATCCGGCTTCGATAAAGGTTGCAATAGCCTATGACAGCCGTAACAACAGCAGTTACTTTGCAAAAGTAGCCGCTGACATCTTCGTGGCGAACGGATTCACTGCCTGCCTGTTTGAATCACTCAGGCCGACCCCGGTGCTCTCTTTTGCCATCAGGATGCACCACTGCGATGGCGGCGTCATTATCACTGCCTCGCACAATCCCAAAGAATATAACGGTTACAAGGTCTCATGGAACGATGGAGGACAGGTTGTCTCTCCTCATGATAAAGGTATTATTGACGAAGTGAGGAAGATAAAATCCGTTTCGGAAATCGCTTCAGGAGGCGATCCTTCAAGGATAGTCATGCTCGGGGCTGAGACCGACAGCAAGTTCATGGAGGAGGTTAAGAAGATCAGCATCAACAGCGACATGATTAAACGAAACGCTGATATGGGTATCGTATATACCCCGCTTCACGGCACCGGATACAAAATGGTGCCCGAGGCGCTGGCAATGTACGGTTTCACCAATGTTCACTCCGTCAGGGAACAAAGCATCACTGACGGCAATTTTCCGACATTGCGTTCGCCTAACCCCGAAGAGCCGGATGCCCTTGCCATGGCTCTTGATCTTGCACGACAGAAAGGTGCTGACCTGGTGATGGCTACCGACCCTGACGCAGACAGACTGGGTATTGCTGTCAGAAAACCGTCCGGCGAGTTCGTCCTGCTGAACGGAAACCAGACCGGAGCACTGCTCACATGGTATATTATCTCGCAGAAGAAACAAAATAAGGAGCTGAAAGGCAATGAGTACATCATTTCCACCATTGTTACAACAGATCTGATGAACCGTATCGCTGAGAAAAACGGTGTGAAATGCTATGATGTCCTGACAGGCTTCAAATTCTTTGCAGAGCTGATGCGCGACCTGGAAGGAAAAGAAAAATATATTGGCGGCGGTGAAGAGAGCTTTGGCTATCTGGCCGGCGATTTCGTAAGGGATAAAGACGCCATATCGGCATGTGCTCTCGTTGCCGAGACGGCTGCCTGGGCCCGCGATCACGGTAAATCATTATGGGAACTGTCTGCTTGATATCTATGCAGAGTACGGTCTGTTCAGGGAGAAGCTTATCAACGTGGTGAGAAAAGGCGCAGAAGGGGCCGCTGAGATTAGGAAGATGATGGAAGGGTACCGCAACAATCCGCCAGCCATGATCGCCGGCAGCAAGGTTGTAAGAGCAGATGACTACCTGACCCTCGTCTCAACGGATACCGCTACCGGGAAGAAGAATCCGCTCACGCTTCCAAAATCGGACGTGCTGCAGTTCTTCCTCGCAGACGGCACAAAGATATCTGTGCGGCCATCAGGTACAGAACCGAAGATCAAGTTCTATTTCAGTGCAAATACCAAAGCTGAAAAACACATCAGAATTTGAATCAGCGTGGAAATCTCTTGATGAGAGAATAGATGCGATCATCAGGGACATGAAGCTCTGACAGAGTTGTCGAGTTTCCAAGGTCTGAAATCTGAATTAAGACTGTTTGCTGTCTTCAGTCTGATCAGTCTTCATTCTTAGTTCCTTACTCATTGCCGACTGCACGATTGCTCGACTGCCCTTGCACCTTGCCTTACACCATTACTCCCAATAATCTTCACGAGCACGCGTTTGCGCCGCATGCCGTCATACTCACCGTAGAAGATCTGCTCCCAGGGACCGAAGTCTAATCTGCCTCCTGTTACGGCGACAACAACTTCCCTGCCCATGAGCTGTCGTTTCATGTGTGCGTCGGCGTTATCCTCAAATCCGTTATGACGGTACTGCGAGTGCGGTTTCTCCGGCGCCAGCTTCTCGAGCCAGATCTCAAAGTCCTTATGCAGACCACCCTCATCATCATTGATGAAGACAGAGGCGGTTATATGCATTGCATTAATCAGTATGAGCCCTTCCGTTATACCGCTCTCGGCAAGACACTGTTCAACCTGGCCTGTGATGTTGACATAATCCCTGCGGTGCGGTGTCTCCATCCATAACTCTTTCCTGTACGATTTCATCTATAATTCACTTTAACCTTTAACCTTTCTCCTTTAACCTTTAACCTTGTCTATTTAAACCACTTATCCGGAAAATTCACCAGGTACACTTTATCCGTCGCCCTGGTCAGATGCAGTATAAAACCATCTGAGATAATCTATTGTCGGCTCCTGCCGGCTGAACCCTCCCTGGTCAATAAAGACCCTCTCCCACTGTCCACCCTGCGATTTATGGCAGGTCACCGCATACGCAAATTTGATCTGGAGTGCATTGTAGTACGGGTCGTTCCGGGCCGCTCTCAAACTGTTTGCGTTTCGATTTTATCTCAGGGTTATCTGCCAGTATGGCAAAGTACAGCTCCCTCGATTTTTCCGGAGAGAGAGAAGGTGTGTCCATCATGAGTGTGTCGAGCATCACCTTTGCCTCCAGTTCGAGCTCCGTGTCACGGAACCAGAGGGTCATCTCCGCAAACCGCATCCCGTACATCTCCTCGAACCTTCGTATCCTCCTTACCTCAGCAATGTCTCCGTTGGCAATGAATGAAGCCCCCTCTTCATCCTTAAGCCAGAAATAATTGTTTTTGACCACCATCACGATGTCTCCGGTGCTTATCTCCTCCTCCCTGAAAAAGATACGGTTACGGATGCCCTGGTTATACCTGTTGGCAAGACGGTTTGAGTTGACAACCACGATGGCTCCGTCAGTGCCGCATTTGTCGTATGATTCATTCAGCACTTCTAGCAGATCGTTACCCTGCAGTCGCTCAATATCATTGTATGGCTCCAGGTACCAGTTCAGGCACTGAGAGATCACCGTCATTGACCTGCTGCCGCACAGCGGTGGCATTCATCAGGATGCCTGATCCTTCACTCTGCCTGATGACCTGTCGCAGCTCAAAGCTTTCAAGCGCGAAACCTGTCTCGCGCAACACCTCCTGATCAAGGGCAGGACTGACGACAGACCCTACCGGAGGCAGCTGGGCCACATCACCAACAAGTATCAGCTTGCAGTTTGTGCCGGTATAAACATACTCAAGGAGATCTTCAAGCACCTTTCCGCTGCCAAACACCGAGGCTTCTGATGATTCGTCCGGGTATCATTGACAATTCATCCACAATGAAGTATGTCTCCTTGTGAAGATTGCGGTCGAGCACAAACCTGCCGACGCCGTCGGTAGCCGATTTTTGCCGGTAGATCTTGCGGTGGATCGTATAGGCTTCCTTGCCTGTATATGCCCTGAGAACCTTTGCAGCCCTTCCCGTAGGAGCCATCAGGACAAACTTCTGCCTCAGCGTGGTGAGGGTGCTGACCAGCGAGGCGATGATGCTGGTCTTGCCGGTACCGGCATATCCTGTCAGACAGGAAAATGACATCATTTGTGTTGTTAATGACAAACCCTGCAAGCAGACGCATGCAGTCAGACTGATCCTGTGTGGGAATATAACCGAGATTTTTCTCAAGAAGCGAATAGATATTCTCCTGTCTCATTTTAGATATTCATCCTTGTATCAGTCTGATTTTTTTTAAATTTGCATAAAGTTACGCAACAATCGATCAGAAAAGACATGAAAACGGCTCTCAACATCGTATTATCCGTCATTATAGTCGTGCTTGCCTATTTCCTCTTCCAGAGCATAATGAAACCTATCAGGTTCAATCAGGAAAAAGATGCAAGAGAAGCTGCGATAAAAGAGAGACTTATTGACATCCGGACGGCTCAGGAAGCCTTTAAATCAGTAAAAGGGTATTATACAGGGAGCTTTGATACTCTCATTACCTTCCTCAGGACTGACTCGCTCCCTCTGGTTTTCAAACGTGGCGCTCTTACCGACGAGATGATAGCGGAAGGCATTACAAGCGAACAGATGGCTGTCAAAAAAGGACTTATCAGCAGGGATACAAGCTATATCCCGGTGCGTGACTCTGTCTTTCAGAAAGGCTATCCACTTGATGATCTAAGGTTTGTTCCGGGTATGAAAGACACGGAATTCCGGATGGCAGCAGGCAGGGTGATGACGACTTCAATGGTCCTTGTCAACGTGTTTGAGGCCTATGTACTGAATGATGTCTTCCTGAGCGATCTTGACCGTCAGCTGGTTGTCAACTACAATGAACAGAGGAATAAAACCACCGGTTTCCCGGGCATGAAGGTGGGTGATGTGAACATACCGAATAACAATGCCGGAAACTGGGAGGACTGATGAGCCCGTCACAGATATATCCGCTGGAACTCCTGGATGAGACACTCGATATCAACTCGACTGAAAATTACGACCTGACACTGGAATTGTCAGAAGAGGGCATTTCGATCGTTCTGCTTGATCTCTTGCGTGGCAAATATGTCATGCTGAGGCATTACCCGCTTGTAAAACCTTCTGATGACATTCACCGCTCATTGTCTGATGTTATTGAATCAGACGACTTCCTGAGAAGACATTACAGAAAAGTCTTCATTATAACTCCGTCTTTGCAGTATACTCTTGTCCCGGCACCTGTATATGACCCGGCGCTGAAAGATGCCTATTTCCGTTTTAACCATACTGCACATGGAAAAGGCACCGGTGCTCTCCAATACACTGCCCTTCCCCGGAGCAGTAGTCATTTTCAGTCCTGACAGCGAGGCCATGGAGGTGATAAACTCGAGATGGCGCGATGTTAACCCGTGGCATCACACGAAACCCCTTCTTCATCATGTCTTTTCGGCATGCCGTTCATCAGAAGAACGATATGTTCACCTTCATTTCGAAAAGAGTTTTGTGACAGTTGTCATTGTTGAGAAAAGAAACCTTGTCTTCTGTAACAGCTTCACCTGTACGGCGCTTGCTGATGCAGGTTACTTTCCTTTTCAGCGTACTTGAGAAGAAGAGGCGTGGGAAGAGACGAGACGATAAATATCAGCGGGATGCTTGAGCCTTACAGCGAAGGGCATCTGTCAATACTCAATTTTGCAGAGAATGTCAGGTTCTCTGCTCCGCTGATAAGAAAAAGCTTCAGCTATGTCATGAATGAGGTTCACCTGCATCGCTGGCTCAACCTTTTCACTGCATCATCGTGCGAATAATAGGCGGTTCGCTCAGGGGCAGAATAATTGATGCCCCGGCAGGATATAAAGCCAGACCCACCACTGACCTTGCCCGTGAAAGTCTTCTTAACATCCTTAACAACAGGTATGATTTTTCTGCTGTAGCCCTTCTGGACCTCTTTGCCGGAACCGGAGCAATAAGCTATGAGTTTGCATCACGCGGCACGGGAGATATTGATCTCGTTGAGATCGATCGTCGTAACTGTGAGTTCATCAGTAAAACGGTCCGCAATCTTGGCATAAGCAATACCCGTTGTCACCGGCTCGATGTACGCGACTTCCTGAAGGCGTGTCATAAACAGTACGATATCATTTTTGCCGATCCGCCGTACGATCTGTCATGGCTCCCCGGCCTCCCCGACCTTGTCCTGAATTCAGGTGCCGTTAAGGAGGAAAGTCTTTTTATCCTTGAGCATCCGAAAACAGATGATTTCACAAACCACCCCTGTTTCTCCGAACACAGGAACTACGGAAGTGTAAACTTCAGCTTCTTTAAGAAGCATAATTCTGTTAATTTTTATTAAAACTCACTGATTTTAGTACATTTTTTCATTTTTTTTTGAAATCTAAAGTAATATTTTGAATTTTTAGGGGTCTTTAGTATTGAATTTAACATTTAATTATAACTCTAAATTTTCAGAACATGGGAAAACTACTTTGGACAGTAATGACTTCCTGGCTTCTGGTTTTTTCTGCTTTCGGTCAGCAAAAAACCATCACAGGGGTGGTCACGGACAGTACTGATGGTCTGCCTTTAATTGGGGCGACCATACAGGTACAGGGAACTTCAACCGGCGCAGCCAGCGACGTGGACGGTAAATATTCCATATCAGCAGCGCCGGGAGACATCCTGGTTTTCAGGTTTATTGGGATGAAAACCCAGGAGATAGTCGGTCGGGGAGGCAAATATTGTCAACGTTGCTTTCGAACTTGACAATGTAGGCCTCGATGAAATTGTTGTCGTTGGATACGGTTCAGCAATCAAGCGTGAACTCACCGGGGCGATTACGAAGGTTGAGACGAAGGGTATTGCCGAGATGCCGGTGGCAAGCTTCGAGTCAGCCATCCAGGGAAAGACCTCAGGAGTTTTTATTGAGCAGGCCAGCGGCAAACTGGGAGAGACAGTCAAAGATGAGGATCAGGGGGTCGTCATCAGTTTCAGCCAACAACCAGCCTCTTTATGTTGTTGATGGTGTGCCCAATCACTACAGAAATCTGTCAAATGCGGACAACCAGCCAACCAGCCCTCTTGCAGATCTTGCGATGACAGATGTTAAATCCATTCAGATATTAAAGGATGCCTCTGCGCTCGCCATCTACGGTTCAAGGGCATCTAACGGCGTGGTGATCATCCAGACCAAAAGAGGTAAAAGCGGGGCAACAAAATTTGATGTTCAGTATACTACGGGTGTGAGCGAGCCAAGTCATCTTATGGACTGGCTCAATGCAGAACAGTATCTCGAGCTCTTCGATGAGTCAATGGACAATGTATCGGTTGACGGGTCTGTATGGGAGTGGCTGCCCAAGGAAGAGTTCTGGGAAATGGTTGTCGGACCACATGGGATGACGGTTATGACACCGACTGGCAGAACGAAGCTTTTCAGAAAGGATCGATGAACAGGATCAATGTGTCAGCAAAGGCGGATCAGGCAACACTACCTTCTATTCAGGAGTCAGCTATGATGATACAAAAGGTATACTTCGCGGTAACAGCATGAACAAGCTCAGCGCAAGATTAAACCTTGACCAGAAAGCAACAGAGAAGACTCAGCTTCGGGGTACAGATGAATGTCATCAGGACAGAGATGGACAGGGTCGAGAATGACAATTCATTTGCCACTCCGCTGCAGCTGGTTGCCCAGTCACCTCTTACCCCGGTATATGACCCGGAGACAGGTGAGCTGTAATACAAGCACAATTTATTACAATAGCCTTATCTCACTGAGGGATGCAATCAGTAACCAGACATCATTCAGGTCACTTGCAAACATTAACGCAGCCTACGATATCATCAAGGATCTCACATTCAGGAGCGAACTCGGGACCGACATATATGATCTCAGGGAGAAAAGCTACCAGGGCAGATTGACAATCACTGGCGGTCCGGCCGGAGAAGCCCAGAACCGTTCGGTAAGAGTCATCAATTACAATTGGGAGAACTACCTTAACTGGACTAAGAAATATGGTGTGCATCACATCAACCTGGTGGGAGGAATGTCTTACCAGGAGTCCAACACTACCGGGTCAGAACATTGGTGCAAAGGGATTTCCCACCGATGATTTCACGAATATTGAAAATGCTGCCGAAGCCACGAAGTTCACAAGCTGGGAAGATGCAACCTCTTACCTCTCATATTTTGCACGTGCCAATTACAAGATCAATGAGAAGTACTTCTTCACCCTGAGCGGCCGTGTTGACGGATCATCAAGATTTGGTCCGGACAATCGCTATGGATTTTTCCCTGCCGCATCTGCAGGCTGGATCATCACGCAGGAGGACTTCATGGCAGGTATAAAAGATGTTCTTAGCTATCTTAAAGTGAGGGCCAGTTATGGTATGACAGGTAACTCCGGTATTCCTGACTATGCGCACCTGTCCCTTTTTGACGGAGTTAATTATGCCGGCAGGAACGGTCTTGATGCAGTACAGCTGAAGAACCCGCAGCTGGGATGGGAAAATACGGCACAGCTTGATCTGGGTCTCGACTTTCGGCTTTTTCAGCAACAGGCTCACAGGTGAATTCGATTATTATATTAAGAAGAACTACTGACCTGCTGCTCTATCGTACTCTGCCTGCCACTTCAGGCTTTCACAGGGGTGTGGAGCAATGTCGGGGAACTTGAGAACAAGGGAATTGAGTTTTCACTCCATTCAAACAACCTGTCAGGCAAGTTTATCTGGACAACCGATCTCAACATGGCATTCAACCGCAACAAGATCATCGATATAAACGGTCCTGAGATAACATCTACCTTTGGAGTCAATTATGTTATTGAAGGACAACCTATAGGTGTCTTTAAAATGGTTAAGTATGCGGGCGTTGATCCCGATACACGGCGATGCACTCTATTATCTCGATGCGGAGACAAACGAAACCACCAATAATTTCAACCTGGCAGAAACACAGATCGTCGGCTCTCCAAATCCCGATTTCACCGGAGGATTTAATAACTACTTTGAATATGCAGGAATTGATCTGAATGTTCTGATAAGCTTTGTCTACGGTAATATGATCTTTAACGGCGCAGGCCATTACCAGTCCGCCAACGGGGACTGGTTTGACAACCAGACAGTTGACCAGATGGACAGATGGCAGAATCCCGGTGACATCACAGATGTGCCACAGGCCCGGTTAGGTGACGGGAATGGCACCAAGGAATCCAGCAGGTATCTCTCTGACGGCTCTTATCTCAGATTCAGAAACATCAATCTTGGTTATACGCTGCCGAAAAACATCACTTCAAAAATGAAGATGTCTTCAGTCAGACTGTATGCCGGCGTTCAGAATCTCTATACGCTTACAAACTACAAGGGATGGGATCCTGAAGTTAATTATACATCGGCCGGACAAGATACGCAGAACGTTAATATTGTCCAGGGTTATGACTTCTATACGGTCCCGCAGGCAAGGACATATTCACTGGGTATAAACCTGTCATTTTAACTGTTAATACGCATGATCATGAAAACAATAATAAAGAAATACAAATTCCGGTTGCTTGTAGTACCGGTATTCGCCATGCTCTTCTCATGCACGGAAAAGCTGGAGATAACCCCCAAGCAATCAATTGATGCTGAGGTCGCATTGTCAACGCCAGATAATATCAAGACAACCCTGGTAGGAGCATATCTGATTGCCCGCAGTGCAAATCTGTTCGGATCGCAATTCAATGAAATAAGCGAGTTGTACGCTACCACCGGAGACATGATTTTCATTGGCACCTTTGAGCAACCGCGCGAATTTGAAGACAAGGAACTCACCGTTACAAATTCATACGTTGCAAATACATGGATTGATGCATATGACCTTATCAATGCATGCAACACTCTGCTTCAGGATGATGTTATTGCTATCCTTGATGCCGATGACGCAGACCTGGTTAAGGGTGAGGCGCTGTTCCTCAGAGGATGGGCCCTCTTTGAGCTGACAAGATTATTCGGACTGCCCTACGAACCTGGTCAGGCAAACGGCCAGCCGGGTGTCCCTATAGTGCTTACGCCAACAAATGATGTTTCAGATGCTGTGAAAGTGCCAAGAAATACAGTCGCAGAATGTTACACTCAGGCTATAGAAGATCTGACAACGGCACGTGACCTGCTGCCTCCGGAAAACGATGTATATGCAACCTCCTTTGCAGCAAGTGCTGTACTGGCCAGGATCTATCTGCAGATGAGCAACTTTACAGCAGCTGCTGCGGAGGCAAATTATGTAATAGAGAACGGACCGTTCACCCTGACACCAACGCCTTTGCAGGCGTTCAATAACTCAGCGAACTCGACAGAGGATATTTTCGCCTTGCAGAACAACGTGGCATCCAACACCAACTGGCTTACTGTCATGTATGCCTCACTTAACGGTGCGGGAAGAGGAGACTATGAGATCCAGCAGGTGTTTCTTGACAGGTTCGACGCGGCAGATCTGCGCGGCATGTACCAGGACGATACTGACCCTTCATCCACCATTGACAACATAACCACTATGTACTATATGGGTGTGGGTAATATAGCAAACAACGGAGGTATAAACACGGCCAAATGGGGCGATTACTACAGGAATATTCCCCTGATCAGACTTGCCGAGATGTATCTTATCAGGGCAGAAGCCAATTTTGAGGACCCGGCTGCCGATATCGGTCCGAACAGCCCGACAGACGATATCAATGTTTTACGCACCAGGGCACAGGCGCCGCTTTATATTACAGCCGGAAGAGCTGAGATCAGGGAAGAACGTTATCTTGAGCTGTGCTGGGAAGGCCACCGTTTTCATGACCTGAAGAGGTGGAAGGAAGATATTGGAGGCTACGAATATAATGAGGGCAACCTGGTACTTCCGATACCATTCAGGGAACTGGAAGTAAATGATCTGCTTGTCCAGAACGACTGGTACCTCACAGGTAAATAATCCTGGGTTGAGAACTGTTAAAAAAGGAGGGTTGCTTTCGCTTCCCTCCTTTTATCTTCATAACATATTGTATACCAGGCAATTCTTAATTCATAATTCTTAATTCATAATTTCTTTTTCATCGCCTCCAAGACCCTCTCTGCCGTAAACGGTACTCTGAACAGCCGTGCTCCTGTTGCATCAAAGATCGCATTACCCACAGCGGCCCCGACGGCTATGATGGCAGGCTCGCCTCCACCCTGCGGAGCCTGATCTTTCCTGTCAAGGATAACACAATCAATCTTCGGAACCCATGAGAACTTTGGAATCTGATATGTGTCAAAATTCCTGTCAGCAATGTTCCCGCCTTCAAACCTCAGCTCTTCAGAGAATGTATACCCCAGAGCCATGGTGATGCATCCCTCCATCTGTATCAGTGCGCCCTGCGGATTGACACAAAGACCCATATCCTGGCTGCAGGCAACCCTTATAACCTTTACCTGACCTGTGCTCTTATTGACTTCCACCTCTACCATCTCGGCCACCCAGGTCCCTGCATCCGTTCCGCAGGCAATCCCTATACCCCTTCCTGACGGTGTCTTGCCCGCAACATAGCCGAATTTGTCAGCCACGGACTTCAGGCAGGCGATCATCTTTTCATCCTTAAGGTTGTTAAGGCGGAATTCCAGCGGATCGATGCCTGCGGCGGAGGCCATGATATCTATCTGCGTCTCCCGTGCAAAGGTGTTGGTGTTGTTGTTCGGAGCACGCCATGGCCCTGTATCGAACGGATGTACGGGATATTTAGAGCTGTCCTCGCTGTAACTGGTCACTTTCATATCCGGCACATCATAAATAACCTCTGCTCCCCTTGTACCGGCAAGATAAACATGGTAATCCCACATCGTTATCTTCCCGCTTTTATCGATGCCTGAATTAACTTTAACCACCGCTGCTGAATGGAAATTATCATAAAAGAATTCCTCGTCGCGGGTCCAGGCGACCATAACAGGTTTTCCTGTCATCCGTGCAAGCCTTGCTGCTTCAATACCCTGTTGATAAGCGCTCTTGCCGCCGAAGCCTCCGCCGACAAAGGGTGTTATGACACGTACATTCTCCCTGGTGAGGCCGAGCTCCCTGACAATACCGTCCTGCAGTCCAAAGGGTGACTGCGTGGCAGCCCATACGGTGAGCTTCTCTCCCTCGAACCGGGCGAGAGCCGTATGTGTCTCCATCGGGGCATGCGCAAGATAGGGATCATGGTATTCATGCTCAAAGACCTTGTCACATTTAAGGCGGCCGGCATCTACGTCGCCTGCAGCTCTGGCAGCATTTTTTTTGTATTCTCCCTTGTTGATATAGTCATAGAGATTTTTGTCGTTGACATTCAGCTCTTTGAATGAGTATTCAGCGTTCATCTGTACTATTGCCAGGTCAGCCAGTTGGCGATTTTCGCTTAGCACGGCAATAAAATCACCGTCGCGCACAACCTTAACACCTTCGATCTTCTCAGCCGGTGCCACATCAGCCGAGACCAGCTTTGCTCCGTGTGAAGGCGGCCTCAGTATCCTGGCGTGAAGCATTCCCGGCAGCTTCAGGTCGCCGGTGTATATGGCCCTGCCTGTGACCTTTTCATAAGCATCACTGTGCATGTACGGAGTGCCAACGTAAGAAAACTTTGTGTAATCTTCCACCGGGGGCTTGAGGTCAAGATATTTCTCAAGCTTCTTACCCTTTGCAAGCTCAGCATAGCTTATGCTCCGTGAGGCATTTCCGGCGTCGACCACCATACCATTCTTAACCTCCAGCTGGTCAACCGGCACACCCAGCTTTTCCGAAGCCATTTCAACGAGGACGGCCCTGGCTTCGGCGGCAGCGGCCCGCATGGCAGGTCCGAAGGCACGGGTGGTGAGAGAACCCCATGTACCCTGATCGTAAGGACAAAGATCAGTATCACCCATAATCATCTTAATACTTTTCAAAGGAACATTAAGCTCATCTGCCATCATCTGCGGCAGCGAGGTTATAATACCCTGCCCCATCTCAATCTTGCCGGTAAAGCATGTTATGGTGCCATCTTCAGCCACATGCAGAAAGGCGTTATAATCCTTGGTAAGCGACCTTGACTGCGGCAGAGGTGCACCAAGCAGGTCAAGTGCGCCAAACGGATTGAAGAAAATGATTATCCCGCCTCCCAGGACTTTGAAGAAGCTTCTTCTCTTCATTCCCGTTGATGCCGTGGCGGTTGTCTCCTTTACATTTTTTGTTTTCATTTCCTGCTCCCTCCTTTCATGGCTTTTGCCGCATCAGCAACGGCATCAATGATTCGTGAATGTGCACCGCACCTGCAGAGGTTCTCCTCGAGGCCGGAGATTATTTGATCACGCGTGGGTGAGGGATTTTTACCCAGCATACCTACTGCCGTGACAATCATTCCGGGAGTGCAGAAGCCGCATTGCAGTGCATCATGATCGATGAAGGCCTGCTGCACAGGATGAAGCTTTTCGCCTTCCGCCAGTCCCTCGATGGTCACCACGCTTTTGCCATCCACATCGCTGACGGGTATCATGCACGATCTTACAGGCTCATCGTCGATAAGCACGGTGCAGGCTCCGCAGAAGCCTATCCCGCAGCCATATTTCGTGCCTGTAAGGCCGAAATGATTCCGCAGAACCCAGAGCAGCATCTGGTTTGGATCAGTTACCAGCTCCGTCTCCTTTTTGTTCAGTTTGAACCGGATTGTCTCTTCCATGTCTGTGATGTCTTGTTTATTGCGTTAATATAGTCATCTTCAGTGTCAATATCATTTAAAACAGACGGATTTTCAGTACTCACTTCCAACAGGTCATCAGGATGTCTTCTCAGAAGTCCTCTCAGTCCGTCAGGTTCATCAAGATTTATTATCTCATCCCGGTATTTACTGTCTGCCATGAGGGGATGTCCGCGTCTGTTTTCAAAAACCGGAACCAGGATACCCTTACCGGATTCATTATAGGCATTTATCATTTTGTTAATGACAGAGGTCTCTGCCATCGGCTGATCACCAAGGAAAACCATTACAGCCCTAAAGTCGGCGGGTAAAAACTCAAAACCGCATTTCACTGACGATAGCATGCCATTTTTATAATTGCTGTTATAACAATGCATCACAGGAAGCTTCCCGATCACTTTCAGGATTTCTTCTTTGTGAGAGCCAAGCACAGCAACAACCTTTTCAACATTGGAAGCAAGGATATTTTCAAGTACTTTCTCAATAACAGTCATCCCTTCATAAGGAAGTATCATTTTAGGGGAGCCCATCCTTCTGGACTCGCCTGCAGCAAGCACTATAGCCCAAATGCCTGTTGTCTGTTGTCGGTTTTCCGTTATCTGTTGCATGGACTTTTGCCTTTCTCCTTTCGCCTTGCCCCTTTTATCTTTTTCCTTTTGTCTTTTGTCTTACCCGGACCAGTTCTGCCGCAATACTGACCGCAATCTCCTCTATCGTCGTCGATCCTATCTCAAGACCAATGGGAGTGCATATCTGTTTCCACTGCTCCTCTGTTGCCCAATTGTTCCTTAAAAATTCCTCATGCATCTTAGCCACCTTTTTTTTGCTTCCCATCATCCCGACGTATGCTGCCGGAGCTCCAATGCACGGCCTGAGCGCGTCAGCATCATGATTATGTCCTCGTGTTACAATGGCTATATATGTGTTACTATCCTTCTTTTCTTCCTTTATAGCTTCACCGATATCCTTCACGATAATATGGTCGGCATCAGGCAGGTTGGCAGGATTGGCATACTCTTTCCTGTCATCAATGACTGTTACCTCGAAATCCAGCAATGCGCCGAGGTGTGACAGGGCTCTTCCAATATGTCCGGCACCAGCAATCACCAGCCTGGGAAGCGGCATGACAGGCTCAAGGAAGAATTTTGCAGCCTGTTTCTCGCCCGGCACCGGAAGATCAAGTTCTTTATACAATGCACCTGCAGGTGATGACAGGAGGTTACTGACCTCATGCATGATCACTGCCTTAAAATGTTCTGGCAGGGGCAGGTCAGCTCCGGTGGCAGCCCAGTAGCGCCTGATCAGGACATGAGGATCGCCCCAGGCTGTCACCTGGGTGATAAGCATTCCAGGCTGGCCGGATGCCAGGCTTTGTCTCATCTCCTGAAAAACGTGCAGGCTGGCGTGAGGGTCGGCGTCGACAAGAATGGAGATATTACCTCCGCAGACAGCTTCTTCCTTCTTGTTGATATCGCTGTCCAGGGAAAAGTGCAGGTAGGCGGATTCTTTCGTTGGAGGAACATGTGCCAGCGTATTCCTGAACTTTGCTTTCAACTATTCCCCCTCCGACTGTTCCGGCGATCAGGGTGTTTTTGATGAACAGTGCCGAGCATCCGGGTTTCTGGGGAGTGGAGCCACTGCTTGCCGTGACGGTAGCCAGGACCAGTCCCTGCCGCTGCTGGTCCGGTTCTGTGATCTTGAGGTAGATATTTTTCATCTGTTTGTAATATAACAAATATAATAAACCTGATTGATATCCACACTGGGTAGCGTCCGCGCGAACCTGGTTGCCGCAATCACACATACAATTGCAGGGAGATTCAGGGCATGTGTTATATATTTAGACAAAAATATTTTGAGGTAAAGAAAAATGAATTAATTTTGCATCTCTTTTGGTGCGGTAGTTCAGTTTGGTTAGAATATCGGCCTGTCACGCCGAGGGTCGCGGGTTCGAGTCCCGTCCGCACCGCAAGAAAAACAAAAAGCCGTCCGCCGAAGCGGGCGGCTTTAGTATTTTAATATGGAGGCGATGGCAGCTTGCTGGCATGAGCCGACATATTAAAATACGTGAAATGATGCGACAGCATCATTTTTGTTTTTCTTATTCAGGTAACCAGTGGAGGAAAGGGCCGGGCTGATGCGCCAACTGGCGCAGAGGCCAATCCCGTCCGCACCGTGCAACCACAAACCTATCTCTGGACCGATAGGCAATTGCATTTGCCTACCTGTTGGCAGTAGTTGTTTATTACTTTTTGTCCGGATTTATTGTCTGGCAGCAGGTTTACTTTTCCGTGCTATTTCGTTCGCCCAATCGCCGCGGAATATTATTTTCTGATCGTGAATTTTGAAACTGCACTTTCCGTATTGAACTGTGACCCCTGCCGAGGCATTTACAACCCAGCAATTATCAGGGATCTTAAAAAAACGCTCAAACTCAATGCTGTCCTTTACGAATTGATCCTTAATTGAAACGGTTGCCTGGTCACCAACTTCCCAACCTAAATGCGTGTTGTAACTAACCCGTACTTCATCAGCCAGTTTAAAAGCCTCTTTTGATTGAATTTTTGTTTTCACACAGGCAATTTTACCGTCATTCAAGTCTTTGCCGGGCGTAACTTCTATGATAAGGGTGGGTAACTCAACGGGCTTATCGGAGGCCAAAATCATGATGGATTCAGTTTTGACCACCTTGTTTTCTTTATTATAAAACTCAAATGCAAGTTCCATGTCCTCAGTGCCTTTTGGTGAAATGCCGAGTTGGTCGGCAAAATAGCCTTCTTTGACTATGTTTTTTGAAAACAGCACTTTATCATTTAGCTTGACGGTTACTTTGCTCACATCCTTATCAGTAAAAAGCTCCAATGGGATTTGTCCCGATTGATAAATATTGTTGTTCTTAGGACTGATAATCAATGCTTTCATATAATCGCGCATGGCAAACCAAACCGGACGTGGCGTACCGAATTTATCATTTGCATCGCTGTAGCCCCAGAAACCAAACCATTCTTCGGGTTGATCGGCGTTGTGATAAGATGGATCGCCGCCTTTCCACCAACCATCGGCGTAATAAAACGGACACATGCCTGTAGCTCCCGCATCAATCAGATCGCGGTAATTGGCAATGAGGCCATTGCTTTGACGGATAAGTGTATTACCACCGTATCGGCCATATCCTTTATGCGAAACGGAATATCCAAATTCGGTGCAAATAAAGGGCTTTGCAGTATCCCCATTCAGGTCGATCAATCCTTTGACATAATCCTTAAAACCCATGGTAGCTGTCTGAGCTTCAGTGTGATCGTAGCAATTATAGGCATATACATCAAATATATTTTCATCAATATAATCGCTTATCATGGCGTTGGCAGAAATGGTTACAGGAATGCCGGCATGTTCCCTGTGAATAATTTCCGTTAAATTTTTCATCAAATCCACAAAAGCTTTTCCGGTAACTTTATGAATATGATCGGTTTGTGGTTCATTCAAAATGAGGTAAGTAATGATACAATCATATTTTTTAGCATAACTCATTACCCGCATCAGCTTCTCCTGACATTCCCGGATAAATACTGGGTCGCCATAATCTCCTTCCGGATTGATATCAATACCCATAATCAGTTTTAAACCCGAACTCTGTACAAGTTTTAACTGTTGTTCAGTGAACTGGCTCCAGGTTCGAATAGTATTGTAACCACCTTCTTTAATCACTTTCAGGTCGAATTTCATCAAATCCAGATCATCGGCACGTACACCCTCGTAAGGATGCTGGCCAGGACGTGCGCCAATTTCATACCCAAGGGCTTTGATAAAATACTTCTCGCCATTAATGTAGTACCAGTTGTCCTTTATTTCCAGTTTGGTTTTTGTTTGTGCAAATCCTGAAAACAAAACTAACTGGCATAATAAAAAGACTAACCCAACTTTGTTTTTCACCTGACCCCGTCCGAAGGGAGCCGAAAAAGAACGGAAAAGGGAGATTTCAGTCATTGGATTTTATATTCAGTTTACATTAATTGTAAATTAAAATGGGGGCTTGCCTTTTTCAATATTTACTGAACCCCGGTACTCATCGCTGGCTGAGCGCCAGGGTTAATCCGCAACAACTATCGTTTGTATTGCCTGGGCGCTTATCTGCACTTCAACCGAACGACCACCGAGTGATAGCTTCATCTTCCGTGGTTCTGAATTCATGTTTAAAACCACGACAGCAATAGAACCGTCAGGATTCTGAGCTGCAGTTACCATCAGTGACGGATCAGAGTTTTCAAATCCAATGCGTACGGCACCAGGTCGGATAAATTTACTGAAATGTGCCATCGTAAAATACAGAGGCGTAAAGTAGACCTCGTCTTTCTCCGGATCAACTATTACAGGTGCAATACACCAGTTTTTAAACCAGTTAGGGCCGCCCTGCCTGTCTAAAACCATGTTCCAGTCTACCCAGCCATCCACCCAGTTGTTCATACAGCCGATAATATCTCTCGCATAGCGATACACAGGAACATATTTTGGATGCAGGTATTTCGCCTCCGGAGGGGCCCAATCCCATCCCCAGTCGGTTGCTTCTTCCGACCAGTACCACTTGTCATCCTGCCAGTGGGGCACTTCCGCATCAATACATGCTTCAGACTGAATAAGATGTTTGCCGGGAGCCATATTGTGGGTATAATTCAATGATTCAGGAAACCAGTCGATTGTACTTGCATACCAGTGAATTGCAAAACCGTCGAAATACTTTGATGATGATTCATCCTGGTAAATGACCTTTGCCCAGTGTTCCAATTCCTCTCCCCTGTTTTGGTCATATGCCAGAACTTTTACTTTGTGCCCATCGGCTTCCAGCCTGGGACCGAGGTGATTTTTCACAAAATCCACCATCTCTTCCGGTGTATAGATCATACTCTCCCAGTTGCCACCATTTCCCAGAGGTTCATTTTCCACTGTCAGCCCCCAGATATCAATCCCTTCTTTCTTATATGCATCAATATACCTGGAGAAGAACAAAGCCCAGCTATCATAGTATTCAGGCAGTAATTTACCTCCACGCCAATCGTTGTTGTCTTTCATCCAGGGCGGTGCAGTCCACGGTGAAGCAATAATCTTAAATCCATCTTCTGAATGGGTCATTGCGTCCCTTATCATCGGAATGATATCATCCCGGTCCTCGTCTATTGAAAAATGTTCCAGTTCCTTGTCTCCTTTTACTGGTGCATACGAATAATTCCCCAGTGAAAAATCACAAGAATTTATATGAGTGCGCGTTAAGGTGTACCTGGCACCTTCAGCTCCAAAGTAAGCCTCTAAAATCAAATCACGGTTTTTCTTGCTCAGCTTGTTTAACAAATAAGCTGATGCTTCCGTAAACGACCCGCCAAATCCGGTGATGGTTTGAAATTTATTGTCAGGTAACAGCTGAATGGATACTGTCGGATCACCTGAAGGAACTTCAGTTATTGGCCTGAGCTTATTGCCATTTGCAGATGTTTCATAGACATCGACACTCAGCTTGTGCTGGTTTATATTACAACTCATTAGAATTGTCATACAGGGAATGATTAAATACAATTTGAATTTTCTCATGTTCGTTTCAGTGTTTTAACACTTTTTCTGCTCTGCATCTAAACCACATTAAACCAGGCTCAAAGGGTTTTCATTTATAAAGTTAAGACACCTGTGCCCGCCTTGCATCCAACTCTTTTTTCATCAATGTGGTGGTTTTTGTGTCGATTTTGTAAAAAAGCATGAACAAGGCACATGACATGTACAAGATACCCGGTATTACTGAGACCAGTAATTTAATGCCGGTGATAGCTTTATCGTTTTGAACAACATTCGGAACAAAGCTGGAAGCAGCCAGTATCCATCCTGCAATGGCTGCCCCAAATCCCCATCCTGCTTTTTGTGCGAATACCGCAGCAGAGAAATACAATCCCGTGGCTCGCCGGCCTGTTGTCCATTCGCCGTAATCGGCTGAATCGGCAATCATGGTCCAGAGTAAAGGAACAGCCGGGGCATAGGCCATCTTGGCTATGATGTTGAAAAGATAGATAGTTTTAAGGCCAGTTACTCCGGGCAGGTAAATGAGCATAAAAAATAGTCCTGAAATTAGCGAACTGCCTATAAATACATTTTTATTTCCAAAGCGTTTGGCTAAAGGTTTTGACAGAGGTAAAGCAACAATCAGGGCAACGGTTCCAATTACATTAAATAGCTGTACATTGTTTTCACGGCCCAGATAATATTTGAAATAATAGGCAATTGCCGCATTTTGCATTGCAAACATGATGAATGAAATGATGCCTACCAGGGCTAATATTATCCAGGCTTTGTTCTTGAACAGATTCCCAATGTCTTCTTTCAGTGACTTCACCTGATTTTTGGGAGGTTGAACGCGTTCTTTGGTTGCCTTAAAGGTTATAAAAAAGAATATTAAGCTTAAGCCTGCAAATAGTAACACAGTGTACTGGAATCCCCGGGCTTTATCGCCACCGCCGAAAAATTCGGCTAAGGTCAGTGCCAGTCCGGTTACAACAAATTGCCCGGTGAAGCCGGCGATGAAACGATAAGTATTCAATCCGGCCCTTTCATACGTATCATCTGTCATTACAGCTCCCAAAGCCGAATAAGGCAGGTTTATAGTTGCATAGGCCGTCATTAAAAGAATGTAAGTTGCCCCGGCGTAAATAATCTTACCCGTTTCGCCAAAATCAGGTGTCGTAAAAGTCAGAATAGCCAAAACTGCATAAGGAACAGCACCGAAAAGAATGTAGGGTCTGAATTTTCCCCATCGTGTATTGGTCCTGTCTGAAATTACACCGATAACAGGATCGATGGCCATATCCCAGAAACGAGCAACTAACATAATAGTTCCGGCAGTAGCTGCAGAAATCCCATACACATCGGTATAAAAAAACAAGAGCCAGAATCCAACCATATCCCATACAAAGTGAGAAGCGGTATCCCCTAAGCTATAACCGATTTTTTCTCTTACTGATAATTTTATCGCCGTCATTTACTTTCTGATAAGTATTCTAATTGTGGGATTAAATTAGTCGATATATGTCTGGCAGTTGTGCAAAAGCAGAATAAATTACTAACAATTGTTACTCTTCCAATACTTTGAATATCTGTATTATGTACAACTATTCTGACAATAGTCCTTGATGTTTCGGAATAAGTCAGGCTATTATTCTGCTTCTTCGTACACTTTTACGTAATCGACGTACATGGTCTGAGGGAATGGAGTACCGGATGTCGGAAAACCTACATAATCACCGCCAACGGCCACATTAAGAAGCATGAAGAAAGGGCGATCGAAGACCCATTCTCCGGTAACATCAGCCGGTTCGATAACCTGATAGAGCTTATCATCCACATAATAGTATATAAAATCCTCCCCCCATTCTACAGCAAAAAGATGATAATCGACATCAAACCTGTCATTTTCGTACCCATAGCTTTTCGTTATCGCAGCGCCCCCTGAATAGCCTGGTCCATGAACGCTCCCATGTATAATATTTGGCTCCTGGCCACGATATTCCATAATATCAATCTCGCCGCACTGCGGCCATGGTACAGTTTCAAGATCTGATCCAAGCATCCAAAAAGCAGGCCAGATACCGGGTCCCCAAGGTAATTTTATCCGCGCTTCAAAGCGGCCGTAAGCCTGATCCAGCTTACCCAGTGTCTTAATCCTGGAAGAGGTATAGGAACCTCCGTTATTAATAGCAGTAATTTTTAAAGAGCCATCTTCAACTATAATATTCCTGGGATCATTTGTATAAGTTTGCAGTTCATTGTTACCCCAGCCTCCTCCTCCAAGGTCAAAGACCCATTTTGATTCGTCAGGTGCTCCGTCGGTATCGAACTCATCCTGCCAAACCAGCTGATAGGTACGATCTTCCAGTCCCGAGTTATCATCACATCCTCCCAGAATAAAAAGGGCTGACAGAAAGAGGATGCCCCGGATAAATAATACATTATTTGATTTCATATGCAGTGATTTTATCTTGTTACAATTTTTGTCTTCTAAATAAGCTAAAGCTTCTCGTTTCGAAAGGATTGAAACTGAAGCTTTAGCTAATTAAAGTTATTTCCAGAGATATATATTATCATACCACACATTGGTTAAGTTGGCAGTTGTAATAACTATCTGAGCAACATCACTTCTTGTCAGGTTATTTGCAACAACCCCTCCCAGAGAAGTAATATCGATATCAACAGAAACCCAAACACCTGCAACTATTGCAGGTGTTGTTCCTGTATTAATATTTACTTCCAGGGCTGAAGCTTCGCCGGTTCCGCCTGCAAAATCAACTAACTTAATATTGAATACATCCCCTGTCAGGTTAGTATCATCTGTGTAAAAATCGAAATGAATATGTGTGAATGTAGATAAATTTTGCCTGTGAGTAGAAAAGTCAATGCCATGGCAGTCTATCCCTGCATTCTTCTTCAGTGTATTATTTCCGGCTACTGAAACTTCTGTAACAGCATCAACTCCGCACCATCCGGCATCAAAATTATCAATAGTAATATTGGCATAAGCGTCACTGTAAACAGAGACCACATTGGCGGCGCTACGGTCCGGCGGTGCAGGGGCAGCTGCAGTGGGACCTGTGGTACCGCCTCCGGATCCTTTGTAGAAGTAAATGTTGTCGAGGTAAATGGTTGAAGGAGTTGTACCTGCCTGTCCGTCAAACTTCAGTTGAAAAACCCCGTTCAGCAACATGCCGGAAGATGTAAAGTCTGTAAGCGGTATGTTGTAACTGTTCCATTGTCCCTTAGTAATCGGGATTAAAGAAACAAGTTTCTCCGCGGGTGTGCCACTGTTGTTTATAGGCGACACCTGAACAACGGTTGCATCAGGTGTCCACATATCAACATGAAGGAATCCCATTCCAGTCAGATCCTGAGGAACTGCCAGAACAGTACCCTGGTAGTTGAATGTTTCATACTTAAGGGTGCTGTTGCCTGCAACACTGACTGTGCTAACAACAGTTGTCTGACCCCAGTTGGGATTAAAATCAGTTCCGGTGAGGTCGGTATAAGCGCCACTGAATACTGATACTACATCAGCAGCATCTCTGACAGGCGGCGTCGGAGCCGCTGCAGTCGGCTCTGTGGCTGTGCCACCGCCCGATTTGTAGAAGTAAATGTTGTCGAGGTAAATGGTTGAAGGAGTTGTACCTGCCTGTCCGTCAAACTTCAGTTGAAAAACCCCGTTCAGCAACATGCCGGAAGATGTAAAGTCTGTAAGCGGTATGTCGTAACTGTTCCATTGTCCCTTAGTAATCGGGATTAAAGAAACAAGTTTCTCCGCGGGTGTGCCACTGTTGTTTATAGGCGACACCTGAACAACGGTTGCATCGGGTGTCCACATATCAACATGAAGGAATCCCATTCCAGTCAGATCCTGAGGAACTGCCAGAACAGTACCCTGGTAGTTGAATGTTGCATACTTAAGGGTGCTGTTGCCTGCAACACTGACTGTGCTAACAACAGTTGTCTGACCCCAGTTGGGATTAAAATCAGTTCCGGTGAGGTCGGTATATGCGCCACTGAATACTGATACTACATCAGCAGCATCTCTGTCAGGCGGCGTCGGTGCTGCTGCAGTCGGCTCTGTGGCTGTGCCACCGCCTGATTTGTAAAAATAGATGTTATCAACGTAAAGAGTTGTAAGATTGCTGGAAAGTACCATCTGGGCAAGGTCCGACCTGGTCAGGTTTCCGACAAAGGCTGTTATCGGAACGTCTATCGAAACCCAAGCTCCCTTTGCCAGCGCCGGAATACCTCCACTGGAAGTATGAACAACGGTTAATATATGACTTGTGGCCTCTGCAGTTCCTCCTCCGAAATCGACATTCTTTATTGAAAGTGATTTGGACATTACTTCATCAGGCGTCCAGATATCAATATGGAAATGTGTCATGCCTGAGGCATCAAACTTATTGGCACTAAAGTCAATCCCGGCAAAATTTGTAAATGTATATTTCTTTACATCATCACCCGATATCTGCAAATCTGCCACATCTGAGTCATCCCAGTCAGCTGACCAGGAACCAACTGTTCTGTTGGTATAGGCGTTACTGAAAAGAGAGATTACATCAGCAGGATCTCTTGCGGGTTGTGCAGGAGCAGCCACCGCAGGCAGGTCCCCTGTACCGCCTCCTGAAGTATAGAAATATAAATTATCAAGGTAATAATCACCGGCACCGTCGAACTTCAATTGTATGATATCAGCAAGATTAACAGGTGAGAAAGCAGTTAAAGGAATATCAACACTTGACCAGCCTGTTGTAGGTACTGTGAGTGAATAGGCCTTTTCAACAGGTCCGGGACTTATCAGTGAAACTTTAAACTCTGCAGAGCTCGCAGTCCAGAAGTCCAGATGCAAATACTGCATGCCTGTGACATTCTGACTTGATGCCAGCTGTATGCCCTGGTAATTCAATCCTGCAAATTTCAGGGTATTATTTCCTGCTACCTGCACTTCAGTAACAACAGTAGCCTGGCCCCAGTCAGGATAGTCGGTACCTTCCAGATTAGTGTATGCATCACCGTAGATGGAGATCACATCAGCTGCATCCCTGGCCTGAGGTGTCGGAGCAGCCACTGTAGGCGCAGTAACCGTACCTCCGCCGTTACCGTGCAAATAGACATTATCCAGGTAAAATCCCGACGGCGATGATCCGATGCGCTCAAGAATAATCTGTGCCAGTTTGCTCCGGGAGGTTAAGCCAGCGAGGGCAATTTCAACACTGATCCAGCTTTGTGAAGCCAGGGGTGTAATTTGATACACAAGCGAAGGGTCGTTACCATCAAGGGCTCCATCCGATCCCATATCCACCAGTTTTACTGCCAGTTTATCTGAAGCGTTAACCTCATTTGGAATCCAGATGTCCATATGAAGGTGCGTCATGGTGGTGGCGTTTATCGTTGGTGAGGTAAACTGAATACCAACAAAATTGAAATTGGTATAGTACAATACATTATCATCATCAACTTTGAAATCTGCCGAAGTAGTTGTCTGGTAAGGTTGCCAGTAACCATTGTAAAAATCTACAGGTACATTTGAGTATTGGTTGCTGAAAATGGAAATAACATCTTCCTGCTCTGCCTGAGGGACCGGAGCATGTGTAAAATCACCCGAAGAATTAACAGTAAGTGATCCGTCAGCCTCCTCACCGCCGGCAGTGGCAGTAATAACAGCTGTTCCTTCACTCAGTACCGTGACTAATCCCGTTGCATCCACAGCTGCCACTGCGGCATCTGAAGAAGCAAATGCAAACCAGGCAGGTGCTGCAAGAACTGTCTGGTTGACTCCCGTTGGCATATTAAATGATACTTTCAATCCGCCAACAGGGAACTTCAATCCGTTTACAGCTGATTCAACTTTGTCATTTCCATCGAGTATCATTGGCTGCCGGTGGGCAATTGTACCAAGCTTCTCGAACTTCAGCTCATCGATCCAGAATGTATATCCCTTTCCATCTTCAGGACCCTCCGAATAATAAAACATTCCCTTCTCTTCAGTGAGACGGGAAGGATCAGGTATAGGAATGACATATTTCTTCCAGTTGGTATTTACAGCAACATTTTGCATTGAAACCAGGTACTTTGATTCACCGAGATCATTGCCAAAACCTACGAGGTCGATGGTTGCTGATTTTGATGCCCTGGCCCAGAAGGTGATGGCATCGTAACCGGACAGGTCACGTGCAATTGCCGTATAGTAAGTGCCACCGGCATATGCGCCCTGAGGATCCTCAAAATCAGGAACTTCAAATCTCATTGATGCTGATCCTTCATATCTCACCTCTTTATCCACATCAAAAGCAGTTACTTTTGATCCGCCAAACGCGGCATACTTCAAGCCTGCACTGAACCCGTCTATAAACACCTCTGGTGTAGTGGGATAAGATGCCAGATCCAGTTCTTCAAAATCCCTTACGCAGCTACCGGAACCTGCAAGTGTCATGGCAGTTACCAGAGCAATCGCCGGCCAATTATATTTCCTGTTTTTCATTTTAGTTTCCATTTATGGTTACATGCCTATGTTAAACTGAAAGTAAGTCCTGATTTCCCATTCATTACCGTTTGGATAGCCAGGCACTGTAGGATCACATACCGGGTTCCCGTTTGGATCCATGGTGGTTGTAGGACAGTAGCGGGGAGAGTACTGGTCAAGAGAACGCCAGTTACACTGGAGTCCGAAACGGGTTTCAGGCAAGACAAACCATTTAGGTTTTGCAACCGAAATTGACAGATCCAGCTTTGCCTGGAGCGGGTATGTTAAGTTGAAATCACGGTGATAATCGTAAGGGCCCCAATCGTTGACCTTAACCATTGATATCACTTTTACCTTTTTATATATCAATCTGAGATCGCCACCGTAGCGATTGATCAACCGCGGGTCGCTGCCATTTGCTTCAGCCTCCCCGGCAAAGAGATTGGCAATCAATCCCAGGTTTGGATTTACCTTTGACACAATACGCGCATAAGCTTCCCAAAGGTCGCGTGCAGGCGGTGCACCGGCAAATGCAAAAGTCTCACGCCCATCGGCCATAATTCCAATGGCAGCATCCTGTGTTGTCGGGTGGTGACGGTAGACGAACCCGGCGCCCATAGCAAACCGGGCATCTTCATTCTCATCGTTATCCCACTCGTACATCCAGGTACCCGGTGTCGGGTCATATGTCAGAAGAAACTCTCCTGCCACCGTCTCCCTGTTCTGTCTTACAGCAAAGGGATCGTCAAGAATATTTCTGGATCTTCCGGGAGCCGGGACATCTCCTGGAACCGGGCCAATAACAGGCTTTTGCCACAGGAAGTTGGGTGCAAGTTGAAAATCACCTACAAGCACGGTAAGTCCGGTAAGGAAGTTAAACTGGTTTCCGCTTCCGCTGTCCTTGAGCCTCCATCCTGTATAAGTCTTCGTGTAGTCCGCACCTCCACCGGCTACCAGCCCCATGGCGGCTCCCTGTGCATACCAGTTGACCGGACCGGCAGAGATTGTCAGTTTGGCCTTGCCGCCCCAGGTGTCATTGGAAGTGATCTTATCCTCGTAAATGGTATAGCTTCCGGCAACCTCTTCAGCTATCTGGAAGGTTTCCCCTACTCGTGGCTGACCGGCCCATATACCGCCAAGTTCGATACCCACCAGTCCAATTTGCCTTTTAATATGCAGAGTGGCCCTCCGAGTCGGCGGAGTGGGTATGGCAAATGAACTCACAGCCGGTGCCTGCTCATCAAGATCCTCATGATAAATGCCGGTCAGATCAAATCCGGCAACCTTCCTGCTATACTTGACCAGCACTGCAGGATTGGCCCCCCACCACAGTTCAGGTCCGAAAGCAACCTTTAGACCATTGAGTGACCTCTTGCCGGAAAATTCAAAGCCGAAAGGCGCATTACCATTATATATATCGATGTTTGGACCATAGTTTGCTTCCGGATATAACCCGAAAAAGTCTCCCTCATAACCCCAGTGATAATGACCAGTACGGTAAAAACCTGTCAGGTCAAATAATTTGCTATTCCATGTAAATTCAGCCCTGTAGATTTTAACGCGCTCCAGGTCTGATAAAGTCACGTTACCATCGTCTGTATTTACCTCCTGCGGGCGGCCCCGGTTCTCATAAAAAATCTCATCAATCGGATTCTCAGCTACATGGCCGAGGACATTAACAGAAACTTTCGCCCTGAGATTCGGAGCAGGGTTTGCTTCTACATCCATATAAAATGACTGCATGTGATCAAAACCCAGCTCATCCGGATATTTCAACTCACCGGAAACAGGATCCTCCGGCGTTGAGATCAGGTAACCACCGGTGCTGAAGGTAGAGAGCTCAGCCCTCAGGCCACTGATCCGGACTTTTTTAACCTGCTCGCCGACCAGTGCCGCTTTATCACCTCTGGCCTGCAGGACGGCGCTGCTTAATTCGATGCCAGAGAAATGAGTATCAATAGAATTGAGAGAAATGCCAGCAGCATAGGGATCCACCATGTGAGCTTCCTTAAGTGCATAATATGCAGCCCGCGGATAAAGTTGATAAAGACCACGTTCATTCGTCGGACCTTTGGCACAGATACCGAACCATTCCTCGTTCATGTTGTTTTCACCTTCAACATAATCCTGTAAATAACCACCGTTTGACCAGGAGGCATTGTTATCCTGCACATCGAGGCTCTTGGTCTGACCAAATTTCCACCATCCGTCGCTGAACTGGAATGTGAAACCACCGATGCAGTTGCCGGCTTTACCTACACCAGCAGCATTCTCGTAGATCTCTTTCCAGTTATTTACCATGTAATAAGCCTGGGACTGCTGATCTTCACTGTTTTCAACGGCATTGAATGCATCCGCACCAAATTCAGTGAACATGATCGGCTTATCGAGGACATCCTTAACTCTCTGGAAAGCATCGCCAAAAGATGCTCCCCTGTACATGTTAACGCCAAAAATGTCAACATCCTTACATTCCTCTGCAATGATATCAAGGAAGAGCAAATCACCATTGCAGATTGCAACGGGATGTGATGCATCAATATCCTTAATTGCTTGCACTGCCTCGTTGAAAAGCTTATATAAATGACGTGCCCTGGCCGTGGATTTTCTGTCCTCCACCGGGATATCCTCGGTCTCAGCACCCTCCCAGAAAAGTCCGTAATTGTTTTCATTACCCAGCAGGAATATCAGCAAACCCGGCGTATCCTTGTATTCATTCACCATTGCCTTTACTTCGGAAAGCAGCAGTTCGTGAACCCGCGGGTCAGAGTATTCAGTATTCGGAACCCACTTTCCGTTCAGAGTAAGTCCGTACCGCCCGAACGAATGGTTAAGCACTGTGTAAATGCCGTATTTCTCATGGATATATTCAATCCATTTTGGCGGGACGCCTGTATATTGGCGCACTGTATTTACTCCCATATTCCTCAGCATCGACATCTCAAAATCAAGTGCAGCTTTGATGACGTCGTCAGATTGTTTCCACAGACTGTAAGTAACAGTTGTGCCAATCGGGAAGTAATCCCAGTTCATGCCGTTGATCATAAAATCATTCCCATCGACCTGTAGCTTAGCTCCTTGATTGTCAATAACAACCGATAATTTGTCTGCCTGAGCAAAAACAGTTGTTATAAACAAGGAAATAACACATGTAAGGAAAGCTTTTTTCATATTATTGTTATTTAAGTGATTTACAGTATTATTATGATTTGAATCAGTCTCTTTATTTGTATTTTCTTCTGATTGCCACAACTTTAGTATTTTGGTAATTCATTCTTATCCCATATTCCCCAGAATGCTCCAACATCGCCTTCTGCGCCAACCTTCCACAATTCGTCAAATGAGGTAAAATAAAATACATCAATATCTTCTTCTTTTGACCATAATTGAGTATTGATGAAATACTTCATCGCATTTTCCATAGAAGGCAGTGCTCCTTTATAATCTGCTCCCTGGCTTGGCCAACCTGTTTCAGATATAATTACATGTTTTAGGCCTCCGGCTGCATACATAGCCTGGTAAAACATCTGCTTCATGTACATCAACGAATAATCGATATGGCAGCATTCCCAGAACGGATAGCAGTTTGCCATTATAACATCACACGCCTCAGTTATTTTTGGCCGTACAGCGAATTCATAATAAGCGTCAACATATCCTACGGGTACGTTCTTAATAGCTTCCTTTACTCTGTAAATACAGCCAAGAAGTTCGTCTTCGGTCAGATCTTTACGATATAGAACCTCGTTCCCGACTGCAGCTATATCAACATATCCCCCGTTAGCCAGGTTGATCAGCTCCCTTATTTCCTGTTCATTTTTGTCAGCCTCATTACCTAACCAGGCACCGACCAGGGTTTTAATTCCATATTCCTTCGCAATTTTCGGAATAAGCTCATTGCCTTCGATACACGAAAAAGAACGGATCCACTTTGTGTAAGGTTTTAATTTCTCCATTCTTCTTCTTATCTGAGTTTCAGAAAGTATATCTCCCGGCTTTTGCCCTTCTTCGTATGCGCTAAAGCAGAGTCCGTGCATACCGTTATTCAGGGTTTTTCTGAATAAGTCGTGCAATTCTTCTCTGGTCATATTGGCAAAATTGGTGCCGCCTGCCAGAGCCATAATTTTTCCTTCTCTTACTGACATATCTGTTTGATTTAAATTTATTTATGCAGTTCTTTATAGATTATAACTCGCCTCTGCGTTCAACCAATATTTGCCTTATTTCACGAGCCCTTTTTTCGGTAATATCATATTTCCACATAATCAGGATCGCTATCAACCCGGTAACTGCCGGAATAATGATATCTGCAAGACGCAGTCTTGTAAGAGTTTCAGCAGCCTGGGTAGGAAGAGCAGGGTCAAATCCTACTCCGCTGAGAACAATCCCGCCAAATAAAACAGCAAGAGAAGTTCCAAGTTTCACCATCCACCAGTAAATTGCTCCGAAGGTGGCTTCCTTACGAGGCATTCCGTATTTCAATTCATCGTAGTCGCAAACATCGGCGGTCATCGACATCATCAGGGTAAACAAACCACCAATTCCAAATGAAATTAACGGGAGCGGTATAAACATTAGCCAGTGCGTTTCCTGAGAGTAATAAAATGCCCACCATTTCATTATATAACCTATCGTTGAAATCAATATGGATATAATAAAGGCATTTCTTTTACCAATTTTACCGGACATATAAGTAATGATTGGTATTACTAAAAATGCTGTAGCGAAGGAACTTACGGTACCAAATAATCCAATCCACAAAGTTGAAATATCCTGAACTTCCTGTCCTGGAAAAACATAATACATAATGATAAAAACACTGAAGGATGCAACTAACTGGAAACCATTAAACACACAAAATGTGGCTCCGCAAAGGCGTAAAAATGGCCCGTTTTTAAGAGTTTCCTTAAACCCTTTAAAAAAATGCTTCATGTTTGCAGCAAGATTCTTCAGCGATAATTTCGATTGACCTGTAATGTTTGTCTGGTCAATTTCCTTGCACAGCAAAGCCGGCAAAATACCAAGTACCAGACATAAAAACCCTATGTAGACAGCGAGATGCCTTGAACCTGCAGCCGCCATTTCGGGTTCTTTACCGTAGAAATTATAAATTATATATAAAAACCAGGGAGAAATCATCCATGCAAACTGACCTAAGAATTGAGATACTGCCATCAAACGGGTACGCTCATTGTAATCCGGGGACATTTCGTATCCCAGGCCAATAAGCGGTGCGGCAAAAACAGTTAATCCGATGTAAAAGAATATTGAAAGAATAAGTATGTAATAGAAATTGAAAGTTTGAGAATTTTCAATAAATATCTGCCACATAACAATAAATAAGATACTGGTAACAATGGATCCTATGAATATATAGGGCTTCCTGCGCCCCCAACGCGAGCGGGTATTATCAGAAATGTAGCCCATGATCGGGTCCAGGATTGCATCGACAAAGCGGGGAATAGCAGATAAAATTCCGGCTAAATAAGGGTCCATGCCAAAAATAATTACCACTGCTCCCATATATGCTCCGATAGCTGCAGGGAATAGCTGATTGGCTAAACTGCCCGCACCAAAAGCTAACTTTTGCCGCAGTGGAACAATGTCTTCCTTCCTTGTTTTATACTTTTCCATTGAGTACGTTATTAAAGATTTATATTGTAATTAGTCAGGTTATCAACAGTAGCAGGCCTTAGGTTTATTTATTTACAGGGTACTCGATTCCCCGCATTGCTTTCTTAGGTTTACGGTCAACTGTAAACAGGCCCCAGTGTTTTTCAGGTTCAAGGGCTTCCGGTGAACCTTTCCAGGGCTCATCAAATGCTTCGAAAAAAAAAGTCATAATACCTTCTCTTTTGCTCCACTCCATAAGGTTGCTATAATATATGGCCTGGGATTCCTGGCTCGCAAGTTCAGGATTTATGCCGCGTCCGTTTGAACTGGTTGCCCAGCCTGCCTCGGTAATTATAACAGGCTTACCGGGATACCTGTCTGCGATGCCCTTATAGTTCTGTTTGGTATATTCCAGGGCCTCGGAAATGTGTTTGTACTCCCATACCGGGTATGAGTGTATTGAAATAAAATCAACCTCATCTGCAAGGAATTTCAGTTTATCATACCAGGGCACATAATTATCGCAGAATGTGACAGGCTGCCTGGCTTCTTTTTTTATCATCCTCACGTACCGTATCACTTTTTCAACGGAAACATAATGATCTGTCCAGTCAACAGTAGCTTCATTTCCGGCTGACAGTGAGAAAATTATTTCAGGATACTGATTTGCAAGTCTGATCAGCTTCCTGATCTGGTTCGTGTTGTTATTCTTGTTTATTTTCAGTTCTTCTTCGGTAAATATTTTACCCCAGGGACAGCCAAAATTGTTTAACTCTGCGCCGATAAACGCCCCGAGCATTACTTTAAAATTGAGCCTTTCATTATCGATTACCTTTAAAACCGTTTCGGCGTGTAAACTGCAGTCGTACAAACGAAGGTAATACCAGTGATTTTGAAGAATCAACAGGTCCTCTTTAATCTGATCATAGGTAGGGAATATCTCGGATTCAGGGCTTTGCCCCTCCCTGTACCCTGAGTAGCATATTGATTTCGCCGCGGGAAGTCCCAATTTATTAAACAGATTCATGTTTTTTATTAATCTCCTGATCAGCTAATAAAAAAATGTTATCACTTATAACCTGCACAATGATTTTGCTTCCAATTTAATTTTCGTTAAAAAAAATTCAATCGAATTAATTCCTGAAAAAAACTTCTACCCGGACAATATCTCCTGAACGATAAAATATCATGGCACTCAATTCACTATTGATTGTATGACCTGTCATAAAAATCGTTTTCCCATCGCTGAATGTTAAGCTTATCTTATCTTCATTTGATACACTGTAGACAACCGGAATCTGGCAGAAAGTAAACCCCAGTTGTCCTTTGTTCAGAGTGATTGCCCGGACATCCCCTTTCAAATCAAAGTATTCAAATACACTGCTCTTAATTCAATAACTCAACAGGGTTAATCAAGGAGAATTTAAAAACAATTTTCCCATCCTGGATATGAACACCTAATTCCCTCATCCGGGAGATGAATTCTTCTTTAACCAGTCCGGTCATTCCCGGCTGCTGCACACCAGAATTTCCGGGTGTATGCGAATAAGCATCCGTTGGAAATGCTCCATACAGTTCAGGAGATTTATTCAATCCGATTCCTGCCTTGATTTCAAAATAATGATCCTTGATTTTACCAATCACAACAGGGTCAGCTCCTTCGGCAATTCCCCGGAAATAACATTCCTGAGCAGCAAGCAATAATTTGGAAACCATGTGCCAGTATATACATCCCAGACCTTCGTAACCGTAAAACGTACCGGAACGTCCGGTAAACGACTGATGGTCAAAAATCAATTCGTAGATCGCCAGAACCTGCTTTTTCTCCTTAGCAGTAAATGCAGAAAATTTTGATGCATCAAGCTTATCTAATGCTCTTTCAAGCATTTCGGCATTGCGGAATGTTCCGTTGAAATGGTAGTTTCCCAAATCGTCGCTGCTTATTACTGACATATCCTTATCCTCGGCCAGTTTGGAAAGCAGTTTCGACGCTTTAACCTCTTCGCCGGGGATATTATTTTTTTCAATAAAAAGCGGTAACTGACGATCGGGATAAAGTAAATAACTGTACTGGTCGCGCCGGAACAAACTACTCCATTTCAACGCATTAAGAACATCCAAACTTTCCTGGGCCGTCAGATAACCTGAGCTTAATACGGCCACCTGACCTTCCAGCATCTCGTACAAATTCCTGATCGAAACACTTTTATCAGAGAATGAAATCAGGTTGTAAGCATGATAGAGTCCATCCTCGCGTTTGTTTTCTTTAATGCTCTGATCTGTATATCTTAAAGCGAGCTGGGCAAATTCAGCAAGTGCTTTAGGCGTTATGTACTTTTTTGTGCCGGAGAATGATTTTTTATATACAGAATTTCTGTAATTACTACCTGCTTCACCCAGATAATCAACAAATTTCCGCCTGTCGGAATTGGAAAATCCGGTTTCAAGAAGTGCTGTATTATCATCCAAAAAAGTGAAGATTTTGCTGAATAATGTTTCAACCTCCTCTGAAACAGGTATTTCATTATTATCAGATTCCTTGAACTGCTCGGACCAGAAGTTCAGGAATCGCCTTAAATAGTAAAGCGTAATCATCGAAACCCCGTTGCCCACCAGGGCATTATTGGCATCGTTCCATTCAGGGCGTTGGGTGTTGAGCCAGATACCGGCCTCAGGAACAAAATTGCTCAACTTGGCTAATAAAGTAACTAATATTTTTTCGGTAAGGTTAACATGGTAAATGTCATCATCCTGGCTTCTCAATAATACTCCGTCAGAACCGGTTTTCTTAACCAATTCTTTAAGTTTATCATTTAATTCAAAATCAAATAATATGGTATCCTTCGGATTTTTTACAATTTCGGCGTATGGTTTTATACGGTAAGGCACATTGGCATAAACAAATATTTTCTTTTTCAGCAAGACATCAAGCATGCCAGGGTGAAATTCATTTGATAATTCAAGAAATTTCTGGAGGTAAATAATCTGGTGGTCGCCCCAGTATCCAATATAAGACCATGGATCGTGTGGGTCTGAACATTCCCAATCAATGCCATCACGGGTAATACGGTACGGGTTATAGCCGTCGGCGGTGGAAGCATTGACAAACTTGCTGATCATACCTTCAATAAACTCGGGATATGAAAGGCTGAGAGCTTCCCAGTTCTGAAAGATATCACGCCAGTTTCCCTCGTAATTAAGTTTTATTGAGCCATCGGGATTTTTCGTTTCAATCGAAAATTGATTCCACGGGCGACTTGGATCGCCATGTCGGCGACTGAATGTCAGGGGCAGGTATTCATAACAAATCCTTATCAGATCGGGATTTGAAGTTTTTTCTGCCAATTTGATTAATTCTGTAAATCCGATTTCTACAGGCAGCTGTTCGAGCCATATTTTGTTTTTGTTGCTGACTGCTGTATTCCATTTACCGATGAAAAGCCTGAAGTCTGCGGTATCAATCACATAACTTTTAATGAAAACTCCGCCTCTCATTATATTGAACAGCGTATTTGAGAAATGACGGGCACAGCTTAATTCGTCATTGCCCATTTGCATTCCATCAGCATTTGCAACAATATTTTTCAGGTTATGGGTGCCTTTTTCAATGTCAAGGACAACCAGTTGAGCCAGATTGTCAATGGTTTTGACAGCATTGTTAAGGTTTGCCACATCTCTGCTGTCCTGGTTGATTTCAGCCACGATAAACCATTCTTTCGAAGCGTCTTTTTCAAGTGCGAAATTGGTGTTCAAAAAGTATGCTCCACGTGTTGCCCTGATGTCGGTTTCAGTTTCAATTGTTTGTCCCTTTTTGAAATTCTCAACCTGGTGGTTTGAAATAAGAATCTTTGCATCATGATTTAACCCGCCCGACCAAACGGTTGTTGCTTTAAGCGATTCACTTGGTTCAGCCCGGTCCACCGGAATTGAGCTCAGCATAAATAAGCCCAGCCCGGTTTCTTCAAGCAATTCACTTTTTTTATAGGCATCAAGCAAATTACTGTATGAATTCTGAAAATCGTAACCCGTTCCGTTTGGAAGAATGTTCGAAATACCATCGAGTATGTCAACTGTAACTGCCTTTTCGTTGTGATTACTGATAGCCGACTTCTTTACGAACCCGAATTTCTCGCTGTTATACCAGCCGTATCGAAAGCCGACACCCAGGTCAATATTTGTCTCTTCGAAAATGATTTTATTATTGTAAATGCTTTTATAGAGATTTCGTTCGATTCTGTATATCTTCTCCGCCTCTGTGGAAAATGGTTCCCATAAATATGTTTTGTCATCCTTGCCAACGAGAATGTAAGTTTGACTTCCTGTAATACCTCTGTAATCATGAATTTTATCAACGGTATAATAAGGAAACAAAGCATTATTACGATCTTTTCTTCCGGCTGACAGTGAGCCATTACTCGAAATAAACATCCAGTGATCCGAATCACTCACTATGGTCATAAAGAAATCAGGCATCTGGTTGCAATTGCCGATTTTATAATATTTCTCGTTATCAATTTCTACAAATTGACCTGTTACGTCAGGCTTGCTGAGCTTTATCTCATTCTTTCCTAAATAGATAGCTTCCCTGGTCATTATATATCAAATAATTATTCTTTAATTATCAAAGGAGTTATTCTTTAAGTTGAAACCGCTTAACGGAGTATATCAATGATGAAATTTAATTAAGTTTCAACATACAATTGGTATAATCAGATGCATCATTTGTGCATCAGGCAGGTGGCATGCATTACATCCTTTTTACATCAATTAAACTGCATGTAGCTGTTTACCTGATATTTAGAAATAACCAGTACCAACCAGATGAATTAAATAATACCAGACTGCAAGATTTTTATCTTATGAGTGTAAATAATGTACACGGACTTAATGAGCATGAAGTGCAGGGAATATCGAACAAGGAGCAACGATTTCAGATTTCAGCTGCATTGTCATCACAAACACCATTTTGCTTTGTCATCACCGATGAGCCGTTCATCACTCAAATAATCACGTTTATAAAAAGCTTATTGGTTGATATTGAATTATTTATAAAATTTGAGAACCGTTGTATTCAGAAGTCTTATTAAACTTGAACTTATGAAAGCATTTAGGTTGATCGGATGGATAGCATTTGGGTTGGGAATCATATTACTTGTAATAGGCGAATTTCTGGCAGTATATGGAAAGCCTCTTGTCAACTTTCTTTCCGGTGCCACCGATTTTTTCCTGATAATAATGGTTTCCTTCATCGTTACATCTACAGTACTTGTATGCCTGCTGAATATTATTGGCGAGAAGGAACAAACTCATATTGAAAAGGGGAAGTTCTAAGCCCCCAAGCAATAATCTTGTCCTGCCTGACTTGGACGAGATCTCAACCCCTTTTCAAACAGATGCCCCCGGAAGTCATTTCCGGGGGCATCGCTTTATTTTATAATTCAGTGCGCGGGGACTGAGTGTCTACTGCCCTTTTAGTTTTTGTATTGCACGAAAATTATCCATTTCCAACTTCTCCCGGGCAAGTCTGGAAGACTGTTTGTATGCTGCAAATTCATCTTTGAGCTCTTTCAGGTCTTTCTCGGTTCTGAGGAGTACTGTAAGGTTTCTTTTAAAGACAAGAAAACCGAGGGCAAGAATAAAGGCTAATGCTCCAACAAGTATCCACATTATGGTGTTATAAGCTCCTTTATTCAGTTCCATACCCAGAACCCTGATATTGTTTTTTGTTGTGGTGGCTTCCTCAAGATTTGCCCTTGTAGTGGCAAGCAAGGCATTCAGCGAATCAGTTTTGCTGTTCAAATTTGCTGTCATGTTTTCCAATGCTGTAATCCGGTTCTGTTCTGCCAACAGAGTATCAATGAAATTGCCGTTAATTTTCTGGTAGATATCTTCCCTTATTGCCCGGAAATTATCATATATTCTTGTATGCTTCTCTACATATTGAATTTGTTCCTCGATTGGGCTGCTTGAAAGCTCAGCCGGCATTGACGTCTGTCCGTTAGCATTGATTACCGTGAAAAATATTGCAGAAAATGCCAGTATGTTTTTAAAGTTTAAACGATTCATTTTTCCCCGGGTTTAGTTTAAAAAAAACACATGTATATACTGATTAACGGACAGGGGAGAAAAAAATTTTACGACCAGTCAATATAGATATCAACCGAGGTGCTGCTTTTTCATTTATAAAATGAAAAGCCCCCGTACAAACGAAGGCGGTCCCACACAAAGGATAAATAAACTTTACTGAAAAATAAGGCTCAGTGAGGCAGTTATGGATATTCTGCCTCCTCCAAACCGGCTAATCATTTACTATAGGCAGCAAGCATGGCTTTAATATAGCTGTTGCATGCATAATCATATGCTGTCTTCACCTCATTGGATTTTAAATAGGGATCTGCTCCTTTCCCTAGCAACAGCTTCACTATCTCTGTCCTGCTCATCTGCGAGGCAAAGGACAGGGCAGTCAGGCCATAAGAGTCCTGCATATTCACCTGCACCCCTTTTTCAAGCAGCAGCTTTACAATTTCCGCCTTACCTTCTTTGGAAGCAATCATCAGGGCAGTAATGCCATCTGTTGCCTGGAGGTTCATATCCGCTCCCTTATCCAGAAGCAGTTTCGCTATCTCAGTGCGGCCGAACTGGGCTGAGATTGTCAGGGCTGTCCAGCCAAAGTTATCCTGAATATCCGTCTTTGCCCCTGCCTCCAGAAGCAGCCTGGCTACTTCCATTTTACCTTCCTGCGAGGCAATCATTAAAGCGGTGGTTCCCTCCCAGATCAGGTCCGGATCGGCTCCCTGATCCAGCAGGAGCTTAATTATCTCGGCCTGGCCTGCCTCAGCCGCAAGCATCAGGGCAGTTATACCATCCCACCGCAGGTCAGTTTTAGCCCCCTTCTCCAGCAAAAACTTCACCACTGCCGGATGTTGCTGCATCGCGGCTGCCAGCAGGGCATTCATGCCATCCTTTGCCTGCCAGTCCAGCACTGCTCCCTTATCAATAAGCATCTCACACAGGGCTTTATTGCCCTTCGCTGAAGCAATTATCAGGAAACTCATCCCGTCTTCATCTGCAAAATTGACGTTATTGATCCTTTGGATCACTTCCGAACATGGAAGGTTTTTATATCTGAAATCAGCCAGTAACTTCTTATCCTGCTTTTCTGTTTGCGTCTGAATTACATATGAGGAAAACAGAAGCCCGGCAACAATTGCAATCGCGGTAGAGTAAAAGGTCTTCATGAGAATTCATTTTAGGAACCATAGTAAAATTAAAGGTTACGCAGCTCCCGGCAAACGGCTGTTGTTCAGCGCATAGGATTATGTGGCGCCACAAAGGTCTCTTTATCAATAAAAACCGGATGTTTGTTTATTTACAGTAACAGCTGACACCTGAAATGCTACGGTTCGTCAAAAAGAGGATATTTTTTATCAGGAAACAGCCTGAAAATAAGAAGGCCCGGATTATTACCCGATCTAAAGCATTAATTATCTTATTAATAGGAAGGTTGCACCGGTATTGCTCATAAAATCATTATTTTGACAAACGAAAGATTTTTATGGATGAGATTTAATCACAGAAGCATGATTTTGGACCCATAACATTAAAACACCGGCGAAGGAGCGCCTGAAAGGCAATTCAGAACACAGCCAATTGATAATTGCAACCAGGGAATTTATGTCAACTGAATTTGACCTTGAAACAATATTATTCTAAGTTTGCAATGATGAAAAAAATGATAATTCTTTTGCTTCTCGTCATTCTGCTGAGTGCATGCAACCAGTCGGTTTGTCCTGCTTACAGCAACTCTGTCAACAATATGGCCAACACTCTCACTCAAAAAGGCAATTACAGGGCTAACGGAATCAACAGGGTATACCGTGACTCTCCTCAGAAGAGGTTCAGATAGGGAGCAACACTCATATGTAATTGTGACTTGTTATAACATGAAGAAGGGCCATCTGACCCGATGACCCCTTTCCTCTGATCTGATAATAACCTAAACCCAAATCTTTAACCCAACCAAACCGTTTTAATTTAACAGGAATAACTTACTATAACCTTTCAACCCCTCTTTAAGAAGGATATCATGCGGTGACAGCATTTGCATTTCGGATTTAATGCGAAAAATAGATATACTGGTATGTAATTCCTTTTTCACGTAACCACCAGCGTAATGCTTTTGCGATCTTTCGTTTTTTGAGCAGAACTGTTCCACATTCTTCTGATTTAATCTGATAAATCGTTCTCATATCTTTATTTGCTATGGGATGCGTAATTAGCTTTTCCGTCTTATTATTCATGAAGCTTTAAATTCAACAGGTCTCTGAGCACAGTGTGAATGGAAATAAGTCTGACCACTCATTGTCGTCATATTGACAACCTCGAAACCGTTTCTTTCAAGAAGTCCCCTGACATCATCACTGTTCATCCGCCGGTAGGTCTTCCCGTCAAGGAAATTGATGAGCCTGCTGTAAAACCTGGCAAAAATGCCGTTATGGCCATTCTTCGCAACATCATTGTTGTCCGAAAAATGCCCCATGAAGCTCGTGTCAGGAGGTAAAATGCGAACGAGGGTATTCAGGAACATGTCAAGATGCTTTATCATATTCAGCTTCCTGAGATTAACAAGTACCCTAACTCTTTTTAAATCGCTTTCATCGTAGAAATAATGTTTCTTCCCGGAAAGAACTATCAGATCTGTCTCACCTGACATTCCTCTTTTTCTAAGGTATCGGAAGAAGTTAACCCCGCCCTCAGAAATCAAAGTGGTAACAGATTCGCTGAACCCTGTCAGCCCTGGTGATTTTTTGCCATCACTGACCCGGGTCCGGTATGTTTCTTCAACTTCAAATCCGGTGTTCGTCAAAGCTGAAACTTCTTCCATAATTTTCGCTGTTCAATTATGGATTAAAGGTAAAGCCCAATAGTCGTTCTGCAAATCGCAAATGCCCAATTAGTGGACAAATGCGATGATTATCCATTCCGTTAACCTAACTAAACCGCATGGTTGTGAACAGTAATCAACCGTCTGCCTCACCAGGGCAGCTCTTCGTCAAAACAGGTATGGTTTTTACCGGAATTGCGGGCAGGATAACCCTAATGTATTAAAATTGCATGTTAAAAACCTGATTATACGTGTATTGCCAGCACAGTCATTCAGAACCCTTCCGAATCCCGAATTTGACCAATGATGGCCATTAATTGATGAAAAATCAGGAACTGGGTCGATTCCGGTCCGGCATTCCCGGTCTCAGGCTCTGTAAAACGTCATTTCGGACCCGGGGGACAGTACTTTTTGAGGTAATTGGTATAAAGAGTTCTGCAGGTGAATCCTTGTCCCTTCACCTTCCGAAATGCTGTGTGTACGGTTCGGATAGGGCATAAACTGAAATTGCCTGTTGTATCTGATTAGCTCATTCACCAGCATTTCTCCATTCTGGTAATGAACGTTGTCATCACCGGTTCCGTGGATATACAGTAAATTTCCCTTCAGGTTTTTAGCATGTGTCACGGGTGATCCTTTGACATAAACCTCCATATTTTCCTGCGGAAGACCAAGATAACGCTCCTGGTAGATATTGTCGTAAGTAAGAAGACTGGCCACAGGTGCAATGGCAATACCTGTCTTGTATATCTCAGGATACTGAAACAACAGACCCAGGGTTGCGCTGCCTCCGCCGCTCCAGCCCCATACCGCAACTCTCTCGGGATCGACAAAATCCCATTTTAACATTTCTTTTGCTGCCATGGCCTGATCATATATGTTGATCTGGCCGATCTGTTTGTAAATTGACTTCCTCCATGCCCTCCCTTTGGGAGCAGGTGTCCCGCGATTATCTACTGAAGCATAGATATAACCGTCTTCAGACATGTCTCCCAGATACAGATTATTATTGCTTACGCCATAGACATCTGATACAGTGGCGCTCCCGGGTTCGGTATAGACATAAAATACGAGCGGGTATTTCCTGCCGGGATCAAAATTCTTCGGCTTTACCATCCAACCGTCCATTTCAATGCCGTCAGGTGTCACTACCTTAAAAACTCTGTGGAGGGAGTTGTTATAAGCTTATCCAGCCTGGCAATAATGCTTTCCTTTTCGTTCAACGGCCGGTGATCGGGCAGTGAAATCATCTCCTGGGATCGCCTGGTGAAGTGGTTGGAAAAGGTGTGGGTTGCAAATCTGCCATCCGGAGAAATGGAATAATCGATGTGTACCGCTGAGCGTATCAGGGCTAAGTCGTTCGGGATTGCCTGAACCATCCAGACTGGTCAGGTACAGGTATTTCTGAGTGGCATTGTTTGGAGAAGCTGTAAAATAGACCTTACCGCCTTTCTGATCAACACCCTTGAAGTCGATGATGTCAAAATCGCAGTTGGTTATCCTCGTTTCCGATCCGTCTTTAAGTGAAATTTTGTACAAATGTCTCCAACCGCTTTTTTCAGATATCCAAAGGATACTCTTACCATTATCCAACCAGGTATAGTCATTCGTAAAATCGATTGTACGGGAACTTCTTGCAGGATGGACATCCAGCCAGGCTTCGTCAGTCTCCTCACTTAATAATTCCGGGTTACCGGTTTTGGTATCACAGACAAAGATTTTGCTGCAATTCTGATGCCTGTTAAGCTGGTTTATCAGCAGCTCTCCCGAAGATGGGATAAACTCCGCCCTGATAATATAGTTCTGGTCCGGCTCACCGGAAATCCTCATCCAAACGGTGTTGCCGTCAGCAATATTTATAACCCCCACCCTTGCTGCAGACGGTTTCTCACCTGCAACCGGGTATTCAAGCGGAACAGGCCTGGGATAAATCGAATCAGTATTGTTTATCATGTAGAACTTTTTGATTGAACTTGCATCAAGCTGCCAGTATGCAATCGATTTGCTGTCCGGGCTCCATCTGAAACCGTCCCGGCAGTAGAATTCTTCCTCGTACACCCAGTCAAATGTTCCATTAATCAGAGTAACTGAACCATTGGTGGTAAGGGCCTTGATGCTTGCGTTTCTGATATCTTCCACATAAATATCGTTGTCGCTGACGTATGCAATCGACCTGCTGTCAGGAGAGAATTTCGCGAACATAAGCGAGGAAGGCGGCAAAGTCTTTCCCAGTTGATTCAGTCTCCCGGATTTCATATCCAGGACCCAGTAATCACCCTTTGTATTCAGCCTCCATACCTTCTTTGTGTTTGTAAACAATAATACTTTCTGCTGGTCAGCGGAAAATGCAAAGAAACTGATCTTAAGGGGCTCAGAGCTTCCTTCGGGAGTAAGCTGATTCTTTGTGATTATCGTGTCTGTCTCATCGCCAGGAAGAGAATGTCTTATGATCCCGTCATTTGTCAGCTGGTAAAAAGAATTACCCTCATCAGACCATTTTATGCTTCTGCGCTGGGCATTGACGCTGAGCGAAAAAAGAAGAATTGATAATGATAATACAATAGTTCTAAAACATGATCTTCCAAGGATCTGACTTCCGGTTGCGTACATTATGTTCTTGTATTTATTGACGGCCAAAATTAAAAATAATAGATCAAAACGTAAATCCGGCCACGAGAAACATTTGCTCAGAATTAGGATTGAGTATCAACTGCCCGGTGAAAGGAATGGTAAAGCTGTCAGTTATTACTATGTCTTTAGAAACCTCAATCCCTAAATTGCAGACGTTGAAATCAGATGTATCGTCATCAGGATCATAGGTGTGCCATTTGTTGCCGGCACCCATGAATACGCTGAAATAGTCAAAAGAGATCCCCGCCTCAAAATACAGATCTCCTCCCAGTGATCCGGCGCCGCCTGCTTCGTTTAACACATAATCAGCTTCCAGGCGAACATGCTCTCCCGAATAGTTAATGTTGATTTCGAACGCATGGCTTCCCGAGGCCTTCGAATAGTCAAAATACGGCAAGCCGGGCAGGTAGTAATCCTGTATACCTATGCTGACAGCCTCATTAATTGCAAATGACAGGTAGAGATCGACTTCCTGGTAGTCGCCGAAACCAACTGAACCCCATGCTCCGGCTGTAAAAAATCCTGTATTGAATTCAATCACAGGCTGAACTGCAGGTCCGCTGAGTTTCGTGCCTCTCCAGACAAAGCTGCTGTACAGATCCGCTCCCGTTGTCCACGGTGACACCTGATCAGCTGTCTGACCGCAAAGGGTCATGTCAGCAGTTACAATTGCTATCAGAACAAGCCCGCAGGAATACCTACAGTATTTTCTCATGTCATAAAATTAGCAAAGCTCTGCCACTATCAGAAACTTTTCTTCAGCTGAATATAAACTCTCTGGAAGGCATTTTCCTTTTCAAATGTTCCCTCATAATTTGCCGAAAATGAAAGCTTGTCGAAGACATGCCACCAGATGTTCAACTCGCCGATGTGCTGAAGATATTTAGTTTCATTTTCCGTAATCTGGTTTTCCACCAGCCGGTACCCTATACCGGACTGAAACTTTCCTCCTGCAAAGTCCTTTAAAAGGCTCAGTCCAACTATTGAAATATTAACATAACTTGTTTCCAGGTAAGTGCCGGATACTGTTGCCGAAAGATTTAGTCCACCTATATTGCTATAAGTGTAATAGCTATTCAGGTTTTTGGAAGGATAGGGATCACTCTTCAGAAACCTGTAACCTCCGTTAACCCCGGCGGCCATATTACTGCTTATTCGCCAGGTGCATGACAACCTGTAGCCTTGTCTCATGCCCTCCTCCAGTATCCTGTCAGTATATGTTTTGTATGTTTCGTAATACATTACGTTCTTACGGGCATCATACGAGCCACTGACAGAGACTTTTCCTGTGATTCTGTAAGAAAGTGAAAGGTACGTTCCTGTAAGATCGAGCGTGCTTCCGGGACGTCATTATCAACTTGAACAGGTCCAGTTCAGCAGTGCTGAGAAATCCAGATTCTTTATCAGGTTGTTTGAATGCTGAAAATAAAGAAATCGCCTGTCTGTCTTAAAATTATTTGTCTGTTCGACATATGCTACTGAACTTTCAGTGAATTTTCCGCATTCCCGGTACTGAATGCAAGATAGCCGCCATACTGAAATAGTTGGGTTAAAACCGTAATTCTGATAATCGGGTCTGCTTCCTGCCAGGATACCAATTTTAAAGTTTTTAACTGATTTCTCAAACTGGATCCCATCCATCGCACCGATACTTGATATCCTGGGATTTATTCTTCGTCCGAAACTGAACCTGGTGGACTTATTCAGGTCGTATCTTAATGCGAGATTATAGATCTTCAGTGCGCTGAAAATATCATTCTTTACCTCCTGCCATTCACCTGATTTATGTCTGAAGGAGATATAAGATTCAAAAGAAAACCTTGATCCGCCAATATTCGGCGCATTAAGTGATAAAGTATACCTGAAACGCTGTGAATCAGGCACTTCTGTATTTGAAAAATCAGAATAGGAATTTACGGAGATACTTCCCCGAAACATTTGTTTCTTTGCATCCGTTTTAAGTCTGCGGTTTACTGAATTGGATTTGAGTTCCTGTTGCGATGAAGTGTCACTGTAACTACAACTTCAGCCTGTTCAGTTTTCGGTTTGTCAATTCTGATCCTGGCAATTATAATATGGTCAACCGGAATAGGATGATCAGATAAAGGACTGCAGAGACATGAAACCGATGATAAATTGTTTACAACCAGGGCAGGTACGAGCTTATCTCCTGACGAAATAAACAGGGTATCTCCGGCCGTTATGCCTGAGTTGACTTAAACTTCACATAAATATTCTGAGAGCTTATAAATGAGACCTTCCGATCAGATTTTCAGTTACCGACTGTCCGTTTAATTCAATAAATCAAAAAAGGCCCACAGTTAATATTGTTTTTTCATAGTTATATTTATCATCTGCGACACCTCTCGGATGGCAATGAAGGCAGGCTGCACTTGTATATGAATAACCATTTTCCTCTTCGTGCTGCTATCCATTGAGGTTTTATTATGCTCATGGCAGCTGAGACATGTGAACTGCGATAATCTGAGCGGATTCGGATGGCATTCAGTGCATGATGTCCATGTCCCTTTGTGTTTCCCCGAATATATAGGAAATGATTGGGTGTCATGCTCTGTAAATGAAGCAGGTTTCCACCCGGGCTCAAGGGTATGGCAATGTGCAGGTTAGGGGGAAACCCAATGATGAATGACTGGGTTGGTCGTTGCCATATAATCCTGCTGATGACAGGAGATGCATTCGGGATTTGCATCAGAGTATGTTCCTGTGATATGGCATTCGGCGCATTCGAGCTGAATGACCCTGCCAGCGGAAAGAAGCTGTGATTAAATCCTGCCCCTGTCCATTGAAATGAATTAACAGGATGACAGGTGGAACAATCTTCAGAGAATCCGGCATTGGTTTGACTGGGTGGTCGCCATATAGTCTTCCCTGTGACAGTCAATACAGTTTACTCCGATGACGTCAAACCGGACCATGTTTTCTGAACGATGGCAATCGGAACAATCGGCGGTGCGATGAGCTCCAAGCAGCGGAAAACGGCTGTAATGGTGCAACTCAGTGATATTAGTCACAAGCCAGATGACGTAGTATGGCATCTTGCGCAATCCTGTCCGGCGGTTGCCTGATGAATATCGGTATGGCATTCAATGCATTCAGTTTTTGCATCGGTAAATACAAGTGTGGGGTGGCACGATTTGCAGTGCTTTTATGCTGTCCGGTAAGCGGCAGCTTCGCGGTGTTGTGATCGAACGAATAGATCTCTTTATCAAGGTCCATCCTTTTGGGCTGTGGCAGATACTGCAGCTTAGTTTAAAATCCTTCCGTGCGGATGTTCCACCTTCTGCCTTAAAAAGAAAAAAAGACCGCAAATCAACACTAATGACAGGATTCGCATTTGAATTCTTTTAGTTTATAACTGATATAAGTTACTCCCTTCTTGTGTGGTTTATGGCACTCTGCACATGGAACATTAATGTGTTTTCCGTCGAGCCTGAATGCTGTTTTGTTGTGATCAAATCCGGAAGCTTTCCAGTCTTCAGTACCATGACAATCATACAGTTTGTTAATACCATTCTTTTGCAAACTGCCCGTAATGGTTATCCTTATGGCAAGTAGGTCAGCTTCGGGATAATCCTGAAAACTTTTGCTGGATAATACCTGCCTGATCAGGTCTGAAGTGACATGCTCTGCACTCCTGCCTTGTATGAGCACCTGTCAGACTGACTTCGTTGCTGAATGGTCAAAAGAGACTTCTGACCATCGGTTTTCATTATGACAAGACCAGGCAATCTGATTCCGGGTAGTATTTCGTCTGAATAAAAGTCCGTGTGAATATCTGATGGCAATCTGAACACTTAGGCCAATATTCCTGAAATTCCATTTTTCCTGCTTTTTATGACATTCAAGACAGGGAACTGCTGCATGGGATCCCTTTAACGGGAATGGTCCTGCATTATGCTGTGATACAGTAAAGGTGAAGTTATTGAATCCCTTTACGGTATGGCACTGTGAACAATCAGGAGATGATCCGTTCCTGGCAAACTGACCGTTGTGGTAATCTGCATGACAATCTGTACAGCGGTCATGCTTAAGCGGATCTGTAACTTTTGTCTTATGACAACTTGTGCAGCTGACATTCAGATGCTTTTCCTCAAGTTTGAAATTTGTTTTGTTGTGATCAAACCCGGCCAATACCTCTGGTTACTGTACTGAATGAAGTCTCATTGTGACATTGACGGCAATTCTGTCCGAACTGGTTCTGGTGAGGATCCTTGTGGCAGCTGGTGCAATTACTGAAAGGCACACCCCTGAATTCCTGGAAGATTTGCCGTTTAATGTCTCTTTCTTGTGGCACTTCAGACAATCGACGGTTTTGTGCTTCCCTTTAAGCTGGAAATCGTGCACTGTTGTGATTAAATTTTGAAGCAGGTTTAAATGATTCGGGATTGTGGCAATTAAGGCATGATACAGGAAGAGTCTGCTGATGGTAGTCTGCATGACAGCTCAGACATTGTTCTTCAGGCCGAGATAAGTGTTCTTTTTTGTTTTAAGCTTTTGATCTGAAATATTTCTGGTTGTGACAATCGGGGCATTGTTTTGCTGCATGAGGGCCTGATAAGTATATCCGGTAAGAGAGTGGTCGAAATTTTCGGGATTCAAACGAATGAGCTGAAAATCTTTTCCGTTGTGCTCACTGTGGCATGTGAAACAATCTTTTCCTTTTACATCTGATGATGAATGATACCCTTTCGCATGCTAATCTTGACTGAATCTCGGTATGACATGCAAGGCATTTTTCATCTGAAACCTTATTACCAAGGACATGACATTGTGTACACTTTGAAATTCCCTCGAGATGGAATGGGGATCAGACAAAGCTCCTGGCGAAAGCTGTGCTGACAGCTAATTGCAGGAGTGTAAAAGAAGAAATAATCCTGATTTTTATTACCGTATAATCCATGAAACAACAGCTTTAAATCTGACCAAAACTTTACATAAGCCACGTCAGGGTCCGTGTACTAAGTCAAATTTAGTGTTTCATAACAGTTTCACCAAATTTTTTGGTTATCATAATTCCGGCTTTTTCGAGGAACTGTGTCGGGAGCTCTCCACCTGCAAAGATAAATACCAGGTCGTTCTTTAGTTTAACCGGTTCCTTTTCATTTTCTGAGTCGCAAGGTAAACATACTCATCCTCAATGAAGTAAGATTAGTCTTTAAGACGTACCTCTGAGCTTATCAGCTTCAACTGCCGCTTTTAATGAAATATTGTTCTGCGGTTTGATACGGCTGAAGGCTTCATTCCTGTAAGAAAGGATAACATGGTTCTTGTCAGCGAGCAGAAGTGCAGATTCTACTGCTGAATCACCCCCGCCGACAACAATAATATGTTTCCCTGATATTTCTTCAGGTTCAAGGAGCCTGTAAGCAACTTTCTCCTTGTCCTCGCCGGGGACATTAAGTTTACGCGGGAGTGCCTCTCCTTCCTATTGCAAGCAGGACGGAAGCTGAAGAATAAACTTCACCTCCCATGGTTTTAACCTGGAATATGTCACCATCCGGACTAACAGAATCCACTTTTGAATTTTCGTTGACCGTAATATTGTTTTTCGTCAGTGACAGTCTGCCAGAGGTCGAGCAGCTCGACTTTGCTTGTCTCAAACAGTTTTATCTTACCATAAAGGGAAGGTCCATGGGTGATGTCATCACAATCTTTTTTCTGGGAAATGAATAGACTGTTCCCCCAAGAGTATCCTGTTCAAGCAACAGAAAACTTCAGATTATGTTTCCTGGCAGCAAGAGATCCTGAAATTCCTGCAGGACCTGCTCCTATTATAATCAGATCATATGATGCCGCATGATCCTTCTTCACCGATTTTGCAATATTTTCGACGGCCTGTCGGCCCTGTTCAACGGCATTCTTTATAAGACCCATACCTCCAAGTTCTCCGGCAATAAATTCCCGGAACATTTGTTTCAAAATTCCGGTTAACATGAGGAAGTTCCACTCCGCGTTTTTCAGTTCCGATACGCAGCGATATTGCTTCAGTGGGACAGGCATGAAAGCAGGCGCCATGACCGATACATTGGGAGGCATTTATAATGGTGGCTTTCCCGTTACTTATACCCAGGATATCCTTTTCCGGACAAGCTGCTATACAGGCACCTGTACCAATACAGGTATTTACGTCGACAACGGGGTGAAGCGAGACTGGTTCATGTAATCCCTCCTCCTTTGCTTTTTGTATTTTTTCCTCAACAATTCGTGATTCTTCTCTTCTTCCTGAAAATATAGAACCAACGGTTCCATAATCAGAATGGCAGTAAAAGTATAGATCAGAATATTTTCAGGAAGTAGCTCCATAATCAAAAAATCCATCTGTATCCGAACAATAAGGTCACGCCGACATGTATAAGCATGACTATCAACATTACCAGCGCAAAGGGCAAGTGAGCAACATGCCAGTATTTAAAGAGATTCTTCATACCGTCAAGGCGCTCTATTCTCCTGCTCAATCTGATATCTGTCCTGACAAGAGCAACAATCCTTCTGAGATCCTTCCCTTGCAGGTTATTCTTTTTCAATTCCCTGCTTACCGTTCTAATTGACTTCCGATCGTCAATAAAGTTCCGCAATAAACTGACCATCAGGTTTCTTGAAGATGATCACAGTTTTCCTGTTAACTGACTCAATTATTTTCTTGTATGCATCCTCATCAAGGCTGTACGTATTTTTCAAAATCTCAGTAAGGTCGCTTTTCATTGCCACGGACTTCATTCAGGTTCAGCTCCCTGCCCTCAATAGACCTGGGTATCTGAAGATAAATAAACCTGCCTGCAATTCCGCTGAAAAAGACAGCTACCATGCTCCAGAAGCTTACTGCCACCAACCCCCCGAACTTGAAGGCGGTATGAAATAGTATCAATACAGGCCCAAGGGTGCAGAGGAAAATATGAAACTCGAGCCAGTGTTTTACCAATCCCATTCTTGACATAAAATGATACCTTTTTCTTGCCATGTAGCTGGCTACACCGATGATTATCATGAGAGAGCCAAATATCCCCAGCCCATGACCCAAAACGCCACTCGGTTTAAGCGTATCGTGGCCTGAAGCATATGCTCTCTCCTCCAGTCCTGTTCTGTAGTAGTCAAGTCCGTTTGTCAGGAGCATTACAAAGGCAAATCCAACTGTTAAGGCCATCAGACCAAGGAATATTCTGTGTATTGTTTTTGGCATTATCCTTTAGTCTTTAATATCAGTGTAAATGTAAAAATAGTATACAATGCATTATATACAAATATCAGAATCTTCCGCTCAGCCTCAGGCTAAAGTTCCTGTGGGGCTGGATGTCACCCGGACGACCCAAATATTCTGTGTTTGTGATGTTCTTGACTGCCAGCGATATTTTCATTGCATCACCAATCCTGTAGCCAAAATTACCATCCATAAGGAAATAACCCGTATTGTTCTCCTGCCAGTAGTCGTAGAATCCAGGCAGGATCTCCTCCCGCGTTGCCGGGTTCAGGAAAACGTCATCGATATTCAGTGTCTTTGACCTGGCATAGAGATCGAGTCCCGATTTAATCCTCTTCCATGTTACAATGAAACTCATCTTGGCTGAATGTTTTCTCCTGTATTTCAGGTAAATATCAGTACTCTGATTAGTATAGGAATTGAATTCGACCGGATAAACGAATGTATACCCGGATGTCACTGAAGCCCCGAACTCTCCGAACGACCTTTTCAGCATTATTTCAAGCTCAGCTCCGTAGACCCTTGATTGCTCAACATTTGTCGCTTTAAAGCCAACATCGGAGATGCCTGTTAACGGATCCTGGTGAATACCAAAAACATATTCAATCATATCAGTATTCTGAGAGAAAAAGAGTGACAGGTCGCCCTCGCCCATCATTTTCCCGAACAACACCCCCTGTTTTAAGCCTATTTCTGAGCTCCACCCTGATTCTGCATCAACATAAGGGCTGGGAAATATCCTCACCGAACCGAGAGTTGTAGAAGCATACTTCTCGGCAATGGAGGGATAGCGGTAACCCTGTCCGAAAGATGCCCTTATGAAAGTATATTCAGCAGCCTGGAGGTTCATGCCTGCCCTGAAGACAGGGACTATCTTATCGAATTCACTGTCGAGGATATTCTGTTCAATACGCAGTCCTCCGCTGATCTTGAGCCTGTCAAACGGCCTTACCTCCGTCTGGGCAAATCCTGCAATGTTAAGCCCGCGGTGGTCTCCGTAAAAATTTGAAAAAATAGAACTCCAGTTTTCTGAGACGCCTGCAGTGAAATTAATGAAATCATTCCTCCGGTAATGGAAAAGGTATTCTCCGTAAATGGAAAAAGAACCTGCATCATTATTCGTTCTGACAGGGAACCTGTTGGCTGCATACTGAAAGCGCATCCTCAAATCATGCGTTATCTTTCCTTTTCTGTTGAGTGAAACGAACGGATCAGCGGTAAAGAAATACCCGCGAAGGCTTGATACCGTTGATGTATCTTGCTTCAGGGCTCCTGTGGAGGCATCCTCCCAGAGAATAAAGTCAGTTTTATAGGTTGTTCCGGCATTCAGGGCCAATCCGTAATTCAGTCCTTCGGTCTTGGAGCTGTGGTGCTTCAATCTGAGGCTGACCCGTCCGAGGTTTTCGTCATTGAATTTCCTGTAACCCCTGTCGGCTGTCAGGTTCACCCCAATCCCTAAATCTGTTTTACCATATTTCTGAAGGTGGGAAAAAGATGCATTGGCAAAGAGCCTGGGCTTATCCCACCATATCCAGTTTTCGTTCGCCGGATCGCCAAATATCCCGCCTTCAACAAAGAACTGTGTTACTGGTATATTGGATGCATCGGCTGTCCTGAAGTTTATGATACCGTTCAGGGCAGAAGAGCCATACAACACCGAAGAGGCTCCCTTGATTATCTCCACCTGTGACAGGTTCTCAAGCGGAAGGAAGTTCCATTTGATGCCACCGGCGTCAGCTGACATCATCGGAAGACCGTCGATGAGCGCGAGGACGCGACTCCCCACGCCGTAACTGTACCCGCTTCCTCCTCGTATTGATGCCTGACCATCAAGTACCTCGATACCCGGTGTTTTAGTAATCAGCTCCTGGGCATCAGTGATATGGGAACGATAAATGTTTTCCGACTTTATCACAGCCATCGAGACCGTAAGTTCTGATTCTTTCTGCTCCATCCTGTCAGCGCTTACCACTATCTGGCTGATCAGCTGAGACTCGGTATCCATGTAAACATCCAGTCTGACAGTCTCATAAGCTGAGAGATGGACTGATTCCGTCACGGTTTTATATCCGACGAACCTGAATGTGACCTCAATGGTACCCGTATCGCTTGCGAACGAGTAATTGCCTTTTTCGTCTGTGCTTGTTCCGGCGCCTTTACCAAAAATGACATAGACACCGGGAAGGGGCTCACGATCGTTTTTATCTGATATCCTGCCGGTTACCAGGCCCTGGGCTTTCATTGCCGGTGAAACGAAAAAGACCAGAGCGGTAAATGTCAAAAACCGCCGGAGCATTATTCAGGTTTAAACGTCATCCTGATTTCTTTTGTGCCTTCGAGGGTCGGATAGGAGAAGGTAACTTTCAGGGATGTTTCTGTGAGTTCCACTATATGAGTAGTTATCGCAGCAAGCAGTTCAGGAGACTGTATAACCAGGTTGGTCTCGTTATCCACAAACATCCAGGTCCCTGTGTATTCGCCAAAGTTTCCCGTACCGTCAACATTGAATATGACTTCGCCTTTGAATTTTTCAAGGATCTCGCCCGGATCACTTGCATCAATTCCATCGGCAAGAAGGCTATCGCTGGTCCAGGCGTGCGACGTCAGCAGGACAAAGCGGTCTGAGGTCTCGTCTTTATTGCATGCCGCCACACCCAAAAGTACTGTGACGAGCAACCATGGTACAATATTTTTCATTTGATTCAGTTTTAAAATTTTGTTATCCGGTTACCCCCCGGTCGGAATAAATCCTTTTACAGCCAGTTTAACAATACTGATCAAAGCCAAAGGTAATAAACATTATGTAGATGGCAGATGCACTAACTTTTTGTAATTTTATACACTTCAGAACAGAACTTTAATTTAAACATATATAACATGAGTGAACAGTATTCGATAAGTCCTAACGGCGAGAAATTTGCCCTGCCAAAGCCTGGAGATTATAAAACCGAGTTTGAGAGTATTAAGAAACGGGTCAAGGCTGAGCGTGCCAAAGGCCGCGAGATAGTCGTGGTCATGGGTGTAGGCTTCGTGGGAGCTGTCATGGCAGCTATTGTGGCTGACACTGTTGATGCAAAGGGCAAGCCGTCGAAATTCGTGATAGGGATGCAGCGTCCCAGCCTGCGCAGCTTCTGGAAGATTCCAATGCTTAATCGCGGTGTCTCCCCTGTCAAGGCAGAGGACCCGGAAGTCGATCCGATGATTGAACGCTGCGTCAAACAGAAGAAGACACTTATGGCTACTTTTACGTATGACGTCCTTAAGCTGGCCGATGTGGTTGTCGTTGACGTGCAGTGCGATTATATCAAGGAAGAGCTTGGCAACGTGCGTGCCGGACAGACAGATATGGCAGCTCTCGAAGCATCTCTGGGAGTCATTGCAGAACATATCCAGCCTGAAGCGCTGGTACTCATTGAGACTACTGTGGCTCCGGGCACTACCGAGCAGGTAGCTTATCCGATAATGAAGAAGGTATTTGTCAGGCGCGGCATCAAAACTGATCCACTCCTCGCCCACAGCTATGAAAGAGTCATGCCGGGAAGAAATTATGTTGCGAGCATACGCGATTTCTGGAGAGTGTGCAGCGGCATCAACGAAGAGGCGAAGAAACGTGTTGTGAAGTTCCTCACCGAGGTGCTCAATACAAAGAAATTCCCTCTCACGGTCATGGACAGGCCAATCGAATCAGAGACAGCCAAGATCGTCGAGAACAGCTACCGTGCCACCATACTCGCCTTCCTTGACGAGTGGAGCCTCTTTGCAGAGCGCAACGGTGTTGACCTGGTCAAGGTCATCAAGGCAATCAAGATGAGACCCACCCACAGCAACATGATTTTCCCGGGCCCCGGCATTGGCGGCTATTGCCTCCCGAAAGACGGCGGTCTGGGTGTCTGGGCATATAAGCACATTCTTGGCTTTGAGGATGATATCTTCAGAATCACCCCAATGGCCATAGATATAAACGACACACGAGGACTGCATGTCGGACAACTGACCCGTGATGCACTTCGCAACATGGGCAAGCCTATAGCAGCCACCGATGTGCTGGTGCTGGGCGCAGCATATCGCGAGGATGTGGGTGACACCCGCTACAGCGGCTCAGAGATTGTTATACGGAAACTGGCAGAGATGGGAGCCGAGATCCGCGTGCATGACCCTTATGTTGAGCACTGGTGGGAGTTCGAAGAGCAGGACACCTATCCCGGTGTCGGCCAGAGTAAAGCGCAGTTCTTCCGCAACCAGGAGAAGCTGAAGGAGATCAGGATTGAACAGAACCTGAATAAGGCTCTCAAAGGCGCTGAAGCAGTGATACTTGCGGTTCCTCACTCAGCCTACCTCGATCTTGATCCTGATAAGGTGGTGAAGACCATAGGACAACCGGCAGCAATAATCGATTGCTTCGGGATCCTCACTGATGACAAGATCCGCCGCTATTTCCAGCTTGGGTGTGAGGTAAAGGGACTGGGAAGAGGGCACATCCAGCGTATCAAGGAAGAGACACGCAAGTCGTAGTCTTCCGGATATAAGTACCTTAATCCAAAACATTGAATCATGAACAGAGAAGTGAACGAACTGTACAATGAATACCGGTCCGGCACTGTGAACCGGAGGGAATTCATGAAGAAACTGGCCCTTGTCACGGGAGGCACAGCCGCTGCTGTAATAATCCTACCTGGCTGCAACAATGCCGCATCTGCCGCTTCAAAGACCGGGGATGTCAGGCTGATCAATGAGTTCATCACCTACCCGGGCGCTACCGGTGACATGAGGGCTTATCTCTCCATGCCTGAGGGAAAGAAGAAGTTGCCGGGCGTGATAGTCATTCATGAAAACAGGGGTCTGGTACCGCACATACAGGATGTGAACAGACGTATGGCTATGGAGGGCTTCATTGCACTGGCGCCTGATGCCCTTTCTCCTCTGGGAGGCACACCGGAGAATGATGATGACAAGGGTCGCGCAATGATAGGCCAGCTAGACCGTGAAGCTACTGTTAAGAATTTCGTGGCAGCAGTTAAATACCTGAAGACACACCCCCGCTCGACTGGCAAGGTGGGATGCACCGGCTTCTGCTGGGGAGGCGCAATGACAAACCAGGTTGCGGTGAATGCATCTGATCTCAACGCTGCAGTGCCCTATTACGGCTCAACACCGGCACCGGAAGATGTGCCGAAAATCAAGGCCCCGGTAATGGCACACTACGCCGGCAATGATGAGCGAATCAATGCAGGAATTGCAGCATTTGAGGAGGCACTGAAAAAAGCAGGGATAGAATACCAGATATTCATTTATGAGGGCGCTTCGCATGCCTTCAACAACGACAGCAATCCCGAGAGATACAATAAAGAGGCGGCAGACCTGGCGTGGGCCAGAACAACAGGCTTCTTCAAAGATAAGCTCGGGGAATAACACTTACATCTTCCAGACACTGGCGACCTCATCGATGAAGGGTCTGCAGTGGGTGAAGAAATATTTGTAGCCTTCGCACAGGTAATTTAACCCATCTTCACCCGTGGGTGCAGTGACAAATCTGTTCTTCGGGCACTCACCGTGGCACATGCCCAGCACGTCGCATCCGAGGCAATAACGAGGAAGCGAAGTGTATTTAGACTCCCCGAAGGATTTCTGCCGCGGGTCATCAAGCATATCTGCCAGCGATCTGTCTATAATATTACCAATACGGTGTTCATAATTCACATAGTGATCACATGAGTAAAAGTCACCGTTCATCTCCACCACGGGCACTCCGCCGCAAATCTTTCTGAAAATACATAGTGTATGCTCCTGGCCAAAGGCCGCCCGCAGGGCTTCCTCGAATATCTGGACCTTCACTTTGCCGATATCCTTTTCAAGCCATTCATCAAATATGGCAGAAAGAAAACTCCCGAAATCTGCCGGCCTGACACTGGCCGGGCTTACCTCATGAGCTGTTCCGGTCTTTTTCTCCACCAGGGGCAGAAACGTTATATAAGAGGCGCCCAGATCCCTGAAAAACCGGTAAACTTCAAGAGGCGAAAAAACATTATCATTGCTCACCACACATAGAAATTCATGGGGCACATTGTACTTCTTTATGATATTTAACCCCCTGATAACCCTGGCAAAGGTGGCTGAACGACGGGGACCGGTCCGGTAAATGTTATGGTACTGTTCCGGTCCGTCAAGGCTGATGCCCACATAGAAATTCTCCTTCTTCAGGAACCTGCCCCATTCTTCAGTCAGAAGAATGGTATTTGTCTGAATTCCATTCAGAATAACACTTCCTGAGGGTTTATGCTTTTTCTGGATATCAATTGCTCTCTTGTAGAAATCAAGACCGGCAAGTGTGGGTTCTCCTCCGTGCCACGAAAAGAAAATATTATTACCGGATGATGCCTCAATATGCTTACGGATATACAGATCCAGCACCTCATCAGTCATACAGGCAGCGGTGGAGCCAGAATTAAGGTGTGTTTTATCAAGGTAATAGCAATAAGAACAGCTCAGGTTACACCTTGCACCCACCGGTTTGGCAAAAATCTGAAATTCACTGTTGTCTGAGTTCATGGCTGCATGATAATCCCGCTGCAACTCTAATACAATGAATACCTGTTTTTGAGATATTCCTCCAGGTACTTGTATCCGGGCTTCATGACAAGAGTATCTTTCTTCCCTCCCATGTATCCCAGCAGGTTTTCCGGCAATGTCATTGCAGTACCGATAACAGGTTCGACTATGTCGCAGAATTTGGCCGGGTGGGCTGTCTCAGCAAAGATGCCTTTTGAACCCGGGTGGTCCTTAAGATAACAATCGAGCCCCATGCTTGCTACAGCGCCGTGGGGATCAAGAATATATCCCGATCTCTGGTATTCTTCCCTGATATGCTTTCTTATCTGATCATCATCAAACCAATAGCCTGATACCATGGCAGACACCTTATCGCGGACATTGTCGAAGATACCGGTCATTCTTTCAAAGTTACTTGGATTGCCTACATCCATTGCGCTGGCAATGGTTTCAATGGATGGACCCGGATTGTATACCCCTGTCCTGAGGTATAACGGAACAACGTTATTGATGTTTGTAGAGGCCACAAAATGTTCAACCTGAAGACCTGATTTCCATGCCATTACAGCGGCAGTAAGATTGCCGAAGTTTCCGCTTGGCACAGATATTATTTTGTTTCCCGTGCCGGTACGGCTAACGGCAAAGTAGTAATAAAAGCTCTGTGGAATGAGGCGTGCAATGTTTATCGAGTTGGCTGATGTAAGTCTTATTCTCCCGTGTGTCTCCAGCCTGGTGAAAGCGCTTTTTACCATGGACTGGCAGTCATCAAAGGTCCCTTCTACCTCAAGGGCTGTAATATTATGCCCCAGTTTGGTCATCTGGTTCTCCTGCAGCGGGCTGACTTTACCCATTGGATAAAGGATAACGACCTCGATGCCTTCCATCCCCCTGAAGCTGTTGGCTACTGCACCGCCCGTGTCACCTGAGGTGGCAACAAGTACCACTGTCTTCAGGCCATCAGTCTCTGAAAAATATCTGAAGCACTGAGCCATAAACCTAGCACCAAAGTCCTTGAACGCAGCCGTCGGTCCGTGAAAAAGCTCCAGAACATATTTCCTGTTACTTATCTCCTTTAATCCTACGGGAAAATTGAAAGCTTCTTCACATATCATCTTAAGGATATGGGCAGGAATTTCTTCTCCTACATACTTCCCGCTTACCTCGCAGGCAATTTCAGGAAGGGTCATTCCAGGCAGCCGCCTGAAAAAACCAGGCTCCATCAGAGGAATTTCCTCAGGCATGAACAACCCCATATCAGATGATATCCCACGGGTTACTGCTTCCCTGAATGTGACTTTGACCTTCCGGTCTTTTATGTTGCAGTATTGCATCTGAAATGAGATATCTTATTAATTAACAAATCTTTGCCCCTTCTCTGTTAACAGGAGAGATGTAAGTGTTGCAGGCAATCCGCTGAGCATCCATGCATGCTTTCATGGCTTTCATGACTGCCTCACTGCATGACTCTCCACGGCAGAGTGCAAAGACAGCAGGTCCCGAGCCGGAAATGCCAGCACCAAGGGCGCCGTTCTGCATTGCAGCCCTTTTCATCTCATGGAAACCCGGGATGAGCAATGAACGTTTTGGCTCTGCAACATGATCGACAAGTGACCGTCCGATCAGGTCATAATCATTGCGGCAGAAACCCGCAATTAGTCCGCCGACATTGCCCCACTGCTGCACGGCAGTTGCCAACGGTATCTGTTTATCGAGGATCCCTCTTGCCATCGATGTTTTTATTTCAATTTCGGGATGAATGACAACACAAATCAGATCGGGAGGAATGTTCAAACGGATAATATCAAGCGGTTCATAGCTGCGAATGAGAGTTATGCCTCCCAGCAGTGCCGGTGCCACATTGTCTGCATGCGCAGAACCTGATGCCAGCCGTTCACCCTCCATGGCGAATGTCACAAGTTCATCCGGAGAAAAAATATTGCCCATCAGTTCGTTTGCAGCATATGCTGCTGCAGCTGAGCTGGCTCCGCTGGAGCCGATCCCGCTGCCCGGCGTGATGCCTTTCTCTATAAAAGCCCTGAAACCCTCCTTCGTGCCGGTTGCTTTGATCATGGCATCGAGCACCACCCCCACCACATTCTTTCCCGGATCCCTGCTGAGGCTATCGCAACCCTTTATCCCGGCAATCTCCACAACGCCGCTGCCGGTCATTTCAAGATCAATGAAATCGCAGGGCGCATTGATCGCCAAGCCCAGAACATCAAATCCGCAATTCAGGTTGGAGACTGTAGCTGTGGCTCTGGCCTTAACTCTTTTGAACATTTTTCAATTGTTTATTATTGAAAGTATATCGGTAAAGATTCCTGAGGCGGTTACTTCTGCGCCTGCTCCGGCTCCCTTGATTATCAACGGCCTGTCAGGATAGCGCTTAGAATATATTGAAACCACGTTATCGTTGCCTTCAAGATAAAAAAACGGATGTGAAGCATTCACCTCCTTTAAAGAAATATCTGCCTTCCCGTTTTCATACCTGGCAATAATCCTTAGCCTGGCATTCCGTAAAATCGTACCTTCTCTCACCTTTTCAAAATATTCATCATAGTTCCTCATCTGATCCTCAAATGTACCGGCAGCAAAAACTTCTGGCAGAGAATGAGGAAGATAGCTCTCGAAAAATATATCTGAAGCCTCAATCCTTATCCCTGCTTCCCTCACAAGTATCAGAAGTTTTCGCGAGACGTCATCACCGCGAAGGTCGATTAACGGATCAGGCTCTGTATACCCTTCACTCATAGCTTTGAAGACAGAATCACTGAATTTCATGCCGTTGCAGTAGTTATTAAAAATAAAGTTAAGACTTCCGGAAAGCACAGCTTCTATTTTAGAAAGCTGGTCGCCTGTTTTTACCATGTTTTCTATGGTCTGAATTACAGGCAATCCTGCTGCAACATTGCTCTCAAACCTGAAGTGTACTCTTTTACTTATTGCCAGCTTTTTCAGTTTGAGAAAATTATCATATGGCGACGATGCGGCAATTTTATTACATGTGACGATAGAAATACTTCTGGAAAGAATTCTTTCATATAATCCGGATACAACAGGATTTGCAGTATTGTCAATAAAGATCGAGTTAGGCAGATTTAACCTGACCATCTCATCAATAAACTCATCAAGGTTGCTACCCCTCCCGCTGGACATCAAAGTATTCTTCCAATCCTGCTCTCTAATGCTTTTATTCCTGATCAGCATTTTCCTTGAGTTTGCCAGGCCTAGTATTCTAAAATCAGTTTGATATTCACCAATAAAGAATTCGGATTGCGAAAGAATCTGTTTAACAAAGGCTGTTCCGACATTGCCTGTACCAACAATAAACAGGTTAATTATTCTGTTCGCTGAAAGCAGAAACTCCTGATGGATTGCATTTACGGCTTTGTGGCAGTCCATGCTTTTAACAACCACCGAAATATTCAATTCGGATGATCCCTGTGCAATGGCATGAATATTTATGCCGTTTTTACCAAGTACTGATAATGCCTGGCCACTTATTCCTACGGCATATTTCATGCCTTCACCCACCATCACGACAATTGCATATCCTGTTTCAAGTATCGACTGCCTCACTCTACCGGTTTGAATTTCAAATTCAAACTCATCGTTCAGTACTTCACAGGCTTTCTCCCCTGACTTCTGACCAATTCCGATGCAAATTGACTGCTCCGAAGATGCCTGAGTAATCAGTATGACATTAATATTATTTCTGGCAAGTGCTGTGAACATTCTCGCTGCAATTCCTACCACACCGACCATCCCGCTTCCGGTTAATGATACCAGACAGATTTCATCAATGGCTGAAACTGCTTTAAGAACACCGCCATTCACGGATGGTTTATCACTTATCCTCGTGCCTCTGGCAGCCTGAGCAAAGGTATTCTTAACCAGCACAGGAATCTTTTTCTTCATCACCGGCTGGATCGTAGGAGGATAAATGACTTTTGCCCCGAAATGGCTAAGTTCCATTACCTCAGCGTAGGACAACTCAGGAATTGGGTAAGCATCTTCAGTATATGATGGATCAGCTGTATATATCCCGCTCACATCAGTCCATATTTCAAGGATGTCAGCGTTTAAGGCTGCCGCAATGATAGCTGCTGTGAAATCTGATCCACCTCTGCCAAGGGTGGTAGGATAACCATTGACCGAGGTGGAGATATAGCCGGAAGTAACAATTATCCCTTTGTCCGGCACCAGTTTTTCTTTTATTGCCTTCTCAGTAATTTCAAACTCAACCCTCTCGGTTCCGTTCATCAGTTTTGTAAAGATCAGATTCCTTGCGTCAATGTGTCTGACATCCGCAAAATTCTCTGACATCACAGCATAAATAACCTGAACTGACATTTGCTCACCAAAGCCAAGGACCAGGTCAGATGAACGCAGGGTAACTTCACCGATGTTTGAGATCCCCCCCAGAATTTCCGTTAATCTCCCAATGAGCACCTTTATCTTTTCAAAAACATCATGAGCGCTTTCAGGCTTAAGGAGTTCCTTTGACAAAGACAGATGTCGCTTCTCAATTTCCTCTAAAACGTACTTGTATTTGTCATCCTTCACTGATGCCAGTTCAAGACATTCTGAAAGCTTGTTCGTAATACCGGAAAGAGCAGAGAAAACAGCCACAACTCGTTCACTTTGTCCCCTTATAATCTCAAGTACAGTTTTAATACTTTCGGCACTTCCGACAGAGGTACCACCGAATTTCATGACTTTCATAATCAATGGTTTAAATTACGTGCTAAACGGGAGTGCTTTGCGGGGCAAAAGTAATTATGTCCGGGATACCTGAATAGAAATCTTTTTCAAATCTCATTTTCATTATTAATGGTTGTTCTGATATTTCTCTGTTTTGTTTCAATTCGAAAGAAATGCATAACAAATATAATATACATTAAATAAGTCTGGTACTTTTCCGCATCAGCCCGGCAGGTGCAATGTTTTTTTCCGTAAATTGGGGGTCAGTTAAAAATGAAAAAACTTTTTTCGTTACTGTTTGCCGCAAGCCTGCTGTTTGCCGGTGGCCAACTGTCAGGACAGGTTGCAGATACTATAATAGTAACAGGACATTACAGTGATGCTCCCGTTATCGGATTCCTGGACAGGCTCTCTGCTGAATTTTCAATAAACTTCTACTATGATCCTGAATTGCTCGGTAATGTAGTGATCAATCAGACTTTTCTTAACACTCCCGTTGAAGAAGCTGTCAGCCTGATCCTGAAAGATACACCTTACCGGTCAGTCAGATTTCAGGATGCCTGGGTTATCATCCCCAGGGAAGAGGAGGAAGATATTTCCGGGTCAAGGAAATCCTATCTTGATCCCGGTGATTACACGGTTCAGATTGGAAATCCTGACGAAGCAGGAAGGTATAAAACGGCTACAATCACAGGACATGTTACTGACGGCGCCACCGGGGATCCGCTGGAAAGTGCCACAATACAGGTAACAGACACAAAATTTGCATCAGTATCTGACAGGACAGGGAAATATTCAATAACGTTATCACCGGGACTGTACAAAATTAAAATATCGTGCATCGGGTTTGATCCTGTGAATTACAATATTAAACTGATAAGCAGCGGCAGCCTGGATGCAACGCTTAATGAAGAGGCTGTTCTGATTGACGGAGTCGTTATTAAATCACGAAGGGCTGACCATAATGTGTCGGGCAACCAGATGAGCCTGATCGAAGTTAACAGGCAGGCAATCCAGCGGCTTACATTAACCATAGGTACCAAGGATATCATCAGGAGCATGACGCTGTTGCCCGGAGTAAAATCTGCAGGTGAATTCGGATCTGACATAATTGTCCGTGGCGGCGGGAGCGACCAGAATCTGATACTGATAGAAGGAGCGCCGGTCTTCAATACTGCACATATATTCGGGTTGCTGTCAGTTGTCAATGCCGACGCACTGGAGAGCGCTGTGCTCTATAAGGGAAATATGCCTGCCAGATTCGGTGAGAGAGTATCTTCAGTGATGGATCTGAAGATCAGGCAGGATAATGATGAAAAGTTCTGGGGCAACGGCGGAATAGGCCTTATCGACAGCCGGCTAACCCTCGGAATTCCGGTCATTAAGAAGAAGCTTTCCGTTCTGATCGGAGGCCGCACAACATATTCAGATTACCTCCTGCATATGATGCCCGATACATATCTTAAGAACAGTTCGGCATATTTTTTTGACATGAACGGTCTTGTTACATATAAAATCAACAAGGCAAACCAGCTTTCTCTTTCAGGCTACAGGAGCTATGATCTCTTCGATTATGTAAACACTATTAAATATGATTACGGCAACACCCTTGGTTCGTTCAAATGGTCTCATAATTTCAGTAACAGGCTTCATGCCAATCTGCAAGGCAGTTACAGCAACTACAAGATTAACACGTACAACGAAACAAATACAAATGAAAAGTCAGTTATCACATCAGGGCTCTCATATGCCAGCGCCAGGTTGAATACTACATACACCTTCACAACTGAGGACAATATTGATGTTGGCATACAGTCAATATTTTACAATATCCAGCCTGGTAGCATTTCCCCGCTCGATGAGGAATCTGTGATCTCTTCCTACAACCTGAAGCCGGAACAGGCTATTGAAAACGCAATCTACATCGCCGGAAAATTTGAGCCGGGCAATGTGGTCAGCATTAATGCAGGTCTCCGTTATTCAAAGTACGATTTTCGCGGCCCCAATACAGTTTACATTTATGATCCAGAATCTCCAAGGATCCCGGGCGCAATTATTGATTCTGTTGTTTATGCGGAGGACGAGGCAATCACAACATATTCAGGATTTGAACCCCGGATTTCTTTAAAATTTCAGTTGAACAGTTCAAGTTCTGTAAAGCTCAATTACAGCAGGGCGAACCAGTATATCTCACTGGTGTCATATTCGGCAGTTCCAACACCTGAAGACAGATGGAAGCTGAGCGACCCGTACGTTAAGCCTGTCATCTGCGATCAGGTTGCAGCGGGGTACTACAAGAATTTCATGCAAAACTCGTTGGAAGCCTCCGTTGAGGTGTATTATAAGAAGCTTCAGAACCTTGTTGAATACAAGAACGGCGCCAAGATACCGTTAAACCCTTACCTGGAGACCGCGCTGCTGAACGCCTCCGGTCAAAGCTACGGAGTTGAGTTCTTCATAAAAAAGAGCATGGGCTCACTCGATGGTTGGCTCGGATACACCTGGTCACGGTCATTAAAGAAAACATCCGGCACCCATGAAGACGAAATAATCAACAACAATACATGGTATCCTTCAAGCTTTGACATTCCTCATGACCTGACCCTGATGGCAACCTATCACCTCAACCGGCGATGGCAGGTCTCAGGGACTTTTAAATACAACTCAGGCCGTGCCATAACCCTTCCTGAGAATAAATATATAATTGACAATGAATATGTTATTCAATTCTCTGATAGAAATAAGTACCGGCTTCCTGACTACCACCGGCTTGATTTATCGATCACCGTTGGCGAATCACTAAAGATTAAAAAGAAATGGAAGGGAAGCTGGACATTCGCGGTGATCAATGTTTATGGCAGAAATAATGCTTATTCAGTTTTCTATGAAAAGCATGCCAGGTCTGAACAAAATGACTTCACATTGTTCAGCCTTAATAAGCTTTATATAATAGGAAACCCAATCCCGACGATAACCTACAACTTCAAATTTTAATTATGCGGATCAGGAAGATGATAAAAATACTAAGCTTGGGAGCGCTTTATCTCACTCTTGTATGTTCCGTTTCTGAATCAGCATATTCGCGTGAGATAGTATTTGTGCATCCTGACAGGCAGGTGTTTGTATCCGGTGAAATGATCCGCTTCAGTGCACGGCTCATCGACCTGAACCCACAGACTGATAACAGGCAAAGCTCTGTACTGTATCTGCAGATAGCCGGCCCGGATGGAGGTGAGTTGCTGACAGTACGTTCAGATATTGATGAAAACGGAGTAAGTTACGGATGTATCATATTGCCCGAGACCCTGACCACCGGCCTCTATTATCTGACAGCCTTTACAAATTGCATGCGCAATTATGATCCTGTATGGCTCTGGTCCTCACCACTTATCCTGGTTGACCGTCATGACAGTAAAATAGACAGCCTTGCTTTTCTGAACGCTGCCAGCCGGTCAGGTGACCAGGCATTTTCCTTCCAAGAACGGGGATCGGAAGAATCAAATGTCAGCCTGAAAATAGCAACCGATAAAGATCTGTTTGGCAAGAGGGAGAAAGTGAGGGTATCCCTTAGTTTAACAGGACTGGAAGATATTTCTTCATATGCTGATATTTCCTTTTCAGTTTCCGAACTGGCTCCATTCCGGTTTCTGCTAAACGAAATGCCTGATATTCTGTCATATATCAATTCAAGGAAATCCGTTCAGTTGTACCCGGGAAAAGCCATGACAGGAAATGAACCATGCAGGTATATGCTTGAGGATGAGGGCTACATACTTTCCGGCACTGTCAATGAAAAATCTTCGGACCGTATTATTGAGAACGCCTGTGTGCTGCTTTCAACACCTGATACCGTGGCTAACCTGAAATACTGCTTTACTGACACTACCGGCCGATTTTATTTTTTGCTCAACAGATGGTATAATAATAAAGAACTGATTCTTCAGGTAAAAGATGACACTGCTTTCCAGGGATATACTGAAATACGGATAGATAACAGATCTGTTGGAAAAACGGATATACCGCCTGCCAGAATAACCCTGGACGATTCACTCAGAACCTTTCTAAGGAACCGCCTGACTATAAATCTTATAAACAGTTCTTTCGGAAATAATTATTATTCCGGCGAAAAACTGGACAGCAATAAATGTGTTCGTTCAGGTTATGATTTTTTCGGGAAACCCGATGCCGTAATCTATCCTGCGGATTATGTTGATCTGCCGGATTTCAATGAGATCCATAAAAACCTTATACCATACATCAGATTCAAGGAAGATAAGAATGGCGCTTATACAGTACAGGTGCCCAGTAATGAAACCCACATGTACCTGGAAGGCGACAACGCACTCGTTCTTGTGAATAATGTACCCTTGTTTGATTATGGGATGCTCAGTGACCTGAACTCCCGGAAGATAGAAAAGATGAAGATCTGTATGAGGATGATGATGTACGGAGATATGCAGATCTCAGGCATTATCTCCATTTTTGCCAATGAAGACTTCCTTCCATCCCTGGTACAGGATAATAAGGTTACTCAGATCAGTAACGATGTCGTAAAAAGGAACAAAGAACTTATTTTACAGGAATACAAACCCAGTAATGGTTCAGTCACAAAAACCCCCGACTTCCGGCAGACACTCTACTGGGATCCGGATGTCAGAATTAACGGGGACAGCCTTGAGATTGAGTTCTATACCTCAGATCTGAAGGCTGCCTATGAAATAAAGGCTCAGGGGATCACCGGCGAAGGCAAACCGGTATATGCTTCCAAAGTAATAAATATACAATAGAACAGATTTTGACAATGCGAATTACCATACTTATTATCATATTGACAGTCAGTGCATTAAAACTCTTCCCGCAGGATGGTTGTGATTGCAGCAACGGGTTGGCATTAACAGCCATGAATGAAAAGCTCTTTGGTACGGTCATTGAACGGTCGCCAGTCCCCGGACAATTTTATTATGAAGGATGGCTTAAGGGCAGCGTCCTTCTTTTAAGCGGAAAGACAGTTGCCGAGGAGTTTCTCAAATACAACGGTTTCCTTGATAATTTTTTCGTTTACAAATCCGTGACAGGCAAGCTGGTAATTCTTAACGACGAGGAAATCCTGGAAGTTAATCTGACTGACAACATTACCGGCGGAACAAATCGCTTTGTCAGAAAAAGAGTGAAAAACCCATATGCTGCAGATTCTGTTGATACCTACCTCGAGGTGCTTGCAACTGGACCCGCTTCCCTTTTTGCAAGGAGAAAAATGGAATACTTCCCGGCATCACATAATTACAAGCCGGCAACACGGTATTACATCTCAATGCCTGATCTCAGCATGCAACAGATTGATCCCCGAAATAAGAACTTCATTATTCTTACAGGGAACATGGCCGAAAGCTTTAAAGACGCAACTCAGAAAGGCACGGCTGAATATAAAGCGTGAGAGGGATTTCATCCAGGCGGTTAACCTGTACAATGAACTCCTTAAAACAGGATTGGGAAATGAACAATAAAGTCCTATCGGTATCAGCAGCATTATTGCTGTTCTGCCTGTTCTCATGCCAGGAGAAGTACGATGACCCCTCCATTAAATCTGCAGCCGAAATAGTTGTTGTCAAAGGGCTCATCACTAACGATGAAGGGCCGTACTCGGTGTTCGTCTCGCATACGATTCCTTTCAATGAGGAAGAGCCAACAGTATATGCAGATGCGCTTGGAATAGAGGGAGCCGAAGTCATTATATCGGATGACACCGGTAACTCCGAGGTATTATCTGAAGCCGGGAAAGGTCACTATGTCACCTCCGAAGGGGGTATAAGGGGAATTGCCGGAAATACCTACACACTCAGCGTCACAACTCCAGACGGGTACAGCTATCAGTCGAAGCCATGCCTGTTAAGCCCAGCCCCGGAAATTGTCTCCGTTTACCCCGTCAATACCGAGGAATTTGTACTGGTTAACAATTACCCTGACCCCCCCACTCTTCAGAAAAGGAAAGGTGTCGGAGTATTTGCTGATATTGCCGGATTATCCGATCAGGACACCTATTATCGTTTCGGCATCAGGATAATAAAGGAGACCAGGCATCTTTACTTCATGACCCCGCCTATATATTGCTGGTCAACAACACATATAAACAATGAGGAAAACCTCCTTGTTACGGACCACATTGCAGGAAGCAGTATCATTATGCATCATGTAACATTCCTTACACCTGATGTTTTCCCGTCTGATTATGAGCAGACATGGGCTCATACGTTGTACCTCGATGGAAGAATAGTAGCACTGGATATTTATGCTTTATCAAGGGAAATTTATGATTACTATAACAATTTCTATAAACAGTTGTCAGCAGAAAACAGGATATTTGACCCTGTCCCTACAAACCTGGCTGGAAACATGTACTGTCTGAATGATCCCTCCCGAACCGTTCTTGGAATCTTTGAAGCCTCTGGCAAAAGCTACATGAACTGCATAGTGAAATACAATGCAGGTAACCCTAATGCCATTTACGAGGAAGTAGGTTATGTGCCGCAGGATATCGGCGACGGATGTCAGGAAAGCATTCAACCTGATTTCTACACGATTATAGGTTACTGATTCTACCCAGTTAAGAACCTCTCTGAACCTCCCGTTCATGCAACCCTCCGCCGGGTTAATATGTCTGTATAATGGCTGCAAATAATAATATGTTGTTATGATTTACGTTAAAAATGTTATGTTTGGCACGATTTCAGGGGAGCGATGAGACGATTCTGCATAGATTCCATACTTCTTTTCATTTTTTGCCTGCCTGTAACAGCACAGACTTTTACAAGCAGCAACCTTCCTATCGTCCTGATAACTACTGATGGCGGTGTCTCCATCCCTGATGAACCAGGGGTCCTGGGCAACATGAAAATCATTTACAGAGGTCCCGGAAAAAGAAATTATGTTTCTGATCAGAATAATCCGGCTTACCTGAACTATGACGGCAGAATTGACATAGAAAGGAGGGGGTCCTCATCCTCGGTCTCACCCAAGAGAAACTATGGTTTTACAACACTGATGGCTGACAACACAACCAAAAACAACGTCAGCCTGCTTGGCATGCCTGAAGAAAATGACTGGATTCTTGGCGGAATGGTGTTTGATACAGCCCTTATACGTGATTACATCTGTCTTAACCTGTCACGTAAACTTGGCAACTATGCTTCACGTACCGAATACTGTGAGGTCATGGTAAACAACGATTATAAAGGGCTTTTTCTGCTGGAAGAAAAGATCAAGGCTGATGACGGAAGGGTTGATGTACTCAAGATAGGCACGGGTGACAACACCCTGCCGGACATCTCCGGTGGCTACATCACCAAGGCCGATAAGACCACAGGAGATGACTCCGTTGCATGGACCATGTATTCATTTCAGGGATCGCCTGTCGAGTATATTCATGTTTTGCCTAAGCCTGAAAATGCATCCTTCTATCAGACTGGTTATATCAAAGGTGAATTTACCAGGCTGGAGACAGCGGCAAAATACAATGACGCCTCCATCGTCAACGGTTATCCGGCAATAATTGATATTCCATCGTTCATCGACTTCATGATCATCAATGAGTTCGCCTCCAACCCCGATGCATACCAGTACAGTACTTTCTTTCACAAGGACAGGAACGGGAAGCTGAGGGCGGGGCCAATCTGGGACCTGGATCTCTCCTTTGGCAACGACCTTTTCATGTGGGGGCTCGATCGCAGCAAAACAAACCTGTGGTACTTTGAGGACATGTATTATAATAACGGCTCAACGTTCTGGATTGATTTGTTTTATAATACAACCTACAAATGCTACCTCTCCAGGAGATGGAATGAGATCATCCAGCCGGGTCAGCCGATGCACCCTGACAGTATCAAAGCACTCATTGACAAGACTGTGATACACATAAGTGAGGCTGTTGCAAGAGACTATGAAAGATGGGATAAACTCGGAAGCCATGCCCAGCGTATTACCGGCATCAAGAATTTTATCAATGCCCGGATGGCATGGATGACACATAACCTTGGTTCGTACGCGGCATGCAGCAACATCACCGTACCCGGACTGGTGATTTCCAAAATCAATTATCACCCCTCCCCCACAGGTGCTTATCCTGACGATGATGACCTCGAGTTCATTGAAATACACAACAACAGTGATATGACTGTTAACATGACAGGTATATATTTCAGGGGCACCGGCCTGTCGTACGTTTTTCCGTCCGGAACTACCCTCGGTCCTCATTCGTCACTTTTCCTTGCAAGCAACACGACTGCGTTCAGGGCGACCTGGAATATTACCCCGTTCGGACAGTTTACAAGGCATCTGTCGAACAGCAGCGAAAGCCTGGTGCTTCTTGATGCCTTCGGAAATGTAATCGATGAAGTAATATATGCCGATGTGGCGCCATGGCCTGCTGCAGACGGCAACGGCTATTACCTGAAGCTTGCGGATGTTAATCTTGACAACAGCCTTGCCTCCAGCTGGACGGCATCAAATAGCGTAATCAGCTCTGCCGGGGAAACACCTGCAGATGCCGGCATCGAAATTTACCCCAATCCTGTCAGCGATGTACTGTATATAAAATCAGACCGCGAAATTATCAGCCTGAACATATATGATATCCGTGGCAGGTTACAGATGACAGTAAACGGAGGAGCCAATATGTGTGAGATTGATATAAGGCACCTCGTGAAAGGCGCTTATATTGTCAAAGTGATCACTGATGGCGGCAGCAGGTCAGAAAAGATAATTAAAGACTGATCAGCTACCAGATATAGGTTGCTGCCGCACCGCTGTCGAGGCTAAGCTGTACTGTTTTTCCCCTGAACGTTACTCTGAAATTCTTCATTGCCGGTGCAGTGTTAATCACTATCAGCACTTTCTTTCCTTCGGGGGTCCTGAATGCCACATTCGGAAGGTTACCAGGCATATTTGTGGTAACACGAACTGAGCCCGGTATTACAAATTTTGAGGCATGCGCAAGAATGTAATATGCCGGATTGCGCGTTACATTATTACCATTGATGGTGACTGTCCCCAGGCACCGGTCACATCCGCCATCAGTATGAGGATCGTAGTTGGGATCTGAGGCAATGTTCCACTCGATTACATTCTTGCACCAGTTTCTGGTGGCCCCTATGATCAGGGTCTCGACATGCCATTTAAGATCCTCTGCCAGGTTTCCCGGGCCGCCTACCCACTGCTCGGTGAAGTACAGGTTCTTGTCGGGGTAAGCATTATGAACGGCAGTAAGTGCATCAATCGTACCTCCGTACAGGTGAAACGCTGATCCATCGACATACTGCCTTGCATCAGGGTCATTCAGTATGCTGAGCGGATAGTCAGTCCTGTCAGCATTATGATCGTAGACAATTATTTTTGTGGTGATGCCGGCAACTTCAAAAGCGGGCCCGAGACTCTGTTTTATAAAGAGTGCCTGGTCAGCCGATGTCATGTACATGCTCGGGTTGTTCCCGGGATGAAGAGGCTCATTCTGAATGGTGATGGCATCAATGGTGATACCCTCCGCCGCCATCGCCTGTACATACTTCACGAAATACTTTGCATAGGCACTGAACCATTCAGGCTTCAGGCTTCCTCCCACAGATGAGTTGTTGGTCTTCATCCACAGCGGAGCAGACCACGGTGAACCCAGGATTTTTATCGATGGATTGATGGCAAGTATCTCCTTGAGTACCGGTATCAGATCCTCCTTCTCCATATCGATGCTGAACTTCTCCATGTCAGGATCGGTTTCGCCTTCAGCAAGGTCATTGTATGAAAATACCCTGTCACTAAGGTCCGATGCCCCGATGGTCACTCTCAGGTAACTTAGCCCAAGATTATTGCCATCTGTCCTGAAAAGCTCATTGAGTAATTCTGACCGTGCTGCCTGCGTCATATTATTCAGCAGTATGGCACTGCCACCGGTAAGACAGTTTCCGAACCCGTCAATGGTCTGGTAGGTTTCCGTTGTATCAACAATTATCGCCGGGTCATTATTTGAAGAGGTCTTGAATTCGAGCTCTCCATCATACTTCTCGAATAACACACCCTTCTGGGGTGATGTTATCCATGCCTCCACCATAACCCCTGTCCCGTCACCCGGGTCCGGATCGGGCCCATTGTTACCATTGCACCCGGAAAGCAATAACAGCGCAGCAATAAGTAAAGTATTCACCTTGTTCATTTATTTCTTCTGATACACTCTCACATAGTCAACTACCATCTCGCGAGGAAAGATAGTATTATCAATACCCTGGGCGCCGCCCCAGCTTCCTCCCACAGCCACATTAAGCAGCAAATGGAACCTCTTGTCAAAGGGCCATTTCTGATACCCGGTACCCTCATTTTTAAAGGTAAAATAGAGATTGCCATCAACATAAGCACGATACTCGGTCACTTCCCATTCCAGTGAATAGACATGAAAATCCGAATAGCACGTTGCTACAGTAATCGTGGCGCCCTTTTGGGTACCTATTTTATGATTATAAGCTTCAGTATGGGCAGAAGCTACGATGACAAATGGGTTATAACCCACATTTTCCATTATGTCAATCTCACCGCTTGCCGGCCATCCTCCGTACTCCCAGTCGGTGGGCAGCATCCATATTGCCGGCCACATTCCCCTGCCATCCGGTAACTTGGCTTTCACCTCCACCCTGCCGTAAAGCCAGTCTCCCTTTTGTCTTGTAACCAGCCTCGCCGAAGTGTAATCGTGATCCTCATACTCTTCCTTCCTGGCGGTTATATGCAAAAAACCGTCCTTCACCTCAGCATTTTCCAGCCTGGCGCTGGTATAATACTGTTCCTCATTGTTACCCCAACCGGTGGCATTTCCTTCCGTATCATAACTCCATTTACCCGCATCAGGCAACCCGTTGATATTAAACTCATCACTCCAGACCAGTACCTCCTCTCCATTTGCGGGATTATCGGGATCTGGTTCGGTGTTGTTTTCCTTAGCACATCCGTACGCCAGGAGCGCAACTGTGAAGAATATAGATATTATTAGTGCTACATGAGAACGTTTGCAGGCATTCATATAATTCTCTCTTAAGTATTAACAAGAAAAGGTTTCGTTGTCTGCACCATACAGGAACCAATGACCGGGCAAATTTAGTAATTTTTGCCAAACATTTGAAACACACGGCCAAAGATCGGATGCATAAAGTCCAGGTTCGCCTGAAAAACAAAATACATCAGATTTGCATCAGATAATCCACCAGGTTGGCACTTTGATCAAGTTTAAGTTTTTTTCTGAGGCGATATCTGCTTATCTCTACTCCGCGGACTGAAATATTCATCAAGTGGAGCAATTTCTTTCGTTGCCACATTCATCCTGAGGTAACTGCAAAGCCGTAGTTCACCCGGGGTCAGTTCCGGATGCATCTTTTTCAGGCGGGAATGATATTCCTGATGAACCTCATCAAAATACCGGTCAAAGACCTCCCAGTTCTTTTCATTTTGAATATCGCGATCGATTTTCCGGTTAATTCTTTTCAGCTCGCTTACAATAATCTCATTTTTTGAACCCGGAATCAAAGCTGACAATTCTTGCTTAATGGATGTCAGAAATCTGTTCTTCTGTACAATATGATAAGTAGCTGTTGCCAGCTCTTTATTCTTGTGTTTCATGTCAGACTCCAACTTTTCGTTTTTAAGCTGCATTACCTCATTTTCCGCGGCAACTTTCTGTTCTTCAAGCGTTTGCTCTGTTTTCCTGAAAGCATTCAGCTGAATGTTTTTTTCCTGCAATCTGATCTTGTCAATTCGGCGGAAGTAGAAATACAATGCTGCCAGAGTAATTACGGAAAGGATAAAGAGATATAAAATCAGTGCTTTATATGACCTTGAAAAAGGAGGTTTAACGATGAAACAAAACTTGTCGACGGTGCTGAAATTGTTGTATATGTTTTTCGCCTTTACCTCGAAACAATAGTTGCCCTCTGGCAAATTAGTGTACTCTTTCACATTTGAGGTTGTCCATTCAGACCAGTTATCATCAAAATTATCCAGGCAGTAACTGTATTCAATACGTCCGGCATTCTCCATATCCGGTGAATTAAACCTGAATGAAATGCTGTTCCACAAGTGAGGCACAGAGAAATTCTCTTTTATATCTTTTTGACCCAGATGAGAATTACCGGAGCAGAACCATAATGAATCTGAACGCTTTGAAGAAATGCGGACTTTGTTGATATAGGCATGCATTTCGTCAAAATAGTTTTTATAGACAGAGGGATCATAGTGAACCAGTCCATTCTGAGTCCCTATAAAGATATTTTTCTGGTCCTGAATATAAATATTGTCAAAAGGGGAAACCCTCGCATTGTTCAGTTCAAGAAAAGGTGTGGAAATATTAGTATAGGTGCCGTCTTCCAGCAGCCGGTATACGCCCAGTCCCTTACTGGCTGAATACCATAAATTCCTGCTGTTGTCTTCCTGCAGAAGATACAGTAGCTGCAAATCGCCAAAAAACTGATTCAATTCTTCAGGCCTGTAGAAAAGGTTACTCTGCTCATCGAACTGATAGATTCCCTGCTTGGTTGAAACAAAAAAACCATCCGCTGATTCATGTAAGTTATAGGGCAATTCATCAGGAAGATTGCCGGAGCCCTTATACCCTTCTACAAAGACTGTACTGTCAAGGTCCGCGTTGAGGCGAATATGAAAGAGTCCCAGATATCCGTGGCTCATCCACAGCCAGTTATCATCGCTGATGTATAAATCCTTTGACGAGATGTCAAATCCTTCAACCTTCTTTCTGAACTCCCATCTGTCATTTTCCTTCTGGAAAGTAATCAGACCGTCATAGGTGCCGCTTAACAGCAGGTTTGTATGACCCGGAATTGTCTTAAAGTTCCAGACACCCCTGGAATTGGTAAGCTTTTTTGATTTTAATCCGTCAATTGAAAATGCTCCATTGTGGTGGCCGCATAGCAATTCCCCTCCAGTGACCGTAAGATTCCATACCTGTCCCTCCATCCCTTTAACCAGATCGTACTTGATATTTGTATGGCTTTTGAGCTTGTCAAGTTCTTTTGTGTAAAGCCCCTGATTGGTTCCGATGTAGATTCTCCCTTTATAAATAGCCGTTGCATACGTGGCTGCAATATTGAAATTATCATTTATCACAGATGTCGGAAGACTGGATTTCAGAAAGTCAATTCCGATATCAAGTCCCAGCCATATATTGTTCTGCCGGTCGACAAAGAGTGATAAGACGGTGTTATTCTGCAACCCGTTTGACCGGCTAAGATTTTCCTTTATCTCCCCGCCTTCATCCACCAGAAATAACCCACTCTTTATGGTACCGAACAGATATGTATTGTTCTGAAAAGATCCGCAATATAGCTTGGAATTTTTCAGCTCCTCAGAAATTTCAGTATTCCAGGGCTGCAACTTCTGTTCAGAGAGCACATATAACCCATTGTTCATTGTGCCTATCAGCAGGTCGGTCGTATTTACCGGCGACATTGACTGAATTTCATCCTGTGTAAACAAAGGATCATCATTAACAGTCTGCAAAGTATCATTTACCAGTACCCTGAGGCCAATTCCCGCTTCGACAACATAAAAGTTGTTGTTTACATAAAATGAATTGCCAAATCTTTCCTTTGGCTTGATTACATGGATGGCGTTGTTCTTGTAAATGAAGATGGATTCAAAGCTCTGGAAAACAACTCCGAACCATGTCTGGTAAGTATTCCAGACATCGTCGAAGTTCTTTGCATCTTCCGGGATAAGGTGATTTAAAGTCCGGTATCTGATCCCCGTTCTTTCCGATTTCTCAAGAACTCCAATTTCATTGTATGCTCCTACATACAACTTTTTATCAGCTCCATATGCCAGCGACCTGATAACCGAATTATTGGATGCAGGAAAAGTCTCCCAGTCCTCCCCGTCAAATCTCAGGATCCCGTTATTGTTCGCCACATAAATATTTCCCTGCTCATCGTCGACAATGGTCCAGCTCTGAGTGCCACCTCCGTATTCACTTCTGCCGATATTCAAAATTTCCGGTACCCCGATGGATTTAAACTGGCCGGAGAGGCTTATTGCCGGGACAAATAACAGCAAGACAATTATTGTCCTCCTTGTTGTTAGTAACATGGCTTCAAATGACAGGGTTCTCATTTATCCATTTGCCGGGTCTAAAAAGCACGCCGGTGATAAGTCAGGCAAAAGAAAAGGCAAAAAAAATCATTGCCTGCCCGGTGAACGGGCAGGCAATGATGTATTAAGAAGCTACTTATGGATACCCTCCACGTGAGGGCCTGACAATTCGTCAAAGTAGAAAGTGTGAGTACCGTCTGCCACTCCGGGATTGCACATTATCCTGACAACATTGTAGAATCCGTTATTGAACCTGGTATCAGTAACCACATCAGATGTATATATATCACCCGTCCAGTCCCATCCGGCATCAACACCTGCGAAATTGTATTCAGCAATTTCCCATGTATTGTCTTTCTGAATTGTGTAGATCAGGTCGGCTGTTCCGGTTTGCCATGCATTACCCCCCCTGTCAGTGTTTTCAAGCTTCAGGAGAATCTTGTCTCCTGCTTTGCCATAGACCATAACCTTGAAGATATGCTGCAGCCTGAGGTCAAACCTATAGCCTGGACTGAGCAGCATGTATGCATTTGCCCACTCATTGGCAGTTTTGGTATAGAAGGCCACCTTGTTAGACTTGTTGGGATATTCCTTTTTAGGGTTATCTACCACAGTAACTCCGCAGTTCTCACCAAGTACCGGGAACACCTGTACTTCACTGAAGTCGTTGTAGACTATCATTGCATCAAGCAGGAAAGGAACATAAGCTGAGTTATTGTTGGCAAGGGTGATTGCTTTGGTGCCTGTAAGAGTACCAAGGCTTGTATTCAGCTTGGCTGTGACAGTGTAAGGCCCTGCCCTCATGTAAACATGGTGAACAACATCATCTTTGCCTCCGGTCACCTCTGCGCTTCCATCCCCAAAGTTCCAGGCAACGTCGGTAACGCTTTGTCCTGCCGGAATAACATAATCGGTTACAGAGCAGGCCACATCATTATCCGTCCCTTCAGTTGCATTAACAGTGTATGTGATTGTAGGTCTTACATACCCGGCCCTGATGAGTTTGGTACGCCAGGCATTTCCCTCCACATCGGTACAGAGCAAATCGAGGAGATTGTCATCAATGGAAACGATTTCGTTTTCACCATCCTTGGGACCCGCATCATAAATGGGAAACATTGGTGTCGGACCGCCCATTTTAAGAATATATTTTGCTCCTCGTTTTTCAATAGACCAGACACCAGGCTGAGGAGTGTAATCCACTGCATAGTCACCTGTTGTTGAGACAGGATTACTATATGCCGGATCTGTTATACGGGGAGCTTTGACAAAGCTTTTCCCATGGTTTACATAATTAATTTGAAAACCCGTTAGTTTAAAAGTAATGAGGTCATCATACAGAACTTTTGCATCCTTCTTTTCAAGCGGGTTAGCTGTCCACCAGGAAGTCCCGTCAGAACCTGCCGGGCCAACGCTCATGTGTCCCTTGGCAAGGCTGTCAATAGCCCAGGTCTTGCCATCTGGCGCATCAACGCCACCACACAGGAAAATCAATACCGGGTCGGTGAATATTGCATAATCTGTTTCTGTTGTGGTCTGAGACTTTGATACAGCCGCATTGCCTCCCTTTGTAATAAGTGTCATTGTTATTGGATAGGTCCCTGGCAAAGGATAGTATGCGATGGGAGATTCGGCATTGCTTTTACTTCCGTTTCCAAGATCCCATGAAGCAATACCTGGCACAGAGGAGGTGTTTGTAATCACAAAGTGGAATGCATCCGCTCCGGGAGTAATTGTAAAATTCAACTGGTCAGCTGTCGGAGGAAGCCCGATATCAGGTTTATCCGCCATCTGAGGCTCACAGGCCACCATCACGAGCAATATTGCAAGGATACCTGTTATTCTGATTATATATCTATTCTTTTCCATCATTATTGATTTTTTAGGAATTTAACCATCGGCTATTGGTAAGCCGGTACCATCTGTTTCAGTACACCTTCATTCGTATTCCTGATCTCGCTTGCCGGGATTGGGAACATTCCAAATGTACCGGTTTTGTAAGTCCTGTTCGTAAAATGTCCGGGGTTTGGAGTACCTGAAGGTACATCGAAACTGGCATTAATCATTTGTTCGGTATATGTTTCACCCCTTCTCAGCAGATCCCATTTTCTGAGGCCTTCACCGGCGAATTCCACGCGTCTTTCATGGTAGATGTCATCTAATGTGATCGCGGTCTTGGCAGCACCGGCTCCAAGAGACCTGGTTCTCACCTGGTTGAAGTAATCCAACGCCTTGCCGGCATTATCCGTAAGCCACACCTCTGCTCCCATCAGCAGTACATCTGCATACCTGATGTCCATGTGATTGCGGGGAAAGTTGTGAGCCTGATCACCACCCGAACCGATGTAAGCGTTAAGCGCCATGTATTTCCTGTTAAAATAACCGGTATTCATGTAAGCCCTGTTGTAGTTAGCCAACTCGGTTTCAGCATCAAAAAGAGCAGCATGTTTTCTCGGATCACCGGCTTCAAACTCGTCAGCGAGGCTCCATGTGGGGATATCAAATGACCAACCCGGGAAAATTCCGGCGCTGGCGGGCTCAGGGTTACGCACTCCGATCCAAACGGAGGAGAAATTGCCGTTTATGCCCCAGCCGCCCCAGTCACCTGATTTTGCCTTGTCTGAGTATTGTATCTCAAGGACTGACTCACTGTTGTTCTGGTTCTCCCAGTCAAACACGTCGTTGTAATCAGCAACCAGTGAATATTTGAGACTGGTAATAACAGCATCAAGCGCAGTCTGAACATAAGCTTTGTTGATAGTAGTTGTTCCGTCAGACCATTGCTCTGCAGTCAGGCCAAGTCCGCTGTAAGCGCTCATACCCGTATGATAAAGGTACACTCTGGCCATGAAAGCCTGGACAGCGCCTTTTGTAATACGTCCTTTTTCTGTTGAGACAACATCAGGAGAGAGAACAGCAACAGCATCCATAAGATCAATGGCTATCTGGGTAAAGATCTCGCTAGGGGTGTTTTGCGGGATACTCTTGTAATCCTCCACATCGGGCAGCACTTCGGTGATAATGGGTGCCCAGCCGTAGTGGCGCACAAGATCCCAGTAGAAATAAGCACGCAGGAATTTCACTTCGGCCTCAAACCTTTCTTTAAGTCCATCAGTGACCCACTCAACACCTTCCTGTTTCTGAAGGTAAAGATTGGCGCGGTAGATGCCTGAGTAACAACGGTTCCACAGATCAGATGATGAGTTGTTCTCACCTTCCATCTTGAACATCTCCATGTCCTGCCATTGTGCCATATCGGTTGCATCCGATCCTCCGCAAAAAGCATCATCAGACCATATATCCGACATTACAGGCGCGAACTGCCAGTTCTGCACTGAATAGACGTCATAAACGGCTGTGACTGCCAGGAAAGCCTGCTCCTCGTTCTTGTAGTAGTTGGCTTCTGTCTGTCCGGTTTTTGGTTCAAGCTCCAGAAATTCCTGTGTGCAGGAGTATCCGGTGAGCATCAGAGCCAAAAATAAGAGACCATATAATATTGACTTTTTCATAATTTATTTTTTTGGCTTGTTAGAATGTAATATTTATACCGGTCATAAGTGTCCGTGGCTGAGGATAAATACCGCGGTCAATACCATTATCGAAGACACTGCCACCGATTTCCGGATCGTATCCTGAATACTTCGTAAAAGTCACAAGGTTTTCTGCTGCCACATATAAACGGAGCCTGCTGATCTTTATATAATCAGTGACTTTGCTGGGCAGTGTGTAACCAAAACTTATGTTTCTCAGCCTGATAAAGCTTCCGTCATGAACGAAGAAATCACTTACCGTCTTCATATTTACGTTATTGTCAACGAAAGTGACCCTCGGGAAGTAATCTGAAGTGCCCTCACCGGTCCACCTGTCAAGCCATTCAGCGCTGTAGTTGGTGTAATTCATATCGTACCTGCGGGTTGCCTGGTAAATATCCTGGCCTAAAGCAGCATAAAGGAACATGTAAAAATCAAACCCGTACATTTCGGCGTTGAGGTTAAGACCTCCGGTAAAATCAGGGTAGGGATTACCGATCTGAACACGGTCACCATCGCTTATTGCGCCGCTTTCGTCTGAATCCACAAAAATTATATCACCTGGCACGGCATTGGGCTGGATCTTTCCACCGTCCTTATTGACATATGCGTCAATCTGGGCCTGGTTCTGGAAGATGCCGTTAGTTTTTATACCGTAGAATACACCCATTGGAGTTCCGACTTCAGCAAACAACACGCCTGACTGGCCAAAACCGCCGTCACCGCCCTGCAATCTTTGCTCGGTGTTTTCAATTGAGAGGACTTCGTTCTTATTGAATGCCCCGTTGATGGAAGCGCTGAAATAGAGCTTGCTGAACTGTTTCTTGTAAGAAATCTCTGCTTCAATACCTGAATTTCTGACAGAACCACCGTTGATAGTCGGGGCAGAGTTACCCACAAGCATCGGGACTGGTGCAGTGACCAGCCAGTCCTTTGTTGTCTTGATATAATAATCAAGGGTTAACATCAGGCTGCTGTTCATCGTTGACAGATCAATACCGAAGTTCGTCTGTTCAGATGTTTCCCATTTGAGCGACGGGTTAGCAATCTGGAGAGGCGAGGCACCGTTGTACTGTGTCTTGAGATCGCCATAGTAGTAAATGGCACCGTTGCCCATCACCGAGGTGTATCCGAAATCACCGATGTTCTCGCTTCCGTTCTGTCCCCAGCTTGCTCTGAGTTTTAAAACGTCGATCACATTGGTAAGGTTACTCATGAATGCTTCCCTTGATATAACCCATCCTATGGATGCTGATGGAAAGATACCGTATTTGTTCTCATCACCGAACCTAGATGAACCGTCCCTTCTGACTGTCGCCGACAGCATGTAACGGTTCATAAGGTCATAGTTCAACCGGCCGAAAAGTGAAGAAACAGTATGATTGGAATAACCACCCGTGGCATTGGCTGACAACGGATCGGTTGCGTTATCGATGTAAGAATGTTCAAAGTCGTCAAAAATAAGATCAGCTTTTTCACCGTAAAGATTCTCGTACCTGTCCTCGAATGCGCTGGTACCGGCCAGTAAGGTAAAGTTGTGCACGTCAATGCTGCGGGTATAGGTGAGGACGTTTTCAAAATTCCACCTTGTATATAACTGCATATTCTTCTGTGCCCTGTCAACAGTTGTAAAGTGCATTGCATCAAGGTAATACAGAGGAATGTAGTTATCCCACATCACCATGGCGTATTCCCCGCCGAATGATGATCTGAACGTGAGCCCCTTGAGTGTTTCGGTAAATTTGCCAAAGTCTATCTCACCGAAGAGGTTACCTATAAGCTTATTGGTCCGCGTTTTTGAATTGGTATAACTGAGCATCGCGACAGGGTTGGTGATCTCCTGTATACCTATTCCGTAAGCCTCCGGTGTGCCCCATGTTCCGTCAGAAAACTGAACGGGAACAATCGGAGGCATGTTCAGTGCCTGGTTAAGACCGACAGCGTACCTGTCGTTCGTTGCAATACCCCTGTTTACAATGTTGGCGAGGTTGATGTTGCCTCCCAGCTTAAAGAAACCAAAAGTCCCGGCTGCATTAAGCCTGTATCCGATTCTCTGGAAATTTGATTTATCCTTTGCCACGATGCCATCCTGTGAGAAATAGCTAAGTGATGAGGCATATTCAAGCTTATCGCTTCCACCGGTAAATGACAGGGAATGATTCTGCTTCGGAGCATTGTAGTAAAACATCTCATCCTGCCAGTCAGTGTCAGAGGTATAACTTTCAATATCAGCCGGAGAGAAGGCTACACCCTGTCCGCCGTTCATTGAAGCCTCGTTTATGAGCATTGTATATTCTTTGGTATTCAGCAGAGGGATCTTCTTCCACGGATTTTGTATTCCGTAGTAACCATCATAGGTCACTACCATCTTTGTGTCTGTCTTGCCCGTCTTGGTTGTGATGAGCACGACACCGTTAGCGCCTCTGGCACCATAAATAGCACAGGAGGCAGCATCTTTCAGGATCTCAATTGACTCAATATCAGCAGCATTGAGGTAATCGGTGCCTGCGCCGCTCATAGGTAAGCCGTCAATAATATAGAGAGGTTCGGCATCACCGTTGGTACCGGTTCCCCTGATGCGTACTGATATCTGGGAGCCGGGTTGTCCGTTGTTACTCGTGATGACAACACCTGCAGTCTTTCCTTGCAGTGACTGAGTAACCCTCATGTCAGTGGCTTTCCTCAGATCATCACCTTCAACCTTTGCAATTGCTCCGGTAACAAGGCTCTTCTTCTGTGTGCCGTACCCGATGACGACAATCTCATCAAGAAGCTCCTCATCCGATGAAAGGATGACATCAATTGTTGCGCTCTGCGTAACTGTTCTTTCCTGGGGCATCATGCCAACAAAGGAGAAGACCAGAATTGAGTTGGCAGGTACATTGTTAAGTACGTAGTACCCGTTCAGGTCTGTCAATATCCCTGTAGTTGTTCCTTTTACAGAAACTGCAACTCCGGGAACAGGCAGGCCATCGTCTGCTGACGTTACAACCCCTTTTATCTGCAGTCCCTGGGCATTCAATGCCAGTGAACAGACGATGAATAAAAGGGTCATGATTGTCTGTTTCATAGATTTAAGATTAGAATTTAGAGTTTAGAATTAAAAATTGGTTATGTTCTCAGTCAGGTTGGAAACCGACCTTTCAAAGTTATAAATTTATTGATTAAATATCATTTAATTGAAACAAACAGTACTTTAAAAATACTATACCCACTCTTACACAATACAACAATAATACATCAATTATAATTAATAGTGCTATTATTCAATTACTTAAGTACTTTAATAGAATTATGTTATTACAACAAGCTCTAAAACAGATACAACAGAGCAGGATTTTTAATCAGATGACATGAACCCCGGAGCAAGTTCTGTACTTAAAGAGAAGTGGCAGCACCGGGGAGTTCCTGTACAATTTATAATTTTTACAGTTTCTGAAACATGAATTTATTGCATGCATCCAAAATACCTTTAACTTTATCATTTGTGAGATACTTTTGTATATTTGCGCGTCTCGTTACCAGGCGCAGGTTTAACTTAATTATTAAAAAGAAAAATGGTTAAAGTTTCCCAGAACAGGATCCCCAACGAATTCTTCGTCACCCAGGGTTCAGGTTGCAGCGAGTATGCGATCCATCCCGGATCTTATCACATGGCACTGCATGATGCAGGCATCTCTGAGTATAATATCATGAATTATTCATCAGTGATGCCGGCAACGGCAAAGCTTGTTTCACTCGATGAGGTCGATATGCCTCCGTATGGGTCTGAACTGTGCACGATCATGGCAGTGGCGCATGGTTACTATGGCGAGCATATATCAGCCGGAATCATTTTTGCCTGGATGTATAAAGATGATACATGCGAGGAGAAAGTGGGCGGACTTGTATGTGAACTTGCAGGTTACTTTGACATGGAAGCGCTGGAAGAAAGGCTATACACTGTTCTCAACGACCTTCATGACCGGACATTTGCAAAATACTACCTGGGAGAGCCCACTGTCATCAGGGAATCACTTACAGTGGACAAGAGATACGGCACAGCCCTTGTAGCCCTCTGTTTTACGAATTTTATCTGATTGCCGGAAGCCTCTGATGGCAGTATGGCAGGCTTTCTGCTGTGATACTGTACGGGCTGACCCTCTTAAAGCTTCATGGCTTAAAAAAGGTGAAAATGAGATCATCATTTTTGACCTTCACAAGACAGAACCCTCAACAGTAAGGGGTTTTAAAACAATAAACCAGAATTAGGTCTTAACTGAGGCCTGTGATGGCACTGAGGAGATAATACATCCCTGCAGCAATCCCCATTGAAACCGGGATTGTAAGAATCCATGCATAGAGCAGGTTAATTGTCACTCCCCACCTGACTGCAGTAACTCGTTTCGTCATCCCGACTCCCATTATTGCACCGGTGATTGTATGTGTGGTGCTCACCGGTATGCCGAATGCCTCGGTTCCAAAGAGCAACAATGCTCCTGCAGTTTCTGCCGCCACACCTTCAAACGGTGTGATTTTGGTAATTTTGGTGCCCATTGTTTTTACAATTCTCCATCCTCCGATCAGGGTTCCGAGACCGATGGCGGTATAACAGCCAAGAACGATCCAGTGCGGTATGTCATGTATCTTGCCGTTAACCATCTCGACCTGAGCCCAGTGAGGAACTGCGGAAGCTTCCACACCGTGAAAGAAAACAAGCAGCGCCGCGGTGATAATACCCATAACCTTTTGTGCGTCATTGCCACCGTGCCCGAGGCTGAACAGGGCTGAAGACAAAAGCTGACCGGCCTTCAGTTTTTTCTCAAGGCGGAAAGGATTAGCCCTTCGGAAGAGCCATAGAAGCAGTATTGATATCAGGTATGAAAAAATCATCCCTATCAGCGGAGCCAGAAAAATGAACGCAGCGATTTTTAAAATTATCCCCGTATGTAAAACACCCCATCCGGCGTATGCAACGGCAGCGCCCGAAAAACCTCCCACAAGGGTATGTGATGAGCTTGAAGGTATCCCTAGATACCATGTAAGGAGATTCCAGAGGATGGCTGCAAGTATCCCTGAAAGTATTACCATCAGCGTTATTGCAGAGGTATCTACCGTCTTGGCGATAGTATCAGCAATATGCAGCTCAAAGACCAGGTATGCCAGCCAGTTAAATGCGGCGGCCCATACTACTGCCTGAAAGGGGGTCAGCACTTTGGTTGAAACAACCGTGGCAATGGAGTTGGCTGCATCATGAAAACCGTTGATCAGGTCGAAGCTGAATGCCAGGACAACGATTATGATCAGAAGTGTGAAATCCATCAGGGAAGCGAATTATGCAAGTTTGATAATAACCGAAGAAAGTATATCTGAAACATCATCACAGCGGTCCACCGCTTTCTCAAGAGCAGCGATCACATCCTTCTTCTTGATCAGTTCAACTGCATCCTTCTCCTCCTCGAAAAGTTTTGCAAGGTACTTGTGATTAATATCATCAGCATGTTCCTCAATCTCTCCTATTCTGTGGCAGTTTCCCTTGTATTTTGAAAGGTTAAGCACATCCCGCAGGCCGTTAAAGGCAGTGTTTATTTCAATAGATGCCAGGTGGATGGCTCCGGCCATATCACGAAACTCCTGGGGTATTTCCTTTATTTTGTACAGATGTGTCTCCTTGGCTGCGCCAAAGATAAGGTCCACCACTGAATCTGTCTGATGAATCAGGTCAAAGATGTCTTCGCGATCAAACGGAGTAATAAATGTACCGCTAAGGGTCTTGTACAGGTTTTTTGCGATCTGGTCACCCACAAGCTCAGACTCCTTGATTTTCTGACTCAACACCTCTCTCTTTTCAGATGAGGGTTCATTCATAAACTCAATAAGTAGCTCCGAAGCAATGATGAGGTTGGCTGAAGCATCTTTGAAAAGCGGGTAAAACTTACCCTCCTTGGGTGCAAGAAATGAGAATATCTTATCGAGTTTCATGGGTTGTGAAAGTATGGTTTAACAATGCGACAAAAGTATACTAATGAGTTCAGTCCCGAAAGAAGATTCGACAGATTGTTCATTAATTGTTCATTATTATTCTGCCGGCATTCTTGTCAACTTTGAGTATCTTAGCAAACCAAAGAATTACCATCCATCATGAAATTAACATTTTACGGGGCTGCCCGCGAGGTGACAGGCAGTAAGATCCTTATTGAAACTGAGCACGGCAAGAACATTTTTATTGATTGCGGACAGTTCCAGGGTAAAGGGCTTGAGACAGAAGAACTGAACAGGGCTGTACCCTTCCCTCCAGCTGCTATTGACCATATAATACTTACCCATGCACATATTGATCACTCGGGACTGATCCCATTTGTATACCGCAACGGTTTTTCCGGATCGGTCATCTGCACAAGTGCAACGCGCGACCTCTGCTCCATAATGCTTGCAGATTCAGGCAAGATACAGGAGCAGGATACAATGACATTCAATAAGAGGAGGATGAAAAAGGGTCTTCCGACCGTTGAACCGCTTTACACTCAGGCTGATGGCATTGCTTCAATGAAGCTTTTTATCAGTGTGGCTTATGATCGTAAATTCCGGATCGATGAATTTACAACGGTCAGGTTCACAAATTCAGGTCACATGCTTGGAAGCGGTGTAGCCACACTTGAGCTGAAGGAAAAAGACGGCATCAAGCGGGTTGCCTTCACAGGTGACTTAGGCCGGCCGGTCAACAGGATACTGAAGAGTCCGGAGCCATTCGCACAGGCTGACTATCTGATCACCGAATCAACCTATGGCGACCGCCTTCACTCATCTATGGAAGAATCTGATGAGGAACTCTACCGGGTGGTTCAGAGAACATGTGTTGAAAAGAGGGGTAAGCTTATCATACCAGCATTCAGCGTTGGCCGGACGCAGGAGATAGTTTACTCACTGAACAACCTTTATAATGCAAAGCGGCTCCCCAGGGTCGACATTTACGTTGACAGTCCCCTGTCAGTCAATGCCACTAATATTTTCCGTCTTCATGCAGAGTGTTTCAATGAGAATGTGAGGCAGGTAATGCTCACTGATCCTGACCCCTTCGGGTTTAATTCACTCTTTTATATCACCTCTGTCAATGACTCCAAGAGTCTGAATGAGATAAAACAACCCGTCATAATCATTTCTTCCTCAGGCATGATGGAAGCCGGCCGGGTGAAGCACCACCTGGCCAACAACATTGCCAATCCTGCCAACACCGTGCTTATTGTCGGATACTGCGCTCCTTCAACACTGGGCGCAAGACTGGCCAGGGGAGAAAAGGAGGTATCAATTCATGGCACAAAGTATCCGGTAAATGCAGAGATAGTAAAAATTGAATCCTATTCAGGTCACGGCGACTACAGGGAGATGGCTGACTACCTCTCATGCCAGGATCCGGAAAAGCTCAAAAAAGTATTTCTGGTACACGGAGAGTATGAAACACAGGTCAATTACAGATCATATTTAGAGACCAAAGGATTTCAAAACCTGGAAATACCATCCTGGGGAATGACATTTATGTTATAAAAACTTCTGAATTTAATTTCATATCTGAGCTATAACTCTATTTTTGCACAAAAATTTCTACGCCATGTTTTATATTATGATTATTCTTTTCGTGCTGGGTTATTTGATGATAGCTCTGGAGCATCCCATCAAGGTTGAAAAAGCTGCCAGTGCACTTCTGCTGGGCTCCATACTATGGGCTCTTTACGCATTCTTCAGCGAACAGGTTCTGGCTCTCGGCTTCTCCCCCTCATGGGAAGAGATTAAAATGATGGCAACTAACATCTTGCAGAATATCAAGCCTGCCATGGATCCTGATAAGTTTGCCACTTCTCCCTTCCGGGAAACGGTCGAGCTGGCAGGACATACCAGTGCCTTCGTGAAGGAGGAGCTTGGGCACCACCTGGTTGATATAGCCGAGATACTCTTCTTCCTTTTTGGTGCAATGACAATCGTCGAAGTGATAGACCAGCACCAGGGTTTCACTGTAATCACAAACAGGATTACCACACCCAGCAAGGTTAAGCTCCTGTGGATCATCGGTTTCATCACCTTCTTCATGTCAGCAGTACTTGATAACCTTACCACTACTATAGTAATGATAGCTTTGTTAAGGAAGCTGATATCCGATAAGCCCACACGATGGTTTTTTGCCAGTATGATAGTAATTGCAGCCAATGCCGGCGGCGCATGGTCACCAATTGGTGATGTTACCACAATAATGCTGTGGATAGGCGGGCAGATAACCACGTTTAGCATAATTATCAAGGTTTTCCTTCCAAGTCTGATGAATATGGTCGTTCCTCTGACAATCATGTCATTCATGGTCTCCGGGAGTGTTAAAAGACCCGAGCAACCCAAGGAAACCTCGGAGCTCACATCACAGTTTGAAAGAAAATTCATCCTGATCCTCGGGATATCGATGCTTCTCTTTGTTCCCGTCTTTAAGACAATCACACACCTTCCGCCTTATATTGGAATGCTCTTCGGTCTGGGCGTGCTCTGGCTGGTGTCCGAGATATTGCACCGTAACAAGGAAGACGAGATAAGGAAGAAACTGACTATTTTTCATATAGTTAAAAAAGTTGATACCCCGACCATCTTCTTCTTCCTGGGCATCCTGATAGCTGTTGCAGCACTGCAGAGTGCAGGTCACCTGAGCCTTCTCGCCGGATGGCTTGATGAAAAGCTGGGTAATATTTTCCTGATAAACCTTGCAGTCGGAGTCATCTCGGCTGTTGTTGACAATGTGCCTCTTGTGGCCGGTGCAATGGGAATGTATGATATTGTCACGCCTGATATGCTTCGTCTTGCGGCCGATCCGGCCTATGCCGGGTTCTTTGTCCAGGACGGGCTCTTCTGGGGACTGCTGGCTTACTGTGCAGGAACAGGCGGCAGCATGCTTATTATAGGATCAGCTGCCGGTGTTGCTGCAATGGGCCTTGAAAGGATTGACTTTATCTGGTATATGAAGAGGATCTCCCTTCTTGCACTTTCAGGATACCTGGCCGGAGCTGCTGTGTACTGGGCTCAGACACAGCTATTTGCATAGTTAATAAAATATTTGCAGCTAAAGGCTTCTTCCATCAAGGAAGAGGAGTACTCCGGTTCGGTATTGTGGTGGTCTTTTGAGACATCACCTTCTTTCAAAATCTGTATCCGGCAGAAATGTTTATTGTCTTCAGGAGTAATGCCTGCGACTGACGGTTATGAGTATACATCATCTGAAATGAGGGATAGACGCCAATACCTTTGTACTCTCCGTAGAAACCCAGCTCAAATTTACCTCCGGGACCAGATACTGCCTCTCCTATTTTTGTACTTACGGGTATCACTCCAAGCTTTGAGGTATACTGAAGCTCACCCCTGTAATCAAACGAAAAAATACCCGCAGAATAGGTATTGAAGATGCCGAAGTGTTCCCAGCCTGCCTTCAGGCTTATGCCCCCGTATATGCCTGCCCCCGACAGGTACAGCCATGCCTCAGACAACTGATTGTCATCTTCATAACCGTCATACCTGCTGGCGTAATGATAAAATGCTCCCAGCCGGTAAGACAAATACTCTTTCCTGGATTTTATCTCTGTATCAAATGTAAGCACATACCCTTCTCCCGGATAGAAACTGAGATCGTTGTTTGCATACAGCGATGTCACCTCCTCAGACCAGACTCCCCATGGTGCGAAGGGAAAAGAGTAACCTGCCCGCATTGACAGTTTGCCCTCCTGGGCTGAAGCCAGCTGGAACAGCATCATAAATATGATTAATACCCTGAATCTCATTAAATCGTTCTTTGGGTCACAAATATAAGCCTGATTGAAAGCTTAATAAAAAAAGCCCCGCCTGTGACGGGGCCTTTAATTCTAGTATCTCGGTTCACGATCCCTGTCCCGGAAATCCCGGCGGGGTCTGAAAGGCTTCTTCTCTGCCTTCGGCTCAGATCTTTTTACGATGATCTGACTGCCATCAAGCTCTGAATTGTTGAGCTTTTCGATGGCTTCAAAACCTGCACGGTCATCAGCCATCTCCACGAAACCATAACGCTTCGAAAAGCCGGTTTCACGATCCATAATGATTTTTGCGGAGATAACCTCTCCGAATTTACTGAAAAGTTCCTGAAGGTCTTCTGCTTTGGTAACAGAACTCAGCTTTGCTACAAAAATGTTCATCTGAAAATAAATTAAAATGTTAATAAAAGTATTTATGTCAGCAGGTTAACTCCGGTACCAATAAAATATCAGCTAAAGAAATCAGCCATGCTAATCATCACAAAGATATTTAATTTATTTTAACAATTCCAAAATAAATTAATTTTGCAAAAGTGACTTCCGGAGAGGTTGTCAGTCAGCCGGAAAAAACATTATTTGCACTTGATAATCAATTATTTATTCCTCATGATTGGCTTGGTTTTGTCCCTCAGCCATTTCCTTATTTCAGGTTCCAGGGAACCACCGAGAGCTCTGAAGACTGTTTCATGATATTCATTCAGCCACTTCAGCTCTCTGTCATCAAGCAATGAGACCTCAACAAGTTCACGGTCAATATAGCACAGGGTAACCGTTTCAAACTTCAGAAATCTGCCATGATCAGTCTCACAATCATCAACGCAGAAGAAAAGGTTCTCCGTCCTGAAACCGTACTCACCCTGCCTGTAAACCGCAGGTTCATCCGATATCAGCATGCCGGGCTCAAGGATGGTCTTCATATCTCCTGATGCAGCGCTGCCGATCGTCTGGGGACCTTCATGCACGTTCAGGAAACTTCCCACACCGTGGCCTGTACCGTGACCATAATTTAATCCGTTATCCCATAATGCCTTACGTGCCAGCACCTCTATCTGGTATCCCCTGGTGCCGTAGGGAAATTTCACCATCGCCAGGTCTATTGTTCCCTTAAGTGCAAGGGTAAAATCACTCTTCATCCTCTTGTCAGGTTTTCCCAGCGCAATAGTTCTGGTAATGTCGGTAGTACCACCGAAATACTGGCCCCCGGAATCAAGAAGGAAGATGCCTGTTTTTCCCAGCGAAACGTCTGTACCTTTGTCAGGTACATAATGAGGTAAAGCTGCATGCTCATTATATGCGGCAATTGTAGCAAAAGATGCTCCGGTATAGTCCTTCTGCTCCTGCCGGAAAGTCTTCGAGCCTGGCTGAAGCAGACAATTCGGTGACCGTTTCCCCGCCTCTTCTTTTCTCAAGCCAGTAAAAGAATTTGGTCAGAGCCACACCATCCCTCACCATCACTTCCCGCAGGTTTTTTATCTCTGTCCTGTTTTTAATTGCTTTAAGGCGGGTTGGTATGCTGACCTCTTCTGTAACCTTTACTTTTTTCGGCACAGCCCTGAAAAGGGCTGCAGAGGTGGTTGAGGGTGAGAGCAGCAGTGTCGATCCTTCTTCCAGATGACTGATCACTGATGATACAGTATCATAAGGCAGAAGTACTATACCGTCCTTGTCCAGGTCAGCCTTCAGCGATGAGGGGATCTTATCCTCATCTGCAAAGAACAGGACCTGATCGGAGCTGACGATTGCAAATGAAAGAAGTAAAGGACTGTATACCAGATCTCTCGCCCGGATATTCAGGAGCCACATCACGTCATCAGCAGCCGTCAGCAACTGGTAGTCAGCATGCATTTCTGCCATCTTCTCACGTACACGTTTTATTTTGCTTACCCGGTTTTCACCGGAATATTTAACGGGAAGCGGGTATGCCTTGTCATCTGGTATCAGTGGCCTGTCTTTCCACAACTGTGTGACAAGGTCAGCCCTCAGATTGAGCTTTACCCCGCAAGGGGAAAGGCGTTGCCTCAATCAACCTTAGATTATCGACTGATATCAGCCTGCCGTCAACAGCCACTGTTTTGCCTTTGCTTATCTTTCCCTGAAGCCATTCTATGTGCTCAGGCGTATGTGAAACCCTGAGCTTTACAAGCTGAAAACCGGAGTTTTTAAGCTGCTCTTCCGCCTGAATGAAATAACGACTGTCAGTCCACAAGCCTGCGAAGCTGCTGGTTATCACCACCGTTGCCGTCGATCCGCTGAAGCCTGTGAGCCACCTGACAATCCTCCAGTGATCCGGCACATATTCTCCGAGATGAGGGTCAGCGGACGGCACAATGAGTGCATCTATCCTTTTCTTCTTCATGAGAGCCCGTACACCGGCAAGCCTCCTGCTGTAAATACTGTTAGCCACAATGTTTGTTTTTATTGATTCTGGTTTATAACTAAACAAATATAACGAAGTTTATTTTCCACCGGTAACCTTTGCTGTCATGAAGCAGAATATTCATAAGATGGGGTAAATTCTTACATTTATGCAATAATTTCAGGTGTGATTAAAGAGGGGGAAAATAGTACTCCGGACTGGTGGATGAAGCTTGACAATGCAGCTAAAATCTATCCTGCCATTACAGGGTCCGAGCTGACCGGTGTCTTCCGGATATCGGTTTACCTGACCACTCCGGTCAAACTGCCTGCGCTGGTAAAGGCCACTGAAGAAACGGCAGCGGTCTTCCCTTTGTTCAGTGTCGAGCTTTGTAAAGGTTTTTCTGGTATTACCTTGAATATAATGGTAAGCCGCCGAGAGTGCTTGCCGACAGCGGCCAGCGCTGTCAGCCCTTCCCCAGGGCACTGAAGGGTGAGCTTGTTTACAGGTTACTGGTCCGTGACAACTGTGTTTCGCTGGAGTTCTTTCACATTCTCACCGACGGCGGAGGGGCCTTCTTTCTTTCTTAAGACACTGATGAATTTTTATTTTCTGCATGCACATGGCATAACCGGTGTTCCTTTTCCGGAGGTTAGCCAGGGACCGCCGCCAGGAAGCAGTGAGGACCTTTTTCCCGAGTTTTTACAGCAAGGGTATGCCCAAACCAAAGCTGTTACCAGGGGCATGGCATCTTCCCTTCAAAATACGCCAGACGCTCCGGTTCAGGGTGACCGACTTTGAGATACCGGCTGCAGCACTCTCTGCAATCTCAAAGCAGAACAACTGCACCATAACTGAATACCTGGCATCAGTCCATCTTTTTACCCTCCAGGAGCTGCGTCATGAGTACGGCAGGGGTTCACCCCATATCAGGGTACAGGTCCCCTTTGACCTGCGCCGCAGGTATGACGCACATACGCTGCGCAACTTCTCTCTCTTCGCCTTTCCTGAGATCGATATACGCATGGGCCACTATACCTTCGAAGAGATACTCACCGAGGTCAGACTTATAATGCAGACAATGACCGATGAAAAAAGGATAAGACAGGTTATCAGCCGCAATGTGTCAAGTGAAAAAAATCCTCTGATACGAATGATACCGTTATTCATGAAAAGTCCGATACTCCGGATGGCATATAATAAATTCGGACCCAGCCAGTTCACCAGTACAATTACAAATATGGGAAGGGTAACACCAACAGGCGAGGCTGCTCAGTTCATGAGAGCAATGTCGGTGACACCGCCACCGCCGCACAGTGCAATCAAAATCACCGCCGGCCTTGTAACCCTCGGGGTTAACACTATACTCTCCTTCGGATCACTGACCGACAACACTGAGCTCGAGCAACGGTTCGTCAGAACACTGACCTCGGCTGGCCTGCCCGTTAAACTTTTTAAGAAAGAATAAAGAATCTGTCATGTCAATATGTAAGAATTGCGGCGTAGACCTTGGTGAAGGGAATGAAAAGTGTCCGCTCTGTGAACCGGCAGACCGCGGAACAGTGTCTTTTGCTTCCCCTGCTGATCTGTTCAGGTTCTCAAAGATCGTGAAGACCCGGACCCTTTACGAGATAACCATGTTATTGCTGGTATCCGGTGTGATCGTTACTGTAGCAATCGATATTGTCTTCGTCAGCGGAATGAGCTGGTCACTGCTGACGACCGCGTGCATAGGGTACCTGATCGCCATGGTATCATGCATTTACTTCCTGGGGGGAAAGCCATACCTGGTAACAGGGGCTGCCATGGCCGCAACCCTTATCTTTCTCTGGGTTACTGACCTCCTCACAGGGAACCACGGATGGTTCCTGACCGTCGCTGCACCATTGGTAATATCAGGTGCACTCCTCACCGCGGCAGTTATTTTTCTGAATTCGCTTTCAAGATACAGGGGACTCAACCTCCTGTCGACAATAATGATTGCAATGGCAATCTATGCCGTCATAACAGAGTACCTGACAGACAGGCTGCTGACATCAGAATTCACTCCTCAGTGGTCAGTTGTGACTGCCGCATCACTGACAATCATTGCCCTGATATTCCTCTTTGTTCACTACAGACTTAAAAGAGGCCGGAGCCTGGGGCGGCTTTTTCACGTGTGACCGTCCTTCACCGGCACCTGTTTGACAGTTGGTTTTCTCGGCCTGTTGGATTACATTTAAACTCTCAACAAATACCTGAGCAATGCAAAAACTTCTCTACAGGTTTCTTGATTATGCCCGTTTCAACACCAGGCCCGATGAGACATCCTCCTCGTGCCCCTCATCTGCCAGCCAGATGCTTTTTGCCGGGAAACTGGCAGCGGAGCTTGAGAAAACAGGGCTTGCCGATGTCACAGTTGACCGCAACGGTTATGTGATGGCCACCCTCCCTGCAAACACACGCCAGACCAGACCGGTTCTGGGCTTTATAGCGCATATGGACACCAGCCCCGATGCTCCTTCAGACAAGATTAACCCGCAGGTGCATCATGAATACAGCGGTGGAGATATTCTGCTCAACCGGGGTAAAAAGATTAAGCTCTCGCCCAAAGAATTCAGTGAACTGAAACAATATAAGGGCCAGACGATAATAACCACTGATGGACTTACACTCCTGGGCGCCGATGACAAAGCAGGCATTGCAGAGATAGTCACGGCGATGGAGTATCTGGTCCTCCACCCGGAGCTGAAGCACGGGAAGATCAGGATCGCCTTCACCCCTGACGAAGAGATAGGCAGAGGCGCCGACCACTTTGACGTGAAGGCATTCGGGGCGGAGTATGCCTATACTGTCGATGGAGGAGGATTGGGAGAGCTTGAGTATGAAAACTTTAATGCCGCAGCTGCCACCCTGACAATCAGAGGCCGGAGCGTTCATCCGGGCACGGCCAAGGGAACCATGATAAACTCTGTCATGGTGGCAAAAGAGCTCGATAGCCTGCTGCCTGCCAGGGAAAGACCTGAGTTCACGGAAGGGTACCGAGGGATTCTTCCACCTTTTTGATTTCCATGGCTCAGTAGAGGAGACAACGATGAAGTACATCATCCGCGACCATGACCCTGCTAAATTCGCTGCAAGAAAAAAAATGCTCACTGATACTGCCTCAGCTGTCCGGAAGAAACAGAGGGGAGCAGAGGTGAATGTAACGATGAAGGACCAGTATTTTAACATGAAGGAGGTCATAGAATCAAAATACTTCCTGATTGAAAATGCAGTGAAAGCGTACCGGAAAGCTGGTGTCGAGCCTGATATAAAACCTGTGCGTGGCGGAACTGACGGCGCCAGGCTGTCATTCATGGGACTGCCATGCCCAAACCTATTCACAGGAGGGCATAACTATCACGGCCGGTATGAATATATACCGCTTCAGTCAATGGAAAAAGCTGTGGAAGTGATAATTAATCTCTCTGTTGCAACAAAAACCAGCAGAAAATGAAAATCAGCCACTTCACTTTTCTTCTCGTATACCTGGTGGCAGCATCATGCTCCGGGGAGGCCGCGTTAAGGAGAGCGGCGGCCACAATCACAGCTGATGAACTGCGAAATTATACCAGGACCATGGCCTGGGCACTGGAGATAGGGGAAGCATTCACCTCACTGCAAAAAAGATCCGGAAGATCGGTGATACTTCTCTTTCCTACCGCAGAGGAACAGGGTCTGCTTGGTTCAACCTGGTTCACGGCCCATCCGCCTGTAGCCCCTGAAAATATCATTGCATGCTTCAACAACGACATGATGCTGGCAATCGGGAGGATGAACGACATAATGGTAACAGGTTACGGACAATCAGAGCTAGATGATATGCTTGCCGTAGCAGCAGCAAAGCAGGGACGTTATATATTGCCTGATCCTGCACCGGAAACCGGAATGTATTTCCGGTCTGATCACTTCCCGTTTGCACTCATAGGTGTACCATCTCTTTTTGCACGTGGAAACTGTGACAGCCGTGAACATGGAAAAGAGTGGGCGGCAGAGAAGGAGAAAGAATACCTTACAACAATGTACCATAAGCCGGCTGATAACTACTATCCGGAAATGGACTTTGAGGGGATCGCCGAAGACGCTAAAGCAGCTTTCGAGGTAGCCTGGAGAATTGTGACCAGTGATATGAGACCTGACTGGAAGCCTGACTCCGAGTTCGCAAACATCAGATCAATAGATAATTAATATTATATCCGGCCCTAAACGAGGCTTCTTGAAAATGTTTACTGTTATTTTTATAACAGTGTTATAATTATAACAATAATTTATATCTTTGCGGATTGAAATCAAATGTCAGCTCCTGCTGAATTGAAAAGTAATGAAAGTAGAAGAAATTTGCTCTGTTTTGAATTGTGAACTTATTTGCGGCAGCCACAGGGATGACCATGAGGTCAGCCATGCCTTTGCTTCTGACCTGATGAGTGATGTGCTGACAGTCAATTGTGACAGCCTCCTGCTGATAACAGGGCTCTCCAATCTGCAGACAATCCGTACGGCCGAAATGTCCGACATAAACTGCATCCTGTTCGTTCGCAACAAGTCCGTTACACCCGAGATGAAGAAACTCGCCGAGGAGCTGGGCCGTGATGCCCTGACAGACCTGGCAATTGTCAGGTCACTTAAGGAAATCATCAGTGAGAATCTCGCCAATATTAGAAAAACTCAGACCGTGATATGACAAATATTAGGAATTTAATAACTTATAGGGGGTAGTTTTGCAGATCAGATTGCCAGGAATATAAACATCGGATGATAAATATCAGTTGATATGGAAAAACTTAAAACACTAGCAGACTTAAAAAGGATTCGCGAAGAAGCACAGGCGAAACTCGACCTGAGGATCAAGGGTGACAGCCCTGAAGGAATGGTTCAGGTCAAGGTTGCAATGGCAACCTGCGGAATTGCTTCCGGAGCCAAGCCTATCATGGATTTCTTCATCGAGGAGCTGGACAAGAGAGGCATCGGAGCAGTGGTGACCCAGACTGGATGTATGGGCTACTGTTATGCCGAGCCAACAATTGAGGTTCAGCTCCCGGGTCAGGAAGCCGTTGTATACGGATTTGTCGACAGGAAGAGAGCCGACGAGATCATTGAAAAGTACATTAAAAACGGCGAACTGGTTGAGGGTATCATACCGGTAAACTATGAAAAAATAGACTAATAACAGGGAGGAAAAGTATAATGACAAAATTCAGAATGCACCTTCTTGTCTGCGGCGGTACCGGATGTCGCGCCTCAGAAAGCAGCCTCATTGTTGAGAACCTGAAGAGAGAACTTGAAGAAAAGGGCCTCGCCGGCGAGGTACAGGTAATTATGACCGGATGCTTCGGCTTCTGTGAGAAAGGTCCTGTTGTAAAGAGTGATGCCTGACAACACCTTCTACGTTCAGGTCAAGCCGGAAGATGCACCCGTCATCGTGGCGGAACATGTTGTCAAGGGCAGACCCGTGCAGAGGCTGCTCTACGTTGATCCGAAGACCAAGGAGCCTATCGCTGAATCAAAGCATATGGGCTTCTACCGCAAGCAGATACGTATCGCATTGCGGAACTGCGGTTTCATTAACCCGGAAAACATTGACGAGTACATAGCCCGCGACGGTTATGCCGCCCTTGGCAAATGCCTTTCGGAGCTCAAGCCTGCTGATGTAGTTGACATAATTAAGAAATCAGGCCAGCGCGGCCGTGGCGGCGCGGGATTTCCTACCGGACTGAAGTGGGAGATAGCAGCAAAGAATAATGCTGACCAGAAATATGTTGTCTGTAATGCCGATGAGGGCGACCCGGGTGCATTCATGGACCGTTCTGTTCTTGAAGGCGATCCTCACAGCGTTCTCGAAGCAATGGCAATATGCGGTTATGCTATTGGAGCATCAAAAGGACTAATATACATCAGGGCTGAATATCCGCTTGCCATCCAGCGTCTGAAAGTAGCGCTGGGACAAGCACGGGAATACGGGCTCCTTGGCAAGAATATCATCGGAACAGACTTTTCTTTCGATATTCAAATGCGCTACGGCGCCGGAGCATTCGTCTGCGGTGAGGAGACAGCGCTGATACATTCTATGGAAGGACTTCGCGGTGAGCCTACAAACAAGCCCCCCTTCCCTGCCGAGAGCGGCTTCCTTGGCAAACCTACCAACGTCAACAACGTTGAGACCTTCGCAAGCATACCGGCCATTATCAACAAGGGCTGGGAATGGTATTCCTCCATCGGAACGGAAAAATCCAAAGGCACCAAAGTCTTTGCCCTGGCCGGAAAAATAAACAACGTAGGCCTCATCGAGGTACCAATGGGCACAACCCTCCGCGACATAATCTTCGAGATAGGCGGCGGAATCAAGAACGGCAAGAAATTCAAGGCTGTCCAGACAGGAGGACCTTCGGGAGGATGTCTCACAGAGAAGCACCTTGACACCCCTATCGACTTCGATAACCTTGTCGCTGCAGGATCGATGATGGGTTCCGGAGGAATGATAGTGATGGATGAGGATACCTGTATGGTATCAATAGCAAAATTCTTCCTCGAGTTTACTGTCGAAGAGTTCCTGCGGAAAATGCGCTCCATGCCGTATCGGTAACAAGAGGATCCATGAACTCCTTGCACACATCACCAAGGGCAACGGTACAATGGACGATCTCGCCCGGCTGAAGAATATGTGCAATGTCATTAAAGATACTTCTCTGTGCGGACTGGGACAGACATCACCCAATCCCGTGCTTTCGACCATGAGCAATTTCTGGGAAGAGTATGTGGCTCATGTCACTGATAAGAGATGTCCTGCGGGAGAATGCCGTGATCTGATGAAATACTCTATTGACATTGACAAGTGCGTAGGTTGTACTGCCTGTGCAAGAGGATGCCCGGTGAACGCTATCACCGGTGAAAGAAAGGGTCCGCATTACATTGATCAGGATAAATGCATCAAGTGCAATGCATGCTTCGAGAAGTGTAAATTCAGTGCCGTGCTAATCAATTAATGACAGAAGAACCGACAATGGAAACAGTAAAAATTACAATAGACAATAAGCAGGTCGAAGTTCAGAAAGGAGAAACTATCCTTACTGCGGCACGACAGCTCGGAATAGATATTCCCACACTGTGCCACATGAAACTTGACGACCTTAACATTGAAAACAAACCCGGCGGATGCAGGATATGTGTGGTGGAGGTGCAGGGACGAAGAAACCTTTCTCCCGCATGTATCACAAAATGCGACGAGGGAGCAGTTGTCCGTACACATACCCCCAGGGTCATGAACGCCCGCAGGACTGTTATGGAGTTCATTCTCTCGGATCATCCGAAAGACTGTCTCATTTGCCCGAAATCGGGTACCTGCGACCTGCAGAACATGGCTCACAGGCTTGGCATCAGGGAGATACCCGGCCAGGATATTGCAGCTATGTCAACTTACCGCAAGGACTTCTCTCCTTCCATCATCCGTGAGCTCGATAAGTGTATCATGTGCCGCAGATGTGAGATGATGTGCAATGACTGTTCAGACTGTGGGCGCTCTCTCAGCCGTCAACAGAGGCTTCATGGCTGCTGTTGCCCCGGCTTTCGAGGAGAACCTTGAGTTCTCACCCTGTACCTATTGCGGACAGTGCGTGGCAGTCTGCCCCACCGGAGCACTCACTGAGGTTGATCATACCCGCGAGGTTCTCAGGGCTATCGTTGACCCCACCAAGACCGTTGTCGTTCAGACAGCGCCTGCGGTGCGCGCCGCCCTGGGTGAGGAATTCGGGATGGAACCCGGAACACTTGTCACCGGTAAGCTCGTTGCTGCACTCAAAGAGTTGGGTTTCGACTATGTATTTGACACGGACTTTGCTGCTGACCTGACCATAATGGAAGAAGGCACAGAACTGCTTACAAGGCTTGGGCAAATTCCTGAAAGGCGACAAGGATGCAAATATTCCGATACTGACATCATGCTGCCCCGGATGGGTCAACTTCTTTGAGCACAACTATCCTGAGCTCAGGAATGTGCCTTCAACGGCAAAATCACCGCAGCAGATGTTCGGTGCAATAGCAAAATCATATTTCGCTGACAAGATCAATATCAAACGGCAGGATATGGTGGTTGTATCAGTCATGCCCTGCCTGGCAAAGAAATATGAAAGCCAGAGACCCGAATTTGCTGTTGACGGTAATCCGGATGTTGATTTTTCAATCTCGACCCGTGAGCTGGCTCATTTCATACGCCAGGCCAATATCGATTTCATTAACCTGCCTGACATGGAATTTGACAGGCCGCTTGGTGAATCAACCGGTGCCGGTGTCATCTTCGGCAATACGGGTGGTGTAATTGAGGCTGCTGTGCGTACGGCATACGCGCTTTACACAGGCAAGGAACTCAATAAGCTCGATTTTACAGAGCTGAGAGGTATGGAGGGTGTCAGGCAGGCTACGATAGACTTCGACGGACTGCCTCTGAACATAGGTATCGCCAGCGGACTCGGTAACGCACGCAAGCTTGCTCGATGAGTTCAAGAGCGGAAAATCAAAATTTCACGCAATAGAGGTGATGGCATGCCCCGGAGGTTGTATCGGCGGAGGCGGCCAGCCCCTGCATCATGGCGATTCTTCAATACTTAAGGCAAGAGCTGCTGCCATTTACAGGGAAGATAAGAACAAACCCATCAGGGTATCTCATAAGAACCCCTATATCATTAAACTCTATGAAGAGTTCCTGGGTGAACCCAACGGTGAAAAGGCACACCATCTGCTTCATACAAACTATTTTGACAGGAAAGCCAGAATAATTGTAAAGCAGTAAGGTAAATTCAGTTTAACTATCTAAAATTAAATGATATGTCAACCATTAAGATAGAACTAAGACAGGAAGACTTAAATAAGATCATCGAGATTTGTGATTTATTCAATAATGATTCTCTGGAACTTATCAATGTACTTCATACCTGCCAGGGGCATTTCGGATACCTTCCTGCCGAGGTGCAGGAAGCTGTAGCCTCCAGATTAAATATTTCGGTTGCACAGGTTTATGGTGTTGTGACTTTCTATTCATTCTTCACCATGACACCCAAGGGCAAGTATCCGATCAGCATTTGCATGGGTACGGCGTGTTATGTAAGAGGAGCCGAGAAGGTTCTTGATGAGTTTAAGAAAGAGCTGTCAATACAGGTTGGTCAGACAACCCCTGACGGCAAGTTTTCGCTGTCAAGCCTGAGATGTGTCGGTGCATGCGGACTGGCGCCGGTGGTGACCGTAGGCACCAAGACCTTCGGCAGGGTAGCGCCTGATGATGTCAGGAATATTCTCAAGGAATACGAATAGAATAGTCTGAAGGTCTAAAGGTCTAAAGGTCTGAGGGTCCATGGTCTTGCGGTCTTGCGGTCCTATTTGGGTACTTCTGATTTCTGACTTCGTTTGTTCTATTGTTCGTTTGTTCTCCTCGCTCTTAACCCTTTGCTCCGTGCTTCCTGCCATTTTCCCGGAGCTCCGTGCCCCGTGCCCCTTGCCCTCCCGCTGGGCGGGACTGCCTCACTTCGTTCGTCAGCTTGCCCCTTGCCCCTTGCTCCTTGCTCCTTGCTCCATGCCCCATGCCCGACGTCTGAAAGAAGTATTCCTTCTGCCTGCGCTTCTCGGCTGATGTCGCGGGTCACATGCACTTTCTTGCCTGTATACGGGTCAAAACCAAGATAATACATAGCTGTGGCAAGCGTCATCGGCGTCGGAGTGAAATCCTGCACCTGCTCCGGATGCATCCCAAGGTCCTTCAGCTCGCGGGCCAGGGCCCCCATCTTCTCCTCCGTGGTACCGGGGTGTGCCGATATAAAATACGGTATAAGCTCATACTTCAACCCGTTGCTTCGTATCGTCTCGCTGAATTTTTCGCTCAGCTTCCTGAAGTGTCTGAATGAGCTCTTTCTCATGAGATACAGCACCTCATCGTCGGTATGCTCAGGAGCCACCTTCAGCCTCCCGCTTGTATGACTTACTATCAGCTCCTTCAGGTAGTGCTCCTCATCCCTTCCGGCAGAACGATTGTATTCCTTCATCAGCAGGTCGTACCTCACCCCGCTTCCCACGAAAGCCTTTTTTATGTACGGCAAGTGAATTGACAGTCTTGTAAAGAGCCAGCAGATCACGGTGCGATGTCTCAAGGTTATCGCACACTGCCGGCCAGATACACGATGGCCGTCCGCACTTGTAACACCTCTCCTTATCGCGGCCGGCCATACGGTACATATTTGCCGACGGTCCGCCCAGGTCAGAGAGATAGCCTTTAAAACCCTCCATCCGGCTGATGCGCTCCACCTCTTTCAGTACGGAGGCTTCCGAACGGCTGCTGACAAATTTTCCCTGATGAGCGGCTATGGCGCAGAAGCTGCATCCGCCGAAGCACCCCCTGTGAATATTTACCGAGAATTTTATCATCTCCCATGCCGGTATGGGCCCTTTCTTTTCATAACGCGGATGGGGTGCATAGTTAAAGGGCAGGTCATAGACAGCATCTGCCTCCGCTTCAGTGGCTGCAGGCAGCGGCGGATTGACCACTACCACCCTGTCGCCGCACGGTTCAATCAGCCTCACAGGCTTCTGACTGTTGCTCGTTTTCTCAAACAGCACAAAATTCTCGGCATAAGCCTTTCGTCGAGGTAACGGCCTCTGAACATGGGTGCATCATCATGTCTTTCACCCCCGGCAGAGGGGGCAGAGGCTCACCGGACGGCCTGAGGTAAACCGACTGCGGCAGATCTGTGATCATGTTAACCTTCTCCCCTCTCTTAACCCTCTGCGCCAGTTCTGTCACCGCTTTTTCGGCCATGCCGTAAATTATCATGTCAGCGCCGCTGGAGATAAGTATGGACGGTTCAAGAGTGTCTTTCCAGTAGTCGTAGTGCATCAGCCTGCGCATTGAGGCTTCTATGCCGCCTGCGACAACCGGAATATCCGGGAAGAGTTTTTTCAGAGCCTGAGTATAGACAACGGTGGCATAATCAGGACGGAATCCGGCAGCGCCACCAGCGGTATAAGCATCATCGGACCTTAGCCTGCGTGTGGCGGTGTAATGGTTTACCATTGAATCCATGTTGCCGGCAGTGACGGCAAAGAAAAATCGCGGAGCACCAAGCTTGCTGAAGTCGCGCAGATCGTCACGCCAGTTGGGCTGCGGCACCACCGCCACGCGCAGGCCGGCAGTCTCGAGCACCCGCGCTATCACGGCTGCACCGAAAGAGGGGTGATCAATATAAGCGTCGCCGGTAAAAAGTATGACATCAGCACGCTCCCACCCCAGCGCCTCCATCTCCTTTTTTGATGTGGGAAGCCAGCCTGACAGAACTTTTTCATGACTTTTCATGTTTCTAATATACTTGTTTTAACTAACTTGCTGATCCTTGATATGAATATTTCAATTCCTGAAAGGCTCCGGTATGAGACCTTCATCTAAAGTCACGGGCAGTTATTAATTGTTTTGACGGTTTTACTCTTTCCTGCGCAGGTTAATTCGCAGGACTCGCTGGTAAGGCCAAAAATCGGGCTCGCCCTCAGCGGCGGAGGCGCAAACGGATTGGCACATCTGGGCGTCATTAAAGTGATGGAAGAGGCCGGATTAAGACCTGATTACATCACCGGGGTCAGCATGGGCAGCATCATCGGAGGTATGTATGCAATGGGTTATACAGCTGACAGTATCATCGGATTTTTCAAGGATGCTGACTTTAACCTGTTGCTCTCTGACAGGATACCCGAGAACAGGATAATCTTCCTCGAGAAGAGACACTTCTACAACAGCATGATCTCCCTGCCCATCACACGGAAAAAAATCCTGCTTCCGTCAGGCTTGATAACCGGTCAGCAGGTAGAGAGCAAGCTCAGCTATTATTCCTGGTCCGCGGCAACTATCAGCAATTTCTCAGAACTGCCGATACCCTATCTTTGTGTGGGCACTGACCTGCTTACCGGCCAGGCAGTGTTGCTGACCAAAGGCTATCTGCCCGAAGCTATCAGGGCAAGCATCGCCATACCTTCGTTATTCACCCCTGTCAGGATCGACAGTGCACTGCTCGTTGACGGGGGCGTGGTGCATAATTACGCGGCTACCGAACTGCGCGATATGGGCGCTGACCTGGTGATAGGCTCCTATACGGGTTTCAGGAGATACAGCGAGAAGGACCTTGAGTCTGCCTACAGTATACTCAAACAGATTGGCTTTCTGAGCAGTCTTGCAGATTACGCCGAAGAAAAAAGAAAAACTGACATTATGATCGAGCCCGACATGAGGGGCCATTCGCTATTGAACTTCAGCGATATCGACTCAGTCGTTGCCAGAGGCTATCGCGCTGCCCTTCCATTCAAGGAAAAGTTCATAAGACTGGCTGATTCACTGGATGCCATAGGAGATCAGCCACCGCTTGTGCCTCTCCCGGAAATTAAATATCATGTCTTTGACAGGATTGATGTGAACTGGGAACAGTATTGCAAGTGACGAGGATATCATCGGTGTTCTTGATATCGAGCCCGGACAGAAAGTCAGCAGGGACCTGCTCACTGAAAGAATTGAACTGCTCTATGGAAAGGCATGGTTTGACAAGGTAAATTACAAAATCATTCCCCGGAATGACTCCCTGATACTCGAGATTAACTGTATTGAACGGCCTAAAGCAATGGTATACGGATCGCTGCACTATGACCTTGCCCTGAGTGCAGGGGCTGTACTGGGGCTTTCAATAAGGGATCTGGTGACACCGAGGTCGGTGATTTATGCCGAATCATATATCGGTCAGTACTACAGGTTAAGGTTAGGTACTATTCAGTTCCTTGACAGAAGCCAGAAGTTCGGACTCGAAGCTTCATTTTTTATGGATAATACCCTGTTCCCTCTCATTGAACTTAGAGGTGAAACAGGGCCGATGCTTAGCCAGAACTACATTACCAGCCTCTCAGTAAGCCAGAGAATAAGCCTTAACCACCTGATGAACCTCTCGTTCAGGTTTGAGAATGAGAATCTTGTTACCGACTATATCTCAGCCAGCCATATAGAAAGGCTCTCTTTTAATTATGTTACCGTTGCCTATAGTTATCAGGCAAACACACTGGATACCAAGCACTTCCCCAATGAGGGAATCACCTACAGCATTTCTGCCTCACTCTCAAAGCTGGTCAGGGGTGTAATAAAGACAGACACACTGAGAACGGACTATAGCAGGGAGGACCAGGGAGATTTCTCTTTCCATCACAATTTTACAATGAGAGGCTGGTTCAGTACCTACTGGTCTCCCTCACCTAAAATGACATGGAACGTTGGCGGGGAGGCCCTGTTCCTGACAGACGCCGATACTGTCTCTGCCCAGAACAGCTTCTTCCTCCTCGGCGGCATCACTCCGGTAACCGAGCGGTCAGTGTCTGCCATCGGCTTCTTTGACAATCAGATACCGGTCAAAAGCCTCGCCGGGGTAAGGACTTGGTGGTGACCTGGAGGTGGCAAGGGACCTTCACATCAGTTTCGGCGCCAATCTCTTTGCAATCCAGGAACTTGACCGTGCCAAAGGCTTCTCAATCCTTGGCGGGTACGGGCTGGGAATTGGCTATATGACTGTCGCCGGTCCCATACGCCTCGGAGTAATGCACGGTCTGTATGACAGGGAGGTTTTCTATAAAGCAGTCAAGCCTTACGTCAGCATAGGTTTCACTTTCTAAACCTTCCGGTGGCCTGATTGTTGCACTGCTTTTAATGTCTATGTTGTTATCTGAACAAAATGAATGTATCCACCATTATACTTCAACACAAGAGAGTTTGTAACCTTGTTGTCAGGCGGAAGGTCAAACAGAGCTTTGACATTATGTCCGATATGCTTGATAATGTTTCATTTGGAGGCTTCAGGGATGAGTTCGCGGAGCTGAAAATGACGTATATGAACATCCTTAAGTATACTGTTGACGGTATTAACGACCCCGATCGTCAGAAGGTATACATCAAACTCCTTCAGAGTATTCTCAGGCTGAATGATAAAATAAAACAGGACATTTTGGCACATCATTCAGGATGGTACACTTTTTCTGTCAGAGCACGGGAAGAAAGGGAAGAAAGGCTCAGGGGAGGCAATATTATACAGAGCGTTGATGACCTTGTGTTTAAGTCGCGCCTGGATGATCTTCTGTCATCAGCTGAGATAAAGAAACCGGATACGGAAAGAGAACAGGCAGCTGAAAAGGAGCGTCTTTCGGGGATCATTTTTAACCATCTGTGGCTGACAGACTATTATGGTGAAGCCGAAGAAAGCCTGGTTGAGATACTCCGGAGATCGGAGAAGTTCGAGTGGCATGAGATGGCTTCATTCGTCAGCGCCATAACGCTGAGCAGCCTCCGGATATGGGATCCGGCCAAGCTCTCCCTCCTTGCGAAGCTTTATACTGACCCTACCCAGCATGTACCCGAGAGGGCGCTGACAGGACTTGTTCTCAGCCTCTATTATTACGATGATCGTCTGAGTCTTTATCCGGAGGTCATGCAGACGGTAAGGGAGCTGGCGGCAAACAACAGGTTCAGGGAGAACTGCCGCCTGGTTGTGCTTCAGGCAATAAGATCACGTGACACCGAAAAACTAAGCAGGCGGATGAGCGAGGAGATACTGCCCAGGGTGGTGAAGCTCCGGCCGCGCATAGAGGAGAAGCTCGACCTCGACAGTATCCTGGGTGAGAATGCCGAAGAAGGACAGAACCCAGACTGGTCCGACATGTTTAAAGACTCGGAGGAGATGTTCAAGACAATGGAGGAACTGACCAACCTTCAGATGGAAGGATCTGATGTTTACATGTCAGCCTTCTCGGGCCTGAAAAAGTTTGACTTCTTCAGGGAACTGCGTAACTGGTTCATACCCTTCTATCCTGATCATGAAGCTGTCGATGAGATCTTCAGGGATAAGATCCTCGGTCCCGGTATCAATGAGCTGGCCGAAGCGCTGTATAAGACCCCGTTTATCTGTAACTCAGACAAGTTCTCACTCATCCTTAATATGAAATTCCTGCCTGCCGAACAGAAGAACATGATGCTGAAGGTATTCAGGATGGAACTTGAAGGCCTTGAACAGATGAAATATGATAGTGAACTGACAGATCCCTCAGCCGTCTTCAGAACCAATCTGACACAGTACATCCATGATCTCTACCGGTTCTATAAGCTGTCAGACTTCAAGAATGAGTTTGACGATCTCTTCATGAGCCGGCTCGATATCTACAACTCATTATTTTACAGGGATGTATGCGGTACAACCACGGACGACAGATCGCTGGCCGACTATTTCTTCGGGAAGGAGTACTATGAAGATGCGCTTGCATTATACCTCTCTGTGATCAATTCGGTGAGCGATGATGCAGAACTGCATGAAAAAGCAGGATACTGCTACCAGAAGACAGGAGAATATGAGAAAGCGCTCGACAAGTATACGATGGCGTCAATCATCGATCCAAAGACCTGGACACTGCGCAAGATAGGCTTATGTCTGAGAAAGCTGAACAGGAATCATGAGGCTCTTAATATATACCTCAGAGCATTGAAGAGCGAGCCTGATGACCTTACCTCCATACTTATGACTGCCCACTGTTATCTTGACACGGGTAAATATGAAGAGGCCCTTAAGTATTATTTTCGCATCGAATACCAGAACCCGGGTAACGTGAAGGTGTTGAGACCAATTGCCTGGTGTTATCTGATGACAGGCAAATTCAATGAGGCAGAGCGATATTTCGAGCGTCTTGCAGAATCAGGCCTGACCCCTCATGACATGATCAATATGGGTCATCTCGCACTCTGCCAGGCTAATCCGCGCAAAGCTTCAGAGTGCTATATCAATGCACTGGAAGAGCGGTAAAATGACTGTTGAGACATTCATGAATATCTTTAACGATGACATCCCTGTCCTTACAGCCAACGGAGTCAGTCCCGAAGATCTTCCGATTGTTCTTGATTTTGTGCTGATGAGCCTGAAGGTTCAGTCCTGATACTGAACATCTGATTTTACCACGGCATTGACTTCAGGCAAGGGCCTGAAAACTTCAATTGTCATGTCTTTCTTATAATGAAGGACAAACATCCCCCTGTTTTCATAACCGTCACTGGTACGTTCGCGCCTGAAGTCAGGGTCGAGACACAGGAGGGCAGGATTGAAAATACCCGGATCTTTCAGGAAATCACGGCCATGGATGGCTATACCTCCAATAAAGTAGTAGGCGATATCAAAACCTCGCCATGCGAAACTCTCTGCCATCGGCTCTGTCTTGAATTTATTCCTGAAGGCAGTTGTGAACGATGAAGCGGCAGGGGAGTTGAAATCGATATATGACTCAGTCGGGATATAAAGCTCAAGATCATAGTAGTATTTTATTTCGATGGTCTCCTGCCCCCCTATCTCAGGGTAGCCGATCACTTTGATATCGTATTTGCGTGACAGGGTGTGGAGTGTGGAGAAAGCGGAACTGACAACAGGGGTATTTGTAAAAGCAAGAATTATAATATTCTCACGGTCGGGTTTCAGAAAACCCTCGAATGATTCCACACCGCTGTAGGTGTTACGCTTCTTGATTGCCCCGGTGAAATAATGCGGAGTGATCAGGGTGGTGTCGCTCAGGCTGTCAGTCACCAAAGCCGTTCTGATCCTGTTCCAGAAACCTGCTGTTTTCGGATCATTCATCAGGGTGTCGGAATAGACGAAAACGATATTGCTTCCTTTATGGGATTTCAGTTCCCTGGCCACAATATCCTGGGAAATGCCTGCTGAAGGAAATACCCTGTATAGCGTCGGCCTGTTATCGACAATATTCTGGTCACGAAGCGGCACAGGAGATACAATTGGGATATCACGTGCAGCCGCATAAGCTGCCATCCGGTTCAGGTTGGCGGAAAATACGGGACCGATGATCAGATCAACATCATTAAGTCTGCCTGACCAGATAATCCTGTTGAGTTCAGTTGTATCACTGCTGATGTCATATACATCAAGCTCGACATTCAGACCCAGTGAACGCAGGCTGTCAACGGCAATCAGGATACCCTCGTAGGCTTCAAGGAAGGGCAGGCTGCCCTCATAGATCCACCCGGCATCCATAGTCACCTCCCTGTAGATTTTATTGCCCTGTGCATCCCTTTTGGTGGAATCCACATAAGATCTGGAGTTATTCTCATTTAAGAAAAAGGGCAGCATCACGGCAACTTTTACGGAACCTCGCAGATCCTTTATGACAGTATTTTCTGATAGTGCGGTGAATAGCTCCTGCTCGCCAGCCACAACCACTGTGTCTGCCGGCTCCGCAGGTAAAGGTACGGTATCCGGAACAGGCTTCGTTTCAGGAGGCCGACCGGTCATTTTTTTGCGTGGAATCAACAGATTGTCACCCTCATGCGGAAAGAGAAGCCCCTTATTTGCTTTCTTCAGGTCACGCACAGTTATACCATATTCACGGGCAACGGATGAGAGCGTCTCTCCTCTTTTTACCCTGTGATAGAGATAACGCTCATCCTGGTTTGCAGGGTGACGTGGCTGATGAAGCTGATGAAGAAGCTGCAGCCGGCACCTTAAGCATCTGTCCCTCCTTTATGCCTGCAGGTGGTATATCATTTTCACGGGTGAGCTGGTCAACAGTCACATTATATGCCTTGGAGATTGAATAGAGTGTCTGGCCTTTTACTACCGGGTGCATGTAGTACACCCTGCCGTCAACAACAATCTTCTGGGTTGATATTTCAACCGCCACAGGAGCCGGTCACCTGGGCGCACAGCCCGGCCGGCAGCATCATAATGACCAGAAGCAAAAAGGCTGGTGTAATACGGGGCAGCAACATATCTGACAGTTTGTGAAGTGCAAAATTAACTTTCATTGCCTTAAAACAGTTTCAAACGATATTTATTTAAGTTCCGGCAGGAACGTCTCAACATTCCTCTCAATCCGCCTGGCGGGGTCTTCCGCTTCAGCTCTGACAAACTTCGTGCCGGTGATGTTTTCATAGAGTTCGATATAACGGTCTGATATCTCCATTACGAACGCCGGGGTCATTTCAGGCACCTTTTCTCCCTCTCTTCCCTGGAAACCGTTTGCCATAAGCCACTCACGCACAAACTCCTTTGAGAGCTGTTTTTGCTGCTCTCCCCTGGCGAAGCGATCCTCATATCCTTCAGCGTAGAAGTACCGTGAGCTGTCCGGGGTATGGATCTCATCAATCAGATAGATCTCTCCGTTGCGTTTGCCGAATTCGTACTTTGTATCTACCAGTATGAGGCCGTGCGCAGCTGCTATCTCCGACCCCCGGAGAAAGAGCTTCATGGCATAGTCTTCCAGTTTGCGGTACTCTGCCTCCGTCACCAGTCCTGAACTTACTATCTCTGCACCTGAAATATCCTCGTCATGCATCCCGTGTTCAGCTTTGGTGGTAGGTGTTATGATCGGGTGCGGGAAGCGCTGGTGCTCCCGCATTCCTTCAGGTAACGGGATTCCGCAGATACTACGGATGCCGGACTTATATGTTCTCCAGGAGCTGCCGGTGAGGTAGCCTCTCACAATCATCTCAACCGGGTAGGGTTGACATCGGTAGCCAATGGTTACATTCGGATCAGGCGACGCAATGTTCCAGGTTGGTACTATATCCCTGACCTTGTCAAGGAACATGGCAGCAATCTGGTTAAGAACCTGCCCTTTAAAAGGTATACCCTCCGGCAGAACAACGTCAAATGCCGAAATACGGTCAGATGCCACCATCAGCAGGTATTTGTCATCTATATTGTATACATCCCTTACTTTGCCTCTGTAGATACCTTTCTGCCCGGGGAAATTAAAGTCTGTCCTTGTGATTGCCTTTATCATAGTTGTGCTATTTTGTCTCTTTCCTGTCTTCGTTATGACTTTTCTCTTCGCTGTCATATGCTCTTACAATATGCTTGACGAGTCTGTGTCTTACAATATCCCGTTCATCAAACCGTATGACCGCAATGCCCTCGATGTCGGTCAGCAATCTTATTGCCTGAAGAAGGCCTGAATCACTTCTCCTCTGAAGGTCAATCTGAGTAGTATCGCCTGTGAGGATGAACTTCGAACTGACACCCATGCGGGTGAGGAACATCTTAAGCTGGCTTATGGTTGCATTCTGCGCCTCATCAAGAATTACGAAGCTGTTCTCAAGCGTTCTTCCGCGCATGAATGCGAGTGGTGCTATCTGTACCGTCCCGTCTTCGATCCATTGTTCCAGCTTGCGTGACGGGATCATGTCATGCAGTGCATCATAGAGAGGCTGAAGATAAGGATCCAGTTTATCCTTCATGTCTCCGGGCAGAAAACCGAGGCGTTCTCCGGCCTCCACCGCAGGACGTGTCAGAACGATCTTCTTCACCTCATGGTTCTTCAGTGCCCTAACAGCCAGTGCTATGGCAGTATATGTCTTGCCGGTTCCTGCCGGCCCCTCTGCAATAATAAGATCACTGGCGTAATATTCTTTTACCAGCTGGAGCTGGTTGACAGTCCTGGCTCTAACCGGCTTGCCGTTTGTACCAAAGACCAGGGCATCCTCAAAATCACCGTTCGAAGCGGTGCGCATATGATCATCATCGAGAAGAAGTCTCTCAAGATCGTTTTCATCAAGCCTGTTATAATGCCTGTAATATTCAAGCAGCACTGATATTTTATCTGCGAAAAGGGCAACCTCTTCAGCTTCACCCATCAGCTTAATCTCATTTCCCCTGGCAACAAGCTTTATCTTCGGAAAATAACCTTGTATCTGTTCCAGCAGCCTGTTGTTCGGCCCAAACATGACCACAGGATCAATCTCATCAAGTAAAATCACTCTTTCAGTCATCCGCCTAATACTCTCTTTCTTTCTGTTGGCTGTTAGTCAATGGTTTACACTCGGCTTAATTTTTTAAAACCGCTCCTTCACAAAGTAAGTTTATTTTTTTCAGAAGATTATCTTTGCTGTAACTATTTTGAGAATGGCACTGATCACACTGACGACGGAGTGGAGGGAGGACGATATCTTTCCCGGCATACTCAGGGGCAAGCTGAGTACAAGTTGTCCCGGCGCCACAGTGGTGAACAATGCAGGCCGAATACCCCCGCTGAATATCATGCACGGTGCTTTCGTGATAAGGAACACCTTCAGCCACTACCCTGAAGGCACCATCCACCTTGTTTTTGTCAGCAGCGAAGCCTCGGATGGGAAGTCTCACCTGCTTGTCAAAGCCAGGGGACATTATTTTATCGGTGCTGATAACGGTATGTTCAACCTCATACTGAACTCGGAACCCGAACTCATAATCAGACTGAGCAATGACGATGATGCCGACGAGATTACGCTCTTTGTGCGTACCGCAGCCGCACTGGTCGCAGGACAACCTCCCGAAAAGCTCGGCAGGAAAGTGAATGACCTGATGGAGAAAGTGCCTCTGCGGGCTACCATCAACAAAGATGTGATTATCGGAAGTGTCATCTTTATTGACTCCTACGGCAATGCCATTACAAACATCACACGCGAGATCTTCATGAGAGTTTTTGAAGGCAGGAATTTCAGGATACTGATAAAAAGCAATAAGTATTTTACTGAAAAGATCAGCACTTTATACAGTGACGAACCAGTCGGTGAACTGGTTACCCGTTTCAATATACTCGATCTACTTGAGGTGTCGATAAACGGGGCAGACCTTTGTCAGCTCTTCGGCGTTGATACCGGCGATGCAGTAAGAGTTGAAGCAAGAGACACCCGGCAGGCAGGAAACGGCCTGTTTAAAAATTAAACCCCCGATGAGAGAAAAAACAGTTGAAGAGTTCAAAAAGCTGCTGGATATTATGGACGAGCTGCGGACAAAATGCCCGTGGGACCAGAAGCAGACGAACGAGACCCTCAGAAAACTCACCATTGAAGAGACATATGAATTGGCTGATGCAATAATCCAGGGTGATAATGATGATATACGCAAGGAGCTGGGTGATATCATGCTGCACATCGTTTTCTACGCCAAAATAGGCTCAGAGAAAGGGCTGTTCGACATGGGTGACGTTCTGGAGGGTATAAACAAAAAACTGGTGTACAGGCATCCTCATGTGTTCGGTGATGTGAGCGTCACCAGGGGCGCGCGTGAAGTGGAGGAGAACTGGGAAAAACTCAAGATGAACGAACACAGCGAGTACAAGCCGGTATTGTCAGGCGTCCCCTCTTCACTGCCGGCGACCATAAAAGCCAACAGGATACAGGAGAAAGTAAGGGGTGTCGGGTTCGACTGGGACAGCCGCGAACAGATCTGGGATAAAGTTACTGAGGAGCTGAATGAGCTTAAGGAGGAGGTGCTGGAAGGAAGAAAAGTAGATATCGAAGCTGAACTTGGCGACCTCTTTTTCTCCCTTATAAACGCGGCAAGACTGTATGAAATAGACCCCGAATCAGCGCTCGAAAAGACAAACAGGAAATTCATCAGCAGGTTCAACTACCTGGAAAAAAAGACACTGGCACAGGGACTCTCGCTCCGTGACATGAGCCTAGATGAAATGAATGTAATCTGGGAGGAGGCAAAACAGTACGACAAGCCGAGGTGATACACTCAGCCTGAGAACCTGTAGCTTAGCAGCTGGTAAATAATCTTCGCAGCCACGAAATCAGGTGTCCTGCTGACAGCGGAAGGACACAGCTCCACAACATCAAACCCTACTACATTGCGCTTACTGATCACCTCGCGAAGGAATGACATCAGCACCCGGTAGTCAGGCCCGCCGGGTTCAGGCGTACCCGTCGAAGGCATGATCGACGGATCAAACACATCCAGGTCAATTGTGATATACACATTCTCTGTCAGGAGGCTGAGGGCTTTTGAATAAAGTGATCTGTCTGCCCAAAGCTCATGCGCGTAGAAGATCCTTCCCGGATCGACAAAGGGAAGCTCTTCTGCCGACATGCTTCGTATACCCACCTGGACCAGGGGAGCATATTCCTTTGCCCTTGCAGCAGCACAGGCATGATTAAGCGGCGAGCCTTCATAGACAGGACGAAGGTCCGAGTGAGCGTCAAGCTGAAGAATGGTCAGTCCGGGGAACACCTCTGCGGCCGCCCTGAATGCTCCTATGCTTACAGTATGGTTACCGCCGATAACCACCGGAAAACGGTCCCCGGCAAAGATACCGGCAACAGTTTTGTAAACTTCTTCAGTAAGTTCAACGGGGTCAGGCCCTGCGACGATGGGCGGGAGAGTGAATATCCCCTTCCTGAAAGCTTCTGACCGGGTCTCTGTGTCATAAAACTCCAGCGCCGGTGAAGCTTCGAGGATAGCTGCAGGACCTCTGTCAGCACCTCTGATGTATGTGCTGGTTGCATCATACGGCACGGGTATGATGATGATCTGAGATTCATCATAGCCGAAGACCACCTCTTCGCCGCCGAAATTAGTGATGGCCATGTTACTCGCCCTTCGAAGGTTTTTTCCTGACAGTGGTTTTGGCCGGTGCAACCTTGGTTTTTTTGACTGCAGTGGCTTTTTTGACTGCAGGCGCTTTTTTCTCTTTCGGAGCATCCTTGACTTTTACCTCGGCTTTGGCCTCAGCGCCGGTCTCTTCCTCTTTCTTTTCCTCTTCTTCCTTCACCAGGAGATTGAGTTTATGGAGGATATTATACCAGTGAAAGACTTTTTTAATATCTGAGGTATAGACCCTGTCATGGTCATAATCCGGGATGACTTCCCCGAAGCGCTTCTTGAGGTCATTATCGGGAAGCTTATGTGAGATTGTCTCTCCTCCGTTCTCTTTCTCCCATATCTTGTCCATCACTTTGCCAAGGGGCATATCCTCCCCTGTCGTGAAGATGGAGATCTCTTCAAGAGCGCTTACTTTGGCTGTTGCACCAGCGCTTACCCGCCGGCCTGTCTCGAGGTTCTCAACAATGACTGCATTTTTTCCCTGGGCAATGAACTTGAACAGTGTCCCCTCACCGGAAATTGCCAGAATATCTTTCAGATTCATTTCTTAATAATTATTTGTTAATAATTGTATATCAGACACTTGTTAAACTATATTACGTTCTTTCTTAATTTTCTCCCATGCTTCATTGACAGCCTTGAATTTCTCTTCTGCCGTTTTACGAAATTCCTCACCCAGATGACTGACCTTGTCAGGGTGGTACTTCAATGCCATCTTCCTGTAAGCTTTCTTAAGCTCCTCATCAGTAGCTGTACGTTCAACCTCAAGTATGCGGTAGGCTGCATCGGTAGCCGGTATGAACATATTGCGTATAGATTCATAATCGTTTGCCGATATGCCCAGCATGTCAGATATTGACTGTATTACTTTGGTCTCTGCCGGTTCAAACCTCCTGTCGGCCGCAGATAGATTAAACAACAGATGAATAAGCTGAAGTCTGGAGGAGTAATCCATTCCGCTTCGTATCTGGATGCACACATCACGCAGGGGAATATCTTTTTTCAGCAGGTCCCTGAGCATCGTCAGGGCTTCCTGGGCAGTATCGTTTCCGAACTGAGTTACAAGGAAACGTTTGACATATTCAAGTTCAGACTTCAGTACTTTCCCGTCAGCCTTCATCACTGCGGCAATCAGCACCACGAGGCTCATTGCGAAGTCTCCGGGCGTCGTTCTGTACCGGGGCTGCTGCCCGGCAGGCCGTCCGGTCTGGGTCCATTCTACTGTTGTTGAACTGTCAACCACCGATCCGATGAAGAAGCCAAGCAATCCGCCAATAGGTCCCCCCACAACAAAACCCAGTCCTCCTCCTATCCATTTGGCAAAATTCCCCATCACCTCTCCTTTTCTGCAAGCCGGAGCATATCCTCGTGTATCTTGAGTATCTCCGGAATTATCATCTCATTATCAGCATTATTTATGACGTAGTACGACTGTTCTTCCCTTTCGTCATCCTCAAGCTGGTTATTAATTCTCTCTATGACCTGTTCGCGGCTCAGCTCGTTACGGCCCATCACGCGGGCAATCCGTTCCTCTACCGGCGCTGAAATCGATACTACCCTGTCGACATACGTGTCGGCCTTGGACTCAAAAAGTACGGCGGCCTCCATAATGACATACGGTGCATCCAATTCATCAGCCCATCTGCCGAAAATCTGCAGTACAACCGGGTGAACCACCGCATTGACACTTTTAAGCATCTCAGGCCTGTTAAAGATCAGGCGGGCCAGCTCCATGCGGTCCAGCTCTCCTCCGGAGTACAGCTCCTTACCGGCAATATCGTTGATCTTATTCCGGATTCCGGGGTCATTGTTCATCACCTCCCGGGCGGCAACATCGGCAACAAATACAGGCACACCCAGGACCCTGAAGATCCTGCAGACGGTTGTCTTTCCGCTGCCTATACCGCCGGTGACGCCTAGTCTTCTTACCATAATTAAATGGCTGTTATTCCCGCTGATGTTTCAGGCTGAAAATTGATGCCGGTCCGCCGGTTATGGTAACCTCCACAACAACTCTTTTCTGCGTGGTCTCGAGGTACTCAGGACAATCAAGCGGAATCTTCACCTTGAAATTCTCGTCCATCCTCTTGAATGAGCGATGACGTGTCGGTATCCCCCTGAGGGTGTCAAGGACATGCTCAGGACCCGTTACCGTTATGCTGTCAGGATCAGGTACAATGACCACTTTATGACCCTGCGACAAATCGATGTCAAGATCAGGTATGACAGCCATCCTGCGCGTGACAAGCCTGTCATAGCCGAAGAAGAGGGTATCAGGATTTATTGCAATGATTTCAAAATCAGCATGCAGCTGCTTTGAAAAGCTCTGAATCAGTCCTGATGTGACAAGGTAATAATTTGGCGACTTCCCGGGAAAGCGCTTCGGTGTGGTCTTTGAAAAGTCAATCACCACCGGCGCCCTGCTTCCCGATAATTTCATTTTGAGAATTGTATAACCCGGTCCGCGCAGATCCATCTCAAGCTTTGCCGGCAGCTCACCGGTCACAATTCGCTCTTTTGGCGGATTAATGTATCTGACCGGGTAATTTATGGTTCCTTCAAGCTCCTTGCTGAGCTCATTGAGGTACCAGAAAATAAATGAGAGCAGCAGAAAAAAAGCAAAGACAGGCAACTCCCTGTTAAGGAATTTTGTTCTCTGCTTTTTTTCGTCTGCTGTCATCGCTATGCCGTAAAGTGTTGCAAACTACTTTGCCTGCATGTCGGAGGGATCTCTCAGAACTGCATTCTTGTCAACCCTGACCTTCACATCATTGGCGATCTCAATCGTCACAATGTTGTCTGTCACATCAATGACCTTGCCATAGATGCCTCCTGTTGTAATAACCTTATCTCCTTTTGCAATAGCGCTGCGAAAAGTTGTCAGTTCTTTCTGCTTTTTCATCTGTGGTCTGATCATGAAAAAATAAAACACCACAAAAACAAGCAGAAGAGGGAGCAGGCTCGTAAGCATATTTGGTTTCCCCTGTGTTGCCGGCACTGCCTGTAAAAAGATAAATGCTAATGTGTTCATAATTGATAATTGTTATTTAGTTGTTTGTTCTTTTTTTACCTCTGCAATAATACGCAATATAACTAAATTATTTCCTGCATTCGACTGAACTACAACAGTCTTTGTCTGTATCCCATCCCTTCCGGATGTGTCGAAAACCACTTCAACGGTGCCGGACTCTCCCGGAGCGACAGGCTTTTTGTTATACTTCGGAGCAGTGCAACCGCAGCTTGCAGTTGCGGATGTTAATACCAGGTCGGCATCTCCAGTGTTGGTGAACGGGAAGATACAACCTACCTTCTCACCCTCTTTCACAGTTCCGAAATTATGCTCAAGTGCCTTAAAGGTGATTACTGCCGTACCTGTTGTATCTGACGGTATGTTTTTTCCTCCGGCTGTTGAGCTCCTTCCGCATGAGGCGAACAGTACTGCTGCCAGCCAACCCGCTACCGAAATATATGTGAATATCTGTTTCATACTTTAGTTACTCTAGGCACTTTAGCTCACTTTAGTCACTCCAGGCACTCCCAACTCCTAACTCTCCCCAATGAGTCCCCGCCCTGCCTTCGTAAAGCTTCCGCTTGCCCGCATCTCCCTGACAATCTTGTCAAGAATACCGTTCACAAAAGTACTGCTTTTGGCCGTGCAATAGTCTTTTGCGATCTCGATATATTCGTTCAGAGTTACCTTTACAGGCACCTCCGAAAATTCAACCAGCTCAGTTATGGCAAGCTGCATAACCAGCTTATCCATTAAAGCTATCCGCTCTATCTCCCAGTTTGTGGTGTGAGTATCAATCAGTTCCCTGTTCTTTTCACCGTTCAGGATAGCCTTCCTGAGCAATATCTTTACAAACTCCTCATCGTCACTGTTGGTGAACATCGGAGCCAGCACAATAGTTTTGCCGTCGTCGTGCTCTTTGAATTTCCCGAGTGTATTGCGGATCATGGCAGACACAAACGGCAGGTCATCATTCCAGTACACCGACTGTTCCTCGAGGTTTGCAGACAATTCTTCTGAGGCAGGTATCAGCTTCGTCACCAGCTCTCTTATGAACCTCTGGTCTGCGCGGTAGCTGTTATCATCAGATGACATATATCCTTTGTAAACATCCCAGTTGGTCATCTCGTTATAAACCGCTCTGACAACCTCCGGATGATCTGACCATGACAGTCCGAGTGTACCCAGCCAGCGGCTGAGTGACCCGAAGGTTGTGATACGGTCTTTTTTTGTCCACAGGGCAGACAGGGCTTCGGCATGGTGGTGCAGCTGCTCATTGTTCCTCAGCTGCGCTATGATCCTGTTCTCCGAAAAACGGGTATTGGGATTGATATCTTCAGGTGCCTGTATGTTTTTCTTTCGTGATAGTGTGGCTTTCCCGCGGGCCATATCTGACATGGCTATCAGAAGCAAAAGCAGATAGTGGTAGAGATCATAGCTCTTCCTGATGCTCAGCATCAGCTCCTGTTCGGCTGTTGCCAGGTCATCGATCTCCTTCCTGTTGCAGGCGTAAAGTACCGAAAGTGCCTTTATCCTGAGTTGTCGTCTGCTTATCATTAAAAGAACTAATTTTTCAGGCGCAAAGTTAAAAAAATCGATTTGCAATCATCATCATAGTCCAAAAATCTCTTGCAATTTGGGGACGTCAATTTGTTTTTTTAAAATTATTGTTACATTTGACCATGCTAACTATTTGAAACCCTAAAACATTCGCTACTGATGGAAGACGAGAAAGGCAGAACTGAAGGTCAGAATGAGAGAAATGATAAAGAGGAGGTTTTCACCAAGGTGGTACGTGCAGGAAAGAGAACTTACTTCTTTGATGTGAAGTCGACGAGACATGAAGATCTTTATCTGACAATAACGGAGAGCAAGAAGAGGCAGGGGAAAGAGGGAAAGATGTTCTACGAGAAGCACAAAATTTTTCTGTACAAGGAAGATTTTGAAAAGTTCACGGAAGGGCTGCGTGAGGCAGTGTCTTTCGCAGGTAACGGAGAAGTGCATCATACCGGAACCAACAGTGGCTGCTGAGAGTGAAGAGGTTGTTGCCGAAGCTCAGACAAGCGAATTCTCGGATGTTGATTTTGATGAACTGGGTTCCAGGTAAGAATATCTTCTTTTCTGTCTGCACTGTTAAATCTTAAGTAAGATGGACTATGTCTGGTTAAGTCTTGCAATTGTAATGATGATAGTGGGCATCGCGGGATGTTTGTTACCGGTCTTACCCGGTCCTCCGCTGACCTATCTTGGTCTTGTTGTGCTCCATTTTACAAAATTCGGACCCATAAGCAAAAACCTGTTCATCATACTGGGTGTGGTGGCCGTCGTGGTAACAATCATTGACTACGTGGTGCCGATATGGGGCACACGTCAGTTCGGAGGATCAAAATACGGTATGCGCGGTGCGACGGTAGGGCTGATTATCGGCCTGTTCCTGGGGCCGTTCGGTATTATAGTAGGTCCGTTCATCGGAGCCGTCGTTGGCGAGATGCTCTTCAAGGATGACATTAAATATGCTCTCAAGGCAGGCTTCGGAAGCCTCCTTGGTTTTCTTACCGGCGTAGGGTTGAAACTCGCCGCCTCCCTCCTGATGACATTCTATTTTGTCAAAACACTGATTACCTGATCATTCTCCCAGGGTGGCAACCATCACCGCCTTGATCGTATGCATGCGGTTTTCGGCCTCATCAAAGACTATCGAATGCGGATGATTCAAATACCTCTTCCGTAACTTCCATTCCGTCAAGACCAAATTTCTTATACATCTCCTCTCCTACCTTTGTCTCCCTGTTATGGAAGGCAGGCAGACAATGAAGGAACTTAACATTCGGATTTCCTGTCAGCCTGATCACCTCAGCATTCACCTGGTAAGGCTTCAGCAGTTTTATCCTCTCCTCCCACACCGAATCAGCCTCTCCCATTGAGACCCATACGTCGGTGTACAGGAAGTCTGCACCCTTTACTGCTTCAGCGACATCTTCGGTGAGGGTGATTTTTGCACCTGTGACAGCTGCTATCTCACGGCATTTCTTAACGAGATCATCAGCCGGCTGGCATGCTTTCGGGGCAGCAGCCCTGAAATCCATTCCCATCTTAGCCGCACCAACCATCAATGAGTTACCCATGTTGTTACGGGCATCACCGAGGTAGCAGAAGCTGATCCTGTCAAGAGGCTTATCGCTGTGCTCCATCATCGTCATGAAATCTGCCAGGATCTGTGTGGGATGAAACTCGGTCGTCAGCCCGTTCCATACCGGTACGCCGGCATAGGCAGCCAGCTCCTCCACGATCGATTGTCCGTAGCCGCGGTACTCGATGCCGTCGTACATGCGGCCCAGCACCCTGGCGGTATCCTTCATCGACTCTTTATGGCCTATCTGTGAACCCGACGGTCCGAGGTAGGTCACAAGCGCTCCCTGGTCAAAGGATGCAACCTCAAAGGCACAGCGTGTGCGCGTCGAGGACTTCTCAAATATCAGGGCTATGTTCTTCCCCTTTAGCTTCTGCACCTCAGTGCCGGCATACTTTGCCTTCTTAAGGTCAAAAGCAAGGTCAAGAAGAAATTTAATCTCTTCCGGGGTGAAGTCGAGCAGCTTCAGGAAGGAACGGTTTTTTAAGTTTGTTGCCATGGGTGTTATCTGTTATCTGTTATCTGTTACTTCGGTTTTCTGTCCTGCGGTCCTGCAATCCTGCAGTCTGGTAGTCAATAATAAGTTCTGATTTTGCTTCCCCTGCAAGCCGGCTCCTTCGCTAAAATTGCCCACAGGGCAATTTATTAACGCTCGGCCCTGTTTGTTCAAATGTTCGTTTGTTCATATCACCCCTGCTCCATGCCCCTGCCCCATGCCTCAGTCGTATTCCATCGTAATCTTCGTCCCGTACCGTCTGTCCTCCAGCTTGAAGGCCTCGGTGATGACGCTCTTGCTGCCTCCCGCTTTGATAAAGTTAAGGCAGGCCTCAATCTTCGGAGCCATGCTCCCCTTGGTAAACTGTCCCGCCTCAAGATATTTCACAGTGTCCTTGTAATCAAGGAACTCCTTAATCTCCTGGTCAGGTTTCTTATAATTAATATAGACATACGGAACATCGGTAAGGATATAAAACTCATCAGCGCCGATTTTTGATGCGAGCAGTGAAGATGCAAGATCCTTGTCAATCACAGCCTCCGCCGGCCTTACATCGTTCTTTTCATCGATATAAACAGGAACTCCGCCGCCTCCGGCAGCGATGACAATGCTACCCCTCCGTGCCAGTTCGCCGATGAGCTCATCGTTCATTATGCCCGCAGGCTTGGGTGAGGGTACTACCCGGCGAAACCCGCCTTCAGTCTTGACCTCTTCCCTGAAAATCCATCCTTTTTTTGCTGCCAGATCATCGGCCTGCTCCTTTGTATATATTTTACCAACTCTCTTCTGCGGATCGGTGAAGGCCGGGTCATCCTTATCGACAATCACCGTGGTGATCAGGCACACGACGTTCTTTTCTATGCCATGCCTGTTCAGCACATTCTTGAACATCCGTTCAATCATGTATCCGATGCCGCCCTGTGAATCTGCCACGCAGATATCGATCGGCATCTGGGCTATGCCGTACATATGTTCCCCGGCATCATTTCTCATTAGGATATTCCCCACCTGTGGTCCGTTACCGTGAGTGATAACGAGATCATATCCTTCCCTGATGAGAAAGACAAGGTTCTCTAGGGTGGCAGTGGTGTTCTGTTCCTGCTCCTCAATCGTTCCAATCTGATCGCCTCTGAGAAGCGCATTTCCGCCCAAGGCAACAACAGCAAGTTTTTTACTCATAACTATCTTTTACAGATGAGGTGACAAAGCTATAACTTTATAATCAAAATAACCATATGAAAAACCATCCTTTCAAGGGAAAACAATTCTTCACGGGGATACTGAACAGTACCGCTTCTCCGTTTAATAATCAGATTTGTTACATTTACAGCCAAATAGCCTTACGTGAAGAAACTCTTTCTCCATTATCTTCCATTAATAATCCTGATTTATATACTCCCCTCCTGCAAGGAGAAAGGCATGAGAAACATGCGTGAGGGTGAGGTCTACTATAACATCAAATATATAAATAACCCTTCGTCACTCTCATCTGATTTCCTGCCCAGGGAGATGGTCATTTCTTTCAGGAATGATCTGATCGCAACAAACCTCAAGGCACCGTTTGGCAATTCCGGGATATCCTCAATCATCAATCCAAAGGAACATATATACGATACCTATCTTAATTTACTGTCGTTCAAATATTATTGTGAAGGCACACCGAGGGACATGCAGCCTGGCTTCTCTTCAATGGAAGGGATCACCTTCAGCGAGACAGGCAGAAGGTCTGTCATCTGCGGATTTAACTGCCGTCAGGTAAGGGTCACCCTGCCCAACTCGAAAACAACCCGTTATATCTGGTACACAAATGATATCAAGGTTGTAGCAACCTAACAGGCTGACTCCCTATAGTGAAATTGACGGGTGTGCTGATGGACTTTTTCTATATCATGGGAAAGGCTGAAATGCAGTTCACGGCTGATGAAGTCTTTGCCAGGGAGATCCCTGATAAGGTTTTTGAACAGAAACAGAATTATAAAAAGGTTACCAGGAGCTTTCTGGATTCCATTATTCAGAAAATGATGACCTTTTGAGATTTTTGCACTTCCTCGGCTCAACCATTTTTCGTAAATTTGCACTTTCATTTTAAGACTTGCCGGTCAGCGGGATCGAAAAATCATTTTTTACGATGAGCAAACAGAAAAAAAGTAACGGCGCATCATCACGTCAGAAAAAAACAGACGGCTCTTCATCAGGCTGAGAATTTAAGGTTTATCATAGGCCTTATCCTTCTTGTCTTCGCGCTGTACATGCTCGTCGTCTTCATCTCTTACCTTCTCACAGGCAAGGCTGACCAGGATTCACTCAGTCTGAAGTCCTCAGATGAAGTGTTCGCTTATCAGAACTGGGGGGGAAAGTTCGGGTTCAAGGTGGGTCATTATTTTATCTTTCACGGCTTTGGACTGGGTGCGTTTTTTATACCCCTGATTACAGGAGCCTTCAGCCTGGCCCTCATCAGGGTAAAATATTTCAGGCTCTGGAAGAATGTCCTTCGTTTCCTTCTTGCCACGGTGCTTATTTCCGTCATCCTTGGATACTTCGCCGGACAGTCCACCTTCCTTGGTGCCGGTCCCGGAGGTGAGTTCGGCTTTTTCATCGCCAGCAAACTGAACGGTATGATGGGCAAGGTCGGGACAGGGGCGCTGATGCTTGTTCTCACGGTCGCCTATCTTATTTTTGCATTGCACGTGAGCCCCCAGACGATCAGGAGACCCATTGCAAGCGTTGCCAGGGCCGGGGCTGCCACCCTGACAGGTGAGTGGTGGAAGAAAGAAACTATCACAGAAGATGTTGATGTTGCGCCCGGGGAAAACTTCCCGACACACGACGAGGAACCGTTACGGGCAGATGAGGAAGAAACTGACGTGGTTGACGAGGAAGAGAAGGAACCGGTTGACGACTTCTACAGGCAACCGGTGGATGAACCGAAGTCGATTGTTAATGTCATAGAGAAACGCCGTAAGACTGCGTGATACCGGGATTGAAGAGGACAAGCCGTTGTCTGATCTTCCTCCCTTCGACCCCAGGCTGTCGCTTTCGCGCTATAAATTTCCGCCGGTGTCGCTGCTGCGCGATTACCGTAACCTTTCGTCGACTACCAACGAGGAGGTCAACGCCAATAAGGAGATAATACTCAAGACCCTCGCTGACCAGAAGATCACTATCAAACAGATTTCCGCCACCGTCGGTCCTACAGTCACCCTCTATGAGGTGGTCCCTGACCGGGGTGTCAAGATACACCGTATCAAGTCACTCGACAATGACATTGCACTGAGTCTCTCCGCACTGGGTATCAGGATCATTGCACCCATACCTGGGAGGGGAACGGTGGGTATAGAGGTGCCTAACAAGAAGCCGGAGACCGTCTCGATGAAAGGATTGATCTCTTCGCAGGCCTTCGTTGATTCAAAACTGGAGCTTCCCCTGGCTCTCGGACGCACCATCACCAACGATCCGTACATAATTGACCTCACACGTATGCCTCACCTGCTCGTCGCAGGGGCGACAGGACAGGGCAAATCGGTGGGCCTTAATGCGATCATCACCTCCCTGTCTATACAAGAAGCATCCTGCAGAGCTTAAGTTTGTGCTTATAGACCCCAAGCGGGTCGAGTTGCCTCTCTATGCAAAGATCGAGCGCCATTTCCTTGCCAAGCTGCCTGATGAAGAGGATGCTATCGTCACCGACACAAAGAAGGTCATCAACACCCTTAATTCTCTCTGCATTCTTATGGATCGCCGTCTCGATCTGCTCAAACTGTCGCAGACGCGAAACATCAGGGAATACAACGACAGGTTCATTTCCCGCAGGCTCAATCCTGAAAAAGGCCATGACTACATGCCTTATATTGTGCTTATTATTGACGAATTTGCCGATCTGATCATGACCTCGGGCCGCGAGGTTGAGGCGCCTATCGGTCGTTTGGCACAGCTCTCCAGGGCAGTAGGCATCCACCTCATCATCTCAACGCAGAGACCATCGGTAACTATCATAACAGGTTTTATAAAGGCTAACTTCCCTTCACGAATAGCCTTCAGGGTCTTCTCAGGGGTCGATTCACGCACCATTCTTGATGCCACAGGCGCAGACAGGCTGGTAGGCCGTGGTGATGCTCTTATTTCGCAGGGTGGGGAACCTGTCAGGGTGCAATGCGCATTCATCGACACCCCGGAGATCGAAGAGCTTACTGAGTTCATCGGTTCGCAGCAGGGTTATCCTGATGCGATGCACCTGCCTGAATATGTGGGTGACAACGATGAAGGTAACGGATCCAAGGAGATTGACCTGAAGAAGCGTGACCCGCTCTTTGATGAGGCAGCCAGACTCGTGGTTCAGCATCAGCAGGGCTCGACATCTCTTATACAGAGACGCATGCAGCTGGGGTACAACCGTGCAGGGAGAATCATCGACCAGCTCGAGGCTGCCGGCATCGTCGGACCGTTCGAAGGAAGCAAGGCCCGCGACGTGGTTGTGCAGGATCCGCAAACTCTGGAACAGATTTTGAAGAGGCTCAATGAAGATATAATCTGAAATGAGAAAACAAGCTGTAATTCTAATTCTCCCGCTCTTCGCTATCACACTGACACTCACCGCCCAGAAGGATCCTGAGGCGCTGACAGGTCCTGTCTGAATTCAGCCGGAGGGCCACAGCTGCCCCATCGGTGACGATAGATTTCAGGCTCATAACCAGCGACAGCAAGGAGGGCGATGTTAGCACAATGCCAGGATCAGCAATTATTTACGGCGACAAGTACATGCTTGAGCTGGACGATTACAATATCTGGACTGACGGGAGTAATGTCTGGAACTACCTACCTGATGTAAACGAGGTGACAATAACAGAGGCTGATCCGGATGATGACTCATTTATTACCAGGCCTTCGCTCCTCTTCACGCTGTATGAGGAAGGCTACAAGATCAGGCTGGTTGAACAGACTGCAGACGAGTGGGTCATTGATCTTTATCCCGAAGAAATAACCAGTGACCTGATCAGGATCAGGCTGATGATAGGAAAAACGCTGTATGATCTCAACGGTGCTGAATACAAGACCAAGGACGGCATAACAATGACGCTCAAGTTGATAAGTATGACCTTACCTTTAAGCCGGCCGCGGACTTTTTTACATTCAATCCCGCTGACTATAAGGGGATTGATGTGATTGATATGAGATAGTAGGAGCATGGAGCATGGAGCATGGAGCATGGGGCAAGCTGACGATCCGCCGAATGGCGGAGAGGCAGTCCCGCCCAGCGGGAGCGCAAGGGGTATGAACAAACGAACATTCGAACAAACGAATTAAGAAATTAGAACCTTTTACTGATACCAGATTGCAGGACTGCAAGACCGCAAGACAATAAAAGCATGGAACTTTTCATCTGCACCAACGTCTACATCCCCCTCAGGGCCGCTCCCTCGCACCGCGCCGAGATGGTCAGCCAGATCCTTTTCGGTGAGAGGTTCAGCATTATTGAGAGTTCGGGCACATGGTTAAGGATTGAGACGCTCTTCGATACATATACCGGATGGATCGATTCCGCCCAGTACGGCTACATCGGATGGAATGAAGAATTCCCCGGCATCATAGCAGGTCGTGAACTTGATTGTATCAGGGAGGATGGCAGTCAGATGACGATGGCACCTGGCAGTGAATTATTCGAACGTCAGCGATGATTTCTCAACCTTCACAGTGGCAGGCAGGATTACAGATTATATAGATGCCACGGCATCGATCCCTGCACAAGCTCATGCCTCACCCCTCACCCCTCACGCCTCGCTGTCAGAGACGGCAATGCAGTTCCTGAACACACCGTACCTCTGGGGCGGACGGACACAATGGGTATCGATTGCTCAGGACTTGTGCAGATCGTCTTCAAGATACACGGGATAGCTCTTCCCCGCGATGCCTCACAGCAGGCACAGAAAGGCATCACCGTCGATTTTATCAGTGACGCGAAGCCGGGTGATGTACTCTTCTTTTCAGCTGATACATGACACTATTTCCCATACGGGTATACTTCTCGCAAAAGAAACGATCATCCATGCTGCAGGAAGGGTAAGGCGTGACCGGGTTGATCACCAGGGTATCTGGAGCGATGAAGCAGGTAGGTACACCCACAGGCTCCGGCTGATAAAAAGAATGCAGTGATGGAACAGGGCAATCTGAGAACAATAATCATTGTTGTCCTGGTGCTGTTTGCCTTCTACATCATAATGAAAGGCCGGAGCCAGAGGATGAAAAAAAGAATGGAAGACACACAGGCGTTTCGGCCGCCGCAAATAAAAAGAGAGGCTGTCTCAAAGTAAAAAGGGGCAGCCTCAATTTGTTATTGTCATGATTTTCCTGAATGAGAATGTTTTTCCTTCATCTGTAATCCCCTGTATATTGATCTCATAATCACCAAGAAGATCGGAAGACCAGAACTCTACTGTGTACTTGCCTTCTTTGTCTCGTTGAACAGATGGATTCCAGTATAGTGTATTTCTGAAATCGGGGATACGGCTTTGAATTTTTTCCTCCGATGAATAGTCAGGTGATATGAATGCATTAACAGGTTCAATCGCTCTGTATTGTAACCTGACCGCATAGTCAGGCAGATTTACGTCGGAATAATCACCATCTTTTGTGATAACATTAACAAGACCACAAAAGAGGTAATCACCAATAACATAGCGATCCTTGATCACATCGATCTTTTCAACCCTGTCAGGATCAAGTCCGACGATAACTGAGGGTTCATGTACAACCACTCCATCGATAAACAGGACAGGAGGTTTGTCATATACTATATTGTAAACAGGATCAGCAATTTGTATTTCGTACTCAGATTTCTTCTGTTTCATGATAACGCCGGGCAAAAGTTCGTAAAATACCTCCTGCATCACCGGTAACTCAATGTAATCGTTCATATTCAACTCGATATCAGGTCTCCCGTAGAACCTTTTTGATGTTCTGTAAGGCATGAATCGAAGTCTAAGGACAATGCATTTTCAGTTTCGTAAATCCTGTTCACCTGGTAGTTTACCTTACATCTGGAAATATATGCGGGAAGATGCTTTCTTAATGCTATCCCGGAATGGAATAGTTACTGGATATTTTTCCGAAAATGATGATTTAATCTTTATACTGTTATCCGGAATAACTTCTTCAGGCTGGATGATCAGGTCCCTGGTCTTTTCGTCTATGGGAATTCTGAACCTGAAACTGCCATCAGGGTTTGTCGATGAGTATTGAAAAAAAGCATTTTCCCCGGGAATTGAGAGGAAAGAGATTCTGACCACTTTCAGGTGTCTGAATGTTTCTGTTAAAGAGATGACCATCAATGTAATGGTAATCCAGTTCATGATCGTACATCAGAGCAGGATAATTACCTGACAGAATAGTATTCCAGTCTATCCAATTACTTTTGGAATTCAGAAGGAAGTTCTCCATCTGGTCGGAAGACAATTTGCCTGACCCGGGTTCCAGTATATCATCTGGCAAAACCCCGAATTCAGAACCAAATATCATATAATCAGAAATATCCAAAACGTCTTTTCAGTTTACGGGGACAACGGAAACACTGAGATTTGCAGGATTTAAAGATGGGGTTTCGTTCTTAAGTATCATCTCAATCAGTACTTCGTCTCTTACTCCTGACACTGTCTGAAAAAGCTATCGTAAGATGCTCGTCATCAATCGGTGGAGTATAAATAAACCTCTCAAACAGAGGTTTTCCGTCAGAACTAAAAATGTTATATGATTTATGCCTGGAATAAGGGTTGCCCCTGGAATTGAAATCCTTGTATTTTCAAACGGTAACCTGATTTTGTTTTTATAGTTTATGTTGCCGCGGGTTTGAATAAACAGATATATAAATTTTTATTTCTGGAGCGAAAAATGCTATCAGTGCTGACAATAATTTCAAGGGAGTCATTTATATCAGATTATTAACCTTAACGACAAATCCGGATGCTGGAATGCTGTCATTGTTTCCGGTTCCATCCGGTTTAATCAGGGTTATTGTCTGGTTTGCTATGCTCTTAAACTCATCTGATTTGAGAGCATTATAAATATTTATCCTTTTCGTAAAGCAATTATCAGGCATAAAATTCTTCATCCAGTTTGTGTATGCCCGTAGTATATAATTGCCTGAACTTAACGTATCAGGCAGATCAGCTAATCCCGGACCAGTGCCCTGTTCAAGCTTTATTCGCTTCTGGACAACCGGGCGGTTTTCGGAATTCAGAATTTCAAAATAGGCAACACTGCTGTTTGACGACAGGCTGGAGCTTTGCCTGTCAAATAAATACATTTCAAACCAGATCTTTTCACCGGCAATATACTCCTCCCGGTCAGTGTGCACATAGAGTTCTTCTCTTGGAAAAAGTTCACAATATCTTACGAATTTTTCCGACAGTGAATCGAGAAAGTTGATCTGGTCCTGACTGAGAACAGTCTGAGATAAGAAACAGAAAAGAATAACGGAAATAGCTTTAAGGTATACTATTTTGCTTCTTGTTTTCACTTTGTTGATCTATTCGTCTTCATCCCAATAGTCAGGTCTCATCAGTGAACCTCTGTAAGAGCAGTCTGCGCATTCCCTGTAAGGCGTAAGCACCGTGTAATAATCATTTTCTATGATTTTCCATACTGAAGTACCAAGACCGGGAATCTGCGTTCCGGGAGGTACTGTATCGGTACCACAATATTCATAGAAATCATTATGTGATCCTGCAAAACCCTCATCAATCATAATTCTTTTTGATGATTTTGCTGAAACGCTGAAATAACCCAGCACAGTTTCACTGGGATCATCTGTGCAAAAAACATTCCCTGTTATAGCTGCAGGTATCAGATCATATAGTCCGCCGACATCATCTGAAATATTCTGTAATCTCTTCCAGTAACCAAATTCATCTTCACTGATTGAATACTGATTTATCAGCATGCTGTACTTTACATTCAGTCTGTCCGTTTCGGTTGTTATAAAATTTACAGGATGCTGATATATTATATTTTCCGTTAAAGCTGACGTACTTTTTATGTTTATTTCGTCTGAATAATCCGTTGCCCAACACCTCTGGTTATCCACATCGTATGGCAGGATAAATTCCCATGTTTCATTAAAATCCCATCTGAAGTATTTGCATAAACCCTCAGGATCAATTGTATTTAAATATACCTGACAACCTTCCGTGGGGGAAGCATTATCATCGTTATCATTTATTATCTTTTTCTCATAGTAAACACTGTCTATAGGCGGGACGGGTTTCATCTCCATTGGCAACGATCTGTAGGAATAAAGTTTATCCGCTGCATTCCTGGCCTCAATAGTCAGAGTATATTCTCTTCCAATGATACCCTGGAAAATCTCCGGATTGGTCAGGTATGTTCCGGGTTCGCTCTCATGAAGGGAATAAATATTGTTATCATTATCCTCAATTCTTACCTGGCATCCGGTTACAGGTTCAGGTTCAGCATAACTTCCCAGAGGCTGAGACTTTGAAAGTTTGACTGTGTATGCACCAGGTTGGTCTGTAATCAGTCCCTCAACAACGAGGAGCTCCTGAGTCTCTCCCGTCTCAGGAATAAACTGTGTTACACACCCATCTGACGCAAGAGCAAATAACAGTATAGTAAGGTACTTTCTCAAATTCAAATTATTTAAAATCAAAACTGAATGTTACAGACGGGATAGCATTTGCAAAAACCGAAAGCTGATAGCCCCTGATCACATTATCCTCATTGGTAAAATAAACCGAATAAACATTGTCTCTGCCAAGCAGATTGTATATTGAGAAGGTCCAGTAAGGATGGGCTATCTTTCGGGATTTGAGGTTTCCACTAACACTTAATCCAATATCAATCCGCATATAATCAGGTATCCTGTATTTATTCCGGTCAGAATAATGAAGCAGGTTCAAATTTCCCATCTGATAACTTGCTATGGGGTAGGTTATCGGTCTTCCGGTGCTGTACACATAATTGGCGGAAAAACTCAGCCTTCGAGTGGCCAGATAATTAAACGTGACAGACAGATCATTCGGTTTGTCATAATTTGCCGGAAACCATTCCCCGGCATTAATTATCTCATCACTGTAAGCGCCGGTACTTTTCAGGAAAGTCCTGGAAAAGGTGTAGCCCAGGCTCCACCTGACTCTGCCCTCGTCTCTTTTAAGCAGCAATTCAATCCCATAAGCTTTCCCTAGTGCATCTATCAGATATTGTTCAATATTCTCTTCCATCAGGATCCTTGTACCTCCCTTGAAATCAGTCATGTTCTTCAGACTCTTATAATATAATTCTACTGAAGTCTCTAAGCCTCCGTTAAACAGCAGCTGGTAGTAACCAACAGCGTACTGATCGCAGATCTGAGGTTTCAGATAAGAATCACTCAACTTATAGATATCAGTAGGTGAAATGGAGGCGGTATTTGAGAGAAGATGCAGATATTGTCTTGTCCTGTTGTAATTTAATTTAATTGAACTCATGCCTGATGGCCTTAGATTCAATGAAATACGGTACTCAAGGCCTGCATATGCCTTGCAGATCTGTCCGGAACCGTAATTAACGGTATCAATAATTGTCGATACCCCTTTTGAATAGGATGGATCATAAATAAAAACCGTTTTCGGGCCGAAAGTAAAAAATGATGGGAACCTGATTCCTGCATTAATTGACACATAATCGGTCAGTGCAAATCTGTCTTCGAGATATATTGAGGTCTCAAGAGCTTTCTCTTTTTGAATACTGTTTGGGATAACCAGGGAAGAATCGGATGAAGGCATATAATCGCCCGGAGAAACGGCATAGCGTACAGCATCGATTCCGAAATTGATTTCATGTCGTCCCTTAAAATGGTTAAAATCAGCCTTTAATCCGGTACTGTTGATTGCGTGTGACGTGACAAACGCCTCGGTGATGATGCTTTCGCTTGATATATCATAATTATAGTGGCTGTTGTTAACCGTGAAAACGGAGAAGAACCTACTTGTGAAAAAGTGGCGCCATCTTAAGGCAACGATATTGTTTCTGTATCTATATGTCGTATCGGAATTAAAACTGAAAGCGTCATGGCTATAATAGGATGACAAGTCAATTTTGTTTTTTTTATTTATGTCATATGTTATTTTCCCATTAAGGTCATAAAAGGAAGCTTTACTATTATTAAGATAAGGATTGTCAAAAATCTTGAACAGCCAGTTTGAATAGGTTGTTCTTCCGGCAAGAATATAAAAGAGAGTATCCTTTTTCAGGGGGCCTTCAATCATCAGATGAGTAGTCACTGGACTAATTCCGGCGTTGCCTTCAAATTCATTTCTGGAACCATCTCTTGCCCCAATATCAAGAACGGATGACGTCCTTCCTCCGAATCGGCTGGGAATACCTCCTTTGTAAAGAGTGACATCTTTGATTATATCAGCATTAACTGCAGAAAAAAAACCAAAAAAATGCGATGTGTTATATAATGGAGCTCCATTAAGTAGTACGAGATTTTGTCCGGCGGAGCCTCCTCTGACATTGAAACCTGAGGCTCCTTCGCCGACAGTCTGGACACCGGGCACAAGGAGGAAGCTATTGACTATGTTGGCTTCACCCATTGTGGTTGGGATTAGTCTCAGTGTGGCAGCATTCATCTTTTCCATTCCGACTTCCGGTCTCTGGAGTGTAACACTCTTATCAGCTGTAATAATGGCTTCTTGTAAGGGGATTAAAGTACTGTTCATTTCAATATTCATCTCACCTGTCCCGTAGAGGTTAAGGTCTACTTTTATTTCATTCATCCCGACAAAAGAAAACTGAACCAGATGAATGCCCCGTGGTAATGTCAGTGAGTAAAAGCCATATGCATTTGAAAAAGTACCCTTTAAAAGTTTCTTTATATAAACAGTGGCCCCTGATACTGGCTCTTTGGTGTCTTTGTCGGTTATATAACCCGAGACAACAACATCTCCGGCTCTGTTCTTCTCAGCCGGATTTCCTATCTCAAGGAAGAGATTACCTGATAGTTTCTTTTCGTCCTGAACATCATAATATATTGTAGGGGGCACTAGCTTAAGACTATCCAGCGCCTGGTCATCTGAAATTTTAACAATGAAATCTTTTGTCAGAACAATATTCCCAAAATTGTCCGCAAAATAATATAGAGATTTTCCGCTGAACAGATTGTCGAGCAACTTTGACAACGGGATGTCTTCCCCGTAGGAGCCAAGCTTAAGATCATTTATCCACTCATCCCTGTAAAAGAATCTTAAGGGAAACTCGTTTTCAACTTTTGCAGCAAAATCCTTAAATGGAAGATCCTGATAATTCCACTTAATTATAATATCTTCCTGTGCGGTGAGGCTGCAAAGGGAACTCGAAATAATTATCAATATCAGGACTAATGATCTCAAAGAAACAGTTTAATTATTCAAATTATCATAGAAAGCCAATACAGGAGCAATACTTTCCGGATTTTTTCCTGAAACACGGATCTTATTGGACCTGATAAAGTCCTTTAGTTGTTCCTTATGGTCACTTAGAAGTTTAATTAGACTTGACTTGCTATTTACTGTATGAAGGATACCGCCCTTCATAACATACACCCTGTGGGATTGAATAAAAGTATCCTTTTCTCCGGCGGAATTTCTAAGGCGAATTTCCTTTTTATATTTTACGTAAAGAGAGGTTTCTCCGTCATAAATAACATTAAAATAACCACTTAATATATTAAGACTGTCAGGTCCCATCCTTTTGAACCTGTAAAGCTCATTTTCATACAGCAGAATAAAAAGGTCCACCATTTCTTTGTTAAGCTGCAAGATAGCATTCCTGTCAGTAAGTATTAGTAATTCATCATTCACGATATCCAGCTTAAATTTAAGATTGCTGCTGTCGAATGTTCTGCCGTTCATTGTAACCGATCCTGGCAAAAATTCGCGTGAAAAGAGAAATTGGTTTCCTTCGATCTGCGGATAGAGATTTCTCCAAACTCTTCCGTTGTATAAAATCTGCTTTTCAAGGGTATCCTGCTTGTCAGTGTCAGAACCTGTTACGAGGCAGATAGCTGACGACTGAATGCAGGACAGTACATGGAACATAGAGAATAAAAAAAATGATAATAGGAAATAATGAGGTCTCTTCATGCAAAGCATCAAAGGTTAATTTTTCAAAATGCCGGGTGAAACTACAAAATTAAGAATTTATCCCTCGTTTGTGGTTAGTTAGAATAAGGGTTGTAAAAGAAAGGCTGCCCCTTTTTACTTTGGGACAGCCTCTTTTGGTGAAAACCCTAACTGGTTTATACTATCAGTCTAAAGTAATTATCAGAGACAGGTATGTTTTTCCGTCAAGATAGTTAGCACCATATCTGGCTGCAATCCAGTAGTTGCTATCCGGGTACCAGATGTCATAACTAACGTTTAATGCAGGCTTTGCGCCACAATTATCCCATGTTCCGGAACCTTTAATTTTGTAACCAGCAGAATAATCGGTGTCACAGAAATACTGTTCTGCGATAACAACAGTTCCATCTGGATTTACTGTCATTAAACAGGTTCCTCCTGAAATAATTTCTTCAGCCCAGAAGTCTCCCATAAATCCAACATTCATACCATCAACCAATATTTGTGTCCCACTCAAAGTAGTTGTGACCGTAGTTGCGTATGTATAATCACCCTGTCCGTCTGTTCCCGTCCAGGTTCCTACAAATCCGCTGGTTGCAAGGGGGCAGAATGGGTTCACCGTTACCTCAATTGACTTTTCCGGAGAAGTGGCTCCACCTTCCGTTGTTTCAGTAACCTTGATTATTGCCTTGCCGCTTGCCGGCAGCCTGTCAAAGAGGACAGATGCTGTTCTTGTGTCCGCACTTACTGTTTGGACAACTGCATCTGCACTGCTCCAGGCCCATGTTGAACCTGCACGGGCATATGTTACTTTAAAGTCATATGCGAATGTCTGAAGTGCTATAGCTGGTCCTGAAGTACCGAGAACAACAGGAATGACATCCGTTGCGCTGTAGGCATTCTGACTTTCCTCTATGTCGGTTTCGCCGCATGAGGCAAATAGCATTACTGCTGCCAGTATAAAAGCCATACGTGCTATAATATTCTTTTTCATATTCTTACGTTTTATAGTTAGCATTAATGTTCAGCTATCAAAACCAGCCACCGTCTGAATAATCCTGACCTGCAACACCCAGACCGGGGCCGAAGGAGTAGTTATCCATTATATTCACCTCAAGCTGTGAACCTGGTATAGGCAGGTGAAGCGGAGTACCGGGCTGCAGTTTATCAGCCTTCCTCATGGTGAAGAATTCAACACCCAGGCCTGAGCAGAAGAGTTCAATATTCCTCTCATAGAAGATAGCGGCTTCAACTTCAGTTGCATTTGCTGCAACAGGAGCCAGGCCCCCGCGGGTAACTCTTTCACCAACGTTGATGATGCCAGCTGCTCCGGTATAGTTGGACTGATGGAATAACGCTTCTGCCTTCAGCAGATCATTTTCAGCCTTCCTGAACTGCGGCTGATTGGTTATCCATGTGTCAAGATATTCATCATACCTACTGAACCTGTAGCATGAGAAATGGTAGTAACCGCGTTCAACCCTGAAGGGGCAGCTGTTAAGGCGCTGGAAATCCGTAAATATCCTGTCATCAATGCCTGCAGTATGAGAGGTAATTGAAGCTGGCAATGTAGCCCATGTACCTGCATCAGTCCAGCGTGCCGGGAAGCGCGAATCCATCATATTCACAACTCTCATGTCAGCCTGCCCCCAGCCACCATAGTTGGCGTAGGTATGATAAAGTGTATACCATGAGATATCATCCATGGTAGGTGCGAAATCAAATGTTAGACCTTTATTGGCGTAAGCACCGACTTTAGCCCAGTCAACTGCATCATTTTCAGCTTTGTTCCTGGGCGAATATGAGAGGAGGATGGCAGCTGCGGTATTTGCCAGCTCACCCATCTCGACATTGGTCATGGTTATACCCGGAATCCAGTTGGCATCAATTGTGAAGGTATTGGTTGAACAGAGTGCTATACACTTGTCAAGAGATTTTAATGCCGTGTCAATCAAAGCCATGTATGGTACTGTCTCAAGGGTCTGTGTCAGATCGGTATATTGAGTTGCAATGAAGCCCTTGTCAAAGACCAGGCCGACATACCCGAGTGAAAGACCCTGAAAAAGGTGGGCAATTGCTGTAACCATTGGTGTTTCATCTGTACCGTTGCCGGCAGTTATCACCATGTCTCCCAGTTCCACCTGAGCAAGTACTTCATTACAGGAAGATAAAACTGAATACATACCTTTATAAGTAGTTTCCGTCTGAATAGAATTAGGATAAGAAGAAGTATTATCCCATGGTATACGAGGCTCATAACTGAAATCACGCATAGCAGCGTTACCAAAAGAGCATGTGCCTGCATCAGCACCAACCCATAGCATCAGGCCGACACCATAATATCCTTCTTGTGCCTCCATGTACCAGGCATTGAATAGAGAACCTGCAACTCCCCTCACGTCAGAAGGTTTGGAGAAAGCAGTAGCAAAATCCGGGTCATTTTCATTTTTGACATCCAGACTCTCACATCCTGAAAGCAGGACTGTCACCAGAGTTGAAAATAACAGGAAATATTTTATTGTTTTCATAGTCACTTTATTTTAGTAATTAGAATTTCAATTCAAGTGAAGCAGAGTACGACCTGTAGTTTGGATATCCCATGAAGTCGTATGCGAAGTACTGGGTTCCGTCGGTGGTACCAACTTCGGGGTCATAACCAGTATAATTCGTCAGAGTATAAAGGTTCTTACCGATGAAGGCAACCTTAACACCTTTGAAAGCGCCCTTGATGAAGCCCTTGAGTGCCTTTGAAGGTACACTATACGACAGTGAAAGTTCTCTCAGTTTGAGGTAGCTTCCGTCTTCAACCCAGAAATCTGTCTGGTTATTGACATCATAAAAAACCTTATAATAGCTGATGGTTTTCTTCAGATAGTCCGGTTTACCAAACTGGTCCATCATCCCATGCCTGTCGTCACGTGTGAGCCACTGAGCGGACTTGTTGTAGACATCTCCACCATTCTTCCACTCAAGCAGTGCATAGAGTCCGAAACCTTTGTAGCTGAAGTTGTTTCTCATGGCAAGCTTGAATGCGGGATTGGAGTCACCAATCTTGCCGTACAACAATTTACCGTTCTCATCCAGCCTCTTAACAGGCACTTCCTGGACTGTTCCTTCTGTACCTTTAACAATCACATAGCCGTCACTGTTAAGGACATAAGAACCGATGCTTGTGTCATCCCACCAGGTTGAGGTTAGGTCAGTTTCAGTCAGCTGTGCCTGCATATCATCAAGAGACCTTAAAAATGAATAGCCATACATAGCGCCAAATACTTCCCCTTCGCGTATGTAGAATGCCTTGTTGGCTTCCTGTCCCTGCGGACCTGTTTGGAACGGAGGAACACTAAGGTCAGTGATCATTGTCCGGACCCTGTCAAATATAAATCCAATGTTCCAGGTGAATCCCTCGGATCTTATGATCTGAGCATCAAGAGAAGATTCCCATACTTTGGAGTTAAGTGCACCTGCGTTCTGCACCTGGCTCGGCCAGCCTCCGTACTGCACTGCAAGAGGTACTGCAAGGATCTGATCAGTGGTGTTGGTTTCTGAACGCACAAGTTCAAAGCTGAACCTGTTGAGGAATTCTATATTCAATCCAAACTCAAGCTCTTTTGAGAGAGACGGCCTAAGCAAAGTATTACCCAGCTGATTTTTTGAGACATTGCCTTCACTGATTGACATGACCTCATACTGATCTGCAAAACTGGGTCGCTGGCCAGCTGTTCCGTATGCTGCCCTGAGCTTTAGCTCCTGAATACCCGGGATCTTAATGTCTTCAGTAACCCTGTATGCAGCTGAAACCCTGTAATAGGGATTCCATCTGGCGTCGGCACCGAAGAGTGATGATCCGTCATAACGGAACATACCGTCAAAGATATACTTGTCCTTATAGTCCATGTATAAGATTGCAAAATAGTTCTTTGCAAGGATTTCTTCCTTATAGCTTGTGGAGGACTTATTACCTGTTATTGCATCCATTGAAGGAATTCCTGCCAGGCTGAAGTCACTTCCCGAAGAGCTGTTCGAGTTATATTCCTGTTTTTCAAACAGGTAGCTCAATTTGGCTCTTGTATTGAAGTTGCCGAACTTTTTATTGAAGTTCAAAGTCACCTGTGAGTTTTGCGACAACAGGTTCGAGTTAAAAAGATACAGAGAACCAAGAGAATATACCGGAACGCTTCCTGAGCGCGTGTATCCGTCATACGGATAATAGGTACTTACGTCACGGTGACTATATTCAAATGCATACTTTGCTTCTAGGTTCATCCAGTCGGTGAAATTGTATTTGGCGCTGTAAGTGCCAAGTATCCTGTTACGTACTGTGAGATCTTCCTCCTTCCATAACTGGTATATCGGGTTCTCCTGCTCGGAATTCCAGACGCAAGGAAGAAAATTATAAGGCTGACCGTCAGGGTTCAGATAGTAAAGGTCGACATCGGGTTCTATCAGCAATACATCGAAGAACACGCCACCGTTGCTATAGTTGGCACCTCCGGGATCTTGGGTGCGTGACTTCACGTATAAGTTACTTGCTGAAACCGAGAGTTTTGGAGTAAGTCTATGGTCAACGTTCAGCCTGAAGCTGTTCCTTTTATAACCCTCTGTTTCAACCATTACACCAGACTGCACATTGTTCTCAAATGACACCAGGAAGTTTGTTTTTCCGAGGTTTGAACCAACTGAGATGTAATTGGTGTAGAAGTCATTTCCGGAGAAGATAGCCTCTTCCTGGTCATAGATGTTTGCGTATTCATTATCTACATACTGATCTGTCTCCAGTGAGCGGGTCCCTGTGACACCTGCTTCTGTTGCATTATAATCAGCCGGGTAGGTAACACCGGCATATCTTGTGTAGTCATAGCCTGCCTGGTCTGCAGCAAGAGCATAAGCATGATGTGTTGCAAGATCATACTTTTTGGCCAGCTGGTTCACACCGTATTCATTTCTGAGAGTCACCTCTGTCCTGCCTTCGCTCAGAAGATTACCGCGGCGGGTAGTCACAGCAATAACGCCGTTCCCTGCACGCGAACCATAGAGTGCTGAAGCACTGGCCCCTTTTACGACCTCGACTGATTCAATATCATCAACGTTGATATCTCCCAGTGTGCCTTCCATGATGGCACCATCAAGGACGATCAGGGGAGCCTGTGAACCGGTTATCTGGGTTGCACCACGGACGAGTATCGTGGCCTGGCTGCCCGGTTCGCCGGTTGACTGTATTACAGTTACACCTGAGACTTTTCCCGAGAGGGCTGATGATGCTGACCCTGCAGGTACTTCCATGAGTTTGGCGGCATCCACCCTTTCAACGGATACAGCCATTTTCTTTTTGGGGGTTCCTGCGGCAACACCGGTTACGATCACCTCATCAAGGTTCAGCAGGTCCTGCTCCATCACCACCATAAATCTGCCGTCAGCCGTCATTCGCACTTCCTGTGTCTTCATGCCTATGAAGGAGAACACAAGTGTTTTGGCGTTCTGCGGGATACTTAAAGAGAAATTCCCATTGGCATCTGTAAATACCCCGAGAGTAGTTCCCGGGACAGAAACAGATACACCCGGTATCGGGCCCTCCCCCTCCACTGCGGAGGTAACCGTACCTGTAATGGTTCTTGTCTGTTGTGCCATCAGAGTTGCGGCACTTGTACACAGAAACAATACTAATAACAGAAATAGTTTCTTCATACGAGTTAGATTTAGGTTAACTAGGTTTAATAATCAAACTTAATTACGCAAAATAAACCATTTTTTTGAATTAACAAATTTTAACAGGAGAATATATTTCGCAATTATTGTGATGTTTGCGGAGGCTAACCCTATTATTTCATGCTCTAATTGCTGCTGCCTTTTCTTCAATTGCCCTGCCTTCGGCTATCAGTTTTTCAGCAAAAGCACGGTCTTTCAGTCCTGAAACGTTTACCCTGACATTTAAATAAGCGCCTCTTATACAGGCCCTTGTGGCCAGCACACCAACTGCGGCATCAGTCACAGAGTTGGGATTGCCTTTTCTGACCATCTCACCTAAAAGCTCAAATGTTTTAAAGGCTTCCTTCATCACCGTCAGCGGCACCAGGGAAGCATTTTTTGTTGCCTCTTCAACCGCTGCCGCCCTGGCAGCCTTCTCTTCTTCGCTGCCCTTCGGCAATTCAAAAGCCTTCATTATGGCGTTGAAAGCCTCGGTATCCTCGTCCACAAGCTCAAGCAACCTGTTCTGCATCTGGGCTCCCTTCTCCGCCCAGACGGCAAATTCCTCCCACCTGTCATCCCAGCCTCTTTTATGACTTGAGAGGTTTGCCACCATCGTCCCGAGGGCGGCACCCATGGCTCCCATGGCGGCCGAGATTGATCCACCGCCGGGGGCAGGCGACTCGGATGAGGTCTCCCATACAAACGAAGAGAGTGTCATGCCGACAAGCTTCTTCTGGTTCTTATCCTGCAGCATATATTCTATTATTTTTTCATCCGGATTAAAAGGTTTCAGCTCGGATAGTCCCATTGATCTCACAGCCGTCATGATCAGTTCAGCGTCTGAAACACCTGCCGAGCGCTGCTGTTTATGAAGGAAATATCTGCCTGCATCAAGCATCGCCTTCAGTGGTATCAGTCCCACCAGCTCCGAACCGGTGACCCTCACTCCTCTTTCACCTGCCTTTTTACATACCTCGTCAAAGGCAATATGCACAGGAGTGACACCTATATTAGTAAGGTTCATCGATATCTGTGCAAATCCGTACTCAGGTATGAACCAACCGATGGCCTTGACTGACTTCAGCGAACCGGGTATCATCACCGGATTGCCGTCAGCATCCTTTACTATTTTACCTGTCACTGAGTCTCCTTCTCTCTTCTCGCGCCCGCGCTCCCTCACATCAAAGGCGATGGCGTTGGCACGTCTAACAGAGGTGGTATTCAGGTTCACATTGAAAGCAACAAGAAAATCGCGGGCGCCAACGATGACAGCGCCTGCACCGGCATCGAAGCGGGCAGGACCGAAGTCAGGCTTCCATGCTGGATCCTGAAGTTTCTTCTTCAGTCCCTCATATTCACCGGCCCGGACACTGGCAAGGTTCTTTCTTTTATCCTCAAAGGCTGCCTCTTCATAGCAGAATACCGGCAGGCTCAGCTCAGTGCCTATCCGTTCAGCCAGCTTGCGGGCATATTCAACCGTCTCTTCCATTGTGATCCCGGCTACCGGTATCAGCGGGCAGACGTCTGTTGCTCCCATGCGGGGGTGTGCACCTGTATGTTTTGACATGTCGATCACCCTTGATGCCTTCTTCACAGCCCTGAAAGCGGCCTCACAGACAGCTGTGGGTTCCCCAACGAAGGTCACCACAGTGCGGTTGGTATCCCTTCCCGGATCAACATCAAGAAGCCTCACTCCGGCAACCGATTCTATTTCATCAGTGATCTGTTTTATTATCTCCATATCACGCCCCTCGCTGAAATTCGGGACGCATTCAATCAATCGTTTAGTGGTCATATACTTGAAGTTGTCTGTTATCTGTTGTCTGTTGTCTGTCAGGAGTTTAGCTTGAGCTTAACCGATAACTGATAACCGAAAACCGATAACCCATTCTCTATCGTTATGTTGTCTGTTATCTGTTGTCTGTTAAGGATTTAGCTTAAGTTTAACCGATAACTGATAACCGAAAACCGATAACCCATTCTTTATTGTACAATCTCTCCGTTGAGTATAACTTTCTCTATGAGGTTGCTGCCATACGCATACGGCAGAAACTCATATGACGGTATCTTTTTGTAATAAATAAATTGGCTTTCTTGCCGACCGTTATAGACCCGTGTGTCTCAGATATGCCCATCGCATAAGCAGAGTTTATCGTAACGGCGTTGATCACCTCCTCCGGCAGCATTTTCATTCTGATACACCCCAGTGACATAATGAATTTCATGTTACCTGCGGGTGATGACCCAGGATTGTAATCACTGGCAAGGGCAAGGGGTAACCCGGCATCAATCATCTTCCGTGCAGGCGGATCGGTCATACCGAGGAAGAACGCCGCACCGGGCAACAGGGTGGGCATGGTTCCGCTGCCAAGAAGCGCATCTATCTCGGCATCACCGGTATACTCAAGATGATCAACGGAGAGGGCGCCATACTTCACTCCTGTCTGGATCCCACCGGAATAATCCAGCTCGTTGGCATGCATCTTGGGACGCAGGCCATAACGTGCACCGGCTTCAAGAATGCGCTCCGTCTCCTCAACAGTGAAAAAGCCCCTGTCACAAAAGACATCGATATAGTCAGCCAGCCGTCCGGCAGCAACAGCAGGGATCATCTCATTCACTATCAGGTCAATATATCCAATCCTGTTATCCCTGTAAAGTGCCGGTATGGCATGTGCCCCGAGGAAGGTTGCCCTTACAGTCAGAGGTGACTTCGTGCTTAATTCTTCGTATGACCCTCAGCATCTTCAGCTCATCCTCCGTGGTGAGGCCGTAGCCGCTCTTTATCTCCACCGCGCCGGTGCCAAAGGAGATGATCTCCCTGACACGCTCCATCGACTGCCTGAACAGCTCATCCTCACTTGTCTCATGCAAAAGCTGTGCTGAGTTGAGTATGCCTCCTCCCCTTTTTGCTATCTCTTCATAAGACAGACCCATGATCTTGTTAACATATTCCTTCTCCCTGCTGCCTGCATAAACAAGGTGAGTATGCGAATCGCAGAATGCCGGAAACACAAATCCTCCGGCAGCATCAAGCCTGTTAATGGCGTTGCTGAATGAGGGCATGTTGTCCATTGAACCATAGCCGGCAATAATATCATTTTCTATGAGGAGCCAGCCATTTTCGATCACAGGCAGATGTGACATATCCTTGCCCGCAACGAAAGCCACACTTTCATCACGTACCTGTACAAGCATACCTGTATTATATATTATCAGGCTCATGGTACCCGCATTGGAGGTCACTAAGGTAGCAAATATTAAAAAAAGAGTCCTCTGTTTCCATTTTTCTTATCTTTAACGCCATCAACCAAAACTGTGACCTATGAAAAAACTCTTGTCAGTTCTTTTGGCTCTAATAATAGTACTCTCCGCATACGGACAGGAAAAAGAAAAGAAGGTAAAGGAAAAAGTAGGATGGAAATTCGGCGGCGCCCTGCCGGCTGTTACATATGATTCCAACCTCGGATTTCAGTACGGCGCTCTGTTTGAACTGTACAACTACGGCAATCCCAGCGTATATCCGGAATACCTTGACCACACATACACTGAAGTGTCACGTTTCACTAAAGGAAGCGCCATATACAGATTCATGTACGAATCGAATCATCTTATACCAAACACTCATCTTGTATTTGACCTGAGCTACCTCCCGGACAAGGCAAATGATTTTTACGGATTTAACGGTTATGAGTTTATCTTCAACAGGGACTGGACAGAGGACGGAGACGCATACAAATCGGGGATGTTTTATCGGATGGACAGGAACCAGTTCAGAATAAAGACAGATATTCAGGGTAAACTGGCAGGTGAACATATTAAATGGAGCGCCGGTTTTGCATTTCAGAATTTCAGCATTTCATCAGTTGATATTGACAGGTTCAACAAGGGAAGGGACGATCCTTTTCCTCAGGTGACTGAAGAACCGGGGCTTTATGAGATCTACAGGGATTCTCTTGGCATTATTTCAGCAAACGAAGCTGACGGCGGATGGGTCAATACTGTCAAAGCCGGCATCGTATGGGACAGCCGTGACAACCGGCCTAACCCGATGAAGGGTCTGTGGACAGAGATGGGAATAGAAATTGCCCCCGGTTTTCTTGGGAACGACTGGAGCTTCTCAAAATTCTATGTGACACACCGGCAGTATTTTACCCTTATTCCTGAAGATCTTGCATTGGTCTACAGGCTGGGTTATCAGACTACCCTGACCGGGAATGCACCCTACTTTTATCAGTCGCAGGTTATCACTTCCATGCTTACAGGTGCAACAAGTGAGGGTCTGGGTGGCTCAAGCACACTGAGAGGAGTTCTGAGGAACAGGGTGATAGGCGACGGCTTCGCTTTCGGAAATGTCGAAATGCGCTGGAAGCCATTTCATTTCATACTTTTTAACCAGGAGTGCTATATAGGGGTCAATGCATTCTATGATTTTGGCATCGTTACAAATAAATTTGATCTGCCTGACAATCTTGAGAGCGTCTTTGACACCAACATGAAGAACTATGAGTATGAAGATTTCTTCAATCCCGGAGGTGAAGCATTTCATCATTCCGTTGGCTTAAGTATCATGCCGGTCATTAACCGCAACTTCGTCATTGCAATTGATATCGGAAAGGCATTAAACGAACAGGATGGTAATATCGGGTTCGCAATGGGACTGAATTATCTCTTTTAGGAAAGTACCTGAAGTACTTATTGTTTAAGACCTTCAGACCCTTTGACGGAGCTCAGCGACAGGCGGCATGACCGCATGACCGCATGACTATAATTTCACCAGCCACATACCAAAGGCAACTCCTATATAGTTGCCTAAGATCCAACCCAGAATTCCTGTGGCCAGTCCGGTAAGTATCACATCCTTGTTCTTCAGGGCTGCAGCCACTATTGGTACAAAGGGAGGTGAATAGACAAACCCGGTTGTGGTAATGAGATAATCATCAGCACTCACCCTGAATATCCACGAAAGGAAGAGGTGCAGCAGAAGGGAGCCGAAGTAAGAGTAGGTGATATAAAGGAGCAGGCTGATATATTTGGCCTGGAAGATCAGGCTCAGGTCGCACCTCGAGGAAATCACGAGGGAAAAGGCTATTATCAGATACATCCCGACCTGAAAGGTTTTTTTGATGTTCCTTATCCAGGGAACAAATGATGCCGCAACTCCAAGAGTTGTTATCGTCAGTATTACCGAAACAAGTAAAGGCACCCGGGGCAAAAGAAGACTGACGCCGAACCCGGCACCAAAGATAATTACGGCAATGCCGATGGCTCCGAGCAGAGGAAGAATTATGCCCCTCTTAAACATGCCGGTAAAGTCATCAAACTCCTCGGTCACCTCAAGCCGCACTTTCTCAAACTCAATACTCTCAGCGCTCTGACTAACATGACCTTTATAGGCAGGGAGAAGCCACCTGAAGACTGTCGGGCCTAAAGTGATAAAGAACAGTATTACGAACGCCCCGACAATCATGTCATAAGTATTTGTCATGATGAATGCATTCGGCTCAACTTTGAGAGCCAGAGCCAGCGAAGCCAGGTTGACTGTGCCTCCTGTATAGAGACCAATAAGCATCCCTCCTATCTTTTCACAACCGGGTATCTTGTCTCTCCAGATAATGTAACCGGTTGCCACTATCACCATAACAGACACCAGGGCCAGTATCATTGACAGGAATCCTTTGCCTGAAAACCTTAACCATCTTCTGACATTGAGCGAAAACAGGATCAAAGGTATGGCAAGCGGAAGTATTGCTGACTGTACGCTGTCCTGTATCGAGGCAACATTATTCGCCCTGATATCACTCTCGGGAAGAACACCTGCAGCCACCATCTCTTCAAGCTCTGATTTGGGAATGTACGGCCTGTCCTTTGTAATTGTGTCTTCACGGTAAGCATCGCTTGCTTCAGGCAGAATACCAACATTGGCAATAATGATCCCGATACCGTAAGCCATTACTATTGCCCCGATCTTTTTGAACAGCGGATATCTTATGGTAAGCCATATCAGCAACAGAGGGAAGGTCACATAGAACACTATGAGAATGATCAGGTTGAACATGGCAGTCAGTTTTAGGAAAACCAAATGTAAAAAAAGAACCCTGCGTGACCGGCAGGGTTTGCTAAAAGAGGTATTAATGCTAACCTATGTAAGTATTTTTACTTATCAGTTTATCAGGGCACTCGTCGAAGCTCTTGCGGTACTGTTCTATTGCTCTCTGGCTCATACCCATGCTTGCGAATCCGCCGTCATTGAAGATATTCTGCATGGTGATCTTTTTTGTCAGGTCAGAGAAAAGAGTGATACAGACATCAGCACAGTCTGAGGCGTCTGCATTTCCCAGGGGCGACATCCGGTCAGAGAAATCGACAAGTGAATCAAATCCTGAAATACCTTCACCCGCTGTGGTCGCCGTTGGTGACTGGGAGATGGTGTTGACCCTGACATGCCTTTCCTTTCCGTAAATATATCCGAAACTCCTGGCGATGGATTCAAGCAGGGCCTTTGCATCGCCCATGTCGTTATAACCCGCCAGTGTCCGCTGAGCAGCAACATACGTCAGCGCAACCACCGACCCCCACTCCCTGATAGCATCAAGTTTGTATGCAGTCTGCAGTATACGGTGGAAGCTCAGCGCTGATATATCCAGCGTCTTCAGCATATTCTCGTAACTGATCTCGGCATATGGAATTCCCTTACGGACATTGGGTGACATGCCGATCGAGTGCAGCACAAAATCTATCTTGCCGTCAAAGATCTCCATTGATTTCAGGAACAGCGCCTCAAGATCTTTCATGCTCGTGGCGTCAGCAGTGATTACCTCGCTGCCGGTCTTTTCCGCCAGCTCGGCTATGGTACCCATACGGATGGCTACCGGGGCATTTGTCAATACCAGTCCTGCACCCTGGGCATGAGCTTTTTCAGCCACATGCCATGCAATGGACTTATTATTCAGGGCTCCGAAGATTATTCCCTTTTTACCCTCCAAAAGGTTGGTGATCATAGTCTTGGTCTTTTAGTTCTTAACTTTCTGTGTTCGTGTCAATTCCCTTTCAGCAGCTCACGGGCATTTCGCCGTGCGGCTTCAGTAATTGTGCTGCCGCTGAGAAGGCGGGCTACCTCGGTCACTCTCTCATCGTCATTTAACAACCTTACACGTGTTATTGTTGAGTGATCGCTTTCCTCCTTGTAAACATGATAGTGGATACTTCCCCGCGAAGCCACCTGCGGCAGATGCGTGATGTTTATCACCTGCATGCTCCTGCCCATGTCTGCAAGTATGTTGCCCACCATCGATGCTGCCTCACCCGAAACGCCGGAGTTTATCTCATCAAAGATAATGGCCGGCAGTCCGGAGCTGCTGGCGAGGATCGACTTAAGGCAGAGCATCAGGCGCGACAGTTCTCCCCCGGATGCTATATGCGACAGTTCTTCGGGCTCTACCTGCCTGTTGGCGCTGAACAGGAAGTCCGCCTTGTCAGCTCCTGACGCTGCCGGGGCACTGAGACTGCTGATCCTTGTTTCGAACCGTGCATGAGGCATTCCGAGCTGACGAAGCATCCCTGTTATTTCACCTGCCATTGGGATAATGGCTTTGCGTCTTGCAGCCGACATCTGTCCCGCGATTTTGACAACCTGCTTATAAGCATCGTCAGCATTCTTCTTCAGCTCATCGATCTTCACATCGATATCGGCCAGCGAAACAACATTTTCTTCAATTTGCTTCTGTCTGATGAGCAGCTCACCGAGGTCTTTGCACCTGTGCTTCTGCATCAGTGAGTAAATCTGATCAAGCCTTCCGGCCACATACTCAAGCCTGCCCGGGTCAGCCGTCGTTCTGCTATTGAGCCTTCTCCGTCTCATATGATATATCGTTAAGATCAACAAGTGATGATTCAAGACGTTTCTCAAGGTCACCGGCCTCCGGCAGCCAAGATGAAATCCTTGACAGGTTATTGCGCGCCATCCTCAGCATTGACAGGGCTGAGACATCGTCGCCCGAGAGTGCCGTTGATGCAGCTGTCAGCGCTTCCTTGATCTCGCCGGCATTGGAGAGCATCTCCTGCTCTTTTTCCAGTTCCTCCTGCTCTCCCGGCAACAAGCCTGGCGGCTTTGAACTCCTCAAGCTGATGGACGTAATACTCCTGATCAGCCTTTTGCCTGTCGGCGCCTTCAGCCATGGCTTCATATTCACGCCTGGCAGAGAGGTATTTTTTAAATGCTGAGTGTATAGTCCCTGAAAAGAGTGCCGTTACCGGCATAAGCGTCAATGACACGCATCTGGAACATGCTGGTGCCAAGAAGCAGCGTCTGGTGCTGTGAGTGAACATCTATCAGCCTGTCGCCCAGCTCTTTCATAATACTCAAGAGTGACAGGGGTGTCATTGATGAAAGCTCTCGATTTGCCTGCAGGGAGTAATCTCCCTTCGCAGAATTGCATCTTCCTCGTAATCCACCCCGCTGCTCTCGAAGAGCTCCTCGAGGTCATAGCCCCGGATGTTGAAGTCAGCCTCCACAACACATTTCTCATCCTTGCTCAGCAGTACAGAGGTGTCAGCACGCTCACCAAGAACCAGGCCCAGGGCACCGAGGAGGATAGACTTGCCGGCTCCGGTCTCACCTGTAATAATGGTAAAACCCTCACCGAAGCCCATGTCCAGCTCTCTGATAATGGCATAGTTCTTTACTGTCAGTCTGCGGAGCATGATCAGATTATTAAACAGAACCCGAAATAATCTGCTTATATTTTGATTCGTTGGCCGGATCAATCTCAATGAGGATCTGCACTGCCCTGTTCTTCTCCTCCGGAAATCCCGGAGTAAAGATATTGATCAGTTCATTCACCTTCGCCTCAACGATGACAGACATATAATACATGTAAGGGTCAGGCCGGCGACGATAGACCTGCTGCACCAGTTCAAGACTCTCAACGATCTCGGTCCTTGCCTGGGCAGGGTCAGTTTCCATCCTGTCAAGCCCCCTTCTGTGATACTGGTAGACGAATTGCCTGACACCTGAATATTCATCGTTGAGAATGTTCTTGACAAGCCAGTAACGGTTTCTGTTCCTTGATCCGTCATAAGGCTTCCATCCGGGTTCAGAAGCGCCCTGTGCATTGGTGACGATCTTCTCGGCAATCTGGAAATAGGGTGTTCCTCCCTCCGGCGAGAAAGTATCAAAATCCATCCCGATAAAAAGGTACGCATAGTAGGCCAGCACCGATACCAGGTTGTTTGTATGTGCATTTGGATTGAATTCGAGCGGCTGAAACTCCACGTAACGGAACCGGAAGTTATTATCCATAAAGTTGAGAACAGTCGATTCATAGGTCGTGTTAAAGACCGGGCGGCTGAGCTGTATCTGCAGGGTGCCGCTGAATTCATCGGCAGAGAACTGCTCATCAAGGTTGATCAGAACGTTGCATTCTATCCTTTCCGCATAGCTGAAAAGATTGTCCGTCCAGACCATGCTGTTCATGAATTCATAGATGTCGCGCTGCATGCTCTCGAAGATCTCCCTGTTCGAACCCTGTATCTTCTGAGCCGATACCTGAACATTGCAGTAAAGCTCCTGTGAAGTGACAACACTCGTCGTCAGGAGCAGCATCATTGCTGTCAACAGGAGCCTGCTTTTAATGGATTGAGCCATACGAAGTCAAATCAGTCCAGAAGGGATATGATCTTGTGCAGAATATCTGAGGCAACCTCACCCTTTGTTTTCAACTCAAATTTATCAATATTATTGTTACTGTCAATGATAGAGATACGGTTAGTCTCATGACCGAAGCCGGCGCCTTCGTCCCTGAGTGAGTTGAGTACGATCATGTCAAGGTTCTTTCTCTTCAGCTTGGCTGATGGCATTGTCTACCTCATCGTTGGTTTCAAGGGCAAATCCCAGCAATGAACTGGTGCTTCTTTTTCCGGCTTCCGAGAAGCGCGGCTATGTCTTCGGTGGGTTTGAGCCTGATGACCATCTCTCCGCTGCCTCTCTTTGATCTTGGTGCCGGAGATTGTTTCAGGTGTGAAGTCGGCCACGGCAGCAGCCAGTATTGCAATATCGCATTCGCGGAAAGCTTTTACCGAAGCCTCTGTCATCTCAGCAGCAGTTGTGACAGGGACAGTATGCACCAGGGCATTGGATGGTTTCAGGGTGGCCGGTCCGAGCACCAGGGTCACCTTCGCCCCCAGCGCAGCAGCACAGTCAGCAAGGGCTATGCCCATGCGGCCGGATGAATGGTTGCTGATATAACGGACAGGGTCGATCGGCTCCACCGTGGGGCCGGCATTGATAAACACTTTCCTGCCCCGAAGAGGCAGTTCAGTTATTTTTTTTTTTGAGAAGAACTCTTTTATTTCCTTCACTATCACCTCAGGCTCGGCCATGCGGCCTTTGCCGTCGAGACCGCTGGCAAGCTCACCCGTGCCAGGTTCAATGATATGATTGCCGAAGGACTTAAGTGTCGCAATATTTCTGACTGTTGCCGGATGGGCCAGCATGTCAAGATCCATCGCCGGAGCCAGGAACACAGGGCAACGTGATGACAGGTAAGTTGTCAGCAGCAGGTTGTCAGCTATGCCGGCAGCCATCTTCCCGATGGTGTTTGCCGTGGCAGGGGCAATAAGGTAAACATCAGCCCACAGTCCGAGTTCAACATGACTGTTCCAGCGTCCGTCCTCCGGGTCAAAGAAATCGACCAGGATCGGGTTCTTCGACAGCGTGGCCAGGGTGAGAGGTGTAATAAACTCTTTGGCAAGAGGTGTCATCACCACTTTCACTTCTGCCCCTTCCTTAACAAATAACCGGATGATAGTTGCAGCCTTATAAGCTGCAATACCTCCGGTAACTCCAAGCAGTATCTTCCTGCCTTTTAGCATATTGCGTATTTATTTCTTCTGCTTCTGCTCCTTCTCCGGGTTGCGGTAATAGATCTTACCGTCCTCGAACTCAGCCAGTGAGATAAGAGTGGGCTTCGGCAGTCTCTCGTAGAACTTCGAAATCTCTATCTGTTCCCTGTTCTCAAAGACCTCCTCAAGATTGTCGTTGAACGAAGCAAATTCCTCAAGCTTCGAGTTAAGCTCCTGTTTCATCTCGACACTGATCTGGTTCGCCCTTCTGGTGCAGATGATAACGCTTTCATAAATATTACCGGTGGTGACGTCAAATTTATTAACATCCCTTGTAACAGTGGTGTAAGATGCCGATGTCTTTTTATAATCCATATCTGTTTGTATAATTCAGTTACTTGCTGTTTGTGTTTCCGATGTATCAACCTTGAGAAACTTTGTCGTTGTCTGGAAGATTTTCGCCGTATTTTTTGAGTATTTGGTTTGCGGGAACTCTTCGATAAATGAATAATAATCGTCCAGCGCTGCCTGGTAGCGCTCCACCTGTTTTGTGGGTATGCTTTTCTGGGCATACATGTAAAGGGCATCAAGCTTAAGGAACATCAGTTCCTCACGGTATTTGGTATCAGGATACTCCTTGAGGCTGTTTGACAGCGAGACGGTGGCGGCACGGTATTGCTTAAGGTCATAGTAAAGCCTTCCGCTCATATAGGATTTTTCCACCAGCTTTTCCTGCATCTCCTTTATTCTTGGCCCTGCAGTCGTCAGCCCTTGTGCTCGCAGGATACCTCGTCAGGAAGATCGTGAAGCTCTCAATAGCCTTCCTTGTGGTGGCCTGGTCAAGCTCAGCCTTCGGACTCATGTAATAGTCGCACATGGCGGAAAGATATAATGCTTCCTCAGCGTTATTGCTTCCCGGGTACGTATCAGCAAAGCTCTGATAATATGTGCCGGCCATCATGTAGTCACGTATCTTGAAGTTAGCCTGTGCATTGATCCAGTTAAGCTGCTCAGCATCCTCTGTGGCCCTGAACCTCGGCAGTATCTGTTCGAGCAGCTCTATCGACTTTGTGTACTTGCCGTCATCATAATAGTCAAAGACCTTCTGCTTCTTAAGCTCATAGTCACTGCTCTTGAGAAGCTTCTCATACTCACCGCATGATGAAACGATGAGCGCAAGAAGAATAACTGCTATAGGTCTGATCCTCATTCCTGAAATGTTGCGCAAAATTAGTATTTTTTTTTATTCGGCGTTCCAATTAGATGCAAAAGTGCTCTAAATAAACATATAAAGTGGTTAAAGAAGTGTTAATATGTTGATGCAAATAGGTATAAATAGGTACCCCGACTGAGATATGTTTTACATAAATTTGCGGGCATTAATCAAAACATAGACTGACGTGGATATTTTCGACAAAATCAGAAAGAACCGTGGTGCGCTGGGACAATACCAGGAGATGGCTGACGGATACTTCATGTTCCCCAAGCTTGAGGGCGAGATAGGCCCAAGGATGAAATTCATGGGCAAAGAGGTACTGAACTGGAGCCTGAACAATTACCTGGGTCTGGCAAACCACCCGGAGATACGCAAGGTTGACGCCGAAGCTGCAGCACAGTACGGACTTGCTTCTCCCATGGGTGCCCGGATGATGTCAGGACAGACTTCCATGCACGAGAAGTTTGAGCAGATGGCTGCTGAATTCGTCGGCAAGGAAGCTGCATACCTTCTCAATTACGGATACCAGGGCATGGTCTCCATCATCGACTGCCTGGCAGGAAGACATGACGTCATAGTCTATGACTTTGAATCGCACGCCTGTATAATGGATGGTCTGAGGATGGTGCTCTCCAAACGGTTTGTCTATCCTCATAATGACATGGAAGGCTTCGAAAAACAGCTTGAGCATGCGCAGAAGGTCGTGGATGAGACCGGCGGCGGTATCCTCGTCATCACCGAGGGTGTCTTCGGTATGGCCGGAGACCTCGGCGCACTCGACAAGATAGTGTCCTTCAAGAAGAAATATAACTTCCGCCTGCTGGTGGACGATGCACACGGCATCGGCACGATGGGCAAGACAGGCGCCGGCACAGGTGAACACTTCGGCGTCCAGGATCAGATCGACGTCTACTTCGGCACCTTTGCCAAGAGCTTTGCAGGAATAGGCGGCTTCGTGGCAGGAGAAAAAGATGTAATCAGCTTCCTCAGGTTCAACCTGCGGTCACAGATTTACGCCAAGTCACTGCCAATGGCAATGACAATAGGTGCTATCAAACGTCTTGAGATGATGAAGGAGCATCCGGAACTTCGTGAAAAGCTCTGGACCATCGCAAGGGCTCTGCAGAAAGGCTTCAGGGAAGCAGGCTTCGATATCGGTAAGACAGAGTCGCCCGTCACTCCTGTAATATTCAAGGGAGGAATAGCCCAGACGACGCACCTTATCAAGGACCTGAGGAAGAACTATGGCATCTTCTGTTCAGTGGTCATCTACCCCGTTGTGCCCAAAGGTGTCATCATGCTCCGCATCATACCCACCGCGGCACACACCCTGGAAGACGTGAAATACACCATCGAATGCTTCAAGGAGGTAAAAAAGAAGCTGGAGGCAGGTGTCTATCCGACTGACACGATGGCGGATTTCAAGAACTGAAAAATCTATTTTTTCTCTTCAAGATCACTGATATTCAGGAAGGAGTACTGATACTCCATGGGTAATATCTTTGCATAGGTCTCAACAGAACAATTGTCAAGACACGCATTGATGATCTTCCGTCCCAGGGGCAGGAGATCAGGTTCAAGGAAGGCCTGAAGCTCTTTCCTGAAAAAGCCACGGAGTATTTCCGAGCCGGCATCATAACCCTCCTCTCCTACTTCTGTCTGCTGGTAGACCTTCAGGAATCTGTGTTGGTATGCGCGATCCTTCAATCGTCAGATAATTAAGCTCATAGCCGAGTAACGGACAGCGGGCTGTCTGGTACTGGTCAATCCTCAGCCTGGCATTGCCCCTGCGTGTGAGATACTCCCGCATAAGAAGCTGTGGCTTGAAGCCCACCTTCCAGGCGCCGATATGCTGGTTCGGAGTCAGGGTATACCGGACCCTTGGTGTGTTAACTATCTGTTCAAGCAGAAGATTTGCGTGTCTGACACGCTTGCCCGTCGCAAAAGGCCAGTACGAGCCTGCGCCCTCACTCTCCATATCGCCTCCGCCTGTGATGCTGGGATTGGCATAACCTCGCGGGCTGACCAGACGCCATAGCCATGCAAGCGCCGGAGGAAGGATATGAAACAGTCCTGCAATGCCATACGAGGGCTTATCGCTTGTGCAGGGCGGCATCCTTACGCCGAAGTTGCGAACATCGACTGTCACCGGCTTGCTGATAACACCCGGCACTATACGCCTGGGCAGAACAACGCGCGGATTGGGACAGCGTTTGCCGGGGGAATCCTCAGTATGGTTCCAGATGAGTGCCGTGCCGTCAGGCCTTGTGTCGATATTCAGGAAGAGCAGGGGCTCTCCCGGATTAATTGTTATCTTTTCAAGAAAAGGATCATCTCCATATCCGTTCACGCCGTCGACACGGATGAACCAGGCATTCTCAGCATCAGTAACCGTCAGCTTACCGTTTGATTGCTGGTATGATGGGTGGCACAGAGCCATATCATCGGTGGCGGGATTAAATGAGCAGAACAGGGGAATGGATATCACCCTCTTCTCACCGTTAACGATGTTTTGCCCGATCATGATCTGGCCGTTAGGTTCGCGCACCAGGTTTTGTATCATCTCGCTCTTGCCTCCGCCGCTTGCGCCTTCATGCATAAAGGTGGTGATATTATCATACGGACTGACAACCTGCACGGTTGAACAATGTGTTGTCAACCAGCCCTCGGCTTCGCCTTTGGTCAGCAGTACACTGTAAAAGCCTTTCTTCGCACTGGGACCAGGGTAGAGATTATAGGCGAACATCTCATGAAGACCCTCCAGTCTGTTATGTACAACAATCTGCCTGCCATCTGAAATGAGTGTGCCGGAAGGGGGGCGCAACATAAACGACTGATTCGATTGTAAACCCTGACGGAAGATCAGAGACAGGGATGATTTTCTGAAGGAGAGATAATCCGAATGCAAAAAACGAGGCATTCAGCGGTGTGACCACAATTCCACCTGCTCCGATGGGGTAGTTGCCGGCAAAACAGAGAAATATGCCTATCTCCTGGCTTTTCAGCCATTCAAGGGTCTCGCTCCTGAGCATGCTGAAATCATATCCGAATTCATCAGCAAACCTCTTCTTGTCAGTCGGCTGGGAATCCCCGATCAGCATGGTGTCAGGGTCACGCCTGCGCATATAAGGATCAGTATAGTTTGCTGACAGTCCATTAGTCACGCGGTGCAGCCTGACCTCAGTAACCTCTCCTTTTCCGGGGATATCATATTTTACATCATAAGAGAGATTATCCTCCCCTCCCATCGATTGATTGAAAATCTCTTCCGGATGAATTGAAGAAGAGCGATCGGGGAGCTGAACTGATGAGCTCAAGGACTTCCTCAGGCAGATCAAGTTTTTTTTCAGTGGCGACAGTAACAGCCTCAGATGCATTCATATATAATTAATTGATTTGAATTTAAATTCTCAACACACACAACGGTTTATGTAATAATATGTAAGTACGTTCTGCGTAAATGTAACATTTTATCAATACCCGGCTCATTAACCCAAAGAACAGATATCAACAGGTTTTTAAAAAGAGTAATAAAAACCTGTAATGTTTTGCCGGCCTGTTCGTCATAGATATAAATCACGGTTAATAAACCTTAAAAACGGACAGTCATGAAAAGAATCCTATTATCTGTAATCATTGCAGTTTGCGCCACCGCGCTCTACGGACAGAAAGATGCGCTTGATGATTTCTTCAACAGCTATTCCGACAGAGACGGATATACTTATGTTACAATCAACGGCAACCTCTTTGGCCTGCTGAAGAACTGTGACGATGATCCTGACCTGGCAGACCTGGATCAGAAGATAACCTCAATCAGAATTGTTAGCAAAGAAGGCAGGACAGTGCTTTCAATGGTCCCGGATTTCTACGCCGACCTTAAAGGTATCATAAGAAGGGGCGGATATGAGGAGCTGATGAAAGTAAAGAACCCGGATGAGAACTTGCTCTTTTTGGTAAGAACCGACAGAGATGTCATAAAAGAGCTGCTGATGGTTGCCTCCGGTGACAGCGAGACTGTCATCCAGGTAAGGGGCAACTTTACTCAGGATGACGTGGAGCACTTTACACAGGAGGAAGGACTTGCCAAGGCTTGAGATGCTTGAATTTTCGGGGAAATGGTAACTTTGGGGTACACATTGGAAAAAGATGACCCCCGAAGAGTTCAGGAAAGTGTTTTTGCCGGAAGGACGAAGGCTGTATGCCCTCGCCTTCCGCTACCTGAACAACAGGGAGGAAGCTGAAGATGTCGTTCAGGAAGTGATGATGAAACTCTGGGAGGAAAGAAAGAAAGCAGGCAGGTATGAAAACCCTGCAGCATGGTGCACGACAGTCACCCGTAATTGTTGCATCGATCTGCTGCGCAGGAGAAAAAGGATAATAAATGGATGATATCAGTGGGGTGAAGGAAGTATATGGAAGCAGGAAACGACATGTTCAGTAAATCAGACGGTTCAGAAGCTGCAGCCCTTATTAGCGGAATAGTTGAACGTATGAAGGAACCCTACCGGAGCGCCGTCATATGAGAGACATCGAGGGATACTCCTACGAAGAGGCAGCCGAAGCAATGCAGACCAGCGTAGGTGCCCTCCGGACGATGTTGTCAAGGGCAAGAAAGAGTATAAGGGAAGAAATGGAAAGGATATATAATTATGGAACGGGAGAAGATAAAAGAGCTGCTCGATAAGTTCTACGAGGGGACTACCTCGGAAGCGGAAGAGGCACGGCTGAGGGAGTACCTTGCTGACCCTGCTGTGGCGTCGCTCTTCCCGGAGGCGGAGTATCTGAGTGCCATCCGGACTGAGATTCCTGAACCTTCGTCTGATTTCTTCAGCAAGCTTGAGGCAGTGACACACAGGGAGAGAAAAATGACTTCCCGTCAGGAGATGATGACGGTACAGCATGACCATCGCCGCCACGGCAGTAATATTGATCGGCACTTATCTCCTGTTTGATTATCTCAGGCCTGACAGGTTGCGTGACACCTATTCTGATCCCGAAATTGCGATGGCAGAGGTAAGAAGCATTCTGACCATGGTCTCGCAAAATATGAATACGGGCACGGAACCGCTGGGCTCGATCAGGGCAATGAGCGTCACACCTGATGCCATGGGTGAATTTGGCAGACTGAATAAAGCAGTGGGAAAAAACCTTGATAAGCTTCGCTATCTCAACGGACTGAACACAACAACAAATACGAAAAACAACAATTAATACCCGGGTAATGAAAAAACTGGTTCTGTTTATAATTCTCTCAGCGCTTTCCCTGTCAGCCTTCTGCCAGAAAAGTCCTGTTGACGAACTTTTCGAAAGGTATGATGGCCAGGATGGCTTTACCTCCGTTTATATCTCTTCAAAAATGTTCAGCCTCCTGGCGCGGCTTGATACCGAGGATGAAGAGTTCCAGAATCTGGTCACCCGGATCAAGAGCATCAGGATCCTCTCGATCGACAGTGCAAAGAATGTTTCCGGCCTGAACTTCAGCAATGATCTGCTGCCAAAGCTTAACAGGACGGGGTTTGAGGAGCTGATGACCGTCAGGGAGGAGAATGGTGAGGTTCAGTTCATGATCCGTGAGGTTGGCGGCAAGATTGCGGAGCTGGTGATGGTGACCGGTGGTCACGGAAGCTCGGTGGTGTCGATCAGGGGCGACCTTGACCTTAAGACGATAGCCAGCCTGTCAGACAGCATGGGCATCGAGGAGCTGGAGGGTCTTGAAAAAGTGGAAAAATAATCTGATGAACATTTCGGTTGTCTCAATGTTAATGGAATAAAGACCCATTAACTTTGATGAACAACCATTATACCGGCATAAACACCCCGGATGAACTCTTACAGGCATATACTGCTATGTTTATGTTTCTGGGAGGATCCGTCTCCCTCTCTCCTGAAGAAAGCGATTTACCCAATCTCTGCGACAGCGGCATGCTCAGAAACCTGCCCGTCGAGAGCAACAACATAAAATACCATGGAGGCAAGCCGCCTTCTCAGGTCGCCGTGCCCGTTCAAACAACAATGTCGCCTCACAGTAGGCGATAATTATAAAACACTGTTATCAGCCGACAAAAATTCACCTGCATACCCTGCCGCTTCACACTGGTTCAACCCGGGAACAGATACCGGTGAACATCACCGGATGCTGAGTGAAGTATACGGGAGATACGGCTACTGCAGGACTGAAGAATGCGACCTGGAAGCCGACCACCTGGGGATACAGCTTCTCTTCGTAAATCTTCTTATTGAGAAATATCTTACCGAAGACGATTACGAGATCAGGGAGATGATACGGAAAGACCTGGTGACTTTTATAAAAGATGAGATGCTCACATGGCTTCCACGCTGGGCGGAAAAAGTATCCGAGAAATCAGTGACTAAATGCTATACAGGTATTTCGGGACTGATTGTCGGAGGTCTCGAAGATGTAAAAGATATTCTCCGTAATCAGAAGTTGGGGTTATAGAAGCGTCTTATAGCTCCCATGTAGGATTCATTCCACCCCTCGGCAATATTCTCGTAATCCTCAAACGGAATATTGGTATGCTCAACAGCCACTGCCGTGTCGCCACCGTTGCCGGTTATGGTAATGGTAACCACTGAGTGCACCTCCCTGTCGCCAAAGTACCACTCCTGAACCAACTTTGCGGTCGGGCACAAGATCTATTATCTTACCGCAGATATCCCCGTCCCACATATTGAACTCCTCGCCCGGTTTTGCAACCATGACCGCCGGATAGCCCGACCATAACTCAATTGTATATGGATTTGTCAGTGCTGCGTATATATCTGACGGTTCGGCATTGATATGAAATGTCTTCTTAAAATTCCTCATCGTGTTCCCCTTTCTTTCCCTGTTTTTTTATATCCAAATGAATTATAAGATTTCTGCAAGATATCTCTCTGCGTCTATGGCAGCCTTGCATCCGCTGCCTGCGGCTGTCACTGCCTGCCTGTAAACATTAGTCCATCACATCGCCTGCCGCAAATACGCCCGGCACACGTGTGCGGGTTGAACCCGGCTCTGTTATTATATAACCTGTCTCATCCGTCTCAATCCATTGCTTGAAAACTATCCGAATTGGGTGTATGTCCCACTGCCAGGAAGAGACCGTCAATCTTTATATTGAACTTTTCTTCCCCAGGCGTGCCTTTGTGCCGTACGATCACAGCACCCTCGACGCCGTTTGTTCCGAAGAGATCCTCCACCTGGCATTTCCATAGAATTTCAATGTTGGGTGCGTGTCATCACCCTGTGCTGCATCGCCTTGCTTGCACGCAGCACATCGCGTCTGACTATCATATATACCTTCCTGCATAATCCTGCCAGGTACGAAGCCTCTTCGCAGGCTGTGTCTCCGCCGCCGACAACGGCAACATCCTTGCCGCGGTAAAAGAAGCCGTCACAGGTGGCGCAGGCAGAGACACCCATGCCGGCATATGTTTTTTCTGCAGGTATTCCCAGATATTTGGCAGTGGCGCCGGTGGCTATTATTATTACATCAGCCACTATCTCAATTGTATTGTCAAAGATCACTTTCAGCGGACTGCCTGAAAAATCGGATGCATGTGGCAATACCCAACCGTACTTCCGTTCCAAACCGTTCAGCCTGCTTTCGTAGATCCTCCATCATCTCAGGACCGGTGACACCCGTCAGGGTACCCCGGGAAATTCTCAACGTCAGTGGTTGTGGTTAGCTGTCCTCCCTGCTGAAGGCCGGTATAAAGAACCGGTTTGAGATTGGCCCGTGCAGCATAGATCGCTGCGGTATAACCAGCCGGACCTGAGCCTATTATAAGACACTTCACTTTCTCTGTTGTGCTGACACCGGATTTATCTTCCCCTTTGCCGGTCTCGAGTGGTTTAAATAATTGCATCCGATATCTGATTTAAATGCGACGACAAAAATAACAATTAAATAAACCCTTATTAAAATGTTACAATAATTTGTTGTGGTGAAATAACAGAAACGGCTGATTGATTGTTCATTGAACTGGTATCAGCTGGCACGCAGCTGTTTATCCCTTTTGTGAATTGACTGGCTGCAGCGGGTGTGTCAAAACGCAGCGATCCGATGGTCTTCTGATCTTTCCTGATGATGAGGGCACTGTAACCAGTGACGTCTCCGAGTGCATCAATAAGTACAGGTATGCCGTTATAGATGCCAAGAGGTCCCCTGATGAGCACCGCACTCTTCATCGTCTCCATCATCAAGTCCGCCTTCAAAAAAGCGAACGGGATCAAAAGGAGGGTCAGCTATAATCCTGATCAGGTATGCAGCTATTTCATTTGCAGTTTTCTGTTCTGCATCTGTGCCTGTATCGTTGATAATGCTGACGTAGTACCTGCCCTTGCAAAACTGCAGCTGGTATGCCGACCTGCATTGATGATCAGTCAGCTTTGGTCCTCCGTTGCAGCGGAACCGTGACACTGAAAAGATGCCGAAGGCTGCTTCGGCGTCACTCATGCAGTAAAACTCGATCTTGATATCCTTTCCTCCGGAGGTAACCTCCGTGACTGTCAGAGTGTCAAAACCGTATTCGAGGTACAGCTCTGCCCCGCCGTTCATGTAACCGTACAATGATTCTGCTGTGAATGTCCTCGTCTTTGTAATTTCAATTCCGGGCAGCTCAGCAATGACTATCGAAGAAAGCGATGCCTGGGCTGCTGCTGCCACTGCTATGCAGGCCAGAAAAAATGTTATAACCGTTCTTTTCAGATGCATAAATGTCCCTTTCAAATACCTAGCCTAATAACACTTCCCTGAGGTCAATTATTGTTCTGTCAGCAATACCCAGCGAGAGTTTCTCAGCCTGAAGCATGAACTCGAGTGCCGTGGCGGCGCCTTCCTTCTGAAGCCCTTCTGCTATTCGTTTGGCAAGCACGATATCATAGCCTATCCTGTCGACTGCCACGGGGTCAGTGCCGGTAATGATGGTGTGATAATCGCAGAAGAACTGAGGGTTTGCCCCGGGACCGCCGTTGAAGCATCCTTTGATGCCGTCGACGATGTTCAGGACCACCTTGTCGCGCAGGGGTGCAAATGCGCATACCTGGGCACAGGTCTCGTTCCAGAGTTTTGCATGAAGCCTGCCGGTATTTGATACAGAGCCGTAGGCAAGGTTTTTCAGCGCCAGTGTCACTGTCGCCCCTGCATTTTTCAGGATAGGTATGTTTATGATCTTGTCAAGGTCCTGCGTAACAATTTTTGTGAAATATGAGTATTTGCCGCCGTTGACCATATAGGGCATTGTATACTCATCGTATTCTCCTTCCACGTCGGCCCAGTAATACCAGTCGCGGTCTATCATATGCTCGCCGTACAGTTTTCCGTCCTTGCCGTAGTAAAGACCGTCCTTATCCATCTGTTCGGTACCGACGATCCTAATGCCGGGGTAATTCTCAGGGGTAAATCCTGCATCTGTCAGTTCGAACTCGCGGCGGTCCCAGATTGTAAGCTGTGATCTATCTGATGCCGCTGGCCTCCAGCTGGGCGATGACTGCTCTTACCACCTCGTGGCTGGTGCTCAGGCTCTTGCCGGCAACAGGATTGACTTTTAGTCCAATTCTGTCACCCGGTGACACAAATTTCCTCCATGCTTTTTTCAGTTTCTTCTCCCCTGTCAGCTCGAGCATTGAGCGGGCTATCATGTCATGGACCTCCGGACCGACGATGCTGTTTTCTTTTACTGACCTGCTGTTTTTCACCACAGCCACGCGACCAGGGAAGAGGCCAGGCATCGAATTTGCATTTCGCGGCACCTTGAGGGCGTCATCGATGTTCGTAGCCGGTTTGGCTTGCTGTACAGCGGTCTCACCGGTTACTGAGCCCATTGCACCAACGACAGGTGCAGCTGCAGCTGCTGCTGCTCCGGCACCTGCAAGGCGGAGGAAGTTACGTCTGTTTACCTGGTTCATCTTCAGGATATTTTCTTGTTTTTGTTTTTTGATCAGCAAATATAAAAATTTACTGATGCAACCGACGGTCTGAAATTATCAGGTTATTGACAGTAGGTCCTTTTTTTTGCATAATCGGAATTGTTGGTTAATTTTGCACCTCTTCACAGCACGGGATGTAGCTCAGCCCGGTTAGAGTACTTGTCTGGGGGGCAAGGGGCCCCGGGTTCAAATCCCGGCATCCCGACTGAGCAAAAAAAGCCCATCCGCAATTGGCGGATGGCTTTTTGTTTTTAGGGGCAACGAGAAAGCTTGCTTTCGAGGAGCGCATAAAAATAAAAAGTCGCGTCACGTCAAGCGTGATGCGGGCTTTTTTTGATCAGGATGATCACCAAATAGGGATCGCGCGAACGCAGTGAGCGCAATCCCCGGCCAGCAAGACGATACCTTATTACATAAAATGATATTATTCCCTGCCTGACACAATAGTTTACTCCCGGTTATTGGTGTACCGGGTGATGATTTGGTCGCGTAACTCAAGGAACATCCCCGTGACCCTGTTCATCTTCCCGTCCGTGTACTCGGTTAGGAACTTGCGGGCAGCGTCCTGATCCTTCTTGTACAGAGCCAGGGCTTCCGCCTCGATCTTTTCCTGGGAAGCAAACATCTCCTCCTCAAAAGGATCCCTTACCACCCGCACATCATCAGCGATATCCCTGAACCGCAGGTTGGCAAGGTTATCGACGAAATCGATCGCCCAGCGGGCAGAGCGCTCGTCGTACTTTTCCGGATCGTATATATTGTAGGTCTCAGCCACCGAAAGGTTTCCGGCATATATGGGAACATACGGACTGAAATAAGGGTTATCGAGATATACCCAGTAAACCCCGCCGATGGCATCGGGCAGCCAGTCGCGCAGCTGCATCACCATGCCGTAATGGCCCCGGTGACGAGCCACCGGCCTTCTGTAAGTCTGTTTGATCAGCTTCCGCATCTCACTGCCAGGGAAAGGTGTGGCCAAGCGGACTTTTCACATAACCTCCTTTTCCGTCGGGTACCAGCCACTCCGGATAGGAAGTCATGTCATAGATGGTACCCTCGAATGTCGAGCGCTGGAAAGCAATTACATCCTTCACTGAGATCTTCTTCTCGGGAACAGCAGCAAAGGGATAGATGGAGAGAGGCTCCACCACCTGGAAGTAAGGCTGCATACCCTTGTACGGGTTGGCCGGGTCGAGCTTCCTGTCAGGCCACTCCTTCAGGCCGGGCATAAACGTGGTGTAGAAAAGCCAGAAACGGCTGGTGGCATACTCCTCGGGCAGAGGGGAATAGGCATCCTGCCAGATGAATGGCTTTCCGGAGGCAGGATCATACCACCCACGGTCAATAGCTTCCTGCCTGTAGTTGTCTGAAACCAGGAACCGCTCCTTGTCTGTGGCATCGATCTCCTTGATGATGCTCCAGTTGGGTATCATCGTCGCCTGATCATCGGGAAGCCTCTGAGCCGCCCAGATGGCCCCGGGTCTGTCTGTGCCGGGGTCCCAGCCATTGCCTACGCCGAAGACCTCGAAAACCCAGGCCTCTTCCGTATCAGCGATCACCAGCGTCTCGGAACCGTCGCCGCTCGACGGCAGAAACCCATAGCGGATCAACAGATCGCCGATGAGCATCACTGCCTCCCGCGCTTTGTCACACCGCTGGAGGGCAAAGATCATCGCCTGCTCAATTGTCATGATCTGCTTCCCTCCTTCACGGGTGCAGACCAGCTCAGGCCGCTGCGCCGTGGTGCTCTCGGCTATCCCCAGCTGCACCTCGTTCATGTGGGAGTAGGCGGATTGGAAATACCCGTAGGTTTTCCTCACCTGCGGAATGTATCCCAGCACCTCCCCGTCGTCCAGGAGCGGACGTCCGGCATCCTGGATGCCCCAGTAAACAGGGGCCTTCTCCCCTGGCCCGAATGCTTTGCCGGGGACATAAAAAATCCGCGAGTCAGGACCGGTATCGGTATGTGAGATGATCACCGACCCGTCGGCCGTTGCTTTCTTTCCGGCGGCAATGATCGTGCAGCTGAAGGCCCGCGGACCTGAAACCAGAAGAGCAGCCAGCATTAACATGAAGATGCATTTGATCTTATTCATAGATTTAATTTTTTGGTTGACAGAATGAATTATCATAAAAACCAGTAGTTCGCCCGGGCTAAACCTGCAGTTGGATGCGGATTCTACCAGGGTATCACAAATGTTCTCATTTACGGTACGTGACAAAAATAACAAAATATTACTGTCAGGAAATAAACACAAGGAGAACGCTTCCGTCACATTCCGGCGGTCTTTTTGTGCTCTTGCCATCCCCAGACCCGGGATCGCGCAGCAATCCCGGAATCACCTGCCGCAGTGAAAAATGTGAAGACCTTAGTAAGCCGGTATGAACAGGGCCGAAATTGCACCACTGCCAAAATCCACTTGATCTTCTTCTCCATCCCATGCATTAAACCAACCGACGATGTAGTATTTATATGTTCCGCCTGAGGCTACTGTAGCAACAGCAGTGACCGCACAAGGCACCTGGTAATATCCTCCTACAAGATTTTCATGCAATAGCCAAACTGTTTGTGACAGTACATCCTCAAAATTGCTACTGCGCCGGATTGCTGAAATGCCAACGTAAACCCAGGTATTACCATTGTAAGTGTGCGAGGATTGGAGAAATCCTGTCATGTTCAACAAAACAGATCCGGGTCCCGGAGCCACCACAGTAACGCTGTCCAGTGGGCCCCATGATTCCATTGTCGTAATGTTTTTAGGCCACCCTGTACTCGAATTCTTATAAAATACTCTGGGGCTGTTCGTGATTTTCACTGCACTGGCATAGAGAGTGTCTCTCACCTGGGCGCTGCCGATGACATGCAGTTTTTTTGCCGGGGCTGTGGTGCCTATCCCTGTATTGCCGCTTACATAAAACCTACCCCCGTCAAAATATCCGGAGTATCCTGTAGCCGAGGTAACCTGTCCGAATACACCTTTCCCGGTTGCCAAGGTCTGATTTGCCGTACACCCCCTGGTTGGCACCTTCTCCCCAAACTCCTGTGCTGCTTTCAGCCGTGGCAAGCCCCATCACACCTATGCTGCTGGTACCGGTGGCTTCCCCCATGACGCCACGTCCCCTGGAACCTGCTGACTGACCATAAACGCCATATGCTGCACCTGCAGTTGAAGTGGCCACACCCCTGACAGCTGATAATCCCACAGCAGTTGCATCCAGCACCACATGCAGACGGTCCGTCGGAGCCAGTGTTCCAATGCCCACTCTTTTGTTCGCGTTGTCAAATTTTATCCAGGTTTCATCGCCAAAATGACCGAAGGTAATATCTTCGGTGGTCAGCATGCTCAGGTCCTCTGCCACCAGCCGCAGATCTCCCCCGGTTAATCCTGTTATCCGGGTGGCATCACTTCCGAAGTAAATGCTGGAGGTGGAGAGTCAGACCGATATCTCCTCCGACGTTGAATTTTCCGAGCCGGTTGACACTTCCCATCTGGACTGAATCAGTGGTTGTGGTTAACCGGATGATCGATTTCCGTCGTCGGTCCACCCGCTGGCGGTGCCTCCTGTTGCATCTGCCGCCGGAGCCCAGGTGGTCCCGTTCCATTTGAGCGCCTGTCCTGTGGTGGCTCCTGCCTGTGCTATCTTTGCACCTGTGACTGCGCCCGATGCAATCTTCTCAGTGGTAACGGAATTGTCAGCAAGATCCACATTGCTGACAGTGCCGTCAAGGATCTTTACCGTTGTCACAGCCCCGCTTGCTATCTTCGCTGCCGTTACACCGTTGTCGGCAATCATTAAAGGTGTTGCCGTGGTCCCGTTCCCTGCCAGCGAAACATCAGTGACCACCGCCTGGGTTCCCCAGTTATCTCCTCCGCCGGATGAAGGCAACGTCACTGAACCTCCTCCAGGCTCAGGCTGAGAGTTGTTCCGCTGAGGTTCAGTATCTGAATCTCGTTGGTGATGCTGTTATCAGCATCGTCAATATTGTCTGTCCCATCCGCAAATCCGGCAGGTATACTCTGTATATGAGACCAGGATGGTGTGATGACTGTATTCGCCACTGCCAGCGGGCTTGCAGTAGTGCCTGCACCTGTCAGAGTGGTGTTAGTCACGACCGTCTGAGTGCCCCAGTTGTCTCCTCCGCCGGATGAAGGCAGTGTCACTGTGCCACCTCCGCTGCTCAGTGTCAAAACCGTCCCGCTGAGACTCAGTGCCTGTATCTCGTTGGTGATGCTGTTATCTGCATCATCAACATTGTCGATACCGTCAGCAAATCCCGCCGGCTTGCCAGTCAGGTCGATGCCCAGGTACCGTCAAACAGTGCCGGCTTACCTGTCAATGAGGTCCACGTGCCGTCAAATAAAACCGGCTTGTTTGTCAGATCATTGTAGCTTCCGCTGAACAGTGACGGCCTGTTCAGCAAATCATTATAGCTACCCGATGTGGCAACATTGGCAAATGCAGGCTTTCCGGTAATGTCAGCCCAGGCGCCGCTGAACCCGTTGGCTGCTGTTTTCGCATACATGGCATACGGGACACTCAGCAACTGTGACGTACCCGTGATAGTATAGCTGGTGCCTCCGGCAGGATCCATCTCCGTCTTCAGGAAATACGGACCGGCAGACCAGTCAATAGCGGTAAAAGTGCCAGACGAGGCGGTGCCGGATCCGATTTCAACAGTCAGCAGCCCGTTGGCATTGGTCTGAGGCACAGGAGAGTATGTCTCTGAGAAAACCACTGTACCCGTTGCCGTTCCCTTAAGAATGCTGATCTTAAGTCCTACTGCATGGCTTGCGACAAGCGCACCTGCAGAATTGCGTACAACACACTGATAACTCATTTTCTGAGGTGCCTGGCCATAGGCAGCCAATGCCAGTCCAACAATCAACGTCAGAGCAAATAACTTTTTCATTGGGTTTTATTTTTTAACGATCTTAAATACTTTCACTTCGGAATTGTCTCTGATGACTTTAAGGAAATAGACCGATGCAAACAGATGATCCATTGAGATTTCTGTTTCATTCCCTGTTATCTTATCGTTCATGACAAGCTTTCCGTTCAGATCAAAGATCTGATAGCTGTAGCTCTCCGGATCGGGAGCGCCGATGACCAGCCGAAGCATTCCTGCAGTCGGATTGGGATAAACAGCATAACCGAGGGTAATATCCTCCACCTCGATACCGGTGACCGTTGAGATCTCATAAGGCTGCTGAACACCCTCTATCACAAAACCGTCCGTCCCGGTAATAACCGAATAGGCCACCTGTCCGGTAGTAAAGGCAGCTGACCCTCCTGTCCCGGTTGCGTTACCTCCGGCCGGTACGACTAACTCCTGACAAAAAGATAAAGTACTGCCTAGTATTACCACCAGCATACAGGCAGGCAATCTCTTCTTTTTCATCTCTTTGAGGCTAAATTAGTTTTAGGCTACAAAATTTAGCTCAAATAAGAGTATCACGCAAATTTTTTTGACAAACGTCAAAAATGTATATTATGATTAAATGAAGAAAACCTCTTCAGCTAAAGACAGTGCAATGGCAAAGAGAAAAGAGAGATCCCCTGACAGGAATTTATACATTAATAATACAGCGGGTAAAATTTGACCTGCCCTTTTGTATTTATTTCAATAGCAGGGAAAGGGACTTTAATCATAAACATATAATTAAACAAATTCCTGAGAATCTTATTTCTGACAGGTATCTTACAGAAGTCAACATCCAGGGAAAATAAGAATTGCCGGTAACGTTCTGTTGAAGGTATTGTCACACCATGATACTGTGTTCTGTTTTCAAATTCCCCAAACATTCCCCCGGCACTGTAACCAACTGCAAAATTCACCCAATCAGGAATGATGGTATTTTTAATCAGCCGGTTAATGCCAATACTCAACCAATATGTATGTCCGTTGTAATCATAAAATAACTGATTAAATCCATCCCCTAAATAACCGTTTGCCTGCTGTGCATAAGGGGAAGGACTAAAAGTAAACTTGTACTTCACGACCTGTTCGTGAAATGCAAGTTCCTGTCCGATTACCAGTACAGAACCTAAAGCATTTGCCGCCAAATCGCTCCAGGAAAATCCCCATCCTTCATACATTCCATCCCATATTTCAATGGGCAACTGTAAAAAGAACCCCAGGCTCCCGCCATACCAAACTGCTTTTTTTCTTGAAACACCAGCCCAAAGCAATGAATGAAATCCGATATAGCTTTCCAGATAAGAACCATAAATGTGACCAAACTTGTCTACCTGATTGTAACCGCCCAGATCATTATAAAATTCAAATGGAACTCGTTTGTGATCTTTATACCAGACATATTGCAAATATGTCACAGACCCTACGTAAGCAACCGAGATACCTGTAATGACAGTTATAAGCCGGGCTTTATTTATGGGTATGGTATCTTCTGTAATGGCCTTCTCCTGATCAGGGGTAAAAACACTTACACCGGAATAAGAAGGGTCATTGTCCGCCAGTAAAATCAGTAATCCAATAATAAGTTTTAATTGTCTTCTGAACAGGGCATCTTTTAGCACCGGGGATTTTCATCTGTTAAAACCAAAGTTACACTTTGATATAGATGAAATCAAGTTTATTGATGAGCAACCGGTCAATATTTCCTGTTCTTTATTGCCAGGTAACGGGTTCTGGCCTCCTCAACATCTGCTTCCAGAGCAATATATATTCTTGTTCTGTGGTCAATTATAACTTCCTTCAGTTTCGACAGGTCGGGTGATTTAAATACTATTGGTTTTCTTTCCATCTCGTTTTTTAAAATTTCAATAAAAAAAGTCCCGCGTATGGCGGGACCAATTCCTTAAATGACTTTAACAGATAAACTATGCAAGTTTAACATTTACTGCATTTAATCCTTTTTTGCCCTGTTCCAGATCAAAGGTCACCACATCATTCTCTTTAATGCTTCCCTTTACTCCTGTTGAATGTACAAAATACTCTTTTGGTGAATCTTCCTCTTTAATGAAACCAAATCCTCTGGCTTCATTGTAGAATTTTACTGTTCCTTTACTCATTATTTGATTTAGTTAATTAGCCCAATATACGACTAATTCCCGGGATATTATATTTATTTTCAATTAATTATATATTCTTCACATAAGTGAGCAGCGACATATCCAGGTATGACCAGGCCTGCTTGCCCGGCTGGTAGTGTTTCAGATCAAATTAAAAACCCCGGGATTTAACTTACGGGGTTGTGTATTGTGTGTGATGCTTTAATGCAAAAACGTCACATCGCCTGCCACATCAAAATACTCGCCGTCAGCGTATCTCCCGTTCACTTTGTATACATAAACGCCCTCCAGGGCAAGACGCCCGTCCTCACAGTAGCCATCCCACCCTTTTTGCAGATCATCGCTTTCATAGATCAACACCCCCCACCTGTTAAAGATCTGCAGCCGGTATTCAATCACATTCTCAAAAAACGGCCTGAAGACAAAATCCATCTCCGCATATAAACCTTCATTCCATTGCCCCCCGGTGGGTCCCATTTCATTCCACTTGAACACATTGGGAAATCTTATGTGCCCGGTCTTCCATTCGACAACAACCGGTGTCTCAAGCATGGCTGAATCAATACATCCGTCTTTCGAAGTTACGGTAAGATAAACCGTATAGGATCCCGGCGCTTCATACTTATGAAATGGATTTTCTTCAGAGGACGTCTGGCCGTCGCCAAATTCCCATAAATAAGTATCTCCATAATATGAGTAACTGTAAAAAACCACGACCTGCTCGTTGTTCACAACATTGGTCGGGTATGCGTTAAAAATTGCAGAGGGATTCTGGAACACAGTGATAACCCCGTTATGAACCGTTTGTCCGGTAATATTATATACGGTCAGATGAACTATGTAATTCCCCGGAACATAATAAGTGTGGACGGGGTTTTCTTCTGCCGAGAAGGTCTTGTCGCCAAAATCCCATAAATAAGATTCCCCGTAGACGCTTCGATTTATAAATTGGACCGTCAGAGGGGAACAACCCAAAGTATCAGGTTCAAAATCTGCTATCGGAAGAGGTGGCATCGATACCGTAATATTCATGGAGTCTATAGCACGGCAACCCCATCGGTCTGCCGGTATTTCATAAGTAACGACATGATTGCCGGTACCTGCTGCATCAGGATAAAAAGTATTGCCTGAAACTCCTATACCTGACCATGTCCCTCCGGCCGGGGTGGCAGCCAACGTCACCGGAGGGCTGTTCACAAACAGGGGACCGGCATCAGCTATTGTAATTACCGGATTAGGCATAACAGTGATGATCGTACTGTCAGTATCCATGCAATCGGGGTTTACAATATTGTATATGATCAGATGATCCCCGATACCTGCAAGCACAGGATTAAATGTATTGCCAACAACTCCCGGTCCTGACCATATCCCGCCCAGATCATGAGCTGTCAGGGTTATTGCCCGGCTGTCTTCGCAAAGAGTATCCACCGGTGTTATGGTGGCATTAGGTGTCGCAACAGTCAGAACGGTTTCATCATAGTCCGAACACCCGTTGGCATCAGTTATGCTGTAAGTTATGACATGGTTCCCGGCTCCGGTGAGTGACGGATAAAATTTATCTCCCACAACCCCTGGTCCTGACCAGACCCCGCCTGTATCACGCGCCACCAGGGTCAGCTCCGGATCTGAAGAACACACAATTCCTTCAGTTAGGATAGTCGCATCAGGTACCGGTACAACTGTTATGATTGTTTCATCAGCATCCCGGCAACCGTCAGCATTTATTATTTCGTAGCGTATTGTATGGTTTCCCGGTCCAGAGACTGAAGGATCGAAGATATTTCCCGAGACACCGTTTCCTGACCAGGTTCCGCCCGGATCATGTGCACTTAAGGTAACAGAAGGGGCATTGGAACATAATGTGTCCACCGGTGTTATCGTGGCATCAGGATAAGGAACAATCAATATAATTGCCGTTGTGACCACTGGTGGGTGATCTCCATTCTGACGATCTCTGGGGCCTCCCGGAATAGTAGGATCATCATACGGATTACAGTAATTCCAGTTGCGGAGGGTTACTTCAAAATACTGCCCTACCAGTTTATCATTGGCAACGTTTATTACATCCGACCATACTCCTGAGCCTGTAACCGGGCCGGGAAGTGTAATTATATTATCCACATAAGGAAAAGTCCTGGATCTTCCGTCTATTGTTACAGGAGTTCCGCCCATTGTATTATCAGTCCCATATATCCATTGTATCCACCTCGTGTTGACATTTGGGTTATCCCTTTCCTGAGGTGGCACACAGTTGAACTGGGTCAAGTCCTGAAAACGGACATTGGCGCCGTTTCCGAAACAGATCGGATAAACTTCCGGATTTATATGCATCCGGCCGCCATTATGATCATCATTATCCCATACTGTCACTATCTGTTCCTGGGAAGATGATGTGCAGACTACTCCGTTGACAATCAGGGTTGCCTGAGGATGATAATTACAAACATCACCCCGTGATGTATAGGTATTGATGGCCGTAGCCTGAAAAATACCGGGGCCGACCCGGGTTGCAGGAACAGTTACTATTGTACCATTGTTCCAGTCGAATCTTATACTTACTGGCTTACCGGCATCAGTAACACCGGTATAACTTACATTCCATGTTGCAGTTACCGGTGAACATAATTTATCCGGGGTAATATTGTTAGCCTTTGAAATAATGGTACAATTCTGCCCCGAAATGTTAACCGATAGAACCACAAAAAATGCTAGCAGACACCATTTTTTCATGACTCTGTGGATCTTTCACTTCCCAAATCAGCAATAGTTAAACGTACTGACTGCCCTTTCGGTTACAATACCGGCCCGGTATTTAGGTTTCTGGTCCCATTTATGGGCAATTCATGAGGAAGGAACAAAATCCCAGATGACGTGATGTTTATTATACTTATCACTCTACTACCCCGTTTTCTTGACTTTGGTAAGATAAAGGCTTAAATTTGAGAATGAAAGATTTTGCCCTTGTCCTCGTTGTTTTCGCCTTGTCTGTCTTACAGTCTAACGGTCAGACAGATACACTCACCGGTAAACAACCCGGTGAGGGATCAGCCAAGAGATATCTTCCGCTCTTTACAAATGATGACATTCTTAATGTTTCACTTCGGTTTGATCTGTCCGGGTTCCTTAAGAAACCGGACAAAAACCAGTCGTTTGACGGAGTAATGACTTTCCGTTTCAGTGAAACAGATACCCTCGACAGAAAGGTGACAATTCAGTACCGGGGTCAGTCGCGATACGAGAGATGCAGATTCCCGCCCATGAGGATCATTTTTAAGCAACCGGTCCATGAAGTAACCGATTCCGCCAAAATCAAGAAAATCAAGCTGGTAAATCAGTGCCAGCAGGGATCGTTATATGATGATTATGTAATTAAAGAATACCTGGTTTACAAGCTCTACAGTGTCCTTACCGATACCTGTTTCCGGGTCAGGCTGTTAAAAATTAATTATATCGATACTGAAAATGAGAAGAAACAGATCACTCAGTATGGGATTTTTATTGAACCGGAAGAGCTTCTGGCAAAAAGGACTAATACCCTCGAGGTAAAAACACGAAGCCTTTCACAGAAGCACATGTTCCCTTCAATGATAGACCGTGTTGCTATCTTCAATTACATGGTATCCAATTGGGACTGGTCAGTTCCCGGTCAGCATAATATTTCAGTGTTTTCATCACCGAGATATGATATTGCCGGGATAGGCATACCCGTTCCGTTTGATTTTGACCTTACGGGAATTGTAAACGCCGATTATGCAATACCGCCACCCGGAATCGGAATAGAAACTAACCGCGACAGACTCTTTACAGGCATTTGCCGTACACGTGAGGTGTATCATAACGAACTTATGATATTCCTCGATAAAAAGGATGAATTCTATTCAGTGGTGAATGAGTACCCTCACCTTAGCAAAGCCGCAAAAAAGAATATCATTATTTTTCTGGATCAGTTCTTTCTTCAGCTTGAAAAACCAAAAAGCCTTGACAATCTGATCGACCTCTTTCTTGACAACTGCAAAAAACTGTGAGGTTCAGGCCTCATAAAAGACATCAAGCACCGCACTTTTCTCTGTGTAATTTACCCTGCGGATCTTGACTTTTTTAACATCGAGACCGGTTAACGCTGCAACATTGGCAATAAGCTCCTTTTTGTTCTCAGGCTTAAGCATTTCAAGATTATCATATACTATTGGATGCGAGACATACCTGTCTTTCCTGACGAGCAGCGCCTCAAGAATGAAAGCAGAGGCGATGATCATCATGTCAAAGATTAAAATCCCCAGGGTAGGGAACTCGCCCCTGAGATCAATCGAGTTCAGGACAGAAATGGCAATTACGGCAAACAGATATGCCATGTTTTTGACATCAAAACTTATTGTCCGGAGATTAAGGATTGTGAATATTGCAAACAAGCCTATTGCCATCTGAAATTGCATCGATACGATCTTCAGCATGGCCCCTATGAAGAAGATCACTATGCCCATAAGGAAAAAGCCGAACAGGTAATTCGCCTTTCTGGAATACCTGTAATAAACCACACGCAGCAGTAGGAAAAGAAAGATCATGTTGATAGCAAACCTCTCTATTATTGCCCAGAAGTCAGGGTTATTCAGATTAAAAAAACCGGTAGTCATAGGTATAGTAATTAAGTTTTAGAAATTCTTACAGCTCCTCAGGAAGACATTGATCACCCTTTGCTTTCCCGTGCATTCATCGTAAAATGTATCCAGATAATATATCATGTCCTTTTTCTGCTTCTCGTCCAGGTAAGGGAACTCATTTATCAGCCTGTAGATCTCATCCTTCTTTTCCAGAAACTCCTCCAGGTCTTTCTGGTACACCTCCCTGGTGCGGCACACTCCAAGAAAAATGCGTTCACGGATGGAAGTCGTTCCTGTTATTTTATCATCAGGGATTGCGTACCCTGCATCGACAAGCCCCGTGAAATCAAAATCATATGGAACTGCCGTTACAAGGTATTCGGCTTTCAAAGGCCATTGGTTTAAAAATCTTTATATTATGCTGATTTGGTACAGCCCAGTCATAGTTGCCAATCATATAATTGAAAATGGCAATCCGGTCGATCATGCGGGGATAGATTGTCTTCTGGGTCAGCGCCCGCGATTCAATCTCAACGGAATTTGTTCTGGCAGCCAGCATTTGAGTGGGTTCAAGAAAAAATCCATACTGAGTAAAAGGCTTCTTTTTACCTTCCGAATCGGTATAGTTAACAGTCAGCAGCCTTACCCTGAAGCAGGTATCGGTAAGGACAGCGAACATCTTGTATATCAAATATTCTGTCAGGACATTCTTTTCACTTTCACTGCCAGGCATGCACTGTACCACCATTTTCAATTTCCCGATACTGTCCAGATCTGTATACCCGAAACCGGCATCCTTGAAGTTAAGCTCGATCGGAGCATAATAGCACTCCACGTTGCGGAATACCCCTCTGGTCCGGAGCCTGATGTCCCTTGTCATTGAGTCTGCAGTGCCGGGTTTGAAGGTAATACTGCCTTTCAGGTATTCGTCCTTCGGCTTGGTTCTTAAATAAGCAGTAAGATCGAACTGAAGGGTTATCTCCAGAGGATCTTCGTTTTCAAATAGCCCGTAACTGGGATTTAATGTATCACGGACTGATGATTGCGCAACGGTGTTATTGTGAAGGCAGAAAAGAGTCACAGCCAGAAAAACTAATGCTTTGCTCAGAAGAAAAATTCTGCCTTTCATGTGTGGTACCTGAACAGTTAATTATCGGCCTTAGGGCTGATTCTCTTTTAATTAAGGTAAATATATGAAATGTTGTCACCCAAGTCAATAGCATAACAATATTTATGTCAATATGTTCATGATCAATAAGATAATAGTTAACAGCCATGCTCAGCTTTATGAATTCAACCGCCTGAAACATAATTTTCCTGCCGGCTGAGGTGCTGACCGCGTGAAATAAATTATGAAATCCAGTCGGATTCAAGTACGGGAAGAAGTATTAACTTTCCGGAACAAATTGAAGATGTTACACGTTACTTCCTTGAGGTTTAATGATCAAACGTTTAATCGGAACAGTATGAAGAAACAGTTACTATACCTGATAATCTGTATATCATTCAGTCTGAACCTTTCTGCAGCTTACCTGCCAGACGGAAGGGACAGCGTCCCTGTCAATGATGGCCCCTACATTTTTTACCTGAATGATACTCTTAAGGTTCTCCGGATTGAAAACAGCCTGCCCGCAGAGGAATATCTTCTTCCCGGCAACCGCTCCGAAATTAAAATCAATCCGCATCAATCATATAATTACAAGGATCTGATAAAAGTATTCAGTCAGAAACCCGACTATCACCAGAGTTTCAAACGGGTAGACAGCATCGCTGTTATTACAGATGTTCACGGACAGTACAACCAGTACCTGGATCAATTAAAGGCAAACGGAATTATTGACAGGAACCTGAACTGGCAATTCGGTGCCGGGCATCTTGTTTATCTGGGTGATGCTTTCGACAGGGGGGATATGGTTACAGAAATTCTCTGGCATCTTTATAGCCTCGAGAAACAGGCTGCCAGGGCCGGCGGAATGGTTCACTATATCCTTGGAAACCATGAGCTGATGGTCCTTGATGAAGACCTGAGGTATATAAATGAAAAGTATAAGCAAGTGGAGGCAATCTCCGGCATAAAGTATTCAGATCTCTACTCTGAGAATTCTGTTCTGGGCAAATGGCTGCGCTCCAAACCGGTTATGGTTACTATAAATAATATCATTTTTGTTCATGGTGGAATTTCTCCTGAGCTGGTTCACAGAAACCTGGATATCAGGCATATCAATCAGGCATTTAGTGACAGTATCGTTGGAAGGGATATATGGTCAGCAGGGGTAAGTGAAGAACTGAGTTTTTTAGCAGGAGACTACGGGCCTTCATGGTACAGGGGATATTTCACCGATACTGACTTTCAGCGAAAGCAGCCTGGATTCCATACTTGTTTACTTTGATAAGGCACATATCGTTGTCGGTCACAGCACTCATAAGGAAATCAAATCACTCTATAACAATAAAATCCTGGGTGTCGATGCCGGCATAGGGTATGACCAGCCGGGGGAAATACTTATTTACAGGGATGGGTGCTTCTATAAAGGTTCCACTACAGGCAAAAGAGACAAATTATAGTTAAACCGGATAAGCGTTGCTTCTGCTTTCCCTCCTTCGTTTGAAATGAACATATCTCCGTTCTTCATGAACGTGATTCCTTCAGGTTGTGTAAAGAGATCTTTGTCAAGTCTTTCGAGGTATTCAATATTGCCATTCATATTAAAAACCAGCAGGAGCCTTTCAGTACCGGACAACACGTATAACCTGTTCGATACCGGGTGAATGCTGATCGCAGAGATCTTCAGTTTGATATCAGGTACCTTCTTTTCCCCTTTCTTTCCCTTAACAGGCACTTTGATATTGTTTTCAAGGGCAAACTTTTCTATCGAAGGAATATCAAGCCTGATGAACAGGACCTTTAACCAGTTTCCTTGATCCAAGGTTAAAACCGTAGATGAACCTTTTGCCTTTATTATCCGGATTATCATCAGAAGTCTCTTTGGGAACGATAAGGAGCCTGTTATTCATTCTGTCATAACAGAGGCCTTCGGTATTACCCCCGGGGATGCCGGTTGAATATGAAGCGCTTTTAAAACTATCGGAACTGAAGTCACTAATTTCGATGAGCAATTCATCACTGCGCATGACATAAAGCGTTTTGTCAACCCGGGCTATATCTTCATAATCGCCCTCCGACCCGAAGATAATCTGCCTTACTATCTTGTTTTTATTTATATCATAAAAGAAGAATATTCCGTGTTCATCCTGGATACAGGCAATTGTTGATGCATCGGTTTCAGTCATGCCTGATATTTCATAAAGAGCCGGAGGCAGGGTATAAACCTTGTCGGGAGCAGACAGGTCATACTCTATCCTTTTAAGAGAGTTACTGCTTTGACAATCTGCCTGGCTGGTCAGGAAAAGTATTTCAGTCAAAAAAAACAACCAGTAAAAAAATGTTTTCATTCCGCCGGAGGTTAGTATCCAGGTCAAAGTTACTAACAAATTCCCTTCAGGATATATCAGGTGAGGTGCCATGGGCCTCCGGGGCAACCTGGAACCGGCAGGCTGAATCAGACAGGTGTCTCATGAAAAGGATTTGAAAAAAACCTGATCTCTTAATGTCCCCCGGTATAAACCAGCTTGCCAACCCGGCTCTTACCCTTGTATTCAACAGTCACAATGTATACACCTGAGGCAAGTCCGGTGTCTGAAAGGCTCAGCTCCGAATTGTTTTCAATAACCCTGATCAGAACAGTCCTGCCATCCAGGTCTTTTATCGTCAAAGTGACCGGTCCGGTTACCTGGTCATTAATATGAATGTAAATATCTTCATATGCCGGATTCGGATAAATTGACAGTCCGCCCAGGTTTTCATCATCCGCTACATTTTCGGCAGATGTCGAAGTCTCATCGTCGGCAAAAGGTGATCCGCCAATCCTGATCGAGCTTTTCCAGTACCCGTAATCATTCGGGTCTCCGGTGGGCAATGGTGTGTTGGCAGAAAGCGAATTTCCGTCACCGTCGGCGCTTGCGGGCCACGGAAAATCGTCCGAGAATGTAAATGACAGTATTTTGGCGGCGCTTCCGTCATTTATCAGAACAAATTCCCCGGCGTTGGACAGGTTCCCCTGAAAATTACCGCTGGCATTCATACCGTAGTACTCATAAAACGCCCCGGGTTTCGAAGCAACCACATAAAAGGCTTTCGGAGGCAGTATCTCTCCTTCCGGCACCTGGTAAATATACTGCCGTATCGATTGTCACTCCCGAGATGTTAACAGCGCTGATTCCTGTATTTTTCAGTTCCAGAAACTCAAGGTCCTTTCCGTCAACGGTGTCCGTACCATTTATCAGATCGGCAGGGTGATAATGCACCTCTGTCACTTTCAGGTTTGAATAATCCTCATTGCCGGAAGAAAAACTGATCTCTTTCAATGCGCTCCACGTCTGACCGTTGACAATGCGCGACTTAATAACGGTGGTTGATGAGATGTTTAACGTGGTATTGTTCGGAGCCGGAATGGCTGAAGAAGAAACAGTTCCGCCAATAACGCGCGGATCACTGCCGTCGGTTGTGTAGTAAATCGCTCCCTGTGCATTTGGATTGACAAGTGATATGGCCATGGGGGAAGAGAAAATGATGTTTCCGGTAAGAGCTGTGCCATTTTCCCTGATAACCGTCGGTTCAAGGGAAGCATACAGTCCTGCTGATTTTAGCTGGTTAATCACAATCCCGGTGCGCACCGGAAAAAAGTTTTTTTCAAGATCATCCACTTCCGGCAGCCAGTCATCGGTTTTGTTTCTCGGTCTGTAAACTTTAGCATCGCCCCAGCGTGCTGATTCGGCAATTATTGCCATATCGATCTGTTCCTTCCGCACCCGGAATCTGTCAAGACACTTATCAGGAGAGAAAACCCCTCCTGAAGAGAACTGTTTGTATGCCCTGTCTGCAAATCTTAAGCGGTATTCAGCGTTTGCCGTTAATTTCTGATGCAGCCACTGTGGCTGAAAATTGCTTACGCCTGTAACTGACATTGCAGGATCATTGATTGTCACCCGGTTCTCATACAAACCGTTGTGAACGTATATCGGGACAGTGAACATGGCATGCTCCGAATCGTGGGCGATAAAAACAAAACCCTTCCCCTTGTTTTCCCTGTCTGAAATGGCGAAATAATTATTGGGCATGTTGTTGGAACTGAATGCAGATACGGGAGCATCGACATTACCTGTATAAAAGATCACCATCATATAATCGATCAGGTTGTCTATATCGACAAACACCCTGGTATTTTTCACCGGTTTACCATACTGATCCTTACCCTCCAGTGCAAAATAATCTGCATTGGATGTAAAACCCCTGGTGCATTTATTCCACAGATCCTGCCACGGATCCATTGTACCATCGGTAGCTTCGTTAAAATATGGCCAGGCTTCAGTGGAAACTTTAATGACATCATAGTCTTCATCGTCACCCCCAAAATATGATTTCTGCATAATCAGCCTCCGGACGTTCTTCTGTCTGAAAGAGGCCCCAGTACATACCGTTGAGATAGAGGTGATAATATCTTCCGCGGGTGTAGGGCTGACCCATATCGCGCTGCAGATCACGTGAAAAAATGTCTCTCAGGAAAGTATTATGCTTGTCTCCGTCCATGCTCCACGAATAATTCTGCTCTGTCCGCAGGTCAATCTTGTCAAATTCAGAGACGCCCTCGTCTCCAAAAAGCGGATAAGACAAGTTTGCCCGGACCGTACTCCTTTCTGAAAAACAGGCGGAATGCATGCTTCGGATTGTCTCCCTGACGGCTGTGCCCCACCACGGATGCGCACCCCTGCATTGACCTGAAACCCCTGCGACTGGTCAGGATTGATCAGTTCGAGGGAGCACTCACGCTCCCACTGTTCGCCGTGTGAATATGCATTTACATAGATGCCTGATGAAGGACTGAACATATCGGCATTATCCGTCACCAGCGAAATAGTCGGCACCTCCAGCAGGCTTTCCTTCAGATATGCATTGTACCTCGGATCATTCACAATATCCGGATCCATTGCCAGGTCAATGACCTGGCCGTTTACGGAAGATGCTGGCCAGTCGCCTCCGGGATGACTCTGAGACAAAACGTCATCAAGAAAAATGAATGACTTTGTCACCGGTCTGGATGGTGCAAAATCCATCCTGCCGCCAGGGAGGCCCGCACGATGAAGACCGGTGTTTTTGCCCTTCCGGCAGTGCTTTCAGGGTCAACTGAAATTGAGGCAGATGAAGACGCTTGAATTCTGCGGAAGCTGATGTCTGGGGATTACTGCCATCAAGGGTATAGACAATATTGTACCCTGTTTCGTCTGTCTGACAGTATGAGGTTAAAAGGCTGTCATAAAAGCCGGCCTCACGGTCAAATGTAATTTTCAGTGAATCTGAAACTTCCGGCAGCGAAAGCGACGCACTGATCCCCATATCGAAATAAAAATCGGAGCTGCTCAGTGAGACGTTCAGTCCCTGAATGCAAAGCAGGTTTTCACCTTCTTCAAGCCGGACATCAGAAGAATCCAAGTGTAAAAGTCACCACTGTGCCGGATTCGTGATTTGCCGTAGCCAGGGAAGATGATGATAATGCTGCAGGTGCATTCTGGCGGATAGCCTCAACACCGTTGATCCATATCACAAAACCGTCGTCATAATTGACTGTCAGGGTGATTTCTTTAATCCTGTCAATCGAAAATGCATTAAACGATGACCTCAGGTACAATGTCGTGTAAGAGTTGATCATATCGCCAAGCAGTGTACCCCCTGTGCCATCCCCGTAACGGAAGGGAGCCCTGGCTGAACTCCAGCCTAAATCATCGAACGCTTCAGTCATCCAGTTAGCGGCAAGGTTTGCGGCAGCTGAGCCTTTCAGATATTTATAGGTCGAATTGAGATCGTACTGGATCTGAGCTTCTGCTTTCTCAGCCAGCAGACTAAGAACGACAATAAAGGGAAGGAGGGTTCGCCTGAAATTGTTATGCGCGAAGAATTGTCCGGCGGATATATCTGAATGGATGAATATGACTGATAGCAAACACAGGCTTCATGATTATGCAAAGATTACTAAAAACCCCGGGATTGCATCTCCGGGGTCCGGTGAAAAATCATTGTTACAGCCAGGTGCTAAAACAATACCAGCGCATCCCTTACAACCTGGGATGCCTGGTCTGTGGCATATAGCTTTAACCTCACACTGGGTATGGCATCCTGAAGAATATCTGTAATCGGGCTGAATGCATCCTTGGCTTCAGTCAGGGTTTTCATGTCATCATACTCTTCAAGAGGAATGTAAATATGAACCAGTAACTGGTATTCTTCATTATTAATTCTTGTCAGTGCTTTGACAATTTTCGAGATCCACAATAAGGAGGATGTATTGAAATACTCAATGCTAAGTCTCAGATTCGTTACCGGTTTTGCATCAAGAACATACTTATTCACCCAGTTCAGTACAGGTTCGTAGATCTTTCCCGCATTCTCAGGTAAAGATTTCCCGGTCAGCCTGAGTTCACCGCTCGAATAATTCAGTTCGATCTGCGGCGTTTTCAGCGTTTTCTCAATTGTCAGGTTTCTAAAGTCGTTCATAACCTTTCTTCCCTTCGCTAAAAAAAATATGTAACACTGTTAATTAATAAACCTATCCAAAAATAGAGATTGCTGCCCTAAGTTCATGCACCCTTCATCAAAAACTAAAGTACGATTATCAACTTATTCGTTCGTTCGTCACCGAATTCCCGAAATTGACATTTTTCCGCGGCGTAATTGAGGTCTTAGCCTTTCCGGGGCACATTATCAGGGTTTTTCTGCGAGCATTGAATTTGCATATCATCATGACATAAATCTTTCTCCGGCAGCGTTTATTGGGGCCACAAAGATATAAATTTTCGCGTAAATATTGCGACATTTGTCGTTATTATTATGACATATTTCGTATATTTGAAAAAATAAATTAATCATGGCAAAAGCTATATCTCTTTTACCCGATGTTTCAATGGACAATGTTGATGACAATACCATATTATATGTCATCAGGGAAGTGCGTAAGGGAATTGCGTACAACAGTTTCACCAATGCTGTAAAGAATGTCCCTCTGACCCTGAAGGAATGGTCAGACATACTTGACCTTTCAGAACGTACTCTGCAGCGTTACAAAAAAGATAAAAGGGCATTTGATACGCTGCAGTCAGAAAAGATAGTGCAGGTCACACTGCTTATCAAGGTATGGCAGGGATGTCTTCGGAGATGAAAAGAAATTCAACCTGTGGCTGAACACGGAAAACCTGTCGATCGGCAATGTCAAACCAAAAGAACTGCTTGACAGCAGCTTTGGAATAGATCTTTTAAAGGACGAGCTGACCCGCATTGAAAACGGCATCCTGGCATGATCGTCTTACAGGCTCAGCAAGTCAAAGTATTCAGCCGATCTTTCGGGCAAAGGAGCTGAGAAGGCAGGAGGCCGGTGGAACAGCAAGGGTGTCGCCATGGTCTATACAAGCACCAGTCGTGCCCTCTGTACCGCGGAGGTGGCGGTGCATGTGCCGCTGGGAATAGTGCCAGCCGATTATGAACTGGTGACAATCGACATACCTGATGATTCTGTAACAGAGGCCGACATCAAAGGATCTTCCGGTTGACTGGCGGTCGTTTCCGCATTCCAACTCAACCCAGAAGCTGGGCGACAGGTTTGTACGGGAAGGTAAATTTCTGGCACTGAAGGTGCCATCCGTCGTTGTTCAGGGTGAATATAATTTCCTTATCAATCCAAGGCACGAAGCAGCAGCACAGGTCAGGATAGTCAGTACAGAACCATTTCTGTTCGACAAACGACTCTTCATCAAATAAGATGAATGCACTTACTTTTTTGCAGAGGGTGTAGTTAGTCCGGTACTGAGGAAAAGCCCTGTCATAATCAGTCATTGACCGTCTTACTACCTCCAGGGCCTCCTCACTGCCGTAAATTTCCTCAATGGAAACATGTCGCTTCTCTCCGGGCAGGTCTTTATAAGTAAGGAAATAATGCTTCAGCCTTTCAATGGCAACCGGAGGGCAATCGGCTATATCGTTGTACCCGCCGTAAACAGCATCACTGTCAAGCACTGAAATGATCTTATCATCTGCTTCATTACCGTCAATCATGCGGAATCCTCCGATCGGCCGTGCCCGTACCAGAATATCACCGTGAGCGATGTCTTTCTCGGTCAGAATACAAATATCCATAGCATCACCGTCGCCCTTGATGCCGCTCAGTCCTGTGCGGTCCATGCAGCGACAGAGCCACCTCCGTACCGGTAAGTGTCCGGGGTATGAAGCCGTACAAGGGCCGGCACGACATTCGAAAATCTCTGCGGCCTGTCAAGCCTCAGGTAGCCTGAGACCTTGTCCATTTCATACTTAACGGTATCGGTAGGCACCATCTCAACGTATGTCATGACTGTCCCGGGGCTTTCTCCCCTATGTCAATGCCATGCCATGGATGTGACCTGTACCGGCAGCAATCGTTTTTGCTTTCTGTTACCATGCGGTTGTCGGTTATCTGTTATCTGTTATCGGTTGTAAAAAAAAATCTTACATATTATCTTCCGAGATAATCGCCGATCAGTGCTGAAGAAGTGTCGTCCAGCATCGGCAGGCTGGGAAGGCGGTAGAAGTCAGTGCCTGTTGTTCCGGTCACTCCGCGTTCTGAGGTGCGGATGAAACTGTAACCGTTACGCTGTGCTCCGGCAATGATATCCGCATCACCCGCCCCGTCGCCAAACGGAAGAGCCAATGCACTGACACTTCCCGGGATATGGGTATCAATCAGCCGTTTTGATCCGCCAAGCTCCTCATCAAGGTAGGCATCAAAGGCGGCGCCGGCACCCAGGGCCGACTTCATTGCCAGAAGATACTGGTGCGATGCAGTGTGAGAACCGAAGGCAAACGGGTGCTCTCCCCTGTTATTCATATAATAACTCATGAGCTCCACCTCATCCCATGTCAGGAATGAATTCATGTCCATCTTCGAAGTCCATAGGAAAAATGTGGCCTTCATCCCGTACTGTTTCAGCAATGGCATCGCCAGCGTGTACCATGAGTGGTCCCCGTCATCGAAGGTGATGATGAGCAGCATCGCCGGCAAGTTTCTTCTCTCCCGAGACGATCTTTTCAGCTCTTCAAAGCCGATAATGCTTACATTGTTGTGTTTCAGCCATAACAGGTCACCTTCGAAGTCAGCAGCACTGCGTTCATAAAGGTTTGTGGGTTCGGTCGCAGTAAGACGGTGATACATCAGAATAATCACCTCACCCGGATCAGCCGGCTCAGGTTCATGCCCGCAACCCGTAGATCACCAGCAGCAGTATCATCAGGTATGGTAAGGCTCTCTTCATGCTATGTTGTCAGTTGTCTGTTATCCGTTATCGGTTCTGGTAATTATATAACTCTCCGTTCTATTGTTCTATTGTTCGAATGTTCGTTTTCCTTTCAGCCTGCCCTGCAGTCTGTCTCCTCCCTAAAATTGCCCACCGGGCAATTTCTTAACGGTCGGCCCCCCATGCATCATGCGCCGCAGGCCCTCAATCTCATCGCGCAGCCGGGCGGCTTCAACAAAGTCAAGCGCTGCCGCTGCCTTTTCCATAGCCTTGCGCGTCTTCTCGACAGATTTCTCAAGCTGCTCCCTGGACATGTATTTAATCACCGGGTCAGCTGCCATATCAATGGTCTCAGGACCGGTATATGCCTTGACAGCCTCGCCCTTACGGCCGAGACCGATCAGCATTGATCCGCTCTTCCTCACTATCTGGCGCGGTGTTATGCCCATTTTTTCGTTGTACAGCGTCTGTTTTGCCCTACGCCTGTTCGTCTCGTCGATTGTCTCCTTCATAGCATTTGTGACCTTGTCGGCGTACATCACCACGAGCCCGTTAAGGTTCCTTGCCGCACGCCCTGCCGTCTGCGTCAGAGCCCTGCCTGAACGCAGAAAACCTTCCTTGTCGGCATCAAGGATAGCCACAAGAGACACTTCGGGGAGGTCAAGCCCTTCACGCAACAGGTTCACTCCCACCAGCACATCAAACTCGCCTGACCGTAAACCTTCAAGTATCGCGACGCGCTCGAGCGTTTCGACGTCCGAGTGAATGTACCGGCATTTAATGTCAAACCGGCCGAGATATGTATTGAGCTCCTCCGCCATACGCTTTGTCATGGTTGTGACCAGGACCCTCTCTCCTGCTGCGGACCGGTGCCTTATCTCCTCCATCAGGTCGTCAACCTGGTTACGGCTGGGCCTGACATCGATAGGGGGATCAAGCAACCCTGTCGGGCGGATGACCTGGTCAACATAAATCCCTTCGCTCTTCTGCATTTCATAATCAGCAGGGGTGGCGCTCATGTAGATCGTCTGCCCTGTCAGCGACTCGAACTCCTCAAGGTGGAGCGGTCTGTTGTCAAGAGCCGACGGGAGCCTGAAACCATACTCCACAAGTGTTTGCTTGCGCGAGTGATCACCACCGTACATGGCACGTATCTGTGGTACGGTGACATGACTCTCGTCTATCACTGTTATGAAATCCTTCTGAAAGCAGTCGATCAGGCAAAAAGGCCTGGTTCCCGGCTCCCTGCCGTCAAAGTATCGTGAATAGTTCTCAATGCCGCTGCAGTAGCCCAGTTCCTTTATCATCTCAAGATCATACTGCACCCTCTGCTCGATACGTTTAGCCTCCTCCGGCCTGCCGGTATCCCTGAAGTGTTTCGACTGCAGTACCATGTCATCCTGTATCTGGCTTACAGCCTGGTTGATACGTTCACGTGTCGTCACGAAGAGGTTGGCAGGATAGATAACATACTCCTTCAGCTCGTCCCTGCGGATACCGCTGAGCGGATCAAAGGTAGAGATCTCCTCTATCTCATCACCGAAGAACACAATCTTCAGACCTATATCGGCATAAGCCGGAAAGACATCAACCGTGTCTCCCCTAACCCTGAAGGTGCCGTGTTTGAATTCGATCTCATTACGCGCATAAAGGCTGTCAACCAGTTTTCTCAATAACACGTTGCGTCCCATTTTCTTCCCCTGTATCACATGCACAGTGTTCGACCTGAAGTCGTCTGGATTGCCTATCCCGAAGAGGCAGGAAACAGAAGAGACCACAATTACGTCACGCCGGCCGGAGAGCAGCGAGGAGGTGGCGCTCAGGCGCAGTTTCTCGAGCTCATCGTTGATGGCAAGGTCTTTTTCAATATATGTGTCGGTTACCGGCAGGTAGGCTTCCGGCTGATAGTAATCATAGTAGGAAACAAAATACTCGACTGCGTTATCGGGGAAAAACTGTCTGAACTCACCGTAGAGCTGAGCTGCCAGCGTCTTGTTATGGCTCAGCACCAGCACCGGTCTCTGGAGCTGCTCAATGACATTGGCTATGGTGAATGTCTTACCTGACCCTGTCACGCCCAGGAGGGTCTGAAAAGGCGCGCCCTGCCTGAAGCCGTCTGTCAGCTGACGTATGGCCTCCGGCTGATCACCTGTGGGTATAAAATCTGAAATGAGCTTGAATTCCATCGGTTACAAAATTAACCAAATAAGCAGAGACGTTGCACGCAACGTCTCTACATATATACAGATTAATAATTGTTTATTATCCCAGGTATCCCTTCAAAAGCTTGCTGCGTGATGTATGGCGCAGACGGCGTATCGCCTTCTCCTTGATCTGCCTTACCCTCTCACGGGTGAGGCCAAATTTCTCGCCAATCTCCTCGAGGGTCATCTCCTGGCAGGCGATGCCAAAGAAGTAACGGATGATATCTCTCTCACGCTCTGTCAGTGTAGCCAATGCACGGTCAATCTCTTTCGAGAGTGACTCATCAATCAGCAGCTTGTCTGCTATCGGGGAGTCAAGGTTGGTCAGCACATCGAGCAGGCTGTTATCCTCTCCCTCAACGAATGGAGCATCAACAGAGACATGACGTCCCGATACCTTCAGGGTATCAGCAACTTTCTCCTTGGGCAGGTCAAGCACCTCTGCCAGCTCTTCCGGCGAGGGTGTCCGCTCATTCTCCTGCTCAAAACGCGCAAAAGCCTTGTTGATTTTATTCAGCGAGCCCACCTGGTTAAGAGGCAGACGGACTATCCTCGACTGCTCGGCAAGAGCCTGGAGAATAGACTGCCTGATCCACCATACCGCATATGATATGAATTTGAATCCGCGTGTCTCGTCAAATTTTTCTGCAGCCTTGATAAGGCCGAGGTTCCCCTCATTAATGAGGTCTGGAAGGCTAAGTCCCTGATTCTGATATTGTTTGGCAACTGAGACAACAAAGCGAAGATTTGCCTTTGTAAGTTTCTCCAACGCTGCCCTGTCACCCTTCTTGATCCTCTGTGCTAACTCTACCTCTTCCTCAACCGATATCAACTCTTCCTTACCAATCTCCTGCAGATATTTGTCCAACGATGCACTTTCACGGTTGGTTATGGATTTGGTAATCTTAAGTTGTCTCATTCTTTTTACCCCTTCGGAAAAATTTTCGCAAAGATACTTCTTTGCTGTTTAAAAAGCAAATATTAAAATGTCAAAACAGCTACAGGATGTTGCATGAATGCAACATCCTGACCAGCTGTACTGTTAATAAATCCTGAACCTACCTCCTTGTCTGGTATTTAAAATAGGTTCCGTCTGTGGTATATCCCTCAATAGATGTAAGATTTTTACCGTCATTTGTTGCCTTCCGCACATCGGCAGCGCTGTTGACATTCTGGCCGTTCACATCCACTATGATCGTTCCCCGTCCAAACCCGAGATCACGCAGCCTGCCGTCTGTTATTGATGTTATTTTAACACCGTTCTGAATCTTAAGCTGATTACGTTCTGTAGCAGTCAATGGAGCAAATGTTGCTCCGAAAATATCAGTACTTGTGGTACCGGGAGTAACAACGCCGGTCGTCCCAGCAATATTGCGCAGCACCACCGTCTTTTTATCCTCTTTGCCTTTGCGAAGATAGGTCACTTCAAGCTTGTCGCCGGGCCTGTAACGGTTAACTTTTGTCTGAAGATCTCCTGTCGTCTCCACCGGTTCTCCGTTGATAGCGATAATGACATCCTTCTCCTGGAGGCCTGCCGCGCTGGCTGCACCATCAGGCACAATTCCCTGAAGGTATACACCCTTTATCTCCTTAAGGTTCTGCTCCTTTGCTATTTTTTCATCCACATCGCTTATATTAACACCTATCAGTCCGCGTTGTACTTCACCGTACTGTCTGAGATCCTCATAAACCTTCTTTACAATAGATGTAGGCACAGCGAACGAGTTTCCTGAATATGATCCTGTGGGCGAGAAAATAGCAGTCGTTATGCCAATCAGTTCCCCCCTTGTGTTAACCAGTGCACCACCACTGTTACCCATGTTAACAGCAGCATCAGTTTGTATGAATGATTCAATACGATACTGATTATCAAGCAGATTAAGGCTCCTGCCCTTGGCGCTGACAATACCTGCCGTGACAGTTGACGTGAGGTTAAATGGATTGCCTACCGCAAGAACCCATTCACCCAGCCTGATCGCGTCTGAGTCACCGAATGAAATAAACGGCAACCCTGTTGCCTTGACCTTCAGCAAAGCGATATCAGTGCTCGGATCACGACCAACAACCTCAGCAGTGAATGTGCGTTTATCATTGAGGGTCACCTCCACCTCATCAGCATCCTCGATCACATGATTGTTTGTTACTATGTACCCGTCAGCAGTAACTATCACCCCTGAACCTGATCCGTAGGCTTCCCTCGGCTGGTTCGCACCCGGTCCGTAGAAGAATTCATAAAGCGGATTTGAATATGAGGAACTGACTGTAGTCTTTGTTTTTACGTGTACAACAGCATGAACGGTATGCTCGGCGGCAAAAGTGAAATCATTCACTCCCGACTGTGGTACAATTGAAGTATACCTGGCATTCTCAGCCATGTTATTATTATCCTTATCATCACCGGTAACCAGCCTGTCCTTGTCGAGGAACCTGGTATAAACGAATAGTCCGATAAGGGCTCCTAAAAATGCAATAAGCAACGTGGTAATCAGTGTTTTTCCTTTCATAGCAACTATATCTTTTTTTTGTTCTGTCTTTGTTCCAACAACTCACTCAAATTACGTGCCTCACTAAAAGATTAATATCTTTACAACCCTGAATCTGTTGAATTGTTTTGCAAAATTTCGCTTTTTTAACAGACTGCAAGCTCCGTTTTATGATAATTAACATCAATTTAACGCAATGAAAATACTCTTTAACAAATATGAGGGAGCGGGAAATGATTTTATTATCGTGAGAAACGTACCCCGTCAGATTGACCCCTCCGACAGTCAGCTGTCTCGTTGGTTATGTGACCGCAGGTTCGGCATTGGGTCGGATGGTATACTCCTTATTGAGGACTGTGAGGGCTATGATTTCAGTATGATCTTCATCAATCCTGACGGATCACGCGGAACGATGTGCGGCAACGGAGGCCGCTGTGCAGCCCATTTCGTCATGAGGCACATGACCGGATTTCGTGACATTACTTTCATGGCCGACGATGGCCCTCATACAGCACGGAGCCTGGGCGATGACAAAATAGAAATATCAATCAGCGATGTCCATGGGGTGACCAGGACCGGTGACGGCATCGCAATAAATACAGGTGTGCCCCACCTGGTGGTCTTTACAGATGACACCGATAAGATCGATGTAGAGGCTGAGGGAAGGCAGCTGCGCTACTCGCAGCTCTATGCCCCTGATGGCGTGAATGTTAACTTCGTCCAGACAGATGTAGACAGGATAAAAGTCCGGACTTATGAACGTGGCGTTGAAGCTGAGACACTTGCCTGCGGCACAGGTGTCACTGCATCTGTCATTGCGGCAGCCATAACCGGAAAAATTGTCACTGTCAATCCTGTCGTGAATGTCAGGGGAGGCACGCTTTCAGTCAGCTATGCACTCACAGCTGACGGAGCTACAGATATCTTTCTGCGAGGTCCTGCTACATATGTTTTCAGCGGAGAGATTGAATCAGTCACACGGTGATATGAAATATGTGTTCTCAGTTATCGGTTAAAGGTTCTTATGGATAAGGAAAAACTATTCGGAAAGACACTGCCGGAGCTGTCTGAGGTGGCAGCTGCCACCGGCCTTCCCCCATACGCGGCAAAACAGATAGCAGGATGGCTATACGCGCGCGGAGCAACGGACATTGAGGCCATGACCGACCTCTCTCTGAAGGCACGGGCATTGCTGGCAGAGAAATATGAAGCAGGCCTCACCCCACCCTCTTCAGTAGCAGAAAGCAGTGACGGTACAAAGAAATATCTCTTTCGGGTATCTGAACACCGCTTTATTGAAACAGCATATATACCTGACCGTGAACGCGCTACTGTATGCCTCTCAGTGCAGCTGGGATGCCGCATGGGTTGTCGGTTCTGCATGACAGCCAGGCAAGGGTTCCAGGGGAACCTCACATGCGGGGAGATATTGAACCAGTTCCGCAGTATTCCTGAACATGCATCACTCAGCAACATTGTATATATGGGCATGGGTGAGCCTCTTGATAACCTCGGGGAGGTACTGAAGAGCCTTGAGATTATAACATCACCATGGGGTTACGGGTGGAGTCCTTCCCGGATCACGGTAAGCACTATAGGCATCACAGACCAGATACAGGAGTACCTTAATGCTACCCGTTGTAATCTGGCAGTGAGCCTGCACAGTCCGTTTGACGAAGAAAGGCAGGCTATGATGCCTGTACAGAAAGCACATCCGCTGAAGCAGGTTCTTGATATCATCAGGGCATTTGATTTCGGCAGGCAGAGAAGAGTCTCCTTCGAATATATTATGTTCAAGGGCCTTAATGATACGCCTGCACATGTCAGGGAGCTGGCGCGCATACTTAACGGCATCCGGTGCCGCATAAACCTGATACGCTTCCACTCCATACCCGGCGCTGAATACAGCAGCCCTAACTTAAAGGAGATAGAAGCTTTCCGTGACAGCCTGAACGCAAAGGGCATCATAGCCACAATACGTGCCAGCCGTGGTGAGGATATCAGCGCTGCCTGCGGTTTATTATCCACACTGGAACAAAACAAAGAGGACAAAAATGCCGGGAATGGATAATCCGGTGCAGTACCCCGTTTCCGAATTAATATACTTTAACATTTTGAGTGAAATAAACCGCTAATTTTGCGGATCAGTTCAGGAACATCGTTATAAGAATGAAGAAGAGGACAAAAGTGATATTGTGGATCAGTATTCCCCTCGTGCTGTTGATAGGCTTTACGGGTTCGAGAATGGGGTTATTCGGCAACAGGGATGATAACGCAAAAGATAAGGCTTCGGCGACGCCTGCACAGGGACAAGGTCAGCGTCCCGGCGGACAACAGGCCGGACAGGTATTGCCTGTGACAGCAACGATCGCCAGACCGTCATACCTGTCAAACGGCATCAGGTCAGCAGGAACTCTGCTTGCCAATGAAGAGGTCGACATAGTCAGTAAAGTTTCAGGTAAAGTTACGGGCGTCTTTTTTAATGAAGGAACCACGGTAAAGAAGGGTGCTCTCCTGGTAAAAATCTACGATGAGGACCTGCAGGCCCAGCTGCGGCGTTCAGAGATACAGGAGAAGATGCTTTCCGAGAAACTGGAACGACAAAGGGTACTTCTCGCAAAGGATGCTGTCAGCCGCGAATCGTTTGACCAGCTGCAGACTGACTATAATGTTAATCTTGCTGACATCAATCTGCTGAAGGTCAGGATAGCCGAGACAGAGGTCAGGGCTCCGTTCGATGGGGTAATAGGTTTCCGGTATGTCAGCGAAGGTACCTACGTGCAGCCGTCGGTCAAGATAGCCCACCTGATTGATTACTCACAGATGAAGCTTGAATTTGCAATCCCTGAAAAATACGTTTCACAGCCCCTGATGGGTAAAAAAATCGCATTCAATGCACAGGGATTTAATGAAGAGTTCACTGCTTATGTTTATGCCATAGACTACCGTGTTGATGAAACCACGCGTACCATCGGTCTCCGCGCACGTTATGACAACCGAGACAAACGACTGGTTCCCGGTATGTTCGCGGATCTGACGCTGATTACCGATGAAAAAAACAATGCAATACAGGTCCCGTCCCAATCCATTGTGCCTGAGATGAATGAAAAGAGGATCTGGCTCTACCAGAACGGCAAAGCCTCCCTGGTCCCTGTGGTATCAGGGAACCGCACAGAGACTTTGGTTGAAATACTTTCAGGCATCAGTGTGGGTGATACAGTTATTACAAGCGGACTGATGCAGCTTCGGCCGGGAATGGCGGTAAGGGTAAATATCACACGATGATCGTTGCCTCCGGTCCTTGTATCAATTAATGTCTAACAGATGAGCCTGTCGTCAACAAGTATAAAAAGACCCGTTCTAACGACGGTAATGAGTCTTGTAATACTCATTCTAGGAGGCATCGGCTTTACATTTCTGGGGGTTCGCGATTATCCAAGCGTTGACCCGCCGATAGTAACCGTCTCAACCTCTTTCCCCGGCGCTAATTCAGATGTCATTGAGACCCAGATCACCGAACCGCTTGAAGCAGCAATCAACAGTGTTCAGGGTATCCGCTCAATATCCAGTTCAAGCAGCGACGGTTCAAGCCGCATTACTGTGGAGTTCAAGCTGGAAGTGGAAATGGAGACTGCCGTGAACGACGTACGCGACAAAGTCTCGGGAGCGATGCGCCAACTGCCGCAGGATGTTGACCCTCCTGTGGTTCAGAAGGCTGACGCTGATGCTCAGCCGATTTTTGCCATCTCACTCCGAAGTGAATCCCGTTCTATAATCGATGTAAGCAACTATGCAGAGATCAATTTCAAGGAGCGCCTGCAGACCATTTCAGGCGTCAGCGACGTAAGCGTATGGGGTTCCAAGAAACTGGCCATCAGGATGAAGATGGATCCCGGACGCCTGGTTGCATACGGTCTTACTCCACTGGATGTGCGCAATGCCGTCACAAGGGAGAATATCGAACTTCCGTCAGGACGAATCGAGGGAGACAACACCGAGCTGACAATCAGAACACTTGGCAGACTGAGGACTGTTGAAGAATTTAATGATCTGATCATCAGCAAGAAAGGCGACAGGGTCGTCAAGTTCAGGGATATCGGAAACGCCGAGGTGGACGCCGAGAATATCAGATCGATACTTAAAGTCAACGGCGTTCCATGCGTTAATGTGGTGCTGGTCCCTCAACCCGGCGCCAACTACATTGATATCGTTGATAACGCCCTGGTTGTGCTTGAGAGCCTTAAAAAGGACCTCCCTGAAGATGTTATAGCTGAAGTGCTGTTTGACAACACCATTTATATCCGGAAATCGATAAAGGAGGTGGAGCAAACCATCTTTATTGCCTTCTTGCTAGTGGTACTCGTAATCTTCCTTTTCCTGCGCAACTCGAGGACCACCCTTATACCTGTCCTGGCAATACCGATAGCGCTGGTAGGCGCCTTCTTCGTCATGTACCTTTTCGGCTTCACAATCAATATCCTTACCCTGTTCGCTGTGGTTCTCTCTATAGGGCTTGTCGTCGACGATGCCATCGTGGTGGTTGAGAACATTTACACGAAGGTTGAGCATGGCATGTCACCTATGGATGCAGCGTATAAAGGCTCAAGTGAGATATATTTTGCCATTATAGCCACTACCGTTGCGCTGGTCGCCGTCTTCATGCCGGTTGTCTTTCTGCAGGGTGTTACCGGAAGGCTCTTCAGGGAATTCAGTCTTGTAATCGTCGGAGCCGTTACCATCTCAGCATTTCTGGCACTCTCGCTGACACCAATGCTTTCTTCCAGGATACTGAAAAAGAATGCCATGGAAGGCCGGTTCTACAAGGCCACGGAACCCTTCTTCTCAGGCATGCAGAACTGGTACAGGAAGGCCGTTACCGGATTCCTGAAAAAACGTTACTATGCTCTCATTATTATTGGCCTTGCAGGAGCACTGATCGTATGGATGTGGACAATGCTGCCTTCGGAAATGGCACCGCTTGAGGACCGCGGTTATGTAAGCATCAGCGCCACAGCAACTGAAGGAACGACTTATGAATATATGCTGAACTATGCCGAGACTCTTGTGCCTCTTGTGAAAGAGAATGTCCCTGAGAGTGATAACATCATGATGATGATCCGCGGCAACTCGGGAAATATCAGAGTGCGGCTTGTTGATATTGATGACCGTAAAAGGTCACAGCAGGAAATAGCTGCCTCTCTCTCCCCCATGGTGCGGCAGCAGACCGGTGCCAGAACCATCGTATCTCAGCAGCAGACATTCGGATCACGCCGGGGAGGCCTCCCTGTACAATATGTGATACAGGCCAAGAGCCTTGATGACCTTAAGAGGGTTATCCCCGATTTTATGGCGGAGGTTGCTCAAAGTCCATACTTCTCGGCTAGTGATGTGAACCTTAAATTCACCAAACCCGAACTTACAGTCCTGATCAACAGGGAAAAGGCCTCAATGATGGGCGTAAATGTCCAGAGCTATCGCCCAGACCCTTCAGCTTACAATGAGTGAACAACGAATCGGATACTATATTCTTAACGGCAAACAGTACCAGATACTGAGTCAGTTTGACAGGTCGAAACGGAATGATCCCTCTGACCTTACCAACGTTTATGTGCGTAATGACAAAAATGAGCTTATTCAGCTTGACAATATTGTTACTGTACGGGAGAGCAGCCTGCCGCCTCAGTTATACAGGTACAACAGGTTCAACTCCGCTACAATATCAGCAGGATTGGAGGGCAGGTACACCCTTGGAGAAGGCATTGAAGAGATGGACAGGATTGCAGACAAGGTGCTTAATGAAGATTTCAGCACCACCCTATCGGGCGATTCAAAAGACTTCGTTGAAAGTACATCGAGCCTTCTCTTTGCATTTGTTCTTGCCATTGTCCTGATTTACCTTGTTCTTGCGGCACAGTTTGAGAGCTTCCGTGACCCGGTCATCATACTCGTGACAGTACCCCTTGCTCTTATCGGGGCTCTCTTTATTATGGTCGTCACCGGCCAGACCCTGAATATTTTCAGCCAGATAGGATTGATCATGCTTGATTGGCATGGTGGCCAAGAACGGTATTCTTATTGTCGAATTTGCCAACCAGAGGCAGAAAGCAGGACTGAATATTATGGAAGCCGCACGGGAAGCTGCCGTATCACGCTTCCGTCCCATACTGATGACAAGCCTGACAACAATACTTGGCATCATGCCTCTTGCTGTCGCCAGAGGCGCCGGCGCCGAAAGCCGGGTGTCAATGGGTGTCACTGTAGTAGGCGGACTGTTCTTTGCAACTTTCCTTACACTTTTTGTGGTACCTGCCATATACAGTTACCTTGCAGCAAAGAAGAACATTGAAAATAAAGTCAATGAAAAACCTCAGGCATAGTCTTATATTGTTAATGCTGCTTTTACCTCTGACTGCCGGAGCGCAAAAGTTTATGACCCTTGACGAGGCCATAATGCAGGCCCTGGAAAATAATTACTCTCTTAAGATAAGCAGGAATGACCAGGCTATGGCTGAGAATAATGTCACCCTGGCACCGTTCCTCCCTACTCTTGAAGGTACAGGAAGACAGTTACAGACAAACAGCAGTGATAAAACAACCTCGACAGAATCTGAAGATTCCAGGACCAACTATTACAACGTCGGAGCCTCACTGAGATGGACAATATTTGACGGTTTTGGCATGTTCGCCGACTACAGCAGGCAGAAGGAGTTGCTGGCCATGAGCAGCCAGAGTGTGAAGATAGATGTCGAAAATCTTGTGATGACAGTTTGTACTGAATACTACAATATTATTGTGCAGGAAAACAGGCTGCAGTCAGTTCGCACTTCCCTCGCCCTCTCCCGTTCAAGGTATGAGACCGCGGAGGAGAAATACCTGTTGGGTGTCATCTCCGGCCTTGATCTGCAGCAGGCTAAGATCGACCTTAACATTGACAGCTCAACGGTATTATCACAGCAAAAAACGGTTACCAGCTCTTACATTCTCCTGGCTAAAAAACTGAATACCGGACATGAGATCACTTTCAGCGTCGAAGACACCATTGTCCTTGCTCCTGAAATGAATATTGACTCATTGCGAAGCCGTACACTGAAATTTAATAACCAGCTGATTCTCGCGCGCCAGGGAGAACAGCTTTCACAGTATGATCTTAATGCAGTCAGAGCGTTACGTTATCCGACGATAAATTTCAGTACCGGATATAACTACACACGCTACGATTATCCCTGGGAAGCAAACTATTACAGCCAGGTAAACGGAATGAACTGGGGATTAGGCCTTACATGGAATATTTTTACGGGGCTCGAAACGCAGAGAAAGATATCCAATGCAAAGATTGAAGTGGAGAATAGCAAACTCGCCTATCTGGATATTGAAAATGAGATACTTGGCGATCTTGACCTGCTTTACAATACCTACAGGAACAGTATTATTGTGACATGGTTTGAGACAGAGAGTGCCGAGGTAGCCCGCAATTCCCTTGAGATAGCCATGGAACGCTATCGTCTCGGATCATTATCGGGACTTGAATTCAGGGAGTACCAGAACAAGTACCTTGATGCCATCAACAGGAGGCTGAGCGCCCTGTTTCAGGCGAAGGTATCTGAGATCGGTCTCAGGTTACTGGCAGGCGAGCTCACTGAGTAGGTTCGCGTTTCTTTCTCCTGTATGCTTTCACTCCCTGGACAGCCAGCCAGACGACAAAGAGTGCACCCACAGCATACATTACCCAGTCAAGGTACGGCAGGATATGATCGCGCATATCGTAGGCGAAATACCCGATGAGTGCAAGAATGATATTCCAGATCCCGGCTCCGAGAAAAGTATAAAGCAGAAAGACTTCGATTTTCATTCTTGCCAGGCCTGCAGGCAGAGAGATAAGCTGCCGGACGGCAGGCACGAGCCGGCCAATGAATGTGGAGGATTTGCCATGTTTCACAAAGTAATTCTCAGCTTTCTCAAGGTTTGTACGGTCAATCAGGAGAAAGTGTGCCCAACGGGTGTCGGCCAGACGGTAAAGCACAGGCCGCCCGAGCCATAGCGCCAAATAATAATTGAATATCGCGCCCGTCATGGCTCCCGCTGTTGATGCCAGTATTACCCCGGGCAGCGAGAGTGTCCCCTCCGCAGCCTTCCAAGCTGCAAACGGGACAACAATTTCTGATGGAAACGGTATGAACGAACTCTCAATAGCCATCAGCAGAAAAATGGTCCAGTAATTCAGGTTGGCCATGTACCATTCAAAAACATTCTGAAAGATTTCCATACCAGGATTATTTGTTAAGTCGGCGCCAGATAAAGTATACCGGTATTCCCACAATGACTATGACAAGCCCGGGCCAGGTGAATGCCGGTTTGAATATTAAAAGAATAATCATTATTGTTACGGCAAGAAGGACATACACAGCAGGGATATAAGGATATCCGAAGGCTTTGTAGGGTCTCTCGGTTTCCGGCCGTTTAAAACGCAGTACAAATATTGCCAGGATTGTCAGGACATAAAAGATAAGTACTGCAAAAACAACATAATCAAGCAACTGTGAATATGACCCTGAGAGGCACAGCACTGACGCCCAGATGAACTGCACCCATAGGCCGGTACCCGGTACCGCTTTTCTGTTCAGTTCCCCCACCTTTCTGAAGAACAGCCTGTCGACTGCCATGGCATAATATACCCGGGCTCCTGACAGTATGAGACCGTTATTGCATCCGAAGGTGGAGATGACTATCAACACTGCCATTATCAGAGCCGCATAATCACCGAAGATGGATGAAATTGCGGCTGTACCCAGGCGGTCGTTTGTTGCAAAAGCCATTCCCCTTTCAATTACGTCAGCGCCACCCGGCAGGCCTCGGAGAGGCAGCACCTTGATATAAACGATATTGGAGAGGAAAAAGAGGAGAAAAGCTATCAGTGTCCCCCAGAAGAGGCTCGCCGGCAGGGTGCGCTTCGGGTTTATAACCTCACCTGAGGCAAATGTGATGTTACTCCATGCATCGCACGTGAAAAGTGAACCTACCATTGCCATGCCCAGGGCCGCCACCAGCATCCCGCCTGAGAGTGGTGTGATCAGACCCGTGGCTTTTTCCAGTGTGGCGGCCTGCCAGAAATAATCTGAATTCGCCCTGAAACCCTCTGAGCCTGCAAAGAAGAACCCTGCAAGGAGGAGAAGAATCAGTATAACGACCTTCGTAAAAGTGAAGGTATTCTGTACAAGCTTACCGGTTTTTATACCTCGTGAGTTGATCCATGTCAGCAGTGCCAGAGACCCGATGGCAATCAGATGAACCGATGAGACCCTGACCGGGCCGAGCTCAAGGAGTATGTTGGTTTCACTTATCCATGGGATGATGACGCCGAAGAACTTGCCGAAAGCCATAGCCACGGCTGCAATGGTACCGGTCTGGATAACGAGGAACAGTGTCCAGCCGTACAGAAAGCCAACAAGGGGATTGTATGCTTCGCGAAGGTACACATATGTTCCTCCTGCTTTAGGCATCATCGAGGCCAGTTCGCCGAAGCTGAGTGCAGCCATTACTGTCATGAAGCCGGTGATGAGCCATGCTACCAGCAGCCATCCCGGTGAGCCAAGCGTGCGTGACATATCGGCGCTGACAATGAAAATGCCCGAGCCGATCATTGAACCGATTATGATAGCAGAAGAATCAACCAGGTTCAGGCTCTTCTTGAATGTCGGCTGGCTGACTTGCGACATAAATGTTATCGGTTGTCGGTTATCTGTTATCGGTTACAATCCTCAGTCTTCAGTCCTCAGTCTCCATTTTTTGCCAGACTGTCGACTGCCAACGCTTCGCCCCTAGCCCCTTGCCCCATGCCCTCCCGCTTCGCGGGATTGCCTCACTTCGTTCGTCAACATGCCGTCAGGCATCAATATTGGCATACTTCGCATGCTTCTCGATGAACTCTCTCCGCGGCGGCACCTCATCACCCATGAGCATTGAGAAGATATGGTCTGCTTCGGCAGCGCTGTCGATGTTCACCTGACGCAGTGTGCGGGTCTCGGGATTCATTGTCGTGGACCACAGCTGCTCGGCATTCATCTCTCCGAGACCTTTGTAGCGCTGAACGCCCACGCTCGCATCCTTGCCCTGCCCCATTTCCTGGACGGCAGCCTCACGCTCCTCTTCAGTCCAGCAGTATTTCTCGAGCTTGCCTTTCTTCACAAGGTAGAGCGGCGGGGTGGCAACGTAAATATGGCCATTCTCAATAAGCTCATGCATATACCTGAAGAAGAAGGTCAGAATAAGGGTTGTGATATGAGATCCGTCCACGTCAGCATCGGTCATTATAATAACCTTGGCATACCTGAGGCCCGAGGTATTAAGAGCTTTGCTGTCATCATCAGTGCCGATGTGTCACTCCAAGGGCAGTGAATATGTTCCTGATCTCATCATTATCGAATATCTTATGCTGCATTGCTTTCTCGACATTGAGAATCTTTCCCCTCAGGGGCAGAATGGCCTGAAATTTGCGGTCGCGGCCCTGCTTGGCTGTTCCGCCTGCCGAGTCACCCTCAACGAGGAAGATCTCCGAGACAGAGGGGTCACGGTCGGCACAGTCTGCCAGCTTGCCCGGCAGCCCTGAGCCTGAGAGAACATTTTTGCGCTGCACCAGTTCACGCGCTTTACGGGCTGCGTGACGGGCGGTGGCGGCAAGGATGACCTTCTGCACTATTGCCCTGGCATCCTTGGGATTCTCCTCGAGATAATTCGAAAGAGCGGTGCTGACGGCAACATCAACAGAGCCCATCACCTCTGAGTTGCCAAGCTTGGTCTTTGTCTGTCCCTCAAACTGGGGCTCAGCCACCTTGACCGAGATAACCGATGTAAGACCCTCGCGGAAATCATCACCGTTGATGTCAAACTTAAGCTTTGACGTCATACCTGAATCTTCAGCGTACTTTTTCAGGGTGCGCGTAAGACCCCTGCGGAAACCTGCCAGGTGTGTGCCTCCCTCGATGGTGTTTATATTATTCACATAAGAATGCACATTCTCGGAAAACGAGGTGTTGTACTCAAGTGCAATCTCAACGGGAGTATCCCCTTTATCATAATCGATATAAATGATCTTATCGATCAGTCTCTCACGGTTAACATCAAGATACTCGACAAATTCCTGGAGACCTCTTTCGGAAAAGAAATTTTCTGTCGCAGGGTGCGATCCGTTGCCGTTCTCAACAATCTCACGCTTGTCGGTGAGGGTCAGGAGGATATTCTTATTCAGGAAGGCCAGTTCACGCAGGCGGGCTGCCAGGATCTCGAACTTGAAGTCGATGACCTGAAAGATGGTGTTGTCAGGCATGAACGTGGTGATTGTACCTGAGCCGTCTGAGTCTCCGACAAGTGTAACCGGTGTAACAGGCTTGCCGCGTTCGTAGGTCTGTGACCATTTTTTTCCCTGTCTCATGACTTCGACGGTGAGCTTTGAAGACAGGGCGTTTACGCATGACACTCCGACACCATGCAGTCCGCCTGAAACCTTGTATGAGTCTTTGTCAAACTTACCGCCCGCATGGAGCACAGTCATCACCACCTCAAGGGCAGATTTCTTCTCCTTCTCAATTATGTCAACGGGTATTCCACGGCCATTATCAATGACGGTGACCGAATTATCTTCATTGATTGTTACATCGATCTGTGTGCAGAAGCCTGCCAGGGCCTCATCGATTGAGTTATCAATAACCTCATAAACAAGATGATGCAGCCCTCTGACACCAATATCGCCAATATACATTGCAGGTCTCTTCCTTACGGCCTCAAGGCCCTCAAGCACCTGAATACTGTCGGCTGAATAATCATCCTGTTCCTTACTCCTCTTCCTCAGTTCCTCATTAATCATTTCAGAAATATTTTAAATGAAATAAAATGCTGTTAAACAGTTGAAAATATGTTATTTATTAAATCACACAAAGGTAGCAAAAAGTACGGATTTTACCTTAAAAAAGGCAGCAATCTGATCAAAGAGATATGAACAATTTAAAATGTTTACCGACAATTTACAGGCTGTAGGTGAATCCCCCCAGAATCATGAAGTTACGGGCAGGATAATAGTTCCATTCGTAGTACCGGTTATAGGATATATTATTGCACTTCAACCAGAATGATAACACCGGTGTGTACCTGTATTCAGCCCCCAGGTTCAGATTGGGGTGCACATTGAATTTAACGGTATTCTCAGGGGCTGCAATTCTTGCATACCGCTGCCCTGTGAGTGAGAATGTAGCTGATGCCACTATCTTGTTCCTGAGATTGTAATCTGCCCTTACAGACCCGTCCCAGCCAGGTTTATGCCATGCATGCGCCTGTGCTGAGAGATTATAACTGTAGTAATTACCGAGCAGTGACAGTGTCAGCTGTTGATTCACCGGGAAGGCTGTCTCACCGTGCACCTTTAACATGTGACCGTCGTCATAGAGAGGCACGAAATAATTGCCCACTCCAATTGTATCATTCATAAACAACAGGAGATCCTTGAAAAGGGTATAACTCACATCCATTGCATACGTCGCGGAAACATTCATGCTGCCTGACAATCCCGCGGTGAGCCTGAGCTGGTTGTCAGTGTTGCGGAGGGTGAAGAGCGTATCACCTGGCATCAGCCACGGGTTGACGTATGCCGTGTGCTGAGCCTGGTTGTTTTCAAGCGAACCGTCAATAGCTGCGGTAACGCGCAGGAACCTGGGTATCACCCTGAATGTGAAGGACACATCGGGATAGAAGTAAGGATAGACTTTAGTGACTCCTCCGCTGAGGGGGTCATGATTTTCCTTGATATCAAAATAAGCCTTGAGGCCAAACCGGAACCTCCAGTCTTCAGTACCCTTGGTGATATACGGTGCCAGTGAGATAAGATTTCTCGACTTGCTGTCAATTGCATTGGAATACAGCCAAAGGTCATAATCGACAGTGGCTGCCCCGTAAAAACCAAACATGTTGGTGCCAGCCTTCATTGTAAGACCCGGATTATTCTGTGTACCGCTGCCGGCACGGTTGAACAGGTTATACCTTAGTGTGGCATCCCAGTTCAGATCATTCGAATCGGGCTCCATGGTAAAATACCTGGCGGTTCCTGTGACGTCGTAATAGAGTGATCTGATGTCATTCTTTTCAGGATGATAGCCTGAGATGTCCGGATCATATCCGTAAGCAAACCTCGACATCTGTTTGAAATCGATGTTTGCATCCAGGCGGCTCCTTCTGTAAAATTTCCTGCCGTATAGAATTGCCTGATTATCCATGAACCCGGCATAGACGACATCTTTGTTCTCAAGCTCCATTTCACCCGCTGAGGCATAGCTCCTTGTATAGAGCCCGATGGTGCCTTTCTGTGATCTGCCGCTGGACAGGCTTATTTCAAGGAATGGCGACATGTACGTACCCAACCCAAGGCTGACATATCCTTTCCTGAGAGCCGGAAGCGGATCCGGTGAAAGCACAGCAGACTTTATGGGGCTGATATTATATACCGGGGTGAATGTCCCGGGTGTGAAGTCATATGAGAAGGTCACATCGACTTTTGCTGTGTCTTCGGCCGGGGGAAGCAGCGCCCTTTTGGTTGCCTCCTGCAATGACGGCTTATACGGGTTGTAAAGTGTCACTGACCTTTTAATTGTGTCTTCCTGGGTCTGACCGGTGGCAAGCACTGATATAAGAAGTGCCGCAAGTGTGATATATGATTTTCTTTTCATCGCTTTGTCGTTGTTTCGCTGGTCAGTTCTGTGTTGTTGTAGCTGTATCTGCAGGCTTCTCTGCATTGAGAGCGGTAAGGCGCGTGCGGGCTTCATCAATGATCCCGTCGTTCTTGATCGTGTAGTAATCAATAAGGCTCTGAAGCGTCGCTTTGGCCTGGAAGGTGTCGCCATTTTTAACTGATATGTCCGAAAGGAGTAAAAACACCCTTCCAGTCCAGTAAATATGCGGAGAACCCATATCTATAAACTCGTTCACCTCCTTCTCCGCCCCGCTCACATCACCTGCGAGCCAGAGCAGCTCAGCAACGTGGTACTTCGACTCTGCCCCATAAGCTGTTGCTACTTCTGTCCCGACCCTGCGGTAATCATCAAGCGCATCTTCGCGGTTACCAAGATGCTGGTTGGCTTTTGCAGTGACGAAAGTCGCTTCACGGGCCAGCTCTTCCGTCAGCTTATCAGAACCAAGCACCATGCCGGCTGAAGAAATAATCTTATTATCATCCTCAATCTTTACTGCCGAGCGCATCATACCGAGATATGCATACATCATGTTCTCAGGATTGGAAGCCTCACGACTGAGGTTTTCGTAAAGTGAATATGAACGGCCGAAGTCTGCCTTCCCGTAGGTGATTGAGGCAGCACCAAGCAACGACTGTTCCATGAACTGGTTATTGCCAACACTGACGACTTTCAGATAGAGGTCAAGGGCTTCATCGGTCTTGCCCGCCTTGTTAAGACAGTCGGCCAGGTAAAACCTGGCATTTGTTGCAAAGCTTCCTGACGGGAACTCATTCAGGTAGTTCCTGAAAATCTCTGTTGACCTGTCACAGTTTCCTTTAATGTACTGGTTTTCTCCGGAGACGTAGGTCATGGAATCACGTGTCGTGACACCAATATCTCCGAAACCGTCAACATTCTTCATATAGGCGAAATAAGACTTCTACGTCGTCCATCTCAGTATAGGCATTCCTCAATCCGTTGACTGCATTGCGTGCCTCCGGGGTGTTACCGTAATTCTCAATCACCTTTTTGAACTGGGCCACAGCCTTCTCATTTTCTCCGGCATTGTAATATATCAAACCAAGCTGTACAATGGCAGGGGGTACAAACTGACTGCTGGTATACCATGCGATTATTTTTGTAAAATCAGCTTCACCGCGGTCAGGCTGATTGAGCGCTACATACCCTCGTCCCCGTTCGAAAAGTGCATTGGGCACGTAAGCCGACTTCGGGTATTTCTCAATCAGGGAAGTTAGAGTACTGACCTTGGCTGCGTTGTTGTTACTCAATCCCAGGGCAAAACCCTTCTGAAACATTGCGTAGTCTGCGTCAAGCCTGGCATAGTCAATGACCTTGTCATAATAAGCTATGGCGTTCGAATAATCTGCTTTAACGTAATAACAGTCGCCGATGCGGTTGCGTGCATCGGCAGCAATATCAGAACGGGTCTCCTGGTTGACCTGGTTATTGAAGGAGATGAAGAGGGGTAAAGCCCGCGCATAGTCACCGTCATTGAAATAGACATACCCAAGGTTGTATTCGATCAGGTCATATTCCGGCAATGAAGATGCCCCCGGCATTTGCCTGAACATTTCCCAGTCAGTGCGGGCTGCCTCATAATTTCCGAGATGATAGTTTGACTCCCCTTTCCAGTAGAGTGACTGAGCTCTTACCTCAGCGTCCATCTCCTTATATTTCAATGATTTATCAAACATTGCCGATGCATCAGCATATTTTTTATTACGGAACAGTTCAATCGCTCTGTAATATGCCACCCTCTGGTAAGCTTCCTTCAGTTTGTCATCCTTGACAGTAATTTTATCAAGAGAGTTAAGTGCTGCCTGGTAATTCTTCAGCCGCATGTAGGCCGATACAAGGTAGTTGTATGCCTCAGTGGTATGGATCGGAAACCGGATAGGTCTCGATATAACTGTGAAGCGCTTCTATTGCCTCACCAAACGGAGAATAGGAGTTCTCATATGCCAGTTTGGCAAAATTGAACAGCGCCTCTTCCTTTATAGACGGGTCATAGTTCATTCCCGAGGCTGCTGAGAAAGCAAGCTGCGCCCTCTTCTTGTCACCACTCTTCAGGTAGCATGAGCCTAACATATAATAGGCGTTCTGGGTCAGGGTATCGCTCTTGCCCACCACTGCGGTGAACATGTCGGTTGCTTTGGCAAACTCACCCGTCTGATAATAGCTGTATGCCAGCTCATACTTGTCGTTCCTGTCGCTGAGCTTGGTGTTCTGAATAAATTTCTCCAGCCATGGAACAGCCTCACTGTAGTTTCCCTTCTGGAAGTGGGCATCGCCGATAAAACGGTAGAGCTCAACCTCGCGTGTCTTTCCTGCCTGATCAATGAGTGACGGGGCCATCGCCAGTATCCCGTCATAATTCTTGTCGAGATAATAAATCTGGACGATATAAAACGGCACCACACCTCCGAATGTCTCATCTCCGGTGAGGCGCTCAAAGCCCTCGAGTGCAGTACTGTAAAATCCGTTTTCATATGCTATGCAGGCCTGATAGTATATTGCAGGAGAAGTATAATCAGTGTCTGTACCGGTGAGCTGCGAGAACAGCATTGAGGCAGTCTTCTTGTCACCCTTCATATAATGGGAATATCCGAGCTTGAAGAGGTACTCCGGAAGGATCTTTTCTGACAGGAGGAGACGATCAGTCTTTTCGAACCATTCAATGGCGCAATAGTAATTACGCTGCTGATAACAGTACAGGCCGGATTCCAGCCTGGCCTGGTTCAGCATCGGACTCTCACTGTTGGTGTTGATGAAGTTCTGCATCCGGTACTCAGCATCAGGATTCAGCAGGCGCATGGCGGAGAGGGCTGCATAATACTCGGCATCAGCTCTTTGTTGCTTATTGCCGGTTTTTTCGTTTGCCAGCCATTTGTCGAACAGCTCGATGGCAGGGGCATATTTAGCCTTGCCATACATCTCGTATCCATTGTTCAGCAGAGAGTTAATCTCTTCTCCCGAGAAGGACGACTGCCCTTTCACTGCCACACCGGCAGTGAAGGCTGCTATAACAATGATCATTAATATCTTTCTGTTCATAACTTTCTCTTTTCTTAAGCCTTCGTTAATACAAAAAACACCTGCAGACAGACATACCGCTGGTAATTATCTTATTAACAGTATTTTGCACTGATTTTTCGGTGCAAATTCATCAGCAGCAAAAATACAATTATAAAACAGCCGAAAAATGCCTTTAAACGTCATTTTATCAACATCACTGCCGCTGATTGTTAATTCTTTTTTATTTTGTGCGAAATGTGATACTGATGGAAGAGGTTACTCCGCTCGATAAGATAATAGAACTGAAGAGCTGCTCGATCATGCAGCAGGACCACCTTGTTCTGTCTGACGTCAACCTGCAGGTAGAAAGAGGAGAATTTATTTATCTCGTTGGCAGGGTAGGCAGCGGTAAGACTTCGCTCATACGTACCCTTAATGCCCAGCTGCCTCTGGCCGAGGGTGAAGGATGGGTGGCAGGCTTCGACCTTAAAAGACTTAAGAAACGTGAGGTGCCCCTCCTGAGACGCAAGCTGGGGATAGTATTCCAGGATTTTCAGCTGCTGACTGACCGGTCTGTGCATGACAACCTTGAGTTCGCCCTCAGGGCAACAGGATGGACGAATAAGGTGGCAACAGCTGACCGGATCAGAGAGGTGCTTGAGAAAGGTCGGACTTCAGAACAAGGGATTTAAGATGCCACATCAGCTCTCCGGAGGTGAACAGCAGAGGGTTGTTATTGCACGTGCCCTGCTCAATGACCCGGAGATAATTCTTGCCGATGAACCTACCGGTAACCTCGACCCCGAGACATCAGAGGATATACACCGTCTGCTGCGCGGCATAAGCGATAACGGGAGAGCCGTTGTGATGTCAACACATAAATACTCACTGGTTAAAAAATTCCCTGCCAGGACTATGCGGTGCGAGAACGGTAAGATGGTTGAGACAGGCGGTTCTGACGAAGTGATTGAGCTGCTGTTCTGATTACTTGAAAAGTCTGCGCCGGCCACGGAAGCATATTGCTGTAAAGACGGTAATATGTTGTTTTCGTCCCGCCGAATGATTTCATGAAGATGGCTATTGAAGGTACGGAAGAACCTGCAAAATCAATTGTTTTGCCTGTTCCGGCATTCAGCTTAATGATGTGGTCAATGACGTGGTAAGCCGTCCGCAGCTCGCGGCTCTTCCTGCTGCCTGCAGTAAAGAGCAGTGTAATACGATCGGCAGTGTCTATCGTAAAAATACCCCACAACAGCTTTCCCTTTGGGTGATCTGACACCCAGTAACTTCCCCTTCCCGGTGCTCTGACAGTGATCCATCAGGCTGTGCAGCCTCCTGTAGCTGGCTGTCCCTGATCACACCCGCCCTCTTCCCTATCGTGTTCCTGAACAGGGAAATGACTTCGTGTGGAGTGGCATCGTCCACGATTTCCTGCGGATAACGGTGAGCAATGTTGATATTCCTCCGGCAGTCTGACATATAACTGAACCAGACGTTCTCATAGGAAGCCGTCAAGTTTAAGTTCAAAGTTGGAGCGTGGTGTAACCCGGTATTTTGCTGACTTGACTTCCTGGGCGATATTCAGATCCACCAGCCTGTAGGTACCTCGGGTATAAATGAAATGAACTCTTCCGCTTTGCCTGGCAGCATCACTGTCAGGGGTAAATACACCCAGCTGCTGGAGAAAAACAGGGGTGGCAATATAATTGAATCCATACTTGCGGAAACCGTGGTAACGGAAAGACTGAGTGGCATAATCGTCATCAATAAGTGCTTCCCATCCCGGCGCCATGATATCGAGGTACCATGACCACGGATAAGGTTTCACCCCGGCTATCTCCGCCAGGCAGTTGTCCCACCTTTCACGGTCTATCTCCTCATTTTTCAGGTAAGCGATCATGGCTTCTGCAAAGCCAGTGTTTCTTCAAACACCGATTTCCATCCTTCCCATCCGTTCGTGCCGGTGAGGGATGTGTTATGCCATACAGAGACGAAATGGCCGCCGGCATTTCGTGTCGCCGCTATGACAGTCCTGATGACTTTTATTGCAGCTTCAGGTGTCAGGTGCATGTACTGTCTCAGCGTTCCGTCCATTACCTGGAAGGGCACGACGGTCAGTCCGGTGGTCTTCTCGCGGGAGAGGTCATAGAATAAGAAGGGACGGGCAATACCTGCCCTGAAACCAGGTTCATCGGCATACCCCATGGTGTAGTCATACCTGATGCCGGCATCCTCATAAGCCTGGTATGTACCAGGCATATGGAGCAACAGCCAGTGCTGCCTTGCATTTTCGGGGTGATGACCGGTTATGTGTTTGTAACGGTCAACCTCCATCTTCAGTACCTTCGGTCTTCCCGACGGAGCGGTACGATGGATGCAGACCGCTGCCTGCCATGCTGTCGTACTTCCGTATTACCGAGAGATATTCGTGGTCTTTGTAGTGCGGGTTATGATCGTAAGCGCCCCTGGTCGCCGGTCGGGAAAAAAGTAAAGTGTTTTACAGCCGTGAATCTTCACCTGCTCATCGATATAGCCGAATGTGTCATAAGGATCATCCTTCTGCCCGGTCATCGTCCGGATACGGTCAGCCGGTTTAGCGCCTGTACCCGGTTATGCCTTTCACGAGACCTCCCATGCTGCGGAGGAAGCCCCTGCTCTTGTAGGCAAACGGCTGATCGACATCGACGGTGAGCAGACGAGCTGAAGTCATTGTGTCTGATGGTTATCACCGGAAAACGCTTTACAAGGGCGCCGGCAAGGTATCTTGCCCATATATCCACAACCGGCATCTGCAGGAATCCTTTGCGGTAAGCGAGTGATTGTGATCCGGGGAACCGTCCGTGAGCATCATTGGTGAAGGGCAGATATTCCTCGTACCTTGAAAGCATATAAAATGCAGCAGAGAAAATATCAAAGGGAAAAGAGCCTTCATCAGAGGCAAAAAGCAGAGGCATATCCCCGACACTGGTCACCTCAGGCACCAGTGCCGTCACTCCCGCAGCGGAGAGCATCCCTGAAGGCCTGATCACGAACTGATCTTTTACCTTTTCGTCCGAATAGAAAATGGAAGGATTGTTACCGATTTTTCTCCTGTCTTCAGTGATCTCATAATCAATGCCAAGGACAGTTGAGAAAATCACGCCGGCAACATACTCAAGCCTCGGAGTAACAGTTGGGCGAATATATCCTGAGCTTCCTGGTTCCCATATGCGCAAATTTATAAAATCGGCGGGTAAGCACCTCCCACTGAATAACCTTATTTATTAACACAAATTTATAACGACCCAAATTTTACTACTTTTGTCAACTGAAAACTTAAATTTTCATTACTAAACAAAACTATATTATGGGTAAAGGTGATCAGAAATCAAAGAGAGGTAAAATTATAAGGGGCACCTATGGCGTCCGACGGAAGAAAAAGGCAAAAAAGGCCGTTATTGTACCGGCTCCTAAAGTTAAAGTCAAGGCTCCGGTAGTGGCTGCTGCACCCGTACAGGCACCGGTTCCGGAAGTAAAGGCAAAGGTCGCTAAAGTACCTGCTGAGACAACCAGGCCAAAAGCCCCTGCAAAACCGGCAGAAAAAAAGAGCTGAAAAAGCTGTAAAGGCAGTTGCAGAAAAGGTTGAAAAGGTTGAGAAGACCGAAAAGACCGTAAAAAAAGTTGAAGAGGTGACAAAACCTGCTGCAAAGGCAACCAAACCGGCTGAAAAGACAGCAAAACCAGCTGCAAAAGCTGCAAAGCCTGCTGCAAAGACAACCAAAACAGCTGAGAAGAAAGTAAAGCCGGCTGAAAAGGCTGAGAAGCCCGCTGCCAAGGCGAAGAAACCGGCAACCAAGAAGAAAGCTGTAGTTCTGCTTACGATTTAACGATCAGGTCACTGTACACGGCCGGATCAACTGCTGCTTCAATTATCACACTACTGTCAGAGAGCAATGCCCTGCTGACAGCTGTTTGCATGCCTTTGCCGTCAGATGCATGAATCACCTCTGCTCCCAGGAATGTTTCAGAACCGAAGAGGGACCCGCTGTACAGTTTTGTCCCGTAGGGTTTGACATTCTTCCATGACTCCTTTATTCTGATGAGGTTAAGCTCGCCGTCAGACAGTACAACAACAATTATTTTCAGTCCGTACCTGCGCGCGGTCATCATCTCGCCTGCATTCATCATGAAGCCGCCATCGCCGGTAATGCACACGACAGGTGCTGTCCGGTTTGCCAGTCGCTGCAGCAATGGCGGCGGGAAGGCCGAAGCCCATCGATGACCAGCCGTTGGTCATGATCAGTCTGCCGGAATCTGTCACATCCCACATCTGACCAATAAGGTGAAGATGTGATCCGACATCAGCCGTTACAACCGTTTCTTCAGGCAACATCTGACGGAGTACAGAAAGTGCAGTGGCAGGTGTGAACCCGTTAATCGGCAGATTTTAATTCCCTGCTTATATTCTCTCTTGCTTCCAGGGCCAGGGAGACCATGCCCGGTGAGCTGCGCAGCGGTGCCAGAATTTTAAACCAGTTTTCAGGACCGGATAACGACCTGCATCGCTCCTGCAGGTAAAACATCGGCTGCCACGGTATCCATATGAACCAGCGGTACGCGATGCAGCCATGATTCATAATTATATTCCACCGGGTCATACCCGAGGCCAATGACCAGATCTGCCTCCTGTGTCAGTTTCTTCAGCCTGTCGCTGAGAGCATGAAACAGCACTCCGGCATAGCAGGGATGTCCGGAAGGAATTATTCCCTTTGCCATAGGGGTGACCACAACAGGAACTTTACAGGTCTCAAGGAACTTCCTCAGTCCATCCCCTGCACCCTTACGCATAGCCGTCAGTCCTGCCGCAATGACAGGCCTGCGCGAAGAGGCAAGCAGAACCCTTATCCTGTCATCAATGCTGATACATCAGGCGAAACGGCTTGATCTTTTGCCTGTACCTGAAAGTGCCGGTGATACCTCTTTCCCGCAAGGTCAGACGGTAGTCCGATATGCACCGGCCCCGGGATATTCACTGTTGGCAATCTCCAGACTCTTCATCGATCACACTGCGGTGCGTTTCCGGCAGATAACCTGAAGGTGGCTTTTGTGACAGGCCTGAAAAAAGCCTGATGGTCGATGTTCATCTGTGCAGTACGCCCCAGCCATGCATCGGGCATCTCAGAGGTAAGGGCCAGGACAGGTGACCGGTCGAGCAGCGCTCCTCCCACACCTGTTGAGAGATTGGTGGCACCGGGACCGTAGGTGGCATGACAGACACCTGTCACTCCCGTTAGCCTCGCCGTGACATCGGCCATGACCGCAGCAGAGGCTTCATGAGAGGTAAGGATAAACTCAATCCCATCTTTTCTGAAAGCTTCCATATAAGGTATGGATGGTCCGCCCGGGATACCGAAAACCCTCCGGACCCCGTGATCGCTGAGTCTCTTTGCCAGATAGCCCTCTGCAGTTGACATTTTTTTTGCTTTGACACAAATGTAATCAAACAGCGAAACAAAAAAACCACGATATTTGCTCACTTTTCTGCATTAAATGAGATCGCAGCACTCCAATACCATCGTCTGGGCAATAATTACATGCCTTCTGTGGTCAACAGCATATCCCTTTATTAAGGTAGGTCTTCAGTATTCAACGCCGTTGCATTTTGCCGGCTCACGATTTATTCTTGCAGGTCTGATGATACTGCCGTTTACCATCAGGCCTGGTGAATATATCAGGATGGTAAGGGCAAACATGAGCCTGGTGATCTGGGTAACTCTCCTTCAGACCCTCATCAACTATACCCTGTTCTACACTGGCATGACGAAGGTACCAGGTGCCATCGCTGCAGTGATAGTGGGCTCCCAGCCTTTTGTGACGGCTATCGTTTCAAGGATCATGATCAGGGATGAGAGGTTCACGCTGGCAAAAGTGGTGACCATTATCCTGGGACTGGCAGGTATTGTGCTTGTCAGCGTGGGAAGGCAGGAGTTCAATTTCAGCGGCCCGACAGAACTGATAGGCATAGTTATGATCTTCATTGCCAATATCTCCACAGCAACAAGCAATGTGCTTATCTCCAGGAATGGTAAGAACATGAATCCGCTGGTACTGAGCTCATTCTCATTACTCATAGGAGGACTTATTATCTTTCTGTTCTCTTTTTTCATTGAGGATGTCCCGTCAAAACCAAACTTTCCGCTGAATTACTGGCTGGCCCTGATATGGCTGACATTCATGTCGGCGTTTACTTTTTCAATATGGTATGTGCTGCTGAAAAGGCCCGAAGTAAAGGTATCTGAACTGAACCTGTGGAAATTCATCATCCCCGTCTTCGGAGCCATACTTAGCTGGATAATAGTCCCCGGTGAGAACCCTGACTGGGTAACCATCATTGGCATGATAATCATATCTCTCTCTCTGATTTATTTCTTCGGCATTACAGGAAAACGGGAAAGAAAGGTCGAAGAGGTGCCTGCCGGACCGATGGCAAAATAGCAGTCTTCACACCTCCTTCGGCGATAACGCGCTCCTGAACAATCCCAGGATACTCCAATCTAAAGAAAACTATTATAACTTTGTTCCAGGGCAAATGAATTGCGGTTCACCGCCCTTGAAAGCGATGCGCAGACTTAGACTGAAAATTGCCGTTACTGTTATTCTGGTAACGTTCCTGTTGCCAAGACCGGTTTACTCCCAGGAAAGTGTAAGAACAGTGGCCTTCTTTTTCTCATGGAATGCCAGTACTCCAGCATACCAGTATATTATGGAAGGTTTTAAAACCGCCTTTGCAGAAAGATACCGGTCAGACCTACAATTTATTGGCGGAGTACCTTGATATCAGCAGGGATGATAATATGGCCTATGCCCAGAGTATTGTTGACATATACAATGAGAAATATAAAGAAATCCCTTTTGACTTGATTATTTCAGTAGGGCCGTCGTTCCTTCAGGTTTTACAAACACTTGGGCTTGAAGCCCTGGAATAGTACCCCTGTCATTTGCAATTTTCAATGAACAACTGGATGATGATCCCGGTGGTTATAACGGGTACGATAACCTTCTCAGAATTAATTTCAATTTCGACTTCCACAAGACCATCCAGACAGCTATTGAACTCTTTCCAGAAAATAAGAACTTCTATGTAATTAGCGGTAATTCTGTTGTTGATGATTACTTTGCAAAGGTTGTCAGGAGTGATAGCAGGTCTTTCAGTGATACACATAATTTTATATTTGTTTCAGGTATTTCAATTGATTCAACATTGCGCCTGGTAGGACAGATCCCGAAAAACAATATCGTATTAGTCGCAAATTTTAATATGGATATCAATAAGATTTCCTTCTCAACGCCCGAAGTGATCGGTACGATTTCTAACTCCACCGATGCCCCGGTCCTTATGCTGTGGGATGGTTTCAGGACTAAGAAAGGCGGGATCGGGGGTTATGTGTTCAGTTATTTTAATGTGGGGAAAGAAGTGGGCAAAGCTGCCAGGGAGATTTTAAACAGCAAGCCGGCACAGGATGTTTCCATCAATCAGGATAGCTTTTATCAGTATGTTTACGACTGGCAGGAATTGAAAAAATGGGGTCTGACCAATTCAAAAGCTGTACCCGGTGACAGTGTATTCTATTATTACGATCGTTCATTTCTTTCTGAAAACAAATGGTATGCTTTGGCTTTGATATTATTCCTTCTTGCTGAAACATTGCTTATTATGTACCTCTTCCGGTTGAACAGAAGGCAAAGGGAAATCACGAAAAGAAATCTTGAAACTGAGATAATGTATCGTGAGCTGATGCGTGAAGACCGTTTCTCAAAAATGACGGAATTAACAGCTTCCCTGTCCCATGAGCTTAATCAGCCGCTTACAGCTATTCTTTTCAGCGCGCAGGCCGGTAAGCGTTTCCTCCAGTCAGGTAAACTTGACAAGGAGCAGGCCGGTCAGATACTTGACAATATAATTGAAGATGATAAACGTGCCGGGGGTATCATCAGCAGCGTAAGAAGCCTGATGAAAATTGAGTACAGGGAAAAGGAAAAGACGGACATAAATTCCCTCATAAGGGAGACTGTGGAGCTTGTCAGAAACGATGCAATGAGACAGAAAGTCAAAATAATCCTTACACTTGAGGCTGATTCGATAGCTGTTCTCGCTGACAAGATCCAGTTGCAGCAGGTCATGTTGAATTTTATCAGGAATTCAGAAATAGCCATGGAAAACAATGATCCTGATAATAAAAAACTGGAAATACTTACCAGTATAAACAAGGGATATGTTACAGTTACAGTCCGTGACTCAGGGCCGGGTATCGACAGTAACATTATTGATAACGTTTTTAAACCATTTGTTACTAACAGAAAAGGCGGTACCGGAATTGGCCTCGCTCTGAGCCGGTCGATAATAGAAGCCCATAACGGCTCAATATGGGCTGAAAATATAGCCGGGGGAGGCGCCGTTTTTTCATTCAGACTGCCAGTGTTAAAAAATGAGTGATCCGGTTGTTTATATAATTGATGACGACAGCTCAGTCAGGAAGGCAATCGCATTGTTTCTAAGCTCTGCCGGTTACAATGTCCGGGATTTCAGCAGTTCTGAAGAGTTCCTTGACCGGGGATCAAATGAAGAAACGGGATGCATAATACTTGACGTAAACCTTGGAGGAAAGACAGGACTTGAACTCCAGGACCATCTTGTCAGCCTCAATAACAGTTTGCCAATCATTTTTATTACGGGAAAGGGTAACATCCAGATGAGTGTAAGCACAATGAAGAAAGGTGCGGTAAACTTCCTTGAAAAACCTTTTGATGACAATGACCTCCTTCATTCTGTCGCTGATGCTGTTCAAATCAGTCAAAGAATTGCAGCTGAAAAGAATGAGACAAAAAATGCTGCCATCCTGATATCCACCTTGACTGTCAGGGAGACTGAGGTCCTTTCATTCCTTCTCACCGGAATGTTGAACAAGCAAATTGCCTCTGATCTGAATATAGCCGAGCAGACCGTTAAGCTTCACCGTCACAGTATCTGCGAAAAGCTTGGTGTTAAGTCACTTCCGGGTCTCCTCCGTATCGCCGATAAAGCTGGCATTAAACCATCCGGGAAACTGCAGTAGTATCAGTCTGTTGAAACTGTTTAAATTACGTTCAGGTAGTACTAAAGTACTATTGTTAAAGGGCCAGTATCAGGGTAAATTTGTATAAGCAGCAAAACGGCAATTTCAACCACTTCCGTCAAAATTCAAGAATAAAATGATTTATCTGATAGATGATGACATTTCAGTCCTTAGGGGTTACGAGTTATTCCTCAGATCTGCCAAAATAGAATGCAAATCCTTTGAAAATCCAAAAGATTTTTTGAGTCTTTTCGTGTCCGGAAATGGTGATCTTCTAATTCTCGACCTTAATCTTCCGGAAATGAGTGGCTTCGACGTATTGAAAAAACTTGAAGATGATGGTATTCCTCTCCCTGTTATTGTGGTAACAGCTTTTGATGACTATTCCACCAGGAAAAAATGTAAAGATTTCGGCGTAAAGGCATTTCTCCGTAAGCCTGTTGACGGTGAAACACTTATCGATATCATCAAATTTAACCTTCAGTCGTAATATTATTAATTGTACATTAGAGGTTGGTAACCAAAAGTGCCAAACATGATATTACTATCTGAAATTAAATAAGAATTACTTCTATGAATACTAATAACTTTCTCAAGGTCGCAGGAATGTTCCTCATCCCGCTATTGGTAGTTTTGGTACCGATAATTCTCGGTCAGTGGCATGGTATTCAGCGTAAAAAGAATTCGGCTAATATGGAGGCTTCATCTGTGGGCACCGTTGTAGCCACAACATTTGCACTCCTGGCTTTCATGCTCGCATTCACTTTCCAGATTGTTACCGGCCGTTATGACACCCGCAAGGCATTGCTGCTCGATGAGGTTACCAACATACGAACAACCTATCTGCGTGCCGGATTATTACCGGAACCGTTCCGGTCCGATAATAAAAAACTGCTTACTTGAATATACCGACCTGCGCGCTGAACTTGCAACAGATATCACGAATCTCGATTTTGTATTGTCACGTTCCCAGGAGATACTTGACAGCCTCTGGGGCTGCGCTGAAATACTGGCTCAGCAGGACCGCAGTTCAGAAGTGTATGCACTCTTCACTTCTTCAGTAAACGACCTTGTCGATAATTATAACCAGCGCATAACAATGACATTCGAGTATCGCATACCTGTTGTTGTGATCTGGATCTTACTGATCATTGCTTTCTTCTCCATGCTGACCCTGGGATATCATTTCGGCATTTCAGGAAAAGGGAGTTACAGGATGAACCTGCTGATTTCTATTGTATTTGCTGTTGTCATGTTTCTTATATTAGCACTTGACCGCCCTGAGACAGGGCTGGCCAGACCAGGTCAGAAGCCTGTTATTACATTGCATAAGCAATTACACTCGTATTAATCAGAGAGCCGCCATTAAATCAGATAAATTCAAAATCGACTTAAAATAAAGCGTGATGAAAATAAAAGTCTTGTTTGTTCTGGTCATGTCAGCGTTGATTACCACTACCTGTTTCTCCCAGGAGAAGACCAAAAAGGAGTTGAAGGCAGAGCGGAAAATTGAAAAACAGAAACAGACGGAGGCTATGGTCAACTCAAAGGAATTTATTTTTACGGCCAGAACCGCTATGCCCCAGGGAGGCCGGTCAGTTAACCTTTCTACAAATCCTGGTTCAGTGAAGTATCATCCCGATCTCATCAAAAGTGATATGCCCTATTTCGGAAGGGTAACAGGCTCTGCTGCATATGGCGGGAGGGACGGAGGAATGAAATTCGAGGGGAAGCCTGAAGAATACACTGTAACTGCAAATAAGAAAGGTTACCAGGTCAGCGCCTCGGTCAAAGGGGAGAATGATTTTTACCGTCTGTCACTTTTTGTGAGTAAGGAAGGAAGCGCATCACTGTCTGTAACCAGCAACAACCGGAGCGTGATAACCTACAGTGGTGAAATTTCCGCCCCGGAAAAACCTGCAGAATAATCAAAAAAAGGGGCTCCGAAACCGGGCCCCTTTTTTATGGCTCTCAACACCTGGTGTTACCACTCCGGCGGCCATTCTGAGAGATTCTTGAAGAAGAGCATATCCTTATAATAAGGTTTTGTTTTGGCTTCAATGGCCAGCAATTCGTCAGCAGTCAACGGTTTGAATTCCTGCGCTATCTTAATGTTCTCTTCAAGTTCAGCAATCTTATCTATGCCAATAATAATGGTGCTTACAGGAAGCGTCATGACATAGTCCATTGCTTCCTTCATTGTAATTATCCCTCCGTTGGAGAAAATACGGTCACGGGCAGGGATCTTCATGCCCACGATTCCCATTCCCTTACTGACAGCATTGGGCAGGAATTTTTCAATGAACGGATCATGATGCTTGTCCGCTGCATTGATGGCTACAAGCACATTGTCAAACGGGAACCTCTCTGCCAGGGCATTGAGTACATCAGGCCCCTCATGGCCGGTAAATCCGATGAACCTGATCATCTTTTCATCACGCGCTTTTATCATTGCCTTGAGCACTCCTCCTTCGCCTGTTATTTTGTCAAGCGTCTCCAGCTCGGGTAATCTGACATTATGTATCTGCCAGAGATCAAGATGATCAGTCTGAAGCTGTTTGAGAGATTTCTCGAGGAGCCGCATTGAACCGTCATAAGTACGGTCATGGGTTTTTGAAGCAAGGAATACCTCATTACGGCGATACTTCATCACCTGCCCGATGTTGCGTTCGCTGGTTCCCATAGCAGCTTCCCTTGCCACTTCAGGCGTGGCCCTTCCGTAGGCAGCTGCCGTGTCTATGTAATTAATTCCAAGATCAATGGCTTTGTTGATGATCTCCAGTGACAGATCCTCCTTGCCGGGTATCTCTGAGGTTGCCTGACCTCCGAAGCTGTAAATACCGACCATATATCCTGTCTTCCCCAGGGGACGAAGAGGAAGCTTGCCCCCGGCTGGCAGAAACATGGGCTTCCCGAATGCATCCACGTATGGAGCAACGCCAATAAGCGCCGAAAGGGCGATCATCTTCTGCAAAAACTCGCGACGACTGCTAATGTTCTTTTGTGACATGTTTTGTTGTTTTAAGGTTAAACTGTTTAAGCCACTGAAAGTTCACGCCTAAAGATAATAAAAATCACTTCTTCCCTGAGCTCTTTGACTTCTTTGCAAGCGACTGAATTGTCTCCCTTGACATTAACCTGTTTATCCTGTTTCTGATTGGGGCGTAACGTTTATGAAGAGGGCACGGATTATCCTCATCACAGAATTTGAGCCCGAATGCACAGCCGTTGAGTATCTCGTCTCCTTCCACGGCAATGATGATATCCCTTATCGGAACGGCTGGCTTTCCGGGGTCAAAGAAAAAACCTCCGCCCCTGCCCTTGCGTGACATGACAAACCCATGCTTCGCCAGCCTCTGCAGGATTTTTGCCGTAAAGAACTGAGGTGCCTCAATCTCGCTGGCAATCTCAGCTATACCCGCCATTCTTCCCTTTTTATTCTCGACCTGAATGTAGACCAGGGCTCTTAATGCATATTCGGTTTCCTTGTTGAACATTTTTTTCCTCGTAATTGAACAAAGATATAAATATTTGTGTTTTTGTAATATAAAAGGACATTTTTGTCTTTTTATAAAACTAATAATTACTTTTGTATATCTGAAATTTGAAAAACAAAATGGAAAAAGAGAATCTTCTGGAGAAACCGCTTGGTGATATCGTTACGGATGATTTCAGGTCAGCGGTAATATTTAAGAATGCAGGACTCGACTTCTGCTGTGGCGGGAAGAAAAGCCTGGAGACTGCCTGCACTGAAAAAAAGATAGACCCTGATAGTATTATGAACCAGCTTCTTGAACTGGAAAGGTCTGGTAATGACAGAGGTCATAACTACAAGGAGTGGACGCCCTCCTTTCTTGCAGATTATATTGTTAACAGCCACCACAAGTATGTTCTGAAAACTCTGCCTGACCTGATGTTCTATACAAGGAAGATCTATGAGGTCCACGGCTTAAGGCATAATGAGCTGAAAGAGGTTGCAGATCTTTTCTCACAAATTAACAGGGAGCTTCTTCAACATCTTAAAAATGAGGAGGAGGTTCTTTTTCCGGCAATCAGGCAGGTGCAGGAAAACAAAGCCCCTGCAGTTAAGGCAACCATCAGGTCGGAAATAGAAAGAATGACCGGAGAACATGATTTTGCCGGTACGACCATGGACAGAATTAATGAGCTGACCGGTGGATACAGTGTGCCTTCTGACGCCTGCAACACCTATGCCGTCACTATGAGACTGCTGGAAGAGTTTGAAGATGATCTCCACATACATGTTCATCTTGAAAATAACATTCTTTACCCGGCAGCAATGAAACTTGCAGAGTGATTAAACAACTGATAAATACAATTCTGTAACTATAATGACATGAATACAGCAACAAAAGATCTTGAAAATGATCACATTCACATCTTGCGTCTGACAGACGTAATGGAAAAAATCACGAAAACAGATGCCCCTGACTTTTCTGACCTTGAGGCAGTCGTTTACCTTATAAGGAATTTTGCGGATGGATTCCACCACGGGAAGGAAGAAAAAATTCTTTTCCCTGCACTTGAAGTTAAAGGGTTCAGTCCCCACCAGGGACCTGTTGCCGTGATGCTTTCGGAACATATCCAGGGAAGAAATTTTGTAAAGGAGATGGCGGAATACACTGCGCTTTACAAAAAAGGTGACACAAAAGCTTTGGAGCAGGTTTTCAACAATATGACCGGTTACGTTGATCTCCTTCGCAATCACATTTCCAAAGAAAATAATATCCTTTTCCGGATGGCTGACCGGGTGTTGTCAGCAGAGGATCATAAATCTCTTCTGGATAAATACACAGGTGTCACTCCCGTTACTGAAAAAGGAGGCGGCATCCCTGAATATATCTCTGATATAGAGAGGCTTGAACAAAAATACAAATAATCGCTATCACTTAAAACCTGACAACTGCTATGACAACAAAAATACTAAGATACTGATCAGTATGCTGCCAGTCAGCCGCACCCAGACTGTGTCAAGTGTACAGGACAGTATATGGTATCATTGAAGGAGGAGCAGAACATGAGGGTCATTGACCCTTAGTCGCTTCAGATCATCTATTCGGTTTTGATGGAGTTTGCCGGATTTATTATTGCCGCCTGATAAGCTTTGAAACTGATGGTCAGGAAGGTTATCAGTATTGTCAGTAAACCTGCAAGAATAAAAAGAGGTACTCCGATCTTCGAACGATAAACGTAATTCTCAAGCCAGTTGCTCATAAAATAATAGGCAACAGGAATGGCAATAATGATTGCTATCATCGTCAGGATCAGAAAATCCCTGGTAATTAATCTCAGTATAACACTCTCGTCAGCTCCGAAGACTTTTCTGATGCCGATTTCCTTTGTACGTTGTTCAACAGTATATGAAGCCAGACCAAAAAGGCCAAGGCAGGCAATAAGTATTGCCAGAACAGTAAAAATTGTAAAAATCAGGCCCCTCTTTTCGTCTGCCTCAAACTGCACGTTGAACCTTTCGGCAAGAAACGTGTATGTGAATGGCTGATCCGGAAATACTTCCTTCCAGGTTTTTTCAATGTAACCAAGGGTTTGCTCAATATTATTGTCGCTTATTTTAACATAGACCAGAGGATTGTTTAAACGGTAAATCAGGATCAATGTCTCTATTTCGTTGTACATACCCGTCTGGTGGTAATCTTTCATCACACCCACGACCCTTGCCCTGAGTGTATTTTCATTACCCGCCTCAACCTTTTTTCCAATAGGATCACTCCATCCCATCCGGGTTACAAATGTTTCATTCACCACCACTCCGGTGAGAGTATCGGAAGGCATGTCCTGCTGAAAATCTCGTCCTTCCTTTATCTTAATACCAAGGGCCTCTACAAAATCATGATCGACCACAACTAAATTAACTCCCCGCTGTGACATCCCCTGGTCAGTCTCGACATTCATCAGCAGCTTACCTGAACCCTCTCCAACCGGGGTACTTGATCCGCCGACAAATCTGATACCGGGATTTTCAAGGAGTGCAAGCTTCAGCACTGGGTACTTCTGTGCCATCGGTCCGTTCAGCTGAAGGGTAACTACATTCTTCTGGTCAAATCCCTGGTCCATGGTCTTCAGATAATTCAGCTGCCTGAAAACTACGAGAGTACATATTATCATAATCACCGAGACAGTGAACTGCAAGACAACAAGGATCTTCCTGAACAAACTGCCTGCTGAGCCATGGGTGACTTCACCCTTCATAACAGTGACAGGACTAAATTTTGAAAGGAAGAAAGCAGGATAACTGCCGCCGATGATGCCAACGAGGATGATTATGCCGAGCAGGCCCAGAATTACTTCCGGGCTGTACAAAACATTGAGATTAAATGATTTGCCGGCAAGCAGGTTAAACTTAGGCAGAAGGACGATCAGTCCTATAATGCTGATCAGAAGGGAAATCACAGTAAACAGGAGTGATTCTGACAGGAACTGCATTATAAGAACACTGCGCCTCGATCCCACAACCTTTCGCAAGCCTACCTCACGTGCCCTTCCGGCAGAACGTGCCGTAGCAAGGTTCATATAGTTCATTGCTGCTATAAGAACAAGGAACAGGGCAACAATAGCGAAGATATACACATAGGTAATACTGCCGGTGGGCTCAGGCTCACCCGGATTAGTCGAGTAAAGATGAATACGGGTAACAGGCTCAAGTACGTACTCGACAGTAATGTGGATCGGACCAAAAATCGGCTCTATGTAAGCAGCATACATTGCCTGCATTTTTTTCTCGAATGCCTTAACATCAAGGCCTTCAGGAAACAACAGGTAGGTAAATACTTCGAAGTTGCCCCACGACCCGAGCTGTTTGGGAAGATTATTCCTTGCTGCCACAGCGTCAAACCGAAAATGCGAGTTGAAAGGAACATCCTCTATAACTCCTGTTACTTCAAAGCTGTTGTTTCCTGATGTTATTGTTTTTCCTATCGGATCATCGCTGCCAAAATATCTCCCGGCGGCTGTTTCAGTGAGGATTATCTTGTCGGGCTCAATAAGCGCCGACTTAACCTCCCCTTTTAAAACCTTATAAGTGAATATATCAAACAGAGTAGAATCTGCATAGTAAAAGTCCTCCTCATTGTACTCTTTATCCTCATATTTGAATAATGTCCGGTTCATCGGAATGAACCTTACAAAAGCCTCGACCTCGGGATAATCCTGCGCCACCTGCGGTCCGAAGGGTATCTGCGCAAAGATCCAGGTAAACTGATCATCCGGTTCAGTAATCTTTGATGAAACCCGGTAGATACGGTCAGCTTTATCATGATAACGATCATAGCTCACTTCATCAGAGACATAAATAACCAGGAACAGGGCACTGGTAATGCCAAGAGAAAGACCCAGAATATTCAGTATGCTGTATCCCGGATGCTTCAGAATGTGTCTGAATACTGTAGTAATGAGATTCTTAATCATTTGGATCAATTTAGGCTAAATCTATAGAAAAGACGGAATAAAAATCCTGATGTTTCACAATTTGCAGTGCTGTTAACATGATTTTAACCAAAAACACATATGCCCTTTGTAAAAGAAATTTACATTGAATGTCTAATTATTTTACACAACTGATAACTAGTTATTGTGTAATATACTGATTTATTGTGTTTTGCATAAACGGCACGTCAATTGGATCTAAACAAGAAAAAACAGAAGAACAGAAATGAAAAGAGTGATCATAACAGTGTTCCTGCTGAGGATTGCATTATCATCACCCGGGCTGTTTGCGCAGGAGATTAGCTGGACTCTTGGAGATTGCGTAACCTATGCGATCGAGAACAACATTGAGCTTAAACGGCAAAAGCTCCAGACTGAAACAGCCGGGGTTAATCTCGTCAAGTCAAAGTTGGATGTGCTGCCTTCACTTAATTTCGGTTCAGACGCCCAACTAGGCTTTGGAAGGTCAATCGACCCTGTGACTAACCTGATTACATTTGAGCAGAACTTCAGCAACTCGTACTTTCTGAACTCCTCCATAGAGATATTTCGCGGTTTTACAACTCTTAATACAATTTCTGCCAACAAATTCATGATGAAGGCCGGACTGGAAAATGAAAAGATTGCCAAAAACCAGCTTATTCTTGACATAACCACCCAGTACTTCCAGTCTCTGTATGCAAAAGGTGTGGAGAGGGCATCTAAGGTCCAGCTTGATCTTTCCGAAAGACAGCTCTTCAGGATAACCAGAATGGTTGAAACAGGCAAGGAAGCGGTCTCAAAACAGTATGAAATGCAGAGCCGGGCTTCAACAGACAGACTTAATTATACAATTGCACAGAACAATACCAGTCAGGCTCTTACCACTCTGAAACAGATGCTTCAGCTTGAAGCGGGTACTGCATTTGATATCATTCAGCCTGACCTGGATACCATAATGGCCACTGCCCCTGATTATGACACTGACAGTATCTTCAGCACCGCCTCCAATATCCTTCCGAGACTGAAAGCAATTGAATATGAACTTGAAGCCTCAAAGAAACAGGTTTCAGCTGCAAAAGGGTTCCTCTCTCCAAGTCTCGAGGTGGGAGGTACAGTATTTACCGGTTATTATCAGAGACTGACTGAAGGTACGCCAACCCAGGACACATTCTCCGAGCAGCTGAAAAACAATAACAGCCAGGCCTTATACCTTTCCCTGGCTATTCCGATCTTTAATAATTATGTAACTGGAAGAAACGTTAAACTGGCAAGGATAAGGATGAATGACACCGAACTTAAGCTCGAACTGGAAAAAAACAATCTCTACACCGAGGTTGAGAATGCCTGCCTCGATTTCAACAGGGGTGTTGATGAAAATGCAGCTGCTGTTGCCAACCTGGCATTCAATAAGAAGTCATTTGCTGCGGTAGAGAAGAAATTTGAATCAGGACTGGTTGATGTTACAGATTATTCGGCTGCCCAGGTGACTCTTTTCAGAGCCGAGACAGAGACACTGAGGACCAAACTGCAGCTCATTTTCAGAAAACTAACCATAGATTTCATTACTACAGGTGATTATGAATACATTATAAATCAATAAACTCAAACATAAGTTACGATGGATACCCCGATTGAGAAAATGGATAAACCTATTCCAAAAAAGAAGGGTCTGCAAAAGAAACATTTCTGGTATGCCGGTCTGGCAGCCGCGTTTATAACGCTCATGTATATGGCTTTTTTTGCTGACCGTACATCAACATATAAAGTTGAAAAAGATAAACTGATAATTGAATCCGTAACTGAAGAACAGTTCAATGATTATATAACGGTACCGGGTACAGTTGAGCCTATAAGCACCATCTTCCTTGATGCCCAGGAAGGTGGACGAGTTGAGGAGATACTTATTGAAGAGGGTTCAATGGTAAAAAAGGGTGATATTATACTGAGACTGTCTAACCCCGATCTCTATCTGAATATACTCGACAGCGAAGCACAGCTTGCTGAAAAGGAGAATTTTCTGAGGAATACGCAGATAGCCATGGAGCAGGACAGATTACAGATAAAACGGGAATTGCTCAATCTTAAATATGATATAGAGAGAAAGGAACGTACTTATTCTCAGAATGTCATCCTTATGAAAGACAGTATCATTTCCAGGGAAGAGTTTACGAGATCAAAAGAGGATGTTGATATGGCCCGTCAGTCCAGGGACCTGTTTATTGAGCGCCAGAAACAGGACTCAATCTTCCGGTCAGTTCAGGTTGATAATATGGTTAACAACCTTGAAAATATGCGCAGGAACCTGTCACTCGTTAGGCAGCGGGTTGAGAACCTGAATGTAAGGGCTACTGTTGACGGTCAGCTTGGATTACTGGTCCCGGAGATTGGGCAGTCAATATCACGCGGGGCAAATATGGGCCAGATAAATGTTCTGACATCATTCAAGGTCACAGCACAGATCGATGAACACTATATTGACCGTGTCAAAACACAACTGACTGCCAAACTTGACCGGCAGGGCAGTGAATTTGACCTTGTTGTGAAAAGGGTTTACCCGGAAGTGCGAAACGGGACATTCGAAATTGACATGATTTTCCAGGACACCATTCCCGAAAATATCAGGACCGGACAGACATACTATATAAGCCTCCAGCTGGGTCAGCCTAAAATATCGGTCCTTGTTCCGATAGGCGGTTTCTTCCAGGAAACAGGTGGGCAATGGATATATGTCCTCGACCCGTCTGAATCCTTTGCAACCAAACGAAACATCTCAATAGGAAGAAAAAATCCGAAGTACTACGAAGTCCTTGAAGGTCTCCAGCCCGGTGAAAAAGTAATTGTATCAGGCTATGAGACTTTCGGGAAAAATGAAAAGCTCGTTTTTAAGAAATCCAAATAACATTAAATAATAAAGTCATGATCAACACAAATGATTTAACAAAGATCTTCAGGACCGAAGAGGTCGAGACAACAGCACTGAATAAAGTGAACCTGCTTGTCAAAGAAGGTGAGTATGTAGCTGTAATGGGTCCTTCAGGATGCGGGAAATCAACCCTCCTGAACATACTTGGACTACTTGATAATCCGACATCCGGAAGCTATATCTTTAACGGAACCGAGGTTGCCAGGCTTAAGGAACGTGACAGGACAATCTTCCGCAAAGGGAATATCGGATTTGTCTTCCAGAGCTTTAACCTTATAGATGAACTCAACGTCTATGAGAATGTTGAACTGCCTCTTATCTACCTGAAGATGAAGGCAGGAGACAGAAAGAAAAGGGTTGAGGATGTGCTTGTCAGGATGAAGATAGATCACCGTGCAAAGCACTTTCCCCAGCAGCTGTCCGGGGGGCAGCAGCAGAGGGTGGCCATTGCCCGGGCTGTTGTGGCAAATCCAAAGCTGATCCTAGCAGATGAACCGACAGGTAACCTTGATTCAAAAAATGGTATCGAGGTAATGAACCTGCTAACGGAACTTAACAAGGAAGGCACGACCATCATTATGGTTACCCACTCAGACCATGATGCAAGCTTCGCTCACAGGATAGTTAATCTTTTCGACGGACAGGTCGTATCGGAAAAACACGCATAGTCCTTTATACTTTTCCTGAAAGGATTTGAGGAAAAATGAAAACAATCGGGTTAGTAGGTGGCACCGGCTGGATATCAAGTGCAGAATATTACAGAATAATAAATGAGGAGGTCAACAAGAGATCAGGCGGATTGGAATTTGCGCACTGTATACTCTATTCAATCAATTATGCCGACATTGACAAATTCAATAAACAGAATGATAAGGAAGGTGTCTTCCGTCTCATATTGGATTCATCAGAGAAACTGATCGGTTCAGGTGCTGATTGCATTGTTTTGTGCGCCAATACCCTCCATCAGTTTGCTGAAAGACTGGTACGGGAAATTGATGTACCCATCATCCATATTGCAGAAGCCGCTGCTGATGAGATCAGGAGAAAGAAAATGATTAAGATCGGACTGCTTGGCACAAAACAGACGATGGAAATGGACTTCTATAAATCCAAACTGAAAGAGAGGAACATTGATGTGATAGTCCCGGAGTTAAGTGACAGGGATTTTATTCAGAAGACAATATCAGAAGAACTGCTTAGAGGAATCTTTACTGATCATTCCAGACATCGTTTCATTGAAATATGCGCAGGACTGGACACTAAAGGGGCCGAGGGAATTGTTCTTGGATGCACTGAGATTCCTCTTCTTCTTAAACAAGAAGACATTAACATTCCCCTGGTTGACACACTTTTAATTCACGCTATGGCAGCCGTTGATTTTGCATTGAAAGGATGAGTGAACGGGAAGTCAGAGACTGCTGATATCGACTTAGAGTTCAAGTATATAAGATAAGCCATCCAGGCTCATGCGTGAGTATTTCAGATCAATAGAAATATCATTGCTCTTTAATACTAATTTATTCTCATTTTCGATTATCGCGGGAGGTTCTTTAAGCCCGGTTAAAACCAGCTTTTCTATTCGCAGGGAATTATCGAACCATGAGATGCAGGGTTGATTCATTATACGCAGGGCACCGGCTTCATTGCCGGCTGAGAAGATAAGTCTGTGGTAGACACTGCGATCATCGAGGATCTCTATTTCGAGGGGCTCAAATATTCTGATGATAAGGGGTTTTGCCACTGCATTGATCTCTAACCTGTAGCCTGGCAGATCGTTGAACTGTTCTATTTCCTGCTTTTTCTTCTCCTGCCATTTGAGAAAGTCACCATCTGCATTGGCTCTGATGATATCAATCTCATCGTTGCTGAAGCTTGTTGTGGTACCCGGCAGGCCATTTGCCGATTTTTCAAGAATATCTTCAAGGTAAAGAGTATCGTTTTCCTCCAGAGTCAATTTCCAGCCGGGATTGATCTTATCAAGGATCATTGCGATCCATCTTCCCTCAACGTAACCAAGATCACGTACTCCTGCCGGAGCAATACCGTTTGTAATATCCGATGCATTTAGCGGATCCAGCTCCCTGGCTACTTTTTCGATATAGTCTGAAAGACCTTCTGTTCGCTGGAGTTCCTTCTCATACTGCCCGAAAACCTGATTAATCATGTTCAATCTCTGGTACCTGTAACGCAATGCCTCTTTAACCCATCCGTTTATCTCTCCTGTATTGCCGGAAAGAACAGCACGCTTAAAGGCTTCCTTCTCAACCCTTCTCAGGAAAAGCGCTTCAAGGGTTTCAGTGGGATAGAGAAGCAACAATCCATCGTTTTGCTGCCAGCGCGGATGATTGATCCTCTGGAAAATATGAAACTGCTCGTGGATTATAATTCCTGCAAGGTCTCCTGCACTGTATTTCTCGCCCGTTCGGCGGGCATAGCTGCTAAACACACTGGTAGCAACCCAGTTATCGTTTACTCTGACAATTGAATTGCCCCGGACAAGAGGATGCTGCCCACCGTAACGGTAGACTCCCCTGTGGTCCTTCACTTCTGTAAACCCGTCTGGCGCCAGATCTGAGCCGAAGAGCCAGGTATTGGCACTGTCATATACCATTACGGGAATTTCAGATACATTGAAGTCCGGCCAGAGCGGGTTAACGTTTTTACCCGTGACAAGGTCCATCACTTTAAATACATCTTCAACAGGGTGGCTTTCTGCAGACTGGCAGAACAGGACTGTCGGTTTTAGAATTACGGCCATAGTCAGCATCACCAGGAAAATGCTTTTACGATAAAAAATCATGTCAGTTCCCATATTTATTCCTTTAATCATCTCTTATGTTATCTATCTGCCCTACAGTCCGTAGCTTTTCATCTTGTTGTAAAAGGTTTGTCTCGTGATTCCAAGCTTAACGGCGGCCACACTGATATTATTACCGTATCTTCTGAGGCTGTCAGCAATCATTTTCTTCTCCATCTCCTCAAGAGTCATCTCTGATTGAGAGGTCCTGGAAGGAGAGACGCTGAAGACAAAATCAGATGGCTTCAGCACATCGGAATCGCTCATTATGACTGCTTTCTCAATGGCATGTTGCAGCTCCCTGACGTTACCGGGCCAGTCGTGGTTCGTCAGCTTTTCCAGCGCCGGCGTGCTAATTTTCATCCTGCCTTTGCCATATCTTTCGCAGTCGGCTTTGAGGAAATGATTCGCCAGTACTGGTATATCATCCACCCTGTCACGCAGTGGCGGGACTTCAATCATTATAGTGTTTATTCTGTAGAGCAGGTCCTCACGGAATCTTCCCTCTCTGACCATTTGATGAAGGTCACAGTTAGTGGCACTGATCAGCCTTATGTCAACCTGGATCTGCTTATTTGACCCAACTCTTACAATATGTCTGTTCTGCAAGGCACTAAGGAGTTTAGCCTGTGACTGTAAAGACAAATTACCTATCTCATCAAGAAACAGGGTCCCCTTGTCAGCCAGCTCGAATTTGCCTTTCCTGTCCTCCCTTGCATCAGTAAATGCACCCTTAACATGACCGAAGAGCTCAGATTCAAAAAGAGTCTCCGTGATTGAGCCCATATCCACACTTACCATCAGCTCTCCCGACCGTTTAGACAGCCGGTGTATCTCCCTTGCCACCAGCTCCTTGCCTGTGCCATTTTCACCGGTGATAAGCACATTTGCTTCGGTGGCTGCTACCTTTCCTACAATGTTCATCACATTTATCATGGTAGGGGAAGCACCAAGGACAATCTTTGCACCACCTTTGTTTATCTCCCGTTTAAGAAGCTGATTATCCTGCTTAAGGCTTGATGCTTCGAGTCTCGATACCCGCAGTTTCCATGCTGCCTCAACCGTCGTGATAAGCCGGGTGTTGTCCCAGGGTTTAAGTATATAATCAACAGCACCTTCCCTGATGGCCTTCACAGCCAGTTCAATATCGCCTGACGCCGTCAGGATCACTACACTGACTGTACTGTCAAAAGCAGAGATCTCCCGCATCCAGAACAATCCCTCGTTACCATTATGGACTGCTGCCCTGAAATTCATATCGAGTATCACAACGTCAATATCATTGCTGCTCAGCAGACCGGGAATCCTGTTCGGGTCATTGATTGTAAGTACACGCTCAAACTCATCGCTCATAATCCCTTTAAGGGTTTTCAATACCCCTTTGTCCTCATCAACAATAAGAATGGTTCCGTTATTCATTACGGTTTTTTATCAAAAGACGGGAAAAAATATTGAATGTGTCAAAATAATAGACATTCTTTAATTAATTATTCGCTCCTGAGATTCTCAGCAGGGTTGACTGACGCAGTCTTCATAACAATTACAGCTATAGTAATCAGCGTGAAGGCCAGTGTAATCAAAAAAGGCAAAATGAAAGACCATACTGAGACATCCATCTTTGCTTCAAATGTCTTAAGCCACCCGGTGAGCCAGTAATAACAGACCGGAACGGAAATAATGAAAGCAAGGATGGTGATCTGTACAAAATCCCTGGAGAATAACACCACTATCCCTGAGGCTTTTGATCCCATCACCCTTCGCATTGTGATTTCCCTGGTTCTCTGAAGGAGGAGGAATGATGTTAAGCCAAAGATCCCAAGGCAGGTTACAAAGATTGAGAGCAGGGCAAAAGCTCCAAAGACACTTCCCAGCAATCTCTCATTTCTGTACTGTTGTTCGTAATAATCTTCGAGGAAGAAGTAATCAAACGGGTTATCAGGAAAGAACTCATTGTACTTTTCCTCAACGATTCTGAGAACTTTCTCCTCCGCTGACGGAATAATCTTCATCATAAAGAAGCCCCTTATGCCGCGTCCATGAGGCATGAACCTGAATATATGAGGTTCAAAAGCCTCCCGGGGCGACTGCTGGCTGTAATCCTGAACCACGCCGGCTATGGTGTAGATCTGATCCCAGTAGTTTACCTTCTGACCAACGGCTTCCTGCGGTGATTCGAAGCCCATCCACTTCACCGCCTTCTCGTTAAGTATCAAAGATGAGGAGTCGGAGAATGAGCGGTCAAAGTCTCTTCCCGCAATGATATTTGCTTCCAATATACCCAGGTAATCGTAATCAATGCCCACGATCTGGTAATTCTTGCTCTGGTCTGAACCGACCCTGAATATTCCACCGGCATCCCATAATATCTGACGGCCAGGCACTTCAGTCCCGACACTGAACCTGGAGATGACCTGGTTTCTAAGCAGTTCTTCCTTAAAGGTCAGCAGTTTGGTCCCGAATGAAGCGTCTCTGACGCGTGGTGCCCGAACAGCAAGAATATCAGTGATAGTTATCCCTTTGTCAATATTCTGCATGTATCTCACCTGCCTGAAAACCAGAAGAGTGCAGGTGATAAGGCATATAGCCATGGTAAGCTGGAATACTACCAGAGCTTTCCTGATCAGAATTCCACTTTTTGAATGGATATATTTTCCGCGGAGCACCTCGGAGGTTGAGAATGAGGTGAGAACAATTGCGGGATATGTTCCTGAAAGAATAATACTTGAAATAAAGAGAATGAATGTAATAATCCGGAACCAGCTCTCTTTCCAGATAACATAATCAGCCGGGATACCTGTAATATTGCAGAAGATAGGCAGAAGCACTGCCATCAGGATCAGAGCAAGCACAAAGGAGGCAGCATTGATCATCACGGTCTCGATAAAAAATTGCCCTGCAAGCTGTCGCCTGGCGGCCCCGGCTACCTTGCTTACACCAACCTCGGTTGCCCTGGTAAGTGACCTTGCCGTTGTAATATTGATATAGTTAACCCAGGCAATGATCAGAATAAAGACTGCAATTACACTCAGTAAAGCCACTGTGTCATTATTACCGTTCACCTTGATCTCCTGCATATAGGCCGAATTAAGATGAATGTCGGTAAGGGGCTGGACCTTCAGATCAAGGGTAAGCTTATAATATTTCAGTACCTCTCCGAAATCGCTTTCAACAAGCGACTTGAGTTTTTCCTCGAATTCGAAAGGACTGACATTTGGCTTTAGAATAAAATAGGTAAAAAATCCGGTATCTCCCCATGACAATTCAATGTCAGGTCCATAGTGAGTAAGAAGATTGGGCCATGAAAGCATAAGATCAATGTCTATATGGGAGTTGTCAGGCAGGTCCCGGTAAACGCCTGTTATTACGAAACTCATCTCCTTGTCAATCGTGATGGTCTTTCCCATCGGATCATCATCACCAAAGTACTTTCTTCCAAATGATTCAGAGATAAATGCACAGTTGGCATCTCTGATCCCCGTCGCAGGATCACCTGTGATCATTTCAATGTCAAATATTTGAAATATCTGAGGCTCTGCAAAATACATCCTCTCCTCATAGAATTTTCTTTCGCCAAATATTACTGTCGCCCTGTACCTGAACAACCTGGCAACAGTCTCAACCTCCGGATACAACTCTCTGATCCTGATTGCCGCAGGCGGGCAGCAGGATGCAAATTTCACAGTTTCCCCCTCAGCGCTTGAACGTTGATACAGGAGTCTGTATATTCTGTCGCTTTTCTTATGAAAAGTGTCGTAGCTCCTCTCATATCGAACGTAGACAAGAATCATGAGGAAGGCCGTGATGCCAACAGCAAGGCCTATTATATTAATTGAAGAGAAAAGCTTGTTTCTCAGGATGTTCCTGTACGCTATCTTAAAATAATACTGCTTCATATATTCAGTTTAAAACTCAAATTCCGGATGCAACATTTGATTAATTCAGTCGTCTATTAAAATGTAAAGAATTCATACTGTAGTAATTTTCATATTTTAAACTTAATACCCCGAGAGATGACTGTAAAACTGAACCCGAATGAAGTGGTGATAAAGGCGGGTGACACAAACCAGGTGGTTGGCAACGATACCATCGAAGGTAAACTGATCGTTACCAACCAGAGAATATATTTCAAAACTCTGAAAGAAGAGACCGAGAGATTTAATCTTGAGATCATGTTCGAAAACATCCTTGAGATCATATATTTTAACAGGGGACTCTTCTCGGTCAAGGGGTTGAATGTCATCACCAGGGATGGCCGGTGTCTCAGTTTTCCGCTGAGGAAGCGTGATGAATTCGGACAGCTCATTAACAGGATGTATTAATTGGTCTGAAGGTCTCATGTCTGAAGGTCCGAGGGTCTTAGGGTCTGAAGTCCTGTGTTCTTTTTATTTTTCATTCTTAATTCTTCATTCTTAATTTCTGCACCTTGCCCCTTGCCCCTTGCTCCCTGCCCCATTACTCATACCTGAGCGAATCAACCGGGTTTCTCATGGCAGCACGGCCAACTTTAATAATGATCGTCAGTATCGTGGCCGTAATCATTATCAGTGCTGCCAGGATCAAGATACCAGCTTTAATTTCGATAAAATAGTCCCAGATGCTGTCCAGCAGCATCACTGACATATAATAGCCTCCGACACTCCCCAGGATAGATGCAACAACCAGGACAATAAGGAATTTCTTGCTAAGCAGGAACATAATCAGGGGTACCGGTGCTCCCTGTATCTTCCTTATACCTACTTCTTTCGTTCGCCTGATGACATCAAGGGATACAAGGTTATACATTCCGATAAGGGAAAGGAGTGTGGCCGTTATCGCAAGGAAGAGATTAACCTTTGTTATGCTTCCGTTAATATCCTTTTCTTCCTGCATGGTGTCTTCCTGGAGTATGCCTCTGAAAATATAATTTGTACCCATGCTTTTCCATTCAGCATTGATATATTCAAGGACCCCGGCCAGATCCTCCGGCTCAGCCCTGACAACAAGATTCCGGTACTGATCGTCCTGTGCAAGCTTTAGTATAGCAGGGTCAATAACCTCCCACAGACCATTGGTATAAAAATCCTCCACCACACCAACCACCGTCAGCTTTGTGGTATCATACACTGTAATGGTCTGGCCAACCGGATCCTTCCAGCCGAAGTCATTAACAAGCTTCTGATTGACAACGATTGATCCGTTTGACCTGTCTGCAGCGCTTCTGGATTCGTCAAACAGGCGGCCTTCAACAAGGCGCAGCCCCATTGCTGAAGCATATCCGGGTCCTATATCCATGACATCAACTTCAAGCTGTGTCTGCTTATACTTAACCGGTCTTCTGTAGCTCCCCCACCCTATGTGGTTTTGAGTCCCTTCAGCGGCTATTATCTTAGGATGATTTAGTACTTCATTTCTGAATGAGGTGAATAATTCAGGTACAACCGGAACAACAATCAGTTTATCCCTGTCGTACCCGAGGTCGAGCGTCTCCTGATACCTTGCATTTTTGACAAAGACGATGCCCATTACAAGTGCCATCACCGAAATGGAAAATTGCAACGTAAGGAGAAGGCTGGCAAGCTTGCCTGACCCGGTTAAGGAGTTGGTCCCCTTCAGCACGTTTACCGGGCTGAAAGCACTTATATGCAGTGCAGGATAAACCCCGGCAACGAACCCGGTCAGTAAAACAAGGACAATAAGGAAAATCCAGAAGACCGGGTATTCGGTCAGGGTCAGTTCAATAGACATGTAAGCCCAGAGGCTGCTGTATGCTGGTACCAGGAACCTGGCAAAAGCGAGGCCCACCAATAATGAAAGAATACAAATGATAAGTGTTTCTATCATGAACTGTGCAACCAGCTGCCTTCGCTGCCCCCCGAATGTTTTTCTTAAACCAATCTCCTTCAGCCTTTTGCTGAATGTGGCAATAGAGGTGTTCGCAAAATTGAAGCAAGCTATCAGCAGTATGAACAGAGCCATGATCGACGGTGCTATCAGCGCTGCAGGATGAAGTGACGGGAAAAGCGCTGACGACCATATCTCCCGGGTGTTTGCCCCGACATCCCTGAGCGGGACAAGGCTGAACCGGTTAATTCTGAAATCCTCCCTGGCTTCGTTCTGCACAGGAAGATAGCTCTTTAACGAAGCAGCAATGGAAGGTATGATTGACCTGTCAGGCACCTGAATAAAAAAAACATGCGTCAGGAACTTCCAGTCAGCATCATTTCGTTCCCACATGAGAAGAAAATTATCAAAATGCGACATAATGTCCAGCCTGAAGCTTGAATTCTCTGGCAGATCCTCGAAAACGGCACCTACGGTATATGTAAACTCTTTATTTTCTTCATTCATCAGGGCCAATGTTTTCCCGACAGGATGCTCCTCCCCATAAAGTGTTTCGGCCATGCTCCTGCTTATCAGAACGCTACCGTGATCGTCAATTGATCTGATGGCTCCGTTCACTGTCGGGAAGGTAAATATCTCCAGAAACTCAGGGTCAACAAATGATATCTGGGCAGAGTAAATATCGACCCCCACCTTAACATTTGATCCTGCTCTCATGACCCGTGCTGACTTTTCAATTCCCGGAATATCCTTTTTGGCAACAAGTCCCAGTGTGGCCGGAATTACGCCGTATTCCTGCTCCCTTCCTTCCATATCCCTGAAACAGGTGACACGATATATCTCATCGAAATTCTCATGAGTTCTGTCGAACTCATAATTGAACATGTGATTGAAAAATGCAACTATACAGACTGACAGTGCGATACCCAGGCCGGTAATGTTTATAAGGGTGAACAGGCGGTTCCTGAGCAGGTTTCTGAAAGTGACGGTCAGATAGTTCTTAAACATAGTCAGGAGCTGATCTATTCATATTTAAGTGACTGGGCCGGATTGACCCTTGCTGCCCTCATGATACGGTAACTTATGGTCAGTATGGCAATAGCGAGTGCAATTGCAAGTCCGGCAAGGAATGTAAACAGTCCCGGGTCTATTCTGTAGTAAAAGTTTTCCAGCCATTTGTCTGCAAAATAGTAAATTAAAGGCCATGCGATGAGAGCACTAACAGAGACAAGGATAAGAACCTCTCTTGAAATCACCAGGTAAATTCCTGTTACCGAAGATCCCATGGCCTTTCTCACTCCTATTTCCTTCGTTCTCTGTTCAACAGTAAATGATGTGAGGCCAAAGAGGCCGAGAGCAGCAATGAAAATCGCCAGTATTGAAAAGATGACAGCCATCTGTGCACTCTGCTTTTCCTGAATATACATATGTTCAAAATCCTCGTCGACAAAATAATACTGGAGAGGGCTGTTTGAGGTAAACTCTTTCCAGATATCCTCAATCTTACTTATCGTTTTGGAATAGTCTTGTGCCGAGAGTTTCACAGTGAGGAACCCCCATAAAAAATCATCTGTCTTAAAGCAGAAGACATATGGTTGAATGGGGTTGCGCAGTGATTCAAAATTAAAATTTTTAAGCACTCCTATCACCTGGAGGTACCTCATTTCTCCTTGTGGAGAGGGTTGCATAAACCTTGTATTTTCCAGATCCGTCAGCTCAAAATTCTTTACTGCACTTTCATTTACCAGGCATGCGTCCCTGTCAGAGGTAAATTCCTCACTGAAGAATCTACCTGTAGTAAGTTCCATACCATAGGTATCGAGGTAGTCATAATCGACCCAGTTTGTACCCATAAGAAAAGATTCCTCCTGCCTCCCTTCAAGCATATAACCGTTTGTATTGTTATTTCTTCCTGGTACGGCAGTTGAGCTTGATATATTCACCACACCGGGGATCTGTTTTACTACATCTTTGAATGATTTGACCCTTGTTCCCAATGCACCGGCCCTGTTAATAACAATCAACTGTTCTTTATTGAAACCAACATCCTTATTGAGCATATACCTGATCTGCCTGTACATTATCAGTGTACCTACGATAAGTAAAATAGAAACTGAAAACTGGAAGACAACAAGAACTCTCCGCAGACGTCCGTTCTGCATGCTGTTTTTCACACTTCCTTTAAGTACCTCATAAGGATTGAATGATGAGAGAAAGAGAGCAGGATAACTTCCGGCAAGAAGGCCTACGATAAGTGTGAATAACACCAGTATGGGTACAGTATACCATGCAAAAAAGATGTTGAGCTCCAGAGAAGTGCCAAGCAGGTTATTGAAATAGGGTATAGTTAACCGGATAATAATCACCGCCAGAAGCAGTGATATGAAAGAAAGGATGAATGACTCTGTCAGGAATTGTGTAACAAGCATCCGGCGTGTAGAACCGGCCACTTTTTTTATTCCAACTTCTTTCGCTCTTCTTGAGGCCTGTGCGGTTGAAAGGTTCATGAAATTGATAGCCGCGATCAAAACAATCAGAATAGCTATACTGCTAAAAATAATAAGATACTTCGGATCACTGGCATCCTTAAATTGCTGTTGAATTGCGGGATCAAGATGTATGTCTGTCAATTTCTGCAGATAGAACCCGTACTTATTCCCTTGTGCAACAAAATCATCAATAGTAATACCCATAAATTGCTGGAGTTCAGGACCGACATATTTAACCAGCAAATCAGGTATTTTCTCTTCGACAGTTACAAAGCTTGTATTTGGCTTTAGAAGCAGGTATGTACTGAAACTGTTGTTCAGCCATACCGGATCCTGTGACCTTGAATTGGTCATGAACGATGATATAATATTTGCAGCAAAATGTGAATTTGATGGTACGTCAGCCATAACACCCGCCACGGAATATCTTACTGTATCTGATCCTATTTTCAGTACCTTGTCAATCGGGTTCTCATCACCAAAGATCTTACGTGCGGTAGATTCCGAGAGGACCACCTTCCTTGGAGCATTGAGAAGATTCTCCTTATCACCTTTGATAACAGGTATCGAAAAGAAATTGAAGAATGAAGAATCTGCTTCAATCAAATTTTCTTCTGTAAAAGTCTGATTATTATACTCTATGACGGTAGGGCCCCGGCCATTCATCCTTAGGAAATCCTCTATTTCAGGAAATTCTCTCAGCATTGTCGGGCCGATAACTGCAGCTGTTGATGCAGCTGTTATCTCCTGCCCCCCTATCTTTCCGGTGAGTATTAGCCTGTAAATCTGGTCCTTCTTATCATTGAACTTATCATAACTTGCTTCATTAATGACAAACAGGCTAATCAGTAAGCTGCAGGCAATGCCGATTGACAGGCCCATGATATTGATAATTATGTAGGCCCTTTGTCTTTTGAAAGACCTTAAGCTGTACTTGAACAGGTTATTGAACATAGCTATACAAGGTAAAAGTTTATTTTTGAATTATTCAACCTTAAGTGCTTCTGCAGGATTTATCCGGGAAGCCCTGAGGGCCTGGAAGATGACTGTAAGGAAGGCTATAGCCAGTGCCCCTGCTGCAATAAGTATAAACACGGCTATGTTTAAGTCTATTCTGTATGGGAATTGTTGGAGCAGTTTATCAACAATAAACCATCCTGCAGGGAGCGCGATAATCAGTGATATAAACACCAGCAGCAGGAACTCTTTTGCCATAGTTATGATGATTGTAAATGAATCAGCTCCCATGACTTTCCTGATTCCTATTTCATTGGTTCTTCGTTCGGTTGAAAATGCTGATAATCCGTAAAGACCCAGTGATGCAATAATAAGTGCAAGGATTGTGAAATATTTAAGCAGCTCAGTAAGGCGAATTTCTGATCTGAAGAGGTTTTTATAATCCTCATCAATAAAAGTATAGGCGAGAGGATACTCAGGTGCTAATTCCTTCCATACTCTCTCTACGGATGCAAGTGATTCTGCTGTTTTACCAGGGGTCAGCCTTATCAGTATCACGCCCAGGTAGCTGGTGTCGGCAAGGGCAAAAGCCATTGGCTCAATAGCCTGGTCAGCACCCTTGAAATGGAAATTCTTAAGCACTCCTACTATCGTTCCGTTAAGACCCATAAAATGGAAGTTTTTACCAACAGGGTCGCCTATGTTCATAATCTTTGCCACCTCCTCATTCACAAGGAAATTACCTGTTGTGTCTCGTGCAAGGTCACCGGTAAAGTCTCTCGAGAAGTCTCGTCCTGAGACAAGCTCCATCTTCATCGTTTCCAGGTAATCATAATCAACGCCGTTTACACCGATAAGTACGGTCTTTTCAGGGTCTTTCCCGTCCCATCTGGCTCCACCTGAATTACTTCCTATCATTACAGGGTTCTGCAGTGATGCGGTTACTCCCTGAATGAGAGTCTCTTTCAGCAGTTCTCTTTTAAGAGGGTAGTACTTGCTCTTCATACTCTTTGACATCGGGATGGAGATCAGGTTTTCCTTATCATAGCCAAGATCCTTATTCTGCATGAACTTTAGCTGCATGAACATGAAAATGGCTGCCACAGCTATAAGGATAGAGAGTGTAAACTGAATTACGACTAAAACCTGTCTCAGCCTCCCGTTTCCCTTTCCGGAAAAACTCTCTCCTTTAATAATCGATGCCGGATTTAGGGAGGATAAATAAAAGGCGGGATATAATCCTGAAATAACACCTGCCAGGATACCAACAAAAATAAAACTGGCAATAAACCTTATCTGTAACAGATCCGACAGGCTGAATTCCTTTCCTGTTATATTATTGAATATCTGCAGAGATGCCCCGATAAGCATCAAGGCGAATATCAGGGAGAGTGCGACCAGAAGCATGGATTCAAACATAAACTGAGCCCTCATGGTCCGCTCATCGGCACCTGCTACTTTTCTTATTCCTATCTCCTTTGCTCTTGATGAGGCTTTTGCCGTCGAAAGATTAATGAAGTTTATGCAGGCAATAAGAAGAACAAATACTGCAATAAGTGAGAATATATAAATAATTATTACAGGACCCTTGTTCTCCTCAAATCCGAACTGGGCATGCAAATGAATATCCAGCAGGGGGAATACCAGATACTTGACAGTAGTCTCCGGCAGGTATTCAAGCACAACATCTGTGAGCTTCCTGTTTACTTCAGTAATGTCAGACCCTTTTGCAAGCTGAATGAATGTCTGAATCGAATTGTTCCCCCATGAATCGCTGATCAGTCTTATCTCTCTCAGGAAGGAATATGGTATCACCGCCTCAAAAGTAAATATTGAGTTATCAGGAATTTCCTTCATAACACCAGTCACCATGAACTGGTACTTATTTTCCATGGTGATTGTCTGGCCGACAGGATTACTTTTCCCAAAATACTTTTCTGCCAGCTTTTCTGAAAGGACTATTGAATAGGGAGCACTTAATGCAGTCTCCCGGTCTCCTAAAAGTAATGGCAGGGTAAACATCCTGAAGAGACCCGAAATCTGCAGCAACAATTGAAGTTTCATAGAATACCTTATCATCCTTTCGAAAAAGGAGCCTCCCCATTCTGTTAAGACGTGTCTGTTCAACTATCTCAGGTATCTTTTCCTTCCATACCGGTCCGCTGGGGTGGGGTGTGACAGTAACATGGTAGCGTGCTCCGGAGTAGTACACCAAAGGCGCCCACGCCTTCGTCCAGTTCCGCATCCAGCACCTGGGCTATAGCTGGCTCTACGGGCGCTTCAACGACTTCTCCGGCAGCTTCAGCTACGACGAGAAGGACCCCGCCGCCTCCAAGGTCGAGGTGCTCATCAAGACCGCCAGCGTGGACAGCAACCACGCCGAGCGCGACAAGCACCTACGCGGGGCCGACTTCCTGGACGTGGCCAAGTACCCGGAGGCGCGCTTCAAGAGCATCTCCTACAAGCCCACGGGCCAAGGTAAGGCGACACTCACTGGGGAGCTGACCCTGCGCGGTGTGACCAAGCCGATCAGCATCGACGTCACCGAGGTCGGCCACGGCAAGGACCCCTGGGGCGGCTATCGCCGCGGTTTTCAGGGGACCACCAGGCTCAAGCTAAAGGACTACGGGATACAGCGAGATCTCGGCCCCGCCTCCGCCGAGTTGGAGATGACCCTGTCGGTGGAGGGCATCCGCAACTAGGCGGGGATGAGGGCGAATGATCG
>CAVTAA010000005.1:0-210363 GCA_963732575.1 uncultured Bacteroidales bacterium
TATATAATCCTCCGGCAGTCAAAGGGGTCTTCATCAGTATGCGTCGGGAATTTGTGCTGTCAATAACAAGCTCTGCCTGCAATTCTGTTTTAATAGTATCGACAATCTGCATCAGCGTTATTCTCGAGGTGTCAGGTTCTCTCAGGGGTGCAGGACCGGTAAAGGCAGGGACAGCGCCGGGTTTTATCTTACCGCTGATGTTTGTTGTCAGCGACAGCGATGGAGTTTTCCGTGTTCCTGCTCTTGAATCATCCGGTTTCCTGAACCTGAAAATAACGGAGTCGGTTTTCTGAATGAGCGTACCGGTGCTGTCAGTAAAAGGATACGTAATAAGCGCATCAATGACCTCGCGGTCATAAACCTCCTGGCTGGTAATCCAAACCATAAAGGTGTCACGCCTGGCATTGTTTTCCATATACCATGAATCAGCATTTACATCGGTAAATTCAACAGAGACCTGCCCGGTGTCGGAGGGAATGGCAAGGCCAAATCTGATGGATCCGCTGCTCTTACGCTCAGTAAACCTGAGGTACTGCTTCTTTGCTTCCTGGGTGAAGGCATAAAGCCGGTGAACGCCGAAAGTGAAAACATCATCCTTTGTTTTTTCAGGAGCGTTTGCGGGTTTATACTTTATTGTGTCAGGAATTATATTGTAATATGCATCAGGGGTGATCTCGATGATAGAATCACAAAAGGCAAAAGCCTCATCTTCAAGATCATACATTTTGTTGCCGTTAAGATCCTTCAGCGCATAGAGCCTGAAGTGACCGGGCTTGATATTGTTTATCATAAAGCCACCCGAGACATCAGGCCTGGAGATATAGGCAGGAAGCTGGGTACGAGGAGCAGTATCCGAAAGATTGGAATACATCATCACAAGCACATCGGGTACAACTTCGAGATCAAAGGCGTTAAAAACATTGCCTGACAGGGAGAGGGAATCGAGAACGGGTCCGGTGGAAAAAACATACTGGAAATTTGGGATGGCATTACTCTCGTTGTTGTCGCGTATGGCATCCTGGAAATAGAAAGTGTAAGTGGTGCTGTCGGCAAGAGTCTCTTCCCAGCTTACCAACAGGCTCTTTCCCTTCAACCGTATCTCCGGTTTAGTCTCCAGTGGCGGCGAAACCATGAATTTCTCAGTGATCTTGTCCAGAACAACAAACTCGTCAAAGGTCACAATGAATGACTTTCCGGGGAACATCACCGTGCTGTTTTCCGGCTGGCTCTTCAATATCTTCGGAGTTTCAAGGTCCTTGGGCCCGCCTGAGGGTGAACTTATCTTGGCACATGATAAAATAAAAAGCATGACCATAGCTGTCACAAACAGCCTGTCTGATATGTATCTCCTGTGATCCATTGTCTGCAAACTTACATCAAATTTTGTTACGTAAATTATTGCATCCGGAACAGTCATACATGACTTTTTTGCTAATTTTGAACACCAAACAAACAAGAAATGACACCTCAGATCATACCATGGAATGTTGATCCGGAGATCTTCCGAATCGGCAATTTTGCAGTCAGGTGGTACGGGCTGCTCTTCGCATCCGGATTTGTCATCGGGTATTACATCCTGAGCAAGGTCTTTAAAAACGAAGGTCTGGGTATCGCAACTCTTGACAGGCTGACCGTATATGTTGCCGTTGGAACCATAGTCGGCGCCAGGCTCGGCCATTGTTTGTTCTATGAACCCGAATATTATCTTGCCAATCCGATAGAGATACTGAAGGTTTGGCACGGAGGCCTCGCAAGCCACGGGGCCGCAATAGGGATACTGTTAGCCCTCTGGCTCTTTGTAAGGAAAGAGAAGAAACCGTTCATCTGGGCTATTGACCGTGTCGTGATTGTGGTGGCGCTCGCAGGGGCGCTTATTCGTCTCGGAAACCTTATGAACTCGGAGATATACGGGGTTGAGACTACCCTTCCGTGGGGATTCGTATTCCTGCGCAACGGCGAGAACGCACCCAAACACCCGACCCAGATATATGAATCACTGGCTTACCTGATTACCTTCGTTATTCTGCTGAGGATCTACTGGAAGAACATGGGTAAACAAAAGCCGGGATTGCTGTTCGGACTGTTCCTTATTTTCGTCTTCGGCTTCCGGTTCCTCGTGGAATACGTAAAGGAAGACCAGGTTGCCTTTGAGGCAGGAATGAAATTCAACATGGGTCAGCTGCTCAGCATACCATTCGTTATAGCCGGAATAGCATTGCTTGTATGGGCTTTCAGGAAAATTCCGGAACCTGTCGTAAAGAAAAAATGACCAGGGTCAGAGCCGTTTGTTGATCCCGTAAAAGATCAGGTGTAAAATAGCGTCAAGGCGATTATTGATGTCAATCTCGCGCTTGTGCCAGAAGAGCGGGACCTCCAGTCCTTTCAGCATCGTCTGTATCGCCATGGCAGTGTACTCGCTGTCCTCAATCTCAAAGATGCCCCTCCGGTGGCCTATATAAACAAGAAGTCTCAGTATGGCCAGTTCCTCCCTGTCATATCTTGATCTGATATTTTCAATAAAATCGTAGTGATCAAGAATTTCTTGTCAAAGACGGCATTATAATAGTTTGAGAGCTTCTCAAAGGCCCTCATCCTGACAAATATGTAATTGCGCAGCTTATCAGGCGGCAAATCAACCTCCTTGATGGCAGTGGTGAGCTGCGTGCGCAGCAGGTTGGCCTCGTACAGTACCACAGCCTCGAAGATCTCTTCCTTGCTCCTGAAATAATAATAGATGGAACTCTTGCCTTTTTTCAGGGCTTTTGAGATCTCTTCCATGGTGGTCTTCCTGAAGCCATAACGACTGAAGATCCTGCTGGAAGTCAGAATGATTTTTGTCCTGTATTCGTCCTTGTCGACCATAACAATCCAACTTATGCAAAGATATTCAATAATTTCCAAATAAGTGGAACAAACTGGCTGAATATTCGAAAAACGGTTTTTTAGAAAACACTGGAAGTGCCGCAAGGGTCGGGGAGGTTTATGCAACGTTCCTGTAAATAGACGTAATCAACTTATTATTTTTAATTTTACATATTAATTTAGATTGAGAAACCTCACTGATGAAGGTTGGGGAAAAAGAGTATCGAAGTATCTGGCAGGACAAGGATAAAGTGTCAACGATCATGGTTATTGATCAGCGAAGACTGCCTTTTTCTTTTGATCTGATGGAGCTCAGGAGCGTTGATGACGTCTGCATGGCAATAAGCACAATGGCAGTGCGTGGCGCCCCGCTCATCGGAGCGGCTGCCGCCTGGGGCATCTGGCTCTCTTTCGTTGAACACCGTCACGAAAAAAACATATCAGCAGCCGTTCTCAATGATGCAGTACGGCTGAAGGCTACAAGACCCACTGCCGTCAATCTTGCGTGGGCTGTTGACCGTATGATAGGTGTGTTTGAAATTCAGCCAGATGCAGACGTCCTGCAAAAGGAAGCTGAAGATATATGCGAAAGTGAGGCAGAAAGCAGCCGGCAGATTGGGATGAACGGCCTTGTCCTCATTGAGGAGCTAAGCCGCAAGAAAAATGGCAGTACTATGAACATCCTCACCCACTGCAATGCGGGATGGCTGGCATGTGTTGATTATGGCACGGCTCTTGCGCCCGTGTACCTTGCTCATGACAGCGGCATCAGTGTTCACGTATGGGTTGACGAGACCCGTCCGCGCAACCAGGGGAGCCGGCTGACAGCATGGGAACTGAGTAATCATGGTGTCCCCTGCACAGTTATCACTGACAATGCCGGCGGTCATCTGATGCAGAACGGCATGGTTGATGCGGTGATAGTGGGGTGTGACCGGGCGACAGCCAACGGGGACGTGGCCAACAAGATAGGGACATATCTCAAGGCGCTCGCCGCACACGATAATGGGATACCATTTTATTCGGCCTTCCCGGTATCATCATTTGATATGACAATTGAAAGACCGGAGCAGATCCCGGTGGAAGAAAGAGACGGGGATGAGGTAAGGATGTCTGAGGGCAAATTTCTTTTTCAAAAGGAGATCCCTGTTTCCAACTATGCTTTTGATGTGACCCCTGCGCGCCTGATAACAGGTATCATAACCGACAGGGGAGTATGCCTGGCAGATAAAGAATCAATAATGAAATTATTATCGTAATTATATGGAAGGTTTTGTCAAGTTCAACTGCTACTGGAGCCAGTCGGGACCGGTGATCTCGGATGAGCAGTACGAGATAATCAATCACTGGAGAGAGATTCTGTTCAACATGGATCTCGTTGGCGCTTTCGAGAACGGGGTTGGTTTCGGTAACATCAGCATACGTATCGGCAAGTCTCAGCAGTTCATAATAACCGGATCGTCGACAGGTGATATTCCCGAGCTGGAACCTGGTCATTATGTCAAAGTATCATCGTACAATATAGACGACAATGCCGTCATGTGCAGCGGTCCGTTGAAAGCATCTTCTGAATCGCTCACTCATGCTGCGATCTACACGGCTGATCCGGGCACCAATGCCGTCATTCATGTTCACTCCACCAGGCTGTGGGAAGAGCTGATGAATAAAGTTCCCACCACTGATCCTAAAGTCGAATACGGCACGCCGGCGATGGCGAGGGAGATGATCCGCATCTTCAATGAGCCGGAGGTCTTCGAGAAGCGTATCATTGTCATGGCTGGTGACCGCGGAGGGCTCATCACCTTCGGCAATGATCTTGACGAGGCAGGCAGCGTACTGTTCGAATATATTAACAGTAAATAAAAATAATTTATATATTTGCCCCCTGTTTAACAGGGCCCATAGCTCAGCTGGTTAGCAGCATCCCGACCCATGGTCGGGAGGGTCGCTGGCCGGATCTGCAAGATGGCCCGATGAATTTGAAATATTTTTTGGGCCCATAGCTCAGCTGGTTAGCAGCACCTGACTCATAATCAGGGGGTCGCTGGTTCGAGCCCAGCTGGGCCCACACTAAGGCAGCCAAAGTTGGCTGCCTCTTTTTTTACGCTCGCATCGGTTTGGATTTCATTGGACTATTAAATAGATTTGCCGAAAAGCATTTCATCCTGAATTAGTATGATGCAAAAGTGCAAATGGTTTTATCCGGGATTTCTGGTCTTCCTGTTTATCCTTAATTCCTGTTCAGAGCCCATGGAATGGCCCGCATCACCTTTATATGTATTCGAACAGGGTGAGCCGGACACAACTCAACTTACAGACAGGGAGAGTGCACTTGAAAAGATTGTGGGTCATTATGCCCACTATGATGTGGTGGCATACGAAGACACCACAACCAAAACCACCATGCGCACCTTTATCATCTCATACGGATTTACTGATTTTTACCTGGAGGAGGGCAGGCTGATGCAGTCGGACCGGTTTGTGCATGCAGAACAAAAACTAAGCAGAAAGAATGCGAAATCAGTATTCAGGGACGAAGCTGTACAGGCCATCAAACCCAGGGTTCAGGAAGTTGAATTATCCCGGGAAAACGGAGTTTGGCATATCTACAGACCCGAGACCCCAAGCCTCCTGGGAATTCGAAGGAGATCCTCTGAAACCCCTTTCAACCGATCCCGATGACCCCAATTTAACTGATCCTGATAATGACGGCCATCCCGGAGTTACTGTCGAGATCAGCGTGGGGAAATTTTTCAAAGGTGAGATCTATATAACACGAAGAGAGATCTTCAGTAATTATCTGACCCTTAACAATAACGGAACCCTGACCGGATATGTCGTTGACAGATCGGAGCAATTCGTCGTCGGAGCTTCAAAAAAAATTCTGAATCAGGAATCCAACTCCGTGCAGCTTCCTGATAAAGGCCTGAGCCCGGTCTTGCTGGTTAAAGTCGATCCGGAAATAGATACTCCCGAAGAGTTAATGAAGATAAGAGATGACATCTTCCCGGAAGAACCGGAATTTTCTCCGGGGAAAAAGCAGAAGTAATACTTTAAGTAACTTCGCAGGATAAAGCCCGGCGGATTGGTGTCATTAACAAGAATTATTAAAAGGCCTAAAAACCAGCAACATGCAAGAGAATCCAATGGAACAGGAGCAAAGACCGGAAGGCACAGGTTTAAATGCCGAAAGCATAAGGGAATTATGGACTAAAACCTACAATACTCAGGGGAAGCCAGACTGGTCACATATCCTTCCCTACTACGATGAAAACATATATTTCAGGGACACTGTTCAGGAAATCCGGGGAATTGAAGAATTTACGGCAATGACCAAACGGTTGACCGACCGCTCCCAAGACCTGTCAATGAATATTATCAGAGCCGCTCAGCTTGACAGGGATATATTTATAGAATGGGAAATGACCATTAAGTTTAAAAAGAATCCCAGTTCAGTTTTATACGGCACAAGCCGTGTAACCCTGAACCAGGAAGGAAAGATCATTGAGCAAAGGGACTATTATGATCTCTGGGGTGATATCTTTGACAATATTCCGCGGTTCGGGAAGGCTTACAGGAAGTTTATGAAAAAGAAATTTGGTTAGACTTTCACCAACGAGAAAATTTTATCAATTGTTTCACCAGCTAAAAAAAGTTGAAAATGAAAAAGATTACATGTTCTTTGTTACTTATGGCATTCCTGTTTTATGGATCAATATCAGCCCAGACAGGCGCGCGCTTTGGTCTGAAAACAGGCCTCAGCCTTGCAACTCAATATGGTATTGCACCTGCTGATGATATCTACACGGTTGAAACAAGCAGCAGAATAGCTTTTGCAGGTGGGGTATTCGTATACTTTCCCATAACAGAATCAGTAGGCATCCAACAGGAACTTTTATACGCAATGAAGGGATCAGGACAGGATGTAACCATTACGACCCCTTTTGATATAAATACTGTATCTGAATATAAACTGAACTATTTCGAAATGCCTATATTATTAAAATACACCTTTGTCAAGATTAAGAATACTGGAATTTATGGCAATACAGGAATAGCTCTATCTCTTTTAATCAACGGGGATTACAATATTACCACAACAATTAACACAGGTGCTCCTGCATTAACAGTACTGGAAGAATCCGGCGATATGGAAGGATTGGACATTTTTGACTATTCTTTCATTTATGGAGCCGGCGTGGATTTTAAGTTACTTAAGAAGGATTTTTTCTTTGAATACCGGATGACAATCGGATGGAATACCCTTGCAATGCCAAATGCTTCAGATGCAGACCCTGTTCCACTGCGTAACCAGGACTATGTTTTTTCTCTGGGTATGTATTTTTAGAAATCTCTTACGAATTCGTGTAACCTGCACATGATAATTCCATAATAATCCGCTGATTTGTAGATATGAAGAATAAAAAGTTCGTAAAATATTTTAAAGAATATCAGTGGCCGAACATCGCAGCGATGATGAGAAACAACAAGCGGGATCCAAAGATATGTACTAATGATTTCAGGGATCGGCTAGTGGTTATCAGCGGTGCAACATCAGGGATAGGTTATTATACGGCCAAAAAATTCGCCTCGCATGGAGCAAATCTTCTTTGTATTAACAGAAACGAGAATAAAAGTGAGGCTTTAAAAGCCGAAATCGAGAAAGAATATGGCGTCAGCTGCAATTATATCATTGCTGACCTGAGTAATCTGCAAGATATTTATAATGCTGCAGAAAAACTTGGTGAGATCGAAGTCCCGATTGATGTGCTGATTCATAATGCAGGAATCTATCTTACCAAAAGGGAACTTACCGCCGAAGGATTTGAAAAGGTTTTTATAGTAAATCACCTTTCTTCGTTTGTGATAAATCTGCTCCTGTATAAAAAGTTAAAATCCCAGGGAAAAACAAGAATTATACTTGTCAATTCAGAAGGCCACCGTTTTGCTGCCTGGGGCTTGCGGCCCGATGACCTGAACTGGGAGAAACGACGCTATTCGGGATTGAAAAGTTACGGATCGGCCAAGCTTGCACAGCTGCTGTCTATGCTCCTCCTTGCTGAATACTTCAAGCCTTCGGGGGTGACCATAAATGCAATGCATCCAGGCGCTGTCAGATCAGAATCCGGACTGGAAAACGATGCATTTTACCGCTGGAAAAAAAAGCATCTTTATGATAAGACCCTGAGGCCGGCAGATATTTCGGCAGAGTCGATTTACTACCTGGGGGTTTCAGATGAGATAGCAGGTGTAAGCGGAAAGTTTTTTAACCTGACCACCGAGGAGGAACCCGCACCCCCTGCCCTTGACAAAGAAGCTGCATATGAAATTTGGGCAAAAAGTGTGGAAATGACAGGGGTTAAGGATATAATCAACTGATTTTGAATTCGTATGACTGAAAAGAAATACCATTCAATAGTCGTTGGAGGCGGGATGGCAGGACTGACCTGTGCCGCTTCTCTCGCTAAAGAGGGACGTCGTGTTTTGCTCGTTGAAAAGAACAGGGAATGCGGAGGACTGGTCAATTCCTTTTCACACAACGGGTTTCAGTTCGATACCGGGATAAGGGCTCTCGAAAATGCAGGCATCATTCTTCCCATGCTAAATGAACTCGGCATTAAACTCGACATAGTTAAAAGTCCTGTTTCTGTTGGGGTGGAAAAGGAAATCCTGAATATCGATGGCATTAAAAGCCTGACTGAATACAGTAACCTGTTGAAGAGACTGTATCCTGAAAGTGAAGCGGAAACAGATCAGATCATAAGACTTATAAGGAAGGTAATGAAGCACATGGACGTGCTTTATGGTATAGAAAATCCCTATTTCAAAGATCTCAATCGAGACCGGACATATCTGTTCAAAGAACTGCTTCCCTGGTTGCCAAAATTCCTCTTTACAATAGGGAAAATCAACCGGATGAATGTGCCGGTGGAGCCTTACCTGGAAAAGATTGTTAAAAACCGCTCACTCAGGGATATTATCTCGCAGCATTTCTTCAAGAATACACCTGCCTTTTTTGCGCTGAGCTATTTTTCGCTGTACCTCGATTATTTCTACCCCAGGGGAGGCGTAGGCAAACTTGCCGAAGCGGTGGAAAATAAATTCCTTGAATGGGGAGGCGAGGTAATGCGTGAAACAACAATCGAAAAGGTGTTTGCCTTTGAAAAGAGGGTGACTGATCAGAATAATGTCGCTTATCTCTATCAGAATCTTGTCTGGGCTGCTGACCTGAAGACTTTTTACAGGATTACCGGAACAGACGGTTTGCCGGAAAAGATCAGGACGAAATTCGAAAAGGTAAAAAGCCGCTTGTTTGAAAAGAGGGGCGGGGATTCCGTTTTTACTCTTTTTGTTGAAGTGGATGAACCCGTTGAGAGCTTTAAAAGAATTGCAAACGGACACTTCTTTTATACTCCGTCGAGGCAAGGCCTGGGGGAAACCCACTGGAGCGAGCTCGACAATATTTTAAGTGAACCAGGCAGGCAGGACAGACCCCGGATATTGACATGGCTTGATAAGTTTCTGGCACTGAATACCTACGAGATTTCCGTACCCGCCCTTAAGGATCCTGACCTGGCACCCGCAGGCAAAACAGGACTTATAATCAGCATCCTTGCTGAATATGATTTGTTTAAAATGATTGCTGATGCAGGCTGGTCAAAGGAGTTTATTACGGAAATGGAAGAGCGTATCATCAAGTTGCTTGCTGATTCAGTATATCCCATGTTAAAAGACAAGGTAATAACACGCTTTTCGTTTTCCCCTCTCAGTTATGAAAACAGGGTTGGCACTTCCGGGGGTGCTATTACAGGGTGGTCTTTCCGTGAACCGGTTCCGGTGATCAATAAAATCATGGCTGCAAACCGGGCGGTTGTATCGCCAATCCCATCAATCTTTCAGGCAGGGCAATGGACATACAGTCCGGCCGGAGTTCCCATGTCTGTTCTCACCGGCAAGCTGGCTGCACTCAAAATCTTAAACATCCCAGATCCTGCAGAATGAGAATAAGAAATGCTGCAATGGGTATAGAAATTGCTGTTCAGGTTATTAGATTATATTCACATAATTAATTCACGTCTGTGAACTCAATTGTAAAGAATCTTTTAAACCCTGTGAAAATTATCAGGGCTCTGATTTTTCAAAAAAGACAGGAAAAATTTCAGAAATCCAAAAGCGATCTGGAGCTGATGCTTTATTCAAGGATACTAAAAAATGATATGCTCCATTATGGCTATTTTGAGGATACAGAAACAATGCCGGAGGATATCGCAATTAATGACTTTGAGAACGCCCAGGCCAAATATTGCGAAATCCTCTTAAATAAAATCACAAATAAAGACGAGCCGATCCTGGATGTAGGTTGCGGAATGGGTGGCCTGGCTGCATTTCTTACACAACATGGCTGTACTGTCGATGTCTTAACTCCTAATGAAAAACAGATAGAATACATAAGGGATAAGCACAGTAACCTGTTGTACTACAATACAAAATACGAAGACCTTGTTTGTGACAGGAAATACGGAGCTGTCATAAATGCAGAATCATTGTGTTATATTAACCTGGAAAAGGCATTTGTTAAAACAGAGGCTCTCCTTAATCCGGAAGGTCAATGGATTATCAGCGATTTCTTCCTGGTCAATAATGACCGCCCTGCCAAAAAATCAGGCATTTCTTGGGATGGATTTTTAAGTAAAGTCAAAGAGCACAATCTTGAACTGGTAAGCCAGCAGGATATAACGGGTAATATTATGCCCCTCCTGAAATGGCTGGATCTCTATGTTAAACGACTTGCCAATCCCCTTGTAGATTACATTGAGAGTAAGTTGCTTGTAAAACAACCCTGGTTATACTACATAACCGCCGAGTTCAGGGAATCGGCAAAGAAGAAAATGGCAAAGGAAACCGCAAAAATAGATCCGGAAAAATTCATAAAAGATCAACGCTATATGCTGGTTGTTCTGAAGAAACCCGGCCGCTGAACTGTACGGGTTCTTCTAAAGATCCTTCTGGTAGATCCTGAACTTCTTGACAACCTTGCAGCCAATCCTTTCATACTCTCCCCTCATGCGCACGTTGTCTTCAAGAACGAGGTGGCTGTCTATTGTTTTCATGTTCTTTCTTATTGCGTCCTGAATGATCTTCACTCCCATCAGTACTTCGATACCCTTGCCGCGAAAGTCTTTTTTCACGCCGCCAAGAACCATCAGAAGCTTCTTTGATCTCTTCGAATAACGAAGTACCCTTATCACGCCGAAGGGCAGCAATCTCCCCCTGCAGGCTTTTATGGCGTCACTGATATCAGGCATTGCAATCACAAAACCGATGATCTGTCCGTCCTTTTCTGCCGCCTTTACAAAGACCGGGTCAATAATGAGAAGATAACGTGATGCAAAATCTGCTTTTTCCTTGTCATTGAGCGGAACAAAACCGTAAATCTCTGCAAATGTCTCATTCATCAGTTCAAGGATCGGAAGTATATATGGCTTCAGTTCCTTTTTTGTCTGGAATTCGGTTATCTTAAACTCATTGGTCTGCTTTACCCTTTCAAGAACCCTTTTATATACAAGGGGAAACTCCTCCGGTATGTCACCCAGGTAGTTCACCAGGTCGATCTTTTTCCCGTAACCCTCTTCTTCAATGAGGTTGTTCATATACGGAGAATTGTTGGCGCTGGTAATGAATTGCGGGTATTCAAATCCTTCAGTCTGGAATCCCTGCGGATCCTTATCCGAGAACCCCAATGGACCGACAAGCTTGACCATACCGTTCTGCTTTACCCAATCCTCGATATTGCTTATTAGGGCATGGAATACTTCCTGGTCGTTAAAGCACTCCATAAAGCAAAACCTGCCGTGATGTTCGTTATGTATCTCGTTATACCTTTTGTTTATCAGACCCATGATCCGGCCGACCGGCTTGCGGTTCTTGTAAGCTAACAACAATTTTGCATCCGCGTATTTGAATGATTTGTTCTTTTTCTTGTCAAATAATTCCCATTCGTCCAGATAGATCGGCGGAAGCCAGTCTTCATTCCTGTGAACTTTTTCAGGCAGGTAAATAAAATCGCGGAGATCTTTGCGTGTCAGGACTTCTTTAATTACTATGTCTCCCATATCAGGTCAGTTAGGCGGGTAATAAAGCCAGGTTATGATTTATTCATTAATTCCTTTTTATCAATCTCATCTGCTGTTTTCAGAAGCTTTCTGGTATCTCCGATATTGACAAAAAACAGGATGATAACCACTATGCCTGCCGAAAATTGAAGTGAGCCCGGCAGGAAAACCTCTGTCACCATAATGGCGGCAATGACTATTCTTACTTCCGTTGGGCCGACAATCCCGGAGTCTGATCGAATATTTCTCGGTGATCTTGTATCTCATCAAGGCAATAATCATTTCCCAGCCATACATTACAACGAACCCGTACCCAAAAAGCTCCCATACGCCTTCTGCATAAATAATATAACCGAAACCGATCAGTATGATACTTATCCAGTCAATTGTAATATCAAGTGCAAAGCCATAGCGTTTTCTTGGTATATTCCGGTAATAGGCCAGTCTGCCGTCGAGCGAATCTCCAAACCAGCTTATCATAAATCCCGGAACAGCCAGTAACAGGTAATATTTACTGAAATATGCTGCCAGCACGAAGCTTGCCGCTACAATAACGCTTCCAACAAAGCCGATGCCGGTCAGGGCATTGGAAGTAATGGAGGGAGGGATGCGCTGCACCAGCCAGGCTATCGCTTCCTGTTCGTATTTTTTCAGAAGGTTTGTCCTGGCCCTGTCGCTGAAGACAGACTTAATCAATTCATTGGGATTCAGTGATCTAATCGTTTTTTTATTATTTGTATCTGGCATTTTTCCCTGATTAGTCGCTGGTTAGTTAAATTGTTCCCCCTCCAAGTTTAAACATTTTCCGCGGTATAAATGACGTTGGCGCCGGCATTTCATACACACAGTCCCTTAAATAAGCCCCAAGGGTTTCCTCATCGGCAAATTGTGCCTGCTCCTCAACCGTAATGATGTTGCCAATCCCGATCCGGAGTTCCTGCTTCCTTTTATTGAAAACCTCATAGGGGAGCCTTAGTGAACGGATCCACCAGTGAATTGAGCCCAGAAAATAGAAAAATGCGGAATTCTTATCGAAGAAACGGATAGGCAGAATCGGAACCTTTGCCGAACGGATCACATGAAGTATACTCCTCTGCCATTTGCGGTCCCTTACGCGAAAATCTCTCAATCTGAAATCAGAAACCGCCCCTGAAGGGAAAAAACCCATCGGGTGGCCGTTCTGCAAATGCGCCAGCGTCTCCCTGATCCCCTTGATATTGGCACTGCGCACTCCTGTCTGCTTATTGCCCGCCGGAATGACCGAAATAATATTATCCTGTATTGTTTTAACCCTGGAAATTACTTTGTTGACCATGAACCTGTAGTCAGGACGTATCCGCGCTATCAGGTCAATTGACATAATACCGTCCAGGCCGCCGTAAGGATGGTTTGATACTGTGATAAATGGTCCCTCCGGAAGCGTTTTCAGCCGTTCGGCATTTCCAACTACGTAATTAACACCAAGGTCATCGAGCAACCTTGAAGTAAATTCAGTACCCGTATACTTGCATGAATTATCATATACCTTGTTGATTCTGTCAATGGCAAGGAACCGCATGACAAATGCAGCAAGACAGTGTCCCCTTTCACCTTTGTAAATCGGTGAAAATTCTTCGAAATCCTTTGGTTCAAGTACCTTCATTGCCAGCCCCAAATTTAGCAATAATACATTGCTCAATCCAGGCAGAAGATTTCAATTAAAATGAATAATTTGGTGTTTGATTTGAATTCCCGTTGTCAAGATCCGTCCTTCAAATAAATCAACAACTCCGGTTTTTAATATGAAAACGCTGAACTACACTCAAATACAGCCCACATCGATAGATGGTAACCTTATTAAGAAGATTGCATCTGACTGGATGCTTGTCACTGCAGGCGACAAGGATAAGTTCAATACCATGACAGCCAACTGGGGCGGAATGGGTTACCTGTGGAATAAGCCGGTGGTGTTTGTTTTTGTCCGCCCGGAGAGATATACCTATCAGTTTATGGAGAACTCGGGAGGGTTTACGCTTTCCTTTTTTGACGAAAAATACCGCAAAGCCCTTGATCTGTGCGGGACGAAGAGCGGCAGAGACTGCAACAAGGTTGCCGAGGCAGGTTTAACGCCTCACTTCACCGCGCTTGGTTATCCTGCATTCAGCGAAGCACGGCTGGTACTCGAATGTCACAAGCTCTACGCTGATACCCTCAGTAAAGACTCTTTCCTTGATGACGAGCTGCTCAGAATCCATTACAGTACCAAGGGGGGGCTTCACAAAATGTATATCGCAGAGATTGCCAGGGTATGGGCAAAATAATCGAATCTCACAGCGTCTTCCACACGGTATGGAAAAGACAGCCTGACGGATCATGGCGTTTTGTGTGGGACTGACCCGGGTTATTTCTGGAGTGAATAGAGATATTTTATCTCTTCCGGCCAGAGAGATTCTTCAGGCGTTTCAAGAATAAGAGGCATGTCATCAAAGCGGGGGTCATTCATGATCAGGCCGAAGACCTCATCGCCAAGCTCACCCTTATGCAGGCTGTCATGCCGGTCAACGCGTGTGCCGAATGCTTTTTTCGAACTCATTGAGATGCATGCCTTTCAGATACTTAAACCCTACAATCCTGTCAAACTCGGTAAAGACTTTTTTAAATCCTTCAGCCGTTGACAGGTCATAACCGGAGGTAAAAGCATGGCATGTATCAATGCATACACCTATCCTGCTTTTGTCATCGACCCCGTCAATGATATGTTTAAGGTGTTCAAACCTGTAGCCGAGATTAGTTCCCTGTCCGGCCGTGTTTTCTATTACAGCAATGACACCTGATGTTTTTGAAAGAGCCATATTGACCGATTCGGAGATAAGGTCTAGGCACTCCTCTTCAGTGATCTTCCCGAGATGGCTGCCAGGGTGGAAATTAAGCCTGTCAAGACCCAGCAGTTCGCACCGCTTCATCTCATCATTGAATGAATAGCGGGAGCGACCCAGGACTTCTTCGTCAGGACTTCCAAGGTTAATAAGATAGCTGTCGTGCGGTAGTATCTGGAACGGTTTGTATCCCAGTTTTTCGCAGTTTTCCCGGAAGGCTGTTATGCTTTTCTTTGTCAATGGCGGAGCGACCCACTGACGCTGGTTCTTAGTGAAGAAGGCAAATGCCTTCGCTCCTATCTCATGTGCATTTACCGGGGCATTTTCAACTCCGCCTGATGCGCTTATGTGTGCGCCTGCATATTTCATACCGTTCAGGTTTTACCGTCTGTCAATCAATGGTTTTTCATAGACAAAGATATCAGTGAAACCCATTCCTGCAAGCTCGGGATAATAAGGATATGTCTCTTCGCGGGTATAGAAACCGGTAATAATAACCCTGAAGTTTTCCCACTCAGGAACTATTTCAACCGGGAGATTAAGCTTTTTCTCAATCTTTTTCTTTGCTTTCTCGGCGTCTGCCAGCTTGTAGTAACTTCCTGCATGTAAAATAAATATCGGTTCCGGAGGCGGTACTTCTTCAATTATCACCTCAGGTTCTGCCGGTTGTTCAACAATGACTTCCACAGGCTCTTCGGGAAGTTCCGGCACTACTGACCGTCACCGGCTGTTCAGGCAGTGTTTGTGCGGTCTGCATGACAGGCGCCAGTCCGGTCTCTGTCTCATGCAATACAAGTATATCTGTAAATCCGTGCTTCTTCAGCAGCGGAATGAAATCCCTGACTTCATTTGTGTCCGCAAAACCAGTGATCTGTACTTTGTACACACCCTCTTCATTCCTTATGGTCACCAGCTTCTCGGCAGCGGCAAGCAGCCTGTCGGTCATTGATTCTGTTTCCTCTGCGCTGCCGAATGCTCCCAGCTGAATTGTTGTACCTGAGATGACAACGGGAATGGGCAGTGGTTCCACGGTCTCTTTCACAAGCGCCAGGGAATCCTCGCGTTCCTTTGTGAGCCAGTCGCTACGCACGGCCTTGTTGGTGATCACCCATATCTCTGTAATGCCCTGACCGTTTATCACCGGGATGTAACTGTTAAGATCATCGCGGTCATCAAAGCCGGTGATACGCACCTTCCAGAAACCGTCCTCTTCAAAGAGCTCGACATTCTTGTCAAGGACCGCCTCAACCTTCTTCTTCATGATCTCGGCATACAGCTTGTTTTTGAAGGCTCCGAACTGAACGGCGTAATAATCTTCCGTTATAGTCACAAGCTCACGTGTGACCTCATGAATAACGAGGTAAGAGGTATCTTTTCTTACCACCGGCGCCTCCTGTGTAGTCACAACCACGCTGTCTTTCGGAACGAGTATTTTTTTCAGGGTGAAGTCCAGGCCCTCTATGTAATCCCCATCTGTATTTGCCATGATACTGAAAACCAGAGAATCCGGTGCGGAAATCATCTTAAGTTTTCTCAGCTGGGTTGTGTCCGGGCGTACATAATAAGAGCCCGGAGCCAGTCCAAAATAACTGAAATAGCCGTCTTCTTCCGTCAGCGCTCTGCCGGCAAGGCTATTGGCGCTGTTATAGAAGTTCACAATAATGCGGCTTAGGCCTGACTTCACCCCGTTGTCTTCAAGGCTCACCGAACCTGTTGCCTCACCCTTGACGGATACAGGCACCTCTATCAGTTTCAGCATGTTTGCATCAGTAATGACTGCCATTGATTTTTTGTCAATCCGCCATGAGATATTGTCAAAACTGCCCTCATCAAGTTCGAGGAAGTACTTTACATACGGTTCCAGTCCGAGAATATGGATGACTGTATCTTTTTCACTGCGTTCTATTCTTCCGCCGTTTGCACGCACGTTCAGTCCATTCGCCTTTGGTTCTCCGGCATCGCGTGTGCCATTGGCATTCAGGTCGATGAATGCAATAATGGAGATACCTCCCCTGCCTACATTAGTCCGGTTATCTGCCTTGAGAAAGTCTGTTTGTCCGTCATTGATCAGGCTGCCCCTGGCATACTGGATAAAAGTCGTCTCTTTATTGACCTGCCTTGCCGATACACCTGTCTGCGCGAACGAGAAGTCATAACGCAGTCCTACCTCACCTAACCTTAGGTTATTGTCGAAGTACTGCTCATAGGAAATATTCACGTACCCTTTTTCAAAAATGCGCTTCTCAAGACTGACCTTGCCGGAAAGAAACTTATGCCCGGTATAAGTGTACTGGGCCTGAGGTAAAAGTACAAATCCCGCTGGCAGCCGGACACCCAGTGACAGGTTGCTGTAAACATTAGGACTGTACTGGTCCGTAAATACACCGTATGTGGTCAGGTTGGTGTTTACACCAAAGACCGATCCTGAAAGCAGCCACTCGGCAGTCGAGTATTTGGAGCCCGGAAAAAGGATCTGGTTATATGAAAGCCTTGAATACGAAGTAAATTTCTTTATCCGGATGGGGAGAGAAACAGATGCTTTGCGCTGTTCAAGGTAATTATATAATATGGCTGTCTGGTTTTTGTCGTAATATGTATAGTCAAGATCCACCTGGATATTTGACGGAAGGCGGTATGTAAGTGTTCCCCTTGCCCTCACCCCATAGGTGTACTCTCCTGAAAGAATAAGATTATTTGTAATCCTCGCTGATGCATCAATAAAAGGCATCAGCGGTCCGGAAGATACGGATGAAAGATATTCGGCGCCGCCGCCGACAGTGAGAAACCGTGTTGCACCGTAGCTGACGCTTGCCCTCGAAAAACGGCTCCACTGACTGTCTTCCACAACACCTGCGGTCAGGGTATATTCAAGCTCTTTATGAGGCAGGAAATTATAAGGGATGCTTATGTTCTGTTCCCGTGTGCGCTCCTCGCCCCAGGGGCCGTAATACCTGAGTTTGACCTGTGTGTTGCCGTAAACAATCGGTACTTCGAAGCTGAAAAATCCTGATGCATCAGCTTTTACATAGTCAACAAGAACATTGTTTACATAAAGCTCCACGATCCATCCCGGTTCAGTTTTGTCCGTAAGGGTGTAACTGCCGAAAGAGCGCCTGAAAGTGGTAGGCGCACTGGTGACCTGAATGCCTATTACCGGATTATAAATTGAAGATATTGCCCTGGTGGCTATCTTACCGGCCAGTATCTGCCTGAGGAATTTACGGTCATTATTTACATGACGCCACAGGTAATCCTGCTGTTTCTCAGAGAAAGGACTCCCCGAATAATAGTTAAGATTAACCATGGCTTCGCCACCGGCAATTACTGCTCCAAGAGCAAGATTGAGGCGTCCCTCCGACAGCCCTCCTTTTTGCTCGCTGGCATAAACGGACCAGTCGGCCATGCCAAACCTGAAGCCCGGATAGGTTCTCCCCACAGTAGTGTCAACCTGCATCTCTCCCTTAAGGCGTGTAATGTTCTTCCTCATTTCCTCCTGGCGCATCTCACGTATCCCTGGTAATTCAAGCTTGGTCTCTATTGTTACGGTCAGATCACGAAAGTTGAAGTTGCAGTTAAAGCCGAATATCTTCCCGTAATAGCTCGATTTCAGATAGAGATTTGTCTCCGACCGAAGAAGGTCTCCCTCTTCAAGCTCCCAGGTCTTCCCGGAATAAATTATACGGTTGTTCTTTCTGTCAATAGTGTATAAGGCGTCAGGCTGAATAAAAAAGCCGGTGATCAGATCCAGGTCCTCAGAAGGAACTATTTTGATTTTAAGGAAATTAAAAAGATCTGTAACAGGAAGGTATATCTCATCATTCTTTATCGCTGCCTCAATCTCTCCGATGCCGACATACGGTATTCTGATATAGACAGAGATCTCATCGTACGGCGGCTCATCCTGGCCGGAAAGAGGAAGGGGGGAATGAAATAAAACCAGTATAAGCAAAAGCAGATAATATCTCCATTGAACAGAAAGCATACTTCCTGAATGCAATTTTCCGGAGTATGCTTTTCTTTCTGTCATTTTAATCTTTCTTCCGTTTCCGGGATTGTTACTCCTGCATACATGTAATACTGAAGGTTCCATTGTACTGACCCGCGGGGTTCATCCCAACCGGGCCGATGGTCAGCGTGCCTCCGACCAGCAGGGTTGTCCGTTGCTGCCATGGTACTGTAGTAACAAAAGGTGATGCAGGCTGTGTGCCTCCGACATTGAGTGTCAGCGTGCCCCCTCCTGCCCGTACCAGCGTTACCGGAGAGGAAATCATAAGGGAGATCACAGTGCCCGGGTTTGCCCTGATATAAAACACTGCCGATGAGTATGCATAACCAAGGTTAAGCAGTACCACTCCGCCGGTTGAGGTTCTGGTTCCGCCGGGGCTGATTGTCACTGTGCCACCTGCTCCCGGGGTTAATGCTCCGAAGGCGAGGGGAAATGCGTTGTCTGCTGTCAGTATAATGGGCCGCGGAGGATTTGGCTGTGCATTCACGCTGTCGACAATTCCGAAAAACAGCACAGCAGCAATAACAATGACTATCCTCATCCTGAAAACCCTCATCATATGTTCACGATTCATCACAATCCAATAATTAATTTTACCGTACGCTGCAGTTTACCTGAGGTGTACCTGACAATATACATCCCCTCCTTCAGACCGGTGACAAGATCATAACGGCCGGTTTCATAAACCTTTTTGATGTATTGCGACCGTCCGGTCAGGTCATAGATGGTGATGATGCCCTCCCTGCCTGCAATGGCATTCACCCTGGCTTTTACTATCCCGGCAGAAACATATGCGCTGAAAATATCACCTGATGACCCTGGATTGACAATACCGGTGCCGCTTTTAATGAAAGCAAGGCTGAACCTGCCGTTATAGTCTCCGGCGCTGAGCGTCACCTTGTAATCATGATCAGGAAGCATGCCTGTTTCTGAACCTGTTAAGGCGTCCCTGAAATATATATTCATTCCAACTGGAAGGTTCTCAATGTCCCTGATCCTGAACCTCACCTCCCCATCCCTGTAAGTTTTAAGCCCCAGGGCAACTGTACGGGCCGTGTCAGGCAGCTGTCCGGGCAGGGCATTTACTGAAAGCTTTTTGCCTTCGGACAGCACTGAATAAAAGTTGGTTACAAGCATGTCCGTATTCATAAGCTTAAGGGCATCCAGATCGCCGTCAAAAGACACTTCAGCTGCATCGTCAAAATAGATGACCATAGGATCTGCAGAGGCTGTATCATCTGTAAAGGCAGCAGTGGCTCTTATAAGGAAGCGGTCAGTGCTCTTTGCCGATTTCAGGAAAGGATGGGTCAGGTCGTTGACCCTGACGCTGTTGCTCACCCCGAGGGTACCGGCGACCGGGAAAGTCCCGTCAGAAACATGGACAAAGAAGCCCTGCATAGAGGGGATGATATTCGTAGCTAAACCGTCGCTCGGAATCCCGTTTACATAGACGTGGTATGTCCCGCCATATTCATCCGTATCGCTGGCTTTAAAATAGTATAGGGCAGCATCAATATTGGTTTTTGTCCATCCTGGGCATCCCAGTCGACCGGAGAAGGATAGGGGTTGCCGACAAGGTTAAACCCTTCCGTATAAATACTGTCGTGATTGTACAGTGTGGCAGTTAAGCTGCCGTTATTTACCACTCCTGTAACATCTGCAGTGTTAGGTATGTCAACAGCGCCGAAGTTAACGGCATAACCCTCCAGCGGGTTAAGAACATTTGCATCGTTAGTATAGTTGATCCATCCGGAAGTCGCGCTGTTTTCATTAAATCTGTAAAACAAAGGAAATGCATAGGTAAGATCCATGTCATCGCCAAACTCACTCACGGTGGCTGCCTGGAAGGGAGAGCTGAAATACTTGTATCCGAAGCCTGATGGCAGGTAGCGCTGCATGGTGACATCGCCTGTCACATCACCTCCTCCGGAGCCGTCAATGAGGGCTGTTTGCGTTGTGTCCGAAGCCAGGGTGAGATTGCCGTCTGATGCCAGGGTTCCGTTTTGCACAAGCACCACGCCCCTGACATTCAGCGGACCCTGAAGGGTGACTCCCGCATTGTTGTTTACGGTCAAATTCATTACTGTGTTACCGGTGAAAATATTGTTTCCCACACTCTGAGCTGATGACCCTGCAAATTCCACTGTTCCGTCAGAAGCATCAAGTCCGCTGCTGCTTGTAACTGAGCCATGAATTATTATGGTGCCTGATGCTACGGTCAGAGACGATCCGTTTTCAATTAAGATATTCCCTGCTTCTGCCGTAACCCCGCTGTTTATTACAGGCTTGTTGGTAACGTCAGGTATCTGAACTGATATTGACTGGTTCGGGATGAAGCCGCAGATCCAGTTTCCGGTGTTGTTCCAATCACTGTTAACAGCCCCGATCCATGCCAGGGTTGAGATAATTTCAAAAGGACTGGTAGCAACTACCTCGCCGCAGGCTCCTGCCGGAGGAATGGTGTTAGTCACTGTATAGGCACCCGGTGTGCTGGCAGTCATATTGATTTCACCCGTGGCTGAGTTAACAAAAACGAGACCAGGTGTTGATGTAAAGGTACCGGCAATGCCACCTCCGCTGAATGTTGGAAGAGGATTTGCCGCACCGGGGCAATATGGTGTTCCAGCATAATTAAAGGTTGCCACAAGAGGCGGGCTGATAGTAAGGAGAGCAGAGCCGCTTGTCACTGTCGACGGTCCGCAGCTACTTGTTACAACGCACCTGTAGGACCTTCCGTTCAATGCGATTCCGGGAGAGGTAAGGGTCAGGGTTGACGTGGTTGCCCCACTGTAAATCCCTCCATCAGAGATAGTAACGCCGTTTTCCTCCCACCTGTAGGTGGGGCTGTATCCTGAGGCTGATACAGAAAAGGAGGCATTGCTGCCTTCACATATGGCCGCAGACTGCGGCTGAGTAATAATTGATATTCCGCCATGGATTGTCAGGGTCACCGCTGCGGCCGGGCTTTCGCAGCCATTAAGGGCTTGTGTGACTGTATAATTATATATACCCGGGCTGGTTTGCCCTGTGGAGAATGGATTCGCTGTGCTAACAAGACTGCCACCGCTATACCAGCGGATGTTTTCGCCAACGGCGTCCAGATAAGTGATCTGATTAACACAATAGTCTTTGTCCGGTGCAGCCAGTGCAGGCGGAACTGGTGTTATAACAATATTTTTTGCTACACTGGCAGGTCCACAGGCCCCGTTATATGTATAAACTATCGGATAGGTCCCGGCAGATGGCGGTGTAAAAATGTTTCCTGAAATGTAGGGATTGCCTGAATAGGTACCTCCGGCCGGATATCCCGACGGAAGAGTTATCGGTCCGTTGCAAATACCGGCTGACGGAAGTTCAGTCAGTGAGATTTGACTGCCTATTGAATAAAAGGCGGATGGATTAACCTGGTTGTTATACTCCGTTCTCATCCACCCGTCTGACCGCACCTTGTCAGAGATCCTCAGTTCATCAAATCTTCCGTCAAAATAATAATCGGAAAGGAATGGCTCCTTGCCAATGACCAGATCATCAGATGCTATTCCAAGAATGCCGGTTTTTTTAAATGGCCTCTCGGAAACGCCGTTCACAAAAGTCTTTATCGAGTCAAGCACATCGGAGCTTATCCCGGCCAGATAATACCACTGGCCTGTGTTTAGTGTTGTGCCGCCTGAAACATCTCTGTTTAATGAAGGCGTGTTTGCGGAATTACGTATTTCAAACTCAACTTTGTTGTTTGTATATATCCCAAACTTATAGCCTCCGGTTGAATTATTCTGATTGCCAGCAATCTTCTGGTCCCGATCCCGGGTGTCCATATTTACCCAGGCTGATACAGTAATATTTCCCGCAAAGTTGATATTCGTGTCATTATTGACCTGCACATACTCATCTGATCCATTCATCTGCAAGGAGTTATAGATAGTACCTGTTGAATATGACGGAGTATTGTATGGCGTTCCCGAGAAATCGTATTCAGTGACATCTTCAAGGTTAATGTCATTGAGATGCCACACCCCCTTATAGTGGCTGTCCCAGACTGTTGTCACCGAAGGATCAGTGGTTACCTGCAGATTACTGTAAAGCATCTTGATTACGGTATTTGAAGAGGCAGAGAGGACCGGAATGCGAACCCAGGCAATAAGATCACCATTTGTTCCATTGTAATACTCAATCTGATGATCAAGTTTGTTATGATCACTGTCAGTAAAAATTATATCATATCCGCTGCTGTTCATTATAGCCCCCAATGGTGAACTTCTCAGAAATGACTGCCCCGTCAGGCTCATCAGCATCGGGAAATTATACAGATCAGAGCCTCCCTCCACTTGTGTATAATCGACAGTGATATCTCTTTCAAAACTGTAACTCATTGCCGCGGTGCTGCATTCACTGGCCATCCCGAAGTCGAAAAAAGTGGTGTTAAGGTTTGATATTCCCGTTCGCGTGATCACATTCCCTGACAGTGTCCCATGGATTCCCAGACCTCTCCAGGCAGTGTTGGAATTATCCCGTCCTGTAATTCTTGTATTGGCATTTATCAGGAAGCTGGAAAATCCGTCTGCATCTAATGAAAGAGAATAGTTCGCTGCCGGCGTACCGGAGCTTACAAATCTCCAGTAACCATCTGTAAATATGCTATTAAGCGTAACAGAACCGTCGGCATAGGCCGTAAATCCGTATGGAGGTGTTTCGATGAACTCTGCGGTAACATTTATGGCGGACCCGAGTGATGTGAAGTTCATTGTTGCGGGCCTATAATTTGTGACTGTCCCGACCGGGAAAAGATAAGTAATCCCCGCAGTAGTACTTACAGCACGCCTTAATCTGCCGAGAACCGTACCTGAGGTGCGGCTTAGGGCGCCGGCAAGGTCGCTTGACAAGGCCAGCATGAATGAGCCGGTTGAAATGTTCCCCTGCGTCATGGTCAGGGTATTGTTTACCGTTACATCGCCTGGCAGAGAGATCTCGTTCGTGTTGTCTACCCCGAGATTATAGTAGGTGTAAAGACCAACGCTTTGAATTGACTGGCCATTGTAAATGACAGTTCCCGATGTAGGAGCGGATGTTCCGCCATTGTTCGCGCTGGTTATTGACCCGCCTGTTATTGTGCCCCCGATATTAACGGTTCCTCCTCCGTTAAACCGGATATAAGTTCTTGCTGCAGCAGCATTCATTGTTATGTTTCCGGTTAGGTTTAAAGTTCCGGATGTTAAAACCACAAATGCATCCCTGTTATCATTCCCGCCTGAACTTGTTAAGAATAAGTTATTGCAGCTAAACGTTCCCGTGTTCAGGGCAATGCTTTTTGAGACATTATTGGAAGTGCTGTTTACATTTACATCGCCAGTCACATTTAAAGTAAAGGCTCCAAAAGTCAGCGCAGTTGCATTTGCTCCGGGATCTATTGTTAAAGCAGCGATATTGAAGGCCGGAGAAACATTCAATGTTACGTTATGGTTATTTCGGATTGTAACTGTTCCGGTTCCGGCTGTCTGGCCGGGATAATTTGCTGCAGCTACCCATGCAGCCCCGTTATAACTTTGCCAGATACCCGAATTATTCCAGTTTCCATTGTTGATCGTACGATAATCACCTGCCGTCTGACCATACCCAAGCAGACACAATCCCGAAAGCACTGCAAAAACTGCAAAAAACTTCGCGATTTTGTTGATATCGGGTATGTTAAACCTCATTATTGCCTGAGCATCAGCTCCGCCGTAGCATACTTTTCAGGTTTTACATCTGACGGGGCAGAATAGTTAATAAGCAACCTGCCGCTGCCATAATCAACACCCTGATCGTTCAAAAGACTGAATTCGAAATTTCTCTTTGGGTTGGGAGTATAAACAGCCACACCATTGGCAATTCCAACCCTGGTCACATCGCCATTCGGAGAAACATGATCAACTGTAATGTCTCCGTAAACAGAGGCATTGCCCGAACGGTTGAAAGTTAGCTTCAGCGTTGGAACAGTGTCATTTTCAAATCTCAGTCCCGGATCTGAAATTGTCACACTGACAGTTGGCTGCCCTACCCTGATGATCACCGGGATGGTTATTCCAAAGATCGGGACAAGCTTTACGGAGATTGATGAAGGGTCTTGCTGAACGGCCTCCTCTTCACCCAGTGGTGTCTCTTTGGGCACGGCACGGAAATAAACATGCGACCGGTATTCCCCGGGCTCCAGTCCACCTGTTTTGCTGGTCTGGATCTTTATTGTCTGTGCCTCCTTCGGTCCCAGGGTAACAGACCTGGGGAAGAACCTCAGGTATGGGCTTGCAAACATCTGCCCTTCGTCCGGTTCAGTGATAGACTCAAAGCCCCCCTCTTCGGTCATCCTTATCTGAATCAGAGAAATAGCATAAGTGGCAGTGTCATCGCCGACGTTGGCCAGATTAATGTCCATTGATCTCTTATTACCCTCAAAAACAACTCTTTTGGGGGTGATGAGCAGGTTGCCCTGTGCCCTTGTATTAAAAGGAAAAAAGACCTGAAACAGTATCAGGCCTGCAGTTAAAAGCAGAAAGAAGCGCTTTGACATTATATTAGTTTTTACTGGTTCAGATTCCTTTTAATTGAAGTCAAAAGTGATGGTGTATGTTCCTGTATAAATACCGACCGGATTATCATTTAGGGTTCCGACCTTAAGGGTTGCTCCCACCTGGACTGTCTGGTACCCGTTCTCAAGCATCCCCGCTCCAGGCGTGGCCTCCGGGAAAGATCTCCATTCTTCAACGGTCATAGTTCTCGCCATGCCCGTATGATTAAGTGTCACCGGCGCCTCGGGAAGGGTGATTGTATAAGCTACTCCTGGGTCACCGGTGACATAAAAACTTGCTGCATTGTGTGTGCCGCTGGCAGGCCAGACGCTGCCGAGCACAGAGATCGTGTTGTGTGGCGTCAGTATCAGGTCGCCTCCCTGAGGCCCCGGCGAAAATTTGCCGAAACTCATCTGCGAAGTCTCAATGGCAGATAAGGTGTTAACCACTTCCGCCGTAATGTGGCCCGTCACAGTTGAAGACACAGGTGGCTGAGCCGCTGCAGTAACTGCAGCAGTAAATAATAAACATATAAGGCTGATACGATTTAGTCTGAGCCTCTTCATTATGTTTAAATAATTCTATATATCCCGTTCCTAGTTGTAGCTGACTGTCACCGGAAAGTTGGCTGAGGTGTAAGTTCCGGAAACCTGACCTGCATTGATAGTCAGAGTTGCTCCGACAGTGAATGCTGCTGCGCCAGCGCCACTTAGAGTAGGATTTGCACCTCCATTGTGCACAAAACCATCAACAGGCATTGCTACGCCCGGTCCGGCCAGCGAAACGTCGCCGTCTGCCGGAAGGGTGATTGCAAACGTCCTGTTTCCTTCACCGGCGACCGTGAATGATGCTGCAATGCCCGAAGCTGGCGGGACCAGAGTAACACCGGCCGGAGTTCTTGAATTGTCTGTTCCGAGAACGAGAGTACCTGCGCCTGCTCCTACGGCAATTGCACCAAAATCCATATCACTTACTTTAGTGAGCGAAAGCGGGCCGACGATTGTGGCAGTGGCTGTTGTCTGCTCTGTGTCTGTATTCTGAGCAAACGTACCGGCAGTAAAGGCAATCAGTAAAGCTGAAAACAAAAGGATCTTTTTCATTTTTTCGGTTTTAAATGTTGTTATTAATTGATTTTTTTTCTTTTTGCGCCTATAGTATTATCAGGCTAGTATTTCCCTCAAACGGAAACACGGCCTAAAGATTGTAAACTACGCACCGTAAAATTAATTTTTAGAAGTCTGCGCACATTTCGCAGAAATGGGGATTTATCAACATCCCGCGAGCGTTATCAACAATATTCAGAAGGTGCTGCTGCCGTCCCAGCAATGAGTACATAATTTAGCCTTGGGCAGGCCAATAGCCTTCACCAGGTCTTCAAGACGCTGAAACATAAGGGTGTCCATGCCGAGTGTGGCGGCGATTTCCTTTACCATCATTTCATATTCAGGGGAATCGGGGTCGAGATAACTTTCAATGTTTTTCTCTTCACCCTCAAGCTTAACAATGGCTTTGCGGGCGGCCAGCTCAAGTGTTGAGCGCGACTGTGAGAAATTAAGGAATGGGCACGGATACAACAGCGGCGGACAGGCTATCCTCATATGCAGCTCCGAGGCGCCGGCCTCACGCAGGTCACGCGTGTTGTCCTTTAACTGCGTTCCCCTCACAATGCTGTCGTCAAGAAATATTATCCGCTTTCCGCTGGTGACACTCTTATTGGGAATGAGCTTCATCCTTGCCACCAGATCCCTCTGAATCTGCCTTTGCGGCATGAAACTCCTCGGCCATGTCGGGGTATATTTTGAGAACGAACTCATATATGGCAATCCCTTGGCGTTTGCATAGCCGAAAGCATGTCCGATGCCCGAATCCGGAACACCTGACACAAAATCAGCCTGCACGTCATCACGTTCTGCCAGGGCCGCACCGCAACGGTAACGCACCTCTTCGACGTTACGGCCTTCATATTCAGAGGTTGGGAAGCCATAATACACCCAGAGAAAGGCACATATCTGCATGCTCTTGCCCGCAGCCTTCAGCCGGGTAAAACCATTGGGACGTATGTGCACAATTTCGCCGGGACCGAGGAAATATTCAGTCTCAAAACCTGTATTCGGAAATGAACAGGTCTCTGATGCAACAGCACGCGCACCATCCTTCTTCCCTATCACCACCGGTGTACGGCCCAGCTTGTCACGGGCCGCGATGATGCCGTCCTTTGTCAGCACTAGCATGGAACATGATCCTTCAATCTTTTCAAAAACATTGCTTATGCCTTCGACAAACGAATCACCTTCGCAGATAATATTGGCAACCATCTCCGTTGGGTTGATGTTGCCCATGAAATTTTCAGTGAAGTGCTTTTTACGGGCAAGAAAAAAATCTGCCAGCTCGCTTATATTAATGATCCTCGAGACGGTTACAAGGGCAAACGGGCCAAGATGCGAGTTGAAAAGTATCGGCTGGGGATCAGTATCACTTATCACGGCAATACCGCTGTTTCCACTGAATGATGCCAGCTCTCCCTCAAATTTGTTCCGGAAATACTCATTTTCCAGATTATGTATCCTTCTTCTGAAGCCTATTTCAGTGTCATAAAACACCATCCCGGCTCGTTTGGTACCCAGATGGGAGTGATAGTCAGTACCGTAGAAAACATCTTCCACGCATCTTCTTTCGGAAACAGAACCATAGAAACCGCTCATAAACAGTGTTTTACAAGGAATTGATGTGATTATTTATTGCAATGCCAAGATAATCAAAGAGAAGTAAAAATTGTTGTACTGTATTTTTTACTAATTTTGCACCGGATAAAAAATCATAATATGGAAAATCAGGAAAAATATCAGGCTGAACACGTTGAGCATAAAAAGGGTGCTCCTATTGTAATGATTGTGTCGACCATTATCCTCACCCTGGGGTTAATAGCCCTGGTCGTACTTTATTACAACCAGAAAAGCAAAATGGTTGAAATGGAGCAGGTTCTGACGGAAGAGAAAGATTCTCTGGCTAACGAACTGCGGATGATGATGTATGGATATGACACGCTCAAGACAAGCAACGATACTCTTAATGCAGAGATCATTCGCGAACGCGGAAGAATAGAAAAGCTTCTTGAGGTCAATGCCTCAAACGCTCAGCTGATCCGTAAATATAAGGCCGAGATATCAACGATGCGCGATATCATGAAGAGCTATATAGTGCAGATAAACTCCCTCAACACGCGCAACCAGGTGCTTACCGCAGAGAACGTTGAGATAAAACAGCAGATAACGCAGGTGCAGGAAACCAATGTCGAGCTTGAAAAGGTAAAAGAGGAGCTTACTTCTAAAGTTACCGTTGCCTCTGTAATACAGGCAAAAGATGTCGTTGCCGTGGCGCTGAACAAAAAGCGTAAAGAAACTACTGACCTCAGGAACCTTGACAAGGTGAGGGTCTGCTTCACCCTCAGGGAAAATCCGATTGCGGCAGCAGGCAACAAAATCGTTTACCTCAGAGTTGTACGTCCCGACCAGCTGGTCATCACCCCTTCACCCGATAATCTTTTCGAGGTAAAAGGCGAGCAGCTGATTTTTTCGGCCAACAGGGCTGTTGATTATGCAAACGCTGACGTGGAAATGTGTATCTTCCTTGATAACACAGGCGATTTCATCGCAGGAACATATAATGTCGAGCTTTATCTTGACGGTGAGAAAATCGGTGACGGATCCTTCATGCTGAAGGGAAAGAACTGATCAGAACTCCATCAGGAGTACTGATCAGAACTCCATCAAGAGTACTGATCAGAGCTCCATCAGGAGTTCGGCAATAATATTATCTGAAATCATCCTGCCCTGGTCTGTAAGGACCAGGGTATTTTTTTCACGGTGCATCAGGCCGTACCTGATATATTTCCCCGAAAGATTTACCAGGTAATCATGCAGCTCCTTGTCATAATAAGCCTCAACATGTTCAAGGTCTATACCCCACATCGTCCTGAGTGACGTCATGACATATTCGTTGAATGTTGTCAGCCTGTCAAGCTCCTCCCTCTCAAAAGGCACCTTCCCGCCTTTGACCGATTGAATATATTTCTTTACATCAGAAATATTCCACTGGCGGGAAGTCCTGTTGAATGAATGGGCTGATGGTCCCAGGCCAAGATAAGGTATCTGCTTCCAGTATGCCGAGTTGTGTCTTGAGATATAACCCTCGCGTGCAAAATTTGAGATCTCATAGTGGATGAATCCTTTTTCACGGCACATATTGCCAAGAAGGGAAAACATGGCATTGCTTATTTCTTCATCCGGCTCGACAAGCTTTCGCTCTTTTTTCATCTTTCCAAATCGCGTACCTTCCTCAATCGTCAGATGGTATGCCGAAAGGTGTGTGACAGGCCGGGCAAAAGTCTCTTCAAGATCATGCTTCAGATCTTCCGTAGTCATGCCGGGCAGCCCGTATATCAGGTCGGCTGAGACATTTACAATTCCTTCCTTAAAAGCCAATTGAAGGGCTTTTGCCGATTGCGCGGCATCGTGCCGCCGTCCTAGATACTTCAGCCGTTTATCATTCCACGACTGCACGCCGAGGCTCACCCTGTTAATGCCAATATCGGCCAGCTCATTGAAATATCCCTCATAAACATCGTCAGGATTTACCTCAATTGTAATCTCCGGATCGTCTGACAGTGTAAAGTTTTTTCTGACCGCAGACATGATCTGCCCTGTCTGCCCTGCTGTCAGCAAAGACGGAGTGCCACCTCCAAGATAAACGGTCTCTACTGTTTCACCATCCAGATACCTTGACTGCATGGCTGTTTCAAGCATAACTGCCTGAACAAAAGATTCCAATTCACTGTTATCCGTAATACTGTAAAAATCACAATAGTTGCAGAAGCTCTTACAAAAAGGTATGTGAAAATACAGGCCTGCCATAATCAAATATATGGTTTAAAAATACAAAGAATAGACATTAGTTTGTTATTTTCACCGTCTCAAAAATCCCGTATGGTATATCTCTTCTTAAAACAATATTTTAAGAGTATCATCATTGGCTTATTGATTTTATGGCTCAGCCTGACAGGCAGTAATATTCCCGTTCCGGGACGAATGCTTGACATACCCTATCTTGATAAACTCGGTCATTTCGGCATGTATGCTTTTTTCTCAGCCGTCCTGCTTCTCGATTCCTGTCACTGGAATACTGGCACCAAATTCCATTACCTGATATTGTTAATACCTTTTTTCTTCGGCGCACTGATGGAGATACTGCAGATGACACTTACTGCATCACGAAAAGCAGAAGAAATAGATCTCCTTGCAAATATGGGGGGCATAGCAGCAGGTGTTCTGCTGGCTTCCGTTGCAAAAAAACTGATTGCTAAAATCAGATGATTATTTCCGGATTCCGGATTACCTGATTAACAAGATCCCCTATTGTCTTTGAGTTAAAGAATTCCGACAGATGGTCTTTTTCTTTCCTGAGATCATTATGCAATATACAAACGCCCTTCCCTGGTTCGTCGAAACTGCACTTATCTCCTGTCACATAACAACTGTCAAAAAAATCCCCGCCGTCAATTGCCTGAATGATATCCATCAGCGTCAGCTTTTCCGCAGGAACAAGCAGGTAAAATCCTCCGTGAGGACCCTTGGATGAGTGCAGTATCTTTTTTCTGGACAGTACCTGTAATATTTTTGCCAGGTAAGGCTGGGGAATTTTGAGCTCCTCGACGATTTGCTTCAGGCCGACATTGACTTTCTGATCGGGCCTGGAAGCTATGAAAATAACAGCCCTGATGCCATATTTGCAAGTCGCTGAAAGCATCTCAGTAACTCTTTACAGGTATCTTGTCTATCCGGCGCTTGTGCCTTCCGCCATCAAAGGGAGTGTTCAGAAAAGTCTTCACAATAATTATAGCCTCTGCTTCACTCAGGAAACGCCCTGGCAGCGCGCATACGTTTGCATCGTTATGGGCCCTTGCCAGCCTGCTGATCTCTTCATTCCAGCAGACGGCAGCCCTGATCTTCTGATGCTTGTTGCAGGCCATACTGATGCCGTTTCCTGATCCGCAGATGGTTATACCAAATTCGAATTCCTTCTTCTCGACGGCTACGGACAAAGGATGTGCGTAGTCAGGATAATCGACGCTGTCTTCGGAAAAACAGCCAAGATCCTTTACTTCGTACTTTTGAGAAATTAACCATTTCACCAGCTTCTCCTTGAGCCTGAAACCGGCATGATCTGAGGTTACAATGATCTTTTTCAATATGTTCCTGTTTTTTTGTACAAATATAACCCTGATATTAACAAAAGAAAAGAAAACATCATTGTTTAAGGTTGTTCATAACCTGTAACCACAGCTCTCATTAAATGTTCACCGTTTATCTGCCTGTTCATTTTTATGGTCACATGTAATTTATTTCTTATTTCAAAAACATTTTCTTACCTGTCCGGATTATAATTTCAACTTTCAGTGAACACAAAATATATTCATTTTCGTAAATTTTCAGTATTAACAAAATATACCGCACGGTTGTTAATTAATGACCTAACAGGCTCTTTCTCAGAAAAGGTACGTTTTTTGATGTGTTTAAAAGCTGTTATTAACCTTTTAACTCCCATTTTTGCAAAAGGATTCGTAAAATTGTTTGAACAGTATTAACAGGATATAATAACTATCATATATATAAATTTTATAAAAACTATAATGAATTATGGTTGTTAATAAACCCTTTTTAAAGGAAATACAGCAGTTAAAAAAGCAAAAAAATGCTGTAATTCTGGCACACTACTATCAGACCCCCGATATTCAGGATCTGGCTGATTTTGTAGGAGACAGCCTGGCCCTTTCGCAACAGGCAGCAGCTACAAAGGCTGACATGATAGTTTTTGCAGGTGTGAAATTCATGGCTGAAACGGCAAAAATACTTTCACCCGAAAAAAAGGTCATTTTACCGGATATTATGGCTGGATGTTCACTTGCCGACTCTTGTAAAAAGGAAGACTTCGAGAAATTTATCTCAGATAATCCGGGAAGGACAGTCGTGACATATGTTAATACAACGGCAGATATAAAAGCTTTAAGTGATATATCATGTACTTCTTCAAATGCCAGGCAGATAATTGAATCACTTCCTCCGGAAGAAAAGATAATTTTCGGTCCAGACAGAAACCTGGGCAACTATATCAAAAGTCTTACAGGAAGAGATATACTGGTATGGAACGGCACCTGCCACGTCCATGAGGCATTTTCCCTGGAAGCAATTTTGAAGCTCAAAAAGGAACATAAGGGTTCAAAAATTATCGCTCATCCTGAGTGCGAGATGCCGGTAAGACTGGCGGCAGATTACATAGGATCAACATCGGGGTTACTATCCTTTGTGAACAGTGATGAAAGCAAAGTTTACATTGTTGCCACAGAACCGGGAATAATTCACCAGATGAAGAAAAGCAGGCCGGAAAAAGAATTCATACCCGCACCCCCGGTTGATTCCACCTGCGGATGCAGTGAATGCAACTTCATGAAGATGATTACTGTTGAAAAGATATATAAATCACTTAAATTTGAGGAACCGGAAATAACCGTTGACCCTGAAATAATAAAACGCGCAGTAGTCCCGATTAAAAGAATGCTGGAGATTTCAGCAAAACTGGGTTTATAAAATGAAGAGGCTGTTACTGATAATTCTGATATTGATACCTGCAGTTCTGCGGGCACAAAACAACGAGGAACTGAAAGACGGTTATCAGCAGTTCAAATATCCTAACGGAAATATCTCAAGCGAAGGTTTTATCAGGAACGGCAAACCTGACGGCTACTGGAAAAGCTATTATGTGACCGGCGTTCTGAAATCTGAGGGAAAGAGAAGAAGTTTTCTCCTTGACAGCATCTGGGTCTTTTACGACCAGGCAGGTGACACGACAGAAAAAATCAGCTATCTCCTTGGAAAAAGGAACGGATATTATATAAAATATCAAAAAGATCCTGTTTACGGCAGCTACGCCTATTCAACAGAGCTTTTTGCCGGAGACAGGAAAGAAGGAACGGCAAAAATCTTCTTCCCGGAAGGAAAACTAAAACAGACAATTCCGTATGTTAACGGGAAAAAAGACGGGCTTTCTCGCGAATATGACCGCGAAGGCAGGATTATTACCCTGCTGGAATACAATAACGACTTCCTGATAAGCCGGGAGAAAATAAATTTCACTGACGCAGCAGGACTGAAGCAGGGAGAATGGCTCGATTTTTACCCGGAAGGAAATATCAAGACGGAGAGAAATTACCGTGATGATATGCTTCACGGGTATTACAAAGAGTATGATGAAAGGGGGAAACTGCTGGTTACCCTTCTGTATGAGAATGGCAAGGTTACCGGGACCGATATTGATAACAGCGCTGAAATAGACATTGTTAACAGGTATAATGATGCCGGGAAACTAATTTATTCCGGTCCTTTCAAAGAGGGCATTCCGGTGGGTATTCACCGTGAATACAATGAAAACGGGACGGTAAAAAATGCTTATTTATATAATGATAACGGCGTTCTTATCTCAGAAGGTGTTGTGGATAACGAGGGAAACCGCAACGGGCCCTGGAAAGATTTTTCTGCTGGCGGGGTTTTGGTTGCAGAAGGTAATTATTCTGACAGCAGGCGCACCGGAACATGGAAATTCTATAGCTCTTCCGGGAAGCTGGAGCAGGCGGGTTCATACAGTAACGGTCGTATTGACGGCACATGGCGATGGTACTATCCGGAAGGCGAGCTTCTGCGGGAGGAGGACTATTACCAGGGAAGACGAGACGGACAATATACGGAGTTTACCCGTAACGGAGAGATAATAGCCCAGGGCACATACGCTGACGGAGAAAGAAATGGTGAATGGACTTTCAAGTCAGGAGACAACACCGAAGAGGGTGCATACCTTCTCGGTTTGCGTGACGGGGAGTGGAAAGCTGTCTATCCTAACGGAAAACAGAGGTTCAGGGGAGATTACAACCAGGGTAACCCTGACGGCCATCATATGATCTGGTATGATACCGGAAGACTTAAGGAAGAAAGATATTACAAAAACGGGTTGCGTACCAAAACATGGAAGAAGTACAACGAGGAGGGCGAAACGGTGCTGACCATCACATATCGTGATGATATTGAGACAAATATCAACGGGGTATCTATAAACCTGCCGGAGGGCTCGGTTAAACGAATTAAATAATCAGTATTTATGTCTGAACAGTTTAACCCGAGAAAAGAGACGGCGCTGGCCGGTGATCCGGATTTTGAGAAGCAACTGCGGCCTCTCTCCTTCTCCGATTTCAAGGGCCAGCAACGCATAACTGACAACCTCAATGTCTTTGTCACGGCCGCCATGCAGCGCGGCGAAGCTCTTGACCATGTCCTTCTGCACGGGCCTCCTGGCCTGGGCAAGACCACCCTCGCTGCAATAATATCAAACGAGATGAAGGTCAAGCTGAAGGTCACTTCCGGGCCTGTCCTCGATAAGCCCGGCGATCTGGCCGGCCTGCTGACCAGCCTTGACGAAGGCGACGTGCTGTTCATCGATGAGATACACCGGCTGAGCCCGATAGTGGAAGAATATCTCTATTCCGCAATGGAGGATTACCAGATCGACATCATGATCGATAAAGGACCAGGTGCAAGATCTGTTCAGCTGAAGCTTAATCCGTTCACCCTGATTGGAGCCACAACACGGTCAGGATTGCTTACAAGCCCGCTGCGGGCACGTTTCGGCATAAAATTCCATCTTGAATACTATGACATACCTGTGCTGAAGGGAATAGTAAAGCGGTCAGCATCAATACTGAATATCGAAATCAACGAAATAGCTGCACAGGAGATAGCCTCAAGAAGCCGGGGAACGCCCAGGATAGCCAACGCACTGCTCAGGCGGGTGCGCGATTTTGCACAGGTGAAAGGAACAGGATCCATTGACCTGGACATAACACGCTACAGCCTCGAGGCGCTGAACATAGATAAGCACGGCCTTGATGAGATGGATAACAGGATACTGAGGACTATAATAGAAAAATTCAGGGGCGGACCGGTGGGGCTGAATAATATCTCAACGGCCATAGGCGAGGAGAGCGGGACGATCGAAGAAGTATATGAGCCGTTCCTGATCAAGGAAGGCTACATGAAACGAACTCCCCGGGGTCGCGAAGCAACCGAGAGAGCATACAAACACCTGGGTATTGTAATGGGTAATGAAGCCTCCCTCTTCTGAGAAGAGAAGGATGCTATGAACTTATCTTTTCAAGGCCCCGAAGATCAAGGATCTTGATCTTGCGGCCGTTAAGTTCAATAAGCCTGTCACTTTTAAATTCGGAAAGAAGGCGGATAACTGATTCTGTTGCCGTCCCGACTATGTTGGCCAGCTCTTCGCGTGTAAGTGATATACGCAGATATTTCTGATCGTCAAGACCAAAATCCTTTACCAGGTTGAGCAATACCTCTGCCACCCTTTCGCGAACAGTCTTCTGCGCTATGTCAGTGATGTACGAGTTAGCCTCTGCCAGTTCATGGCAGGTAAGCTTGACAACTTCAAATGCAAAAGCAGGATTTGTTTTAACAAACTGTATAAGCAATTCTGACGGGATAAAACATACCTGGCAATCTTCGATCACCTTGGCCGAAGTGCAGGCCGGCTCGTTGCTGAGGACCGATCTGTATGCAATGATCTCTCCCTTGCGCGCAAACCTGATGATCTGCTCCTTGCCGTCAACACCGGTCTTGAAAACCTTGATGATACCGGAATTGATGCAATAGAAACCGCTTATCCTGTTACCTTCATGATATAGAATATCACCTCTTTTATAGTGCCTGAAGTCTTTCTCAAAATTCAGCCGGTCGGTCTCATCCCTTGTCAGGAACCTGAAAACCGCATTCGTTTCAAAGGCACATTTGTCACAGAAAGCTATAGCATAATCATGCTGTTTCATTGCTCATAATGTTTGAGTTGCAAAGATGGATATTTATTAGGTAAAAACATAAAAAATGATCTGATCCGGCATTATGTATAAACAATGGGTGCCGGTCATTGTTCACCCGATTTTTCAGACTATCTCTGTCCTGAACTGGTTCAGGAAACGTATGTCGTTTTCGAAATAGAGCCGGAGGTCATTAACGCCATATTTAAGCATAGCTGCGCGTTCTATTCCCATGCCGAACGCATAGCCGGTATATTTCACAGGAATCAATACCACATGCATCCAGAACATTCGGGTCGACCATACCGCAGCCGAGCAGTTCGAGCCATCCGGTGCCCTTGCATACGTTGCAGCCCCTTCCTCCGCATATATTACAGCTGATATCCATCTCTGCCGACGGTTCCGTGAATGGAAAGAAGGAGGGTCTGAGCCGTATGTTTACATCATGCCCGAAGAGCTCGCTGGCGAAATAGAAGAGCGTCTGCCTGAGGTCGGCAAATGAAACATTCTCAGCAACATAAAGTCCTTCAATCTGATGAAATATACAGTGGGCGCGCGCAGAAACGGCCTCATTGCGGAATACCCTTCCGGGAGAGATGGTTCTGATAGGAGGCTTCTGCGATTCCATGACACGTACCTGCACAGATGATGTATGCGTACGAAGGAGCACATCATGAGGATCGGATTCATGGCCGGATGATTTTTGGATGTAAAAAGTATCCTGCATGTCACGGGCTGGATGATCAGCCGGAAAATTGAGCATGGTGAAGACGTGATTATCATCCTCGATCTCGGGCCCTTCTGAAACAGTAAATCCTATGCGGCCGAAAATATCTATGATCTCTTTACGGACGATTGAAATGGGATGACGCGAACCTTCATTGAAACGGTAAGCAGGCATGGTAAGGTCTGACACCGCCGACGGAGCATCGGTAACCGAGAGCGTCTCCTTAAAACTATTGAACTTGTCTGTAGCCAGCTGTTTCAGGTTGTTGAGCAACACACCCATCTCCTTCTTTGCCTCCGGAGTAACATCCCTGAAGCCCTCGAAGAGAGAAGGGATCAGCCCTTTCTTGCTCAGGTAGGTGATCCGGAACTGTTCAAGAGTGTCTGCGTTGATGATACTGAAGTTTTCTACCTCTTTTGTGAGCTCTTCTATTCTCGCTTTCATTGCGGTGTGACAAGATTATTTGATGATTTTTACTTTCAGGATCCTGATATCTTTTACCGGCTTGTCTGATAAATCTGTTGCCGTAGCGGCAATGGCATCAACCACCTCCATACCTTCAAGCACTTCTCCGAAGACCGTATATGCACCATCGAGGAACGGGGTGCCGCCAATTGTTTTGTACACCTCCCTGCGGTTTGCCGGCATTGTATAGGGACCCTCTGCCTCCATGAGCTCATAAGCCTTAAGGATTGCGTTTTGCTGGATCTCATCATCATTCTGAGGGGTATTATTTTTTTGGGCTTCCTCGCGCAGCTCGCCCAGGGCCCGGTTATATAAAAACTGTCTGCGGTTAAAATCGATTCGACGAATGGTCGTGTTTAGATCCTCGTCATTGTAGGTCTTCCCCTGGACAATATAAAACTGTGTTCCCGATGAATTCCTGTCAGGATTTACATCATCGCCCGTACGGGCTGCAGCGACCGCTCCCCTTCTGTGATAAAGCGAATCGTTTATCTCTGCCGGAATAGTATATTCCTCAGGCAGCAGGGTGGTGTCCTGCTTTGTCGTTCCGTCTCCTGTCTGAATCATAAAATCCTTTATTACACGGTGAAATGCGACGCCATTGTAAAAACCGCTTTCGGCAAGTTCTATGAAATTATCCCTGTGATGGGGAGTAAGATCTGAGAGTGAGATGATGATGTCTCCTTCGGTTGTTTTGATCTCGGCGCGTACGCCTCCTTTTTCTCTTCCGCTGCAGCCGGTGATGACCAGCAATGCAAGCAGCGGAAACAATATGCGTAATGAAGTCCTCATTTTTCTTATAGTTTACGAAAGACAAAGATATATATTTGCACCAAGAGTTAAGTATGAACGAAATACGCAAGCTTGCCGGGCAGACAGTCATCTATGGCTTCGGGACAGTTGTTCCGCGATTTCTTAATTATGCCCTGCTTACTCCCTTTTATACATACATTTTTGCACGTGAGCAGTATGGCGTTGTCACCGAGCTATATGCATGGATGGTTCTGGCGTTGGTAATCCTTACCTACGGAATGGAAACGACCTACTTTCGCTTCGCCGGCAAGAAAGCTCCGGCAGAGAAGGTTTACAGCACAACACTTGTAAGCCTTTTTACAACATCAGCCCTGTTTGTCATTGCCGTTTCTCTTTTCATTCACCCCGTTTCTGCCTTTCTGGGATATGGCCAGCATCCCGGATACATAAGAATGTTTGCATGGATCGTTGCCATAGATGCATTCTCGGCAATACCATTTGCATACCTGAGGGGCCATAACAGACCTGTGGTTTTCAGCATCCTGAAGATCATCAATGTCGTTGTAACAATCATAACGGTTTTCTTTTTCCTGAGGACCGCACCAAGGCTGGCCGCGGAGGGAAGCACATGGATCTTAAGAATCTATAATCCCGATTTTCAGGTTGGTTATGTCTTTCTTGCCAACCTGGCAGGATCTGCAATCACCCTGTTGCTGCTGTTACCCTTCATTGTAAAAATAAAGCCGGTATTTGACAGGAAGCTCTTAGGGAAAATGCTTTCATACAGCTGGCCGTTACTAATCGGAGGCATGGCCGGCTCGCTGAACGAGGTGCTTGATAAGATACTGCTGCGCAGGCTGATCGGAGGGCCGGAAGGCCTGGCAACAGTAGGTCTTTACGGAGCCGGATTCAAGGTGGGCGTACTGATGTCATTGTTTATCCAGATGTACCGCTTTGCGGCAGAACCTTTCTTTTTTGAGAAGGCGGGAAGCAAGGACGCCAAAGAGACCTATGCCGTTACAATGAAATATTTTGTCATTACAGGGCTGATCCTTTTTCTTGGAATAAATCTTTATATCGAAGCGCTTCAGATAATAATCGGACCGGTATTCCGCGAATCACTGATCGTTGTGCCAATCATCAGCATGGCATACCTCCTGCTGGGCATCTTTATAAACCAGAGCATCTGGTATAAAGTCGATGACAAGACAATATACGGAGCGCTTATTACGCTTGTGGGAGCGGCAGTGACCATCGCAGTGAACCTGCTGTTCGTGCCATCATACGGCTATGTGGCAGCTGCATGGGCCCACGTGGCCTGCTATCTGTCAATGGTTTTGGTTTCATATTTCATCGGGCAGAAACTGTACCCGGTCAAATATGAAACATTGAATATCATGTTCTATATCCTGCTTGCCGTGGGCTTGCTGTTTATGTCAAGGATTGTCGCCGGAGAAAGCGAAAACATGAATATTATTCTTGATACAGCGCTGTTGTTTATTTTCTTTGCGGTCATTGAGATAAAGGACAAATTTTTTACGTTATTTTTTAGAAGAGGAAAATGAGGATCAGGATAGTAAACAAGTCCCGGCACAAACTACCGGCTTATGAAACTGCACATTCGGCAGGTATGGATCTCCGCGCCCTGACCGATGGCCCCGTAACGCTTATGCCGCTGGAGAGAAAACTTATAGGCACAGGTCTTTATATTGAGCTGCCGGCCGGATATGAAGCACAGGTGAGGCCCAGGAGCGGCCTGGCCATCAGGCACGGAATAACAGTGCTGAACTCGCCGGGAACAATTGACGCCGATTACCGTGGAGAATTAGGCGTGATCCTTATCAACCTTTCAGATACTGCATTTACAGTAAATGACGGAGACAGAATAGCCCAGATGATTATCGCAAAACACGAGAAGGCCGAGATGATCGAGACAGAAGAAATTAATCTTACAGAGAGAGGAGCCGGAGGATTCGGCCATTCAGGTAAAAAATGAAAAGCTACATAACTTTATTGGCAGCACTGGTGCTTTTTACCGGCTGTTCACGCGAAGCCGTCAAAACAACGGAAACCAAGGGCCAGATCTCTAAATCAGGCACAAGATATGACTACCTCCTTGCCGATGCGATGAGACAGAAGTATGTTGGCGATCTGAGTGAAGCAGCAGCGATATTTGAAAAATGCATTGAGATTGACGATAGCCGCTCCGTGCCTTTTTTTGAACTGGCACAGATTTATGCAGCTATCGGTACGGAGGACAAGTCGCTTCAGTATGCTTCAAGAGCAGCGAACCTTGAGCCCGGAAACTACTGGTACCAGCTGGCCTGCGGCTCCCTTTTTACACAGTACAATCAGAAGGATTCAGCACTGGTATATTTTACCCGTGCCCTGAAAGCAGACAGCACGGCCCTGGAAGTCAATACTATTCTTGCAGGATTGTATGCTGAAAAAGGCGAGGCGGAAAAGGCAGATTCTCTTTTCAGATTACTTGACGAAAAGGGTGTTCTTAATGATGATATGTTTCTCCTCATGATAACAGGACTGATAGAGAACGGTAAAATGGAAGAGGCGGCAAGAAGGACCGAAAAACTGATAAATCAGCAACCCACCGAAACCAGGTACAAGGCTCTTCTTGCAGACATATATTTTGAAGACGGTAAAAAGGAAAAGAGCGACAGTATTTACAGGGAGATTATTGAAAAGGACCCAGATAATATTGAAAGCCAGATGCTGTACCTGATGAACCTTGTTTATAAAAAGGAATATTCGGATATCTCCGGCTTCCTTAATACAGTATTTAAGAGTGAACTCGTCGAAAGGGAAAGAAAAATATCAGTTGCGGGAAGATTATTGCAGGACACCGCCTATGTCAAAGATAATACCGTGTCACTGGGAGAAAGCCTTATTATTCTTGAGGATAAATATCCGCGCGATGAGGAGGTCATGTCTCTGCGTGCTTCAATGTACGAGACTGCCGGAAAAACAGATGAGGCCATTGCACGGTACGAGGAAATTGTGAAGACAGTTAAGCCGGCATTCTATTCTTCTGAAAATCTGGTCCTGCTCTATGCTGAAAAGAAGGAATATGAAAAATTGTATAACCTTGCAGCAGCTTACTCCGCCGAAAACAACCGTAGCATACTTGGGAAAGTGTATTATGCCCTTGCGGCAATGGAGCTGAAACATTACGACATTGCTGATGCAGAGCTGAAGAAAGCGCTTATCCTCGCTGGAAACAATGATGAGCTTAAGGTACAGATCCTTACCATGATAGGGGATCTCAGGTACAGGATGAAGGACTTCGAAAATTCATACAATTATTATGAGGAGGCGCTTATGCTGGCGCCTCACGAGAATCTTGTACTTAATAATTACGCCTATTTCCTTGCCGAGGGAAATAAAGATCTGTCCAAAGCGTTGAAAATGGCAGAGGAGGTAATGAAAACAGACGGAGAGAATGCAACATATATAGATACATATGCCTGGGTTCTGCATAAACTCGGAAAAAACAAAAAGGCCTATAAAGAGATGTTAAGGATATTTGAAAAGCAGGAAGAACGCGATCCTGAGGTTCTTGAACATATGGGATTTATTCTGAAAGCGCTGGGAAAATGTTCTGAGGCAGTTGTCTACTGGGAGGAAGCGTTGATAAAAGACAATACTAAAACATACCTTGAAAAGGAAATTGACACATGCGGAAAATTATCAGAATAATTGCGGTAACACTGCTGGTCCTTTCCGTGACCGGGTGCGTCGCTTCGAGGAAAAAAAGGGATAGTCATGCTGATCTGGAAACAACAACTTCCAGGGACTTTAAAACCGTACTGACCAACATAAGGGATTATAACATCACTGATGAAGGCTTCATTATAAAGAAGGGTAAAATTGATCTTATCGACGGTACACCGGTGGAGGGAGAATACGGATTTACTGCAAAACTGAATGACAAGGGTGATTTTTATGCCTCGGTGAAAGGCCCGCTGGGTATAGAGATGGTGAGGATTTTAGCTGTGGGAAATGATGTTTGCGGAATAGTAAAACTGACACGGACAGCATACGTAGGAAAGAAGGATGACCTGATGCAGAAATATGGTCTTCCGGAAGATTTTTTCACTGCAATATTCGGAGACATACCGGACTTTGACTTTCAAAATACAGATTCAATTACGGGAAATACTCTGATACTTAAAAGGAATAATGATAAGCTGGAGCGCTTGATTACAATTTGCCTGGATGAGATGAAGGTTTGCTCGGAGGATGTTTATTCAATAAAGGAGAAAAAAGCAATCTCATTGAAATTCAGTAACTTTACTGTCACAGAAGACAGAAAATATGCATCTGAAATTGATGTGATGCAAAAGGGCGGGGGCTTCCACGTGAAACTTTATATTGAGACACTTGTGCCCGGCTGCAGAGAAGAGATAGAGTTTGATGTACCCTCATATGAAAGAGAGGGGTTATGAGGAGGCTTGCTGTTATATGTTTTTTAACAGTATTGTTTAGTTATTGTTTATCGGCACAGTCCAGATCTGAACTCGAGGAACTCAGAAAAAAGAACCTCCAGGAAATTGAATATGTTGACAAGCTGCTGAAAACTACAGCTTCGGAGAAAAAGGAGAACCTTAATGAACTGAGGGTGATCGGAAAGAAGCTAAACCTGAGGGAGAGGCTGATAAATGAGTATGGTGAAGAGATCAGCCTTCTTGAATACAGGATATCGCTAAACAGGCTGGCTATTGAGATGCTTGAACAGGACCTGAACAACTTAAAGGAAGAATATGCCAAGGCTATAATAAGCGCGTACAAGACAAATAAGGGGACACCGGCGCTGGCATTTATACTCTCCTCTTCAGACTTCAACCAGGGGTATAAACGATTGAAATATATACAACAGGTTGCAAGTTACAGAAGAAAGGAATCTGGAACTATTGAAGCTATATATGTCGAGGTTCAGGGAACAAAGGACCGCCTTGAAAAGGACAGGAGAAATGTTAATGACCTGAAGAATAAGGAAGAAAGACAGAAGCAAATACTTAGAAATGAACAGAACAGGAAGGAGCAGCTGATAACAACCCTGAGCAAGAAGGAGAAACAGCTTAAGCAGGAGCTGGACGAGAAGAAAAGGATTGCCAAACAAGTCGAGAATGAGATAGCGCGGCTGATAGAAGACGAAAGAAAAAAGAGTTCGGTTACGCCAATGAGCAGCGAGATGAAGCTTATAGGCGACTTATTCGGCGAAAACCGCGGAAGAATACCATGGCCCGTTGACAATGGATTAATAACAAGTCATTTCGGATTGCATCAGCATCCTGTACTGAAGCATGTGACAGAGGATAATATCGGAATAGAAATTACCTCAAACGGTACAACAAAAGCTAAATCGGTTTATAAAGGAGAAGTTGTTCGTGTTTTCGCAATTACTGGTGCAAACATGGCAGTGATTATCAGGCACGGTAAATATTTAACCGTGTATCAGAACCTGGTCAACGTTAAGGTTAAGGCTGGAGACAAAATAAATTTAGGCGCAGAGCTTGGAGATGTCTTTCATGAAAGCAGTGAGGGGAACAAGGCTGTTTTGAAGTTCATGATATATGAAGAAAAGACGAAACTTGATCCTGAATTATGGCTTGTTAAAAAATAGTTTTTACTTTGAAACAAATTACGCCCACACAAAGTATAAATACGGATAGGGCAATAGGATGGAAAGCATTACGATTAATTCAGATATTGAGAAATTAAAGGTTGTAGAAACGCTGGTTGATACACTGTCAAAGAAACTCGGTGTTTCTGATGAGGTCTATGGGAAAATACTTATTTCTACCGTGGAGGCTGTGAATAATGCAATAATTCACGGAAACAGGGGTGATCATAATAAAATGGTAAAAGTAAATATCAGCGCTGACGGTAATGTTCTCGATATTACAGTGACTGATGAAGGGGAGGGGTTTGAATATGGTAATCTGCCGGATCCGACTGATCCAAAAAATATTGAAAATCTGCACGGAAGGGGTGTGTTCCTGATGAGAAGACTCGCTGATGCCATCGAATACAATGAATCCGGGAACGAAGTAAAAATGCGATTTAAATACTAAGACATTGCCGGTTAACTTCCATTACGATATTGAGAAATTCAGGCTGCGTGACGGTAAGGTTATCAGGAAGGTGATAGGCAGAATTATCAGTGATGCCGGCGCCAGAAGCGGGAAAATGGATGTCATACTTACCAATGATCAGAAAGTTTATGAGATTAACAATGAATTTTTAGGCCACGACTACTATACTGATATAATTACGTTTGATTATAATAAGGGAAAACTGATAAACGGCGAAATATATATAAGCGTTGACAGGGTAAAGGTTAACGCGGAAACATTCTCTGTTCCCTTCAGGTCAGAAATAAGAAGGGTTATTTTTCACGGATTCCTTCATTTATGCGGATATGATGACAGTACAGCAGAGCAGAAGAGAAAAATGGGGGAGATGGAAGAGATGTACCTGGCCTTATCATATGGCGAATGAAGTTTGATTATGATATTATTGTTGTAGGAGGCGGTCATGCGGGATGCGAGGCCGCCTTTATTGCTGCCAGCATGGGAGTCAGGACGCTTCTTATTACGATGGACATGACCAAACTGGCTCAGATGTCTTGTAACCCGGCAATGGGCGGCATTGCGAAAGGACAGATAATCAGAGAGATAGATGCCATTGGAGGCATGTCCGGAATTATTACGGACAAGACCATGATACAGTTCCGCATGCTCAATAAGAGCAAAGGACCTGCCATGTGGAGTCCGAGAGCACAGTGTGACAGGATGCTGTTCAGTCGTGAATGGCGAAAAGTACTGGAGAATACTGATAATCTCAATATATGGCAGGAACAGGCGAACGGACTGATAGTTGAGGACGGCGCCGTTAAAGGAGTTACAACTTCGTTCGGAACAAAATTCTTTGCCGGTGCGGTAATACTCACAAACGGAACCTTCCTTAACGGAATGATGCATGTGGGGTTTAACACAATGAAGGGAGGCCGCTCTGGCGACCAGGATTCAAGAGGAATAAGCGATCAGCTGCGTAGCCTGGGCTTCACGGTTGAGAGACTTAAGACAGGAACAAGCGCAAGAGTTGACGGACGAAGTATAGATTTCGAAGCAATGACAGAACAGAAAGGCGATACAGATAAGCGTTGCTTTTCTTATATGCATGACAAGGTGAGAATTAAGGATTCGAAGAGCTGCTACATAACACATACAAATGAAGCTGTGCACGCTGCTATTCGGGCCGGGCTTAAGAATTCCCCTTTATATACGGGAAGAATTAAAGGCATAGGGCCAAGATACTGCCCCAGCGTGGAAGTCAAGATTGTGACCTTTGCAGAGAAGGATACCCATCAGTTGTTTCTGGAACCGGAAGGATGGGATACTACAGAATATTACATAAACGGGTTTTCAAGCAGCCTGACGCTCGAAACACAGGTGGAAGCTCTTCAGAAGGTAAAGGGCCTTGAAAATGTGACGATACACAGACCGGGCTATGCTATAGAATATGACTTCTTTCAGCCGACACAATTGACACACAGCCTGGAAACAAAGAAAATAAAGGGTCTCTATTTTGCGGGACAGATAAACGGCACCACGGGTTATGAAGAAGCTGCTGCGCAGGGATTGATGGCAGGGATTAATGCTGCTTTGAAATCAAAGAAGAAAGAACCATTTGTTTTGAAAAGAGATGAAGCCTATATTGGTGTACTGATAGACGACCTGGTGACCAAGGGAGTTGATGAGCCATACAGGATGTTTACATCGAGGGCAGAATACAGAATTCTGCTGAGACAGGATAATGCTGACGAAAGACTCACAGAAATGGCATTTAAAATAGGAGCGGCTTCGGAAGAAAGACTGATCCGGTTAAAGGAAAAGACCGAGCTTGTAGATGAACTGACCACCTGGCTTAAGCACAAAAGTATCGGGCCTGATGAGGTGAATGGGTTCATGAAGAGAAAAGGCACCAGTGAAATTAGTCAGAAGGTTAAAGCCGTTAATCTTGCCGGTAGACCACAAATTGAATTAAAGGATCTGCTTGAAAATATAAAAGGATCCGAAAATCTAGGATTCAATAATTCAAATAGAAGGTCAGAAATAATAGAGGCTGCAGAAATCAGGATCAAGTATTCTGGCTATATGGAAAGGGAGAGGGGCGTAGCGGATAAGATCATGAGGCTGGAGGATCTAAAAATAAACGATGATGTAAGGTATGAAGAACTGACGTCGATTTCGACAGAAGGCCGGCAAAAGCTTTCAAAGATCAGACCCGCAACAATAGGACAGGCATCCAGAATAAGCGGAGTATCTTCTTCAGACATTTCAATTCTGATTATGTATCTTGGCAGATAAGTCAACCATGTTCCACGTGGAACAATATTAGTATTAAATATACCATGGAAATTTCAGGTAAGATTATTGATTTGCACCAAAGGCGCATCTATCCGGGAACGTTAACGGTTTTGGATGGAAGAATTGAAAAAATTGAAAGTTCTGAAAATGTACCTGATGTGTACATTATGCCGGGTCTTGTTGATGCTCATGTGCACATTGAAAGCTCAATGCTGACACCTTCACATTTCGCTGTTGCAGTAGTAAGGCACGGCACTGTTGCGGTAGTGTCGGATCCGCATGAGATAGCAAACGTCCTGGGAATTCAGGGTGTCAGATTCATGCTTGATAATGCAGCTACAGTTCCGGTAAAGATGATGTTCGGAGCGCCTTCATGTGTGCCGGCTACAAACTCGGAAAGCTCAGGAGCAAGGATTGATGCGGAAGAAATCGGGGAACTTCTGAACGATGGAAGAATTGGCTATCTGGCTGAAATGATGAACTTCCCCGGAGTAATTTATAATGATATTGAGGTTCACAAAAAGCTTGCTTTGGCAAGGGAGAGGGGATTGCCGATCGATGGGCACGCACCGGAACTTACAGGAGACGGCCTGAAGAAATATATTCAGGCGGGCATAAGTACAGATCATGAATGCTCTGACATAGAAGAGGCCCTGGAAAAAATTTCAGGCGGAATGAAAATATTAATAAGGGAGGGCAGCGCCGCAAAAAATCTTGAATCCCTTGACAGGCTGATTAGTTTAAACCCGGAAAAAGTCATGCTCTGCACTGACGACATGCATCCTGAGACCCTGGCAAAGGGACATATAAATAAGCTTGTTGCAAGGCTTGTTGACAAGGGATACAATGTTTTTGATGTGGTGCGCGCTGCATCATTGAATGCTGCGGATCATTACGGAATTAAGATGGGACTGCTCAGACCCGGCGATGCAGCTGACTTCATTGTAGTTGATAATCCTGAAAAGATGAATGTTCTGCAGACGTGGATAGACGGGATCTGCGTCTTTGACGGTGAAAAAGCCCTCTTTTCACCAGGTACGGTGAAGAAGGTTAATAAGTTCAACTGCTCACGAATAAAGGCGGAAGATTTAAAGGTAAAGAAAGATGGAGAGCAGATGAGGGTCATTGTTGCAATTAACGGTGAGCTGGCAACATTTACTGAAATTGTACCTGCCGGCAGCGACCCGGTTGTTTATCCCAGGCTGGAAGATGATATTCTCAAGATCGTTATTAAGGACAGGTATCATGATGGCGCACCGGCGGTTGGATTTATAAAGGGTTTCGGGCTGAAGGAGGGCGCCATGGCTTCATCTGTTGCGCATGACAGCCACAATATTATTGCGGTGGGTGCAACCGACCGGGAAATTGCTCAGGCCATAAATCTTATCGTTGATGCAGAGGGAGGTATGTCTGTCGTTTCAGATGATGAAACCGATATTCTTAAGCTGCCCGTTGCAGGCATCATGTCTGATCTGCCGGTCACTGCTATGGCACAGAGATATGAGCGTCTTACCGCAACTGTAAAGAGTCTCGGATGCAGGCTGGATGCGCCCTTCATGACCCTCTCCTTTATGGCCCTGCTGGTCATCCCAGAGCTGAAAATGAGCGACAAGGGACTGTTCGACGGCCTGGCATTCAGGCACGTGCCGCTGTTTGTCTGATTGTGAGGCAATAGGCAGCAGGCAATAGTCCGGGAGAAAAAGCTGCAGGAATGTTGTGATAATAAAGAAAGCTCCGGGTCGCGACTAATAGGTAAATCCGAATAGCCATAGCGGTATGACATTTCCAGCTCCGTGCTCAATGTCATCCCTGGCAATCAATGAGTTTGCAACACCCCTGATCTGGTTGCCTTTCTTTGTTTTCCCTCCGATTTCGAAGACATATTGTCCTTCAACAATGAAATCACCGGATGACGGATAATTGACTCTGTGCAGTACCGACATCTGGTTTATGAAGAATGTTTCGCGAAGAGTTCCCTTGCCTGCACTATTCAATGTAAGCGCATGTGACAGGTTGGGGTTATGAAGAAAGATTTTTTCGGGTTTTGTCATAATACTGTTTCCTCCAGATACCTTGCGAAGCATATAGATCAGCCCGGCCTTTTCAAGGAGATTAAGGTACTTGTACATTAAATCCCGTGCAATGCCCACCCTTGCACTCATTTCCAGTATGTTGGGGGTAAATGGAGCCGATTTGGCAATTACGGCCAACAGTTTCTTGATTCTCACCACGGTACCGTAGGTTATATTTGTAAGGGCCGGCAGATCGGTCTCCAGTATCGCACTGACAGACCTGTTCAGTCGCGAATGATAATATTCAATACCTTCATTAAACAGAGGATAGGCTCCGAACCTGAGATAATCTTCAAAAAGCTGAAGAGGTTTAATTTTCCGGGATAATTCACGACTGATTTCAGAATGCAAGTCAAGAATCTCCTTCAAAGAGACCTTCTCAATTGTAATATTGTACCTCAGTTCAGCAAACTCTCTGAGAGATAACTCATTAATATTGAGATATACAGCCCGCCTGCTGAGGTCTGCCTCTCCAGCCTCCATCTGGAGAGATGAAGAACCTGTGGCAATAATCTTCAGGTCAGGGTAACGGTCATAAACCGTTTTTAAAGCCCGGCTCCATCCGGGATATTTGTGAACCTCGTCAAGTACAACAAGAAGACCCCCGCGCTTGTAGTACCAGTCGATAAAATCAACAGGCGAGACGGTGCTGAAAATAACGTCGTCAAGGTTCAGGTAAACAGCTTTCGCCGGCCCCATTGACATCTGAGTGAGAAACTGCAACAGCATTGTTGTCTTTCCCGTGCCCCTGGCACCGGAGATAATAACAAGACGCTGATCAACCGGAATATGATTGAACAGGTATCGCCTGTATTCGTTCTTTTGAGCCAGTCTGCGGCTTTCCGACAGCTCGATTATCGATTCCATAGTGTTGTTTATATACAACACAAAGATAAATATTGTGTTGAATTAAAACAACAGTGTAAGGGAAATTTGTTCAGAAAACTACCCGGGGGGTGTCTTCGGAATTCATTCATTGAATTTAATGACAGCTCATTTGATATCTTTGCCGTGAAGAGCAAAAGTCATGGCGATAATCCCGAAAGATACTTTGTCTGGTCTTCCTGACAAGCCGGGCGTATACCAGTTCATAGACGCCTCAGGAACTATACTCTACGTCGGAAAGGCCCGTAGCCTCAAGAAACGGGTGGGGTCATACTTCGCCAAAAATCAATCTGGTAAAACACAGGTCATGCTTTCACGGGCCGTCGACCTGAGACATGTTGTGGTTGACAACGAATCGGATGCCCTGCTGCTCGAGAACAGCCTTATCAAAAAGCACCAGCCCAGGTATAATATCCTCCTGAAGGACGACAAGACTTATCCGTGGATATGCATTAAAAATGAGCACTTTCCGAGGGTTTTCCTCACCCGCAAACTGATCGCCGACGGTTCATCATACCATGGACCTTATACCTCAGTGCCGGCCGTACGCACACTGCTGGAGCTTATCCGGCAGCTGTTCCAGATCAGGACCTGCTCACTGCCCCTGAACCAGAAATCAATTGCCGAAGGCAGGTTCAGGGTCTGTCTCGAATATCATATCGGCAACTGTAAGGCACCGTGCATAGGCCTGGTCAGCGAAGATGAACATAATCAGCAGATTGACAGGATCAAACAGATCATCAAAGGCGACGTGAGCACCGTGACAGGACACCTGGAGACCCTTATGAAAAAATATGCCGGTGAACTTAAATTTGAAGAAGCACAGAAGATCAAGGAAAAACTGGAGATCATCGCCAGATACCGGAGCAAATCAGTCGTTGTAAACACCTCGGTCAAAAACGTTGATGTCTTCGGATGCTCAACCGATGAAGCATCGATGTATATCAGTTATATGAAGGTCGTCGCCGGCGCCGTGGTGCAAACCTATGCCATTGAACTGAAAATGAGGCTGGAAGAAGAAAACGAATCTGTCCTGTCAACCGCTGTTACTGAGATACGCCAACGCGTTACAAGCGATTCTCCGGAGATTATTGTGCCCTTTATGCCTGATATACAGATAGATAATGTCAAATATACCGTTCCCAGGCGCGGTGACAGGCATAAGCTCCTTGAGCTGGCAAACCGCAATGCGGTCTTCTTCAGGCTTGAGAGGCAGAAGAAAGCAGCAGAGAAATCGACTGCGAACCGCACCGAACGAAACCTTGAAAAGATCATGAAGGATCTTCACATGCCGTCATTACCTTCTCATATAGAGTGCTTTGACAACTCAAACATACAGGGCGAATCTGCTGTGGCAGCATGCGTCGTATTCCGCAACGGCAAGCCCAGCAACAGGGAATACCGTCATTTTAACATAAAAACGGTTACCGGTCCTGACGACTTTGCCTCAATGGAGGAGGTGATCAGCCGCCGGTACAAAAGAATGCTTGATGAGGAAAAACCACTTCCACAGTTGATAGTCATCGACGGAGGCAAAGGACAGCTTTCATCGGCTGTGAACAGTCTTGACAATCTGGGCCTGAGAGGAAAGATAACGGTGATCGGCATTGCCAAAAAACTCGAGGAGATTTATTTCCCGGGAGATTCGGTACCACTGTACCTGGACAAAAACAGCATAACCCTGAAAGTGATCCAGCATCTGAGAAACGAAGCCCACAGATTTGGGATAAATTTCCACCGAGGAAAAAGAAGTTCCAAAATGAACCGATCGTTTCTTGACGATGTTCACGGGATAGGAGAGAAGACCAAAGAGCTTCTTCTGAAAAAATTCGGTTCGGTGAAAAAAATCAGCGAGGCCTCGCCAGAGGAGCTTGAAAAGGCTGTCGGCATAAAAAAAGCTGCGATTTTGACCGCAGCTCTTCAAAAATGATTTTTTTCCACGTGGAACATAAAAACATTAAAATTCGGATAAATATCTGAAATTCAATAGATAACGTCTTGTTATCTGTTGTCTTAACTTCGCGAGAATTGAATATTTTTCCTTAAGCGGGCAGTCCCCCGAAGATTTTCTTCAGAAAACGGTGAAAGGAATGGATGCTGGTCGGTTTCCAGAACATCATGATGCATTCTTTGGAAATAAGGTTGATATCTTCCTTATTCAGTTCGTCGATTGTTGACCTGGTTTCTGCCCCTTGCTGGACCCACAGGTCTTTTATTCCGTGAGCGATCGCTTCCCTGGCGACTGTAAGAGTTTCTCCCTTTGGTGTCATAAGAATTAAACCTCTGACATCAGACGGCAGATCACTGACCGAACTAAAACACTTTACTCCGTCAATTGTGTCTGCATTTGGATTGACAGGTACCACGTCCATTCCTTTCTGACGCAGTTCCCTGAAGACAACCTGTCCGAATTTCTTCGGATCCCTTGAAACGCCTGCCACGGCATACTTGCCCAATGACAGGAAACGTGAAACGTTTTTCATGCTTTTCTCAGTGTTGAAAATATTACAAATTCAATAAGTGCCGATTTGGTTTCGGATTTAGGATATACATCAAGCTGCCGGATAGCCATGTCGGAGTACTCCTTCATTTTTGTTTCCGCATACTCGAGGCCTTTGTGTTTCTTAACGAAACCGATTACCTCTTCAATTTCTTTCCTTCCCTTTTTCTTTTTTCTCATAATGCGGATGATCTTCCTTCGCTCCAGGGGCCCTGCTTCACGGAGGGCATGAATGAGAGGCAGGGTGATCTTCTTTTCCTTAATGTCATTACCTTCTCTTTTACCTGTCAGCATGTTGCCGGAATAGTCAAGTAGGTCATCCTTTATCTGGAATGCTATACCGATATTTTCTCCGAATAATTTCATCCGCGCAATTGTCTCTTCATCATCCGTGACCGAACTGGCCCCGCATGCAGTGCAGGCTGAGATCAGGGTGGCCGTTTTCATTGAGATGATCCTGAAATAATCTTTTTCTTTTATGTCCAATTTCCGGGTCTTCTGAAGCTGGACCAGCTCACCCTTCACTATTTCCTTCACTGCGGCCGAGACGATGCCGAGCATATCAAACTTGTTCTTCTCAACGCTGATCAGCAGGCCCTGGGCAAGCAGGTAATCACCTACAAGAACGGCGATTTTCGAATTATAGAGCGCATTGATTGAAGGCAGGCCCCGCCTCTCGGAGGCATCATCAACAACGTCGTCATGAACAAGCGTTGCAGTGTGAAGCAGCTCTATAAATGTGGCAGCCACATATGTTGTTTCGTTGACGGTGCCATTAAGTTTGGCTGCCAGGAATACTAGCAGCGGCCGCATCTGCTTACCCTTTCTGCGGATGATATAGTTCAAAATGGTGTGGAAAAAAGGGATATCACTCTTCAGGGTGCGGTTGAAATAAGATTCAAACTCGCGCATCTCGGCAGCGACCGGCTTTTTAATATCTGAAAGAGTTGACATCTCTGATGCGGGTAGACAACTCAAAAATAAGACAAAATGTGAATACTGGTCACGTTGTCTCGCCAAGGAATTTTTTCTGGAAGAACAGAATCACCAGTACACCGGTGGTTATCGACGCATCGGCAATATTAAAAACCGGCCTGAAAAAGACAAAAGATTCATTTGGCCTAATTGGCGACCAGTCAGGCCAGTGGGCATCGATCACCGGGAAATAAAGCATATCAACCACCCGGCCGTGCAGAAATGACGAATATCCGCCTCCTTCGGGAAACATTACCGCCGGGGTGTGCCAGCTCTCACTGAAGATCATGCCATAAAAAGCGCTGTCGATAAGATTGCCTATTGCTCCGGCCACAATGACGCTTACTGACAGAACAAGACCGGGATGAGCCTTCTTTTTTATTATGCTGACAAGATACCAGCAGATACCTGCAATGGCGATCATCCTGAAGATGCTCAGCGCTGCCTTGCCGGCCTTACCGCCCCACTCCATTCCAAATGCCATTCCGTTGTTCTCCAGGAAATGGATCCGGAACCAGTTACCGATCACAGAGTACTCTTCTCCGATGACCATGTTTGTTTTAATAAGGATCTTGAAGGTCTGATCGGCGACAAGAAGTATCAGGATCAGCAGGATTGATTTATTCCTGAGCGACATGTGCATTTTTATTTTGCCCGCAAAATAGCAAAAAAATGACAATCCCCGCAAGGATAATCACATAGTCTCAGATAAGGGAAATACTTAGTAAGAGTGATGATCAGTAATACAAAAACCTTTTTATTTTGAGGGTTGCAGTCTTTTGAAAAGGCACAGGCTGATATATAACCATCTGAACCTGGCTGAACTTATTCACTTTTGAATTTACGTACCTGCGCACCTCCTCAAGGTAATCATCTATCATCTGTTCGGCTTTCTCCGAATACTCTTTCTTCATCGAATGGTATTTTGCCTGCAGCTCTTCCATATTCAGGTGTACCATTGCAACAAGCTTGCCCTTCTGTTGTACCACCAGTGATTCAATTACATGGCTGAAGTCGTTGATGACAGATTCTATCTCTTCAGGATAGATATTCTCTCCGCTTGAGCTGACGATCATGTTTTTCAGGCGTCCCTTTATGCACAGGAAGTTGTTCTTATCCATCGTGCCCAGGTCGCCGGTACGGAACCAGCCATCGGGTGTGATTACTTCAGATGTCATTTGCGGCTCATTGTAATAGCCTTTCATCACATTGTCTCCCCTGGCCCATACCTCACCTTCACCGGTTACCGGATCGGGATTATGTATTTTCAGTGTTACACCCTCCATGGCCGGACCGGTTGTGCCAAGTTTCGTGGAACCAACCTTCGTCCCTGCCAGCATAGGCGCTGTTTCTGTTAGACCGTAGCCGATGGCGTAAGGAAATCCGGCATCAAGCAGGAACTGCTCAACCGAGGGATTCAGTTTTGCTCCGCCAATACCGAAAAACCGCAGTTTTCCGCCAAAGGTCTTATAGAGTTTCTTACCGGCTAACCGGTTGAAAAACCGCCTGCCCGGCCCTGTATGGTAAAGGAAGGAGAGTACTTTGCTTTTATTGAATGTGGGAGCGATCTTGCCAAAATATATTTTCTCCATGATAAGCGGCACGGTAAGCATTGTTGTGGGTTTTACCACCTCAAGGGCCGGGAGAAGCACCGACGGTGTAGGCGCCTTGTGCAGATAGTAAATTGATGAACCGTTAAACAACGGGAGGATCAGTCCGAGAGTTTGCTCATAAGTGTGTGACAGCGGCAGGATCGAAAGGAACACATCAGTTTCAACCACATATTGAATAGTACGAACCTTCTCGGCCGTAAAACAGATGTTCTTGTGGGTCAGCATTACACCTTTCGATTTTCCGGTAGTTCCGGAGGTGTAAATAATAGCCGCCAGGTCTTCTTCCGAGACAGGATAATCTTTTGCCGGCTTTAGCTCCGGGTCATAGACAGCCCCGTTGAATCCGGACAACACTGAAAAATCTTCGGTTGAGACAACGGCAGTGAGCATATCCGACTTGAAGTCTGCAATTTTTGGCTCAAGCGAACTTGATACAAATAACACCTTTGCTCCTGAATGGGTCAGAACATTCGAAATCTCTCCGGCTGTGAAATCATTTAGTATTGGGACAACAACTGCGCCCATTGATGTGACAGCAAGGTAGACGGCGCCCCAGTTCGGCATGCCAACGCTGAGAATCGCCACCTTATCGCCCTTCTGAACCGAATATTTTTCAAGTAAAGCCATGACAGACTCCACTTTACCCTTAAGCTGGTCATAGGTAATAACCTCTTCTCCGACAAAACCCATTGCCTTGTTCCCGCCATGCTTCCTGAAGCTTTCTCCGGCAAGGAAAGGGATAGTTAACACTTTATTATTCTCCATTGATCTTTAATAAATTGGGCACAAAGGTACGGTTTAATAAAACATATATGATATTTAACAACGTAATTATCAGTTAGAAGTTACCTGTTAAACAAAAATCGTATTAAATAGTTTAATTTTGTGACCACCAATGCTGAAATAAATGGCTTTAATAAGAGTAACAAAGGAATTTCGTTTTGAGATGGCTCATGCATTGTGGAATTATGACGGTCCTTGCCGTAATGTCCACGGGCATTCGTACGTCCTTTTTGTAACCCTTATGGGCCATCCGCTTAATAATCCTGACGAACCCAGAAACGGTATGGTAATAGACTTTGGCGACCTGAAGAAAATCGTGAAGGACAATATTGTCGACCGGCTTGACCACTCACTCATGGTCTCTGGTTTTGCGCCGGCCGAGACAGTTGATGTTTACAAAAAGCATTTTGGAAATGTAATTGTTTCACCTTACCAGCCAACCTGCGAAAATCTTGTCGCGGATATTGCCGCCATCATCGGCACCAAAATACCCGACGGGATTTCGTTGCACAGTGTAAAGCTCTATGAAACCGCAACTTCGTTTGCCGAGTGGCATGCATCTGACAACCTGTGACAGTGACTGATAACGATAAAAGACTTTTTCTGCTTGATGCCTATGCCCTGATCTTCAGGTCATATTATGCATTCATCAAAAACCCGAGGATCACATCATCGGGGATGAACACCTCCGCAATATTCGGATTCCTCCTTACCCTTGATGAACTGCTGGCGAAGCAAAAACCGACACATATTGCTGTCGTGTTTGATCCTCCCGGCCCAACCTTCAGGAACGAAATGTATCCCGCCTACAAGGCCAACCGTGATGCGACCCCGGAGGATATTAAAATCTCAGTTCCCTATATAAAGAGATTGATTGAGGCATACCGCATTCCTGTCATTGAGGTGGGGGGGTTTGAAGCTGATGACGTTATCGGTACCCTCGCAAGAAAGGCTGCCGAACAGGGCTACACTGCCTATATGATGACACCGGACAAGGATTTTGCCCAGCTTGTAACCGATAAAGTACTTATGTACAGGCCGGGGCGTGGCGGTGGCGATGCTGAGATATGGGGTAAAAATGAAATTATCAGGGAATACGGTGTCACACCCGATCATATCACAGACCTCCTTGGCCTCATGGGTGATGCTTCGGACAATATTCCAGGCGCTCCCGGCATAGGCCCGAAAACGGCCTGTAAGCTCATCAGTGAGCATGGTGATATAGAATCATTGCTGCAGAAGACATCTGAGCTCTCAGGCCGTCAGAAAGAGATTCTGGAGCAAAACAAGGAGCAGATACTCCTTTCAAAACGGCTGGCCACAATAGAACAGAATGTCCCCGTTGAATTCAGGCATGAGACTCTTCACAGGCAGGATCCCGACACCGGAATGTTACGTAAATTATACGAAGAGCTTGAGTTTCGCACCCTTGCTTCCCGGCTTGGCAGGACTGACATGCAGGAGTCATCTCCTGCAGTAACCCCGGAGACCACGGTCTTTACCCAGCAACAGCCGGCACAGGGCACGCTCTTCGGAGTGACGGAATCAAACGATGAAACAGCTGCCGCCACGGCCGGCGTCACGCCACATAATTATTTAATCGCAGAGACTGTTGACCAGGCAGAAACGCTGGCTCACACGCTGGGCCGTCTCAGCGAGTTCTGCTTTGACACCGAAACCACTTCACTCGATCCGCTGAATACAGAACTAGTGGCTGTTACTTTCAGCTGGGAGAAGGGCTCGGGGACAATGCTCTGGCTGCCTGCGGACAGAGACGCGACACTGAAGCTGCTTCAACCCTTTCGTGCAGTATTTGAAAACGAAAGAATAAGGAAAATCGGTCAGAACCTGAAATTTGACATCCAGGTCCTGTCGGGCTACGGAATCTGCGTCAGGGGCCCGCTGTTTGATACAATGCTGGCACATTACCTGCTTGAACCTGATATGCGGCACAACATGGACGTACTTGCCCTCAAGTATCTTAATTACAATACAATACATATTGAAGAGCTTATCGGTGAACGCGGGCCCCGCCAGAAAACAATGAGGGACGTCGATAAGGAAAAGGTCAGGGAATATGCCGTTGAGGACGCAGATATCACCTGGCAGCTGAAAGAAAAGTTCGAGCCAATGATCCGGAAGGAGGGACTGGAAAAACTTGCCACTGAGATTGAGATGCCTCTTATCAGGGTGCTGGCAGCCATGGAAAGGGACGGCGTGCTGATTGATGAGTCCGTGTTGAAGAATTTTGCAGTTACGCTTCGTGAAACAATCATCAGTCTTGAAAAGGAAATTTATTCACTTGCCGGACAGGAGTTCAACATCTCCTCGCCGAAACAGCTGGGTGATATACTCTTCGTCAGGCTGCATCTCGACGACAACGCCCGCCTTACAAAAACAAAACAGTACCGTACCGACGAGGAGGTTCTGCAGCGCCTCACATCAAAGCATCCGGTGGTGGGCAAGGTCCTCGAATACCGCGGACTCAAAAAGCTCCTTTCAACCTATGTGGAAGCTCTCCCGGAGCTGATCGACAGGAAAACAGGAAGGATACACACCACATACAATCAGGCTGTCGCATCCACAGGACGGTTAAGCTCAACCAACCCTAATCTTCAGAATATCCCGGTGCGTGATGACGAGGGCCGCGAAATACGCAAAGCCTTCATTCCTGAAGCTGGAAAAGTCTTCCTCAGCGCTGATTATTCCCAGATCGAGCTCAGGCTTATGGCTCACCTCAGCGGCGACAAAGGTATGATAGCGGATTTTCTTTCCGGACAGGATATTCATGCAGCCACGGCAGCAAAGATCTTCCATGTTCCGGTGGCAGATGTGACCCGTGAAATGCGTGCGAAGGCCAAGACAGCCAATTTCGGGATCATATACGGGATCTCCGCCTTCGGACTATCCGAAAGACTTACAATTGGCAGGCGGGAAGCAAAAGAGCTTATCGACGGTTATTTCAATTCCTATCCCGGGGTAAAAACCTATATGGATGAAAGTATCCGCAAGGCCAGGGAACAGGGATATGTCACCACCATGTTCGACCGTCGCCGTTATGTGCCTGATATTCAATCAAGGAACCAGGTGGTCAGGGGCAACGCCGAACGGAACGCCATCAACGCCCCCCTGCAGGGCAGCGCTGCCGATATAATAAAAATTGCCATGGTGAGAATTGCCGGGAGGCTGGAGAAAGATTTTCCTGAGGCAAAAATGATTCTACAGGTACATGATGAGCTAATCTTCGAAGTTGAAGTTTCATCAGTGGAAAAGCTGAGAAAGATAGTCACCGAGGAGATGAGGGGAGCCGCATCTCTCAGCGTGCCCCTCGAGGTCGGAACAGGCACAGGCAACAACTGGCTGGAGGCACACTGATAATGGAACCCGGGATAAAAGTGCTTTACTTCGGACGGGCGCAAGGGATAACAGGGACGTCATCCGAAATAATTATTGTCTGTGACACCGTGTCACTACGCAGCAAGCTCCTCGGGAAATATCCGCGTTTGGGTGAAATACCCTTCGTGCTGGCTCTGAACTGCAGAATACTTAAGGAAGACAGTCCGCTGAAGGACAATGATGCAGTTGCAGTTCTTCCTCCGTTCGAAGGAGGTTAACAGTTTTAAAATGAAAGACAAACATCTTATTGAGGGGCCTGTTGCACCCCTGCTTGTTTCTGAACTGATAGCACAGGGACAGGAAGACACCGGCGCCGGTGCAGTTTCAATATTCTCAGGGAAAGTCCGCAATGACTCAATTGACGGAAAACAGGTCAGGGCTCTGGAATATTCTGCCTATAACGAAATGGCCGAGAAGGAAGCTGACGAAATTATCAGGACAGTTAAGGAGACTTTCAGTGATGTGAGGACAGTCATTATTGTTCATTCAACGGGCATTGTAAAAGCAGGCGAAACATCCCTGCTCATCATGGTCACTTCAGGTCACCGTGATCACGCCACACGTGCATGCCGTCATGCCCTTGAGATGGTAAAGGAAAAACTTCCTGTCTGGAAAAAGGAATTATTCTGAAAGAAAGCTACCTGACCGCTGTCTGCAGCAGCGACCTGTAGCGCGATGTGTCCTCAGCTATCCTGACAGCTTCCGCGACCTGGTTGTCACGGGAGAGAGAATATTGCACCATGCCCGCATCATAAAAGTACCTTCCCGCAAGCTCTGATTCCAACAGTTCAGCCACGTCGCGTTTCTGTGTCTCCAGGTCTCTTTCCAGCGAATGGCTCATTCCCGCTTTCAGCTTATCCAGCGTTTCAATGTTTTCATCAAACAGCTGTTCTTCCTTTGCAACTGCGACAAGATCTTCAAGGGCAGCTTCTGAGTCTGTCTGATAACTGAAGTTCTTCTCCTTCAGGAAAGAAGCAAAATCCTCGAGATCGCTCTCTGTCACCCTGAGACTGTCAATCACTGAAGGAACGGGATGGGACCAGAAATACTTTGTTGAATAGTCAAAGACCATGTTCTGCACATAAAGCTCACTGGTGAAACGGGTGAGCATGTCTGACGGCACAACGACGTCAGGGATAATACCGCCTCCGTCTTTCACTGGTCTGCCGTTCTTTGTCATGAACGTTTTTATCAGTGAATTCTGGTATATATCCCACGCTGCCATCCTCATTGGGGTTGGAAAAATCGACTGCCTGAATACACCTGCCACTCGGTATATAATACTTCGCTGTTGTGATCTTCACCTGTGCCTTGTAGCTCAGCGGTCTCGCCACCTGAACCAGCCCTTTGCCGTATGACCGTTCGCCGACGATAATGCCGCGGTCAAGATCCTGAAGAGCCCCGGCGACTATTTCCGAAGCCGAGGCTGATCCGCGGTTGATCAGTACAACCACGGGCATGTCAGGGGCCACAGGATTTTTATTTGTACGGAAGACAGCATCATATTGCTTTGCCCTGCCCCGTGTACTTACAACCTCCTGACCGGGCTTGACGAACAGGTTAACTATCTCCACAGCTTCATTTACAAGACCTCCCGGATTATTTCTCAGGTCAAGTATTAGATCCTGCGCTCCCTGCTCCTCTTTCAGCTCAACAAGGGCATCTTTCACCTCCGAGATGCAGTTCTGCGTGAAGTTGGTGAAGCGGATATAACCGGTATTGTCATCAATCATACCGTAATAGGGCACTGCAGAAATTGAAATCTTTTCCCGCTTTAACTTTTTCGTGAATTCTTCGCCATTTCGTCTGATAACTATTTCCGCCTCTGTGCCTGGTTCTCCCTTCAGCATGCCGGAGGCCTTGTCTGATGAAACTTCCTTGAGGGAAATCCCGTCAATGCTGATCATTACATCTCCCGGTTTTATCCCGTTCAGGTCAGCCGGGAAACCTTTGTAAACATTTGTCACGGTGATATAATCGCCTGATTTTCTTATAAGTGACCCGAAACCTCCGTATTTACCCGTTGTCAGGAAATCAAGATCCCCCGTTTCCTCTTCCGGATAATAAACGGTGTAAGGGTCAAGCGTCGAGAGCATGCCGTTTATGCTTTTGGTTACCAGCTTCTCCGGATCAATCTCATCGACATAAAAGGCATTCAGTTCCCTGAACAGGGAGATATAAATGTCAAAATTCTTTGTCAGCCTGAAGTCCTTGCTCTCCTGGCTGCCGGCCAGAAAGCCGTATGTCACAGCAGCCGTGATCAGGGTCAGTGAAAGAACTATGATTCTTTTGGTTGTTCCGGAGCTCATAAAAAAGATTTTCACAAAGTTAATATTTCACTTAAGATGCGACAGTTTTACAATCATCTCTTTGATACAACTCTCTGTGTCATTATAAGACAGAATGGATGTGTCATTCCATATAATTGCCAAATCAATGCGATTGCCGCTGCCCTGCAGTGAGCTGATCAGAGGCAGTTTATTGTGCCGGTAGGACTCCCTGATTCGCCTTTTGATCAGGTTGCGGTCGACCGCTTTTTTGAAGTACCGCTTCGGCACTGAAATAAGTACCCTTACCGGCTCCAGGGACGGGGCTTCAGGCATGACCCTGCAGATTAATTTCAGAGGCGGCACATAAAGCGGACGGCCTCCTGAAAAAAGATCGTTGATTGTCTTAACGCCACAGAGCCGCTCTCCTTTTGTAAATGATGCCGTTTTTTGTCTCATCTTAATAAAGAGAAAGCATCGATCCGGCCGGATGGATGCTTTCATGAATATTGTTATCCGGGATCAGGACTATTTGTTGTTTTTGTTAAAATCATGGATAAAACAGTCAAGCGCCATCGTCATCGATGGTGCTTTCGGGTTCGGAGCCTGGATGTCAAGCCTGAAGCCCTCATTGGTCACCGCCTCGGCGGTAGTGGGTCCGAAAGCAGCGATCTTTATCTCACCCTGCCTGAATGAGGGAAAATTCTCTTTCAGTGATTTTATCCCCGAAGGACTGTAAAAGACCAGAATATCATAGTCAAGTTCCTTCGAATCAAAGTCACGGCTGATGGTCTTATACATGGTGCCAATCGTAAAATTGACATTATTCTTTTTCAGCAGCTCGGGGACATCAGCTTTGTGAGGATCGGAGAGCGGGACGAAGAAATTTTCATCCTTGTGCTTTACTATAATATCGATCAGATCCTCGAATTTTGCCTTCCCGTGAAAGATCTTCCTTTTACGGTAGACGATATATTTCTGCAGGTAAAATGCCACATTTTCAGTAATGCAGAAATACTTCATGGTATCAGGGACCGTAATGCGCATCTCGTCACAGATCCTGAAATAATGATCTATGGCTGTCTTAGAGGTAAAGACCACGGCGGTAAAGTCGGGAAGATTAATTTTTTGCTGCCGGAAGTCCTTTGCAGGAATACCCTCAACCTGGACAAACTGTCGGAAGTCTATTTTCAGGTTGTATTTCTTAGCGAGCTCAAAATAAGGTGATTTCGGATTGTTTGGCTCAGGCTGCGACACTAGTACCTTTCTTATCTTCAATGCCTCAAGTTTTTAGTTCAACCTCCACTACCTGCCCATCTGATCAGAAAACACGCAGTATTTTCATTATCACCAGAACGGGTAAGATTTCAAGGGCACAAAGGTACAAAATGAAATATGAAATTGAAATATGCCTGTTTATAAAAATCACAAGGAGTCGTAATGCGCGTATTATCAGGATAATAGCAGTAACAGTTATCCCTGTCCAGATAAACGGAACGGGATTGCTGACTGGCGCAAACAGTATAATTGCATTGAGAATGAATAAGATCATTGCGTCAGCGAACCACGCGTTGTATATGATGTTCATGTATTCACGGAAGGCTGATTTCAATCCGGTTGCCTCTGCCATGATAATGCTTGTAAGGTGACGGAGCATCAGCGCGGCGAGAAAAGCCCCGGAGATAATTACCGTCAGTTTTATTGAACCTGCGGTACTGTTATACCGGACTGTGTCTGTTAGCAGTAATGACACCGAAGCAAAAAGACTTATGTTGAATATTGAAAAAAGGTTCCTGAGGATGGGTGGCCAGGAGATAACTTCGGAAGTTCCGGGAGCCAGCATATCAGGCTGGCGCCTGAAGCTCAGGGTTGCCAGTCCGGAAATCAGGCTTTTTCTTCCGAAGACTGTAAGCACAGTTATGATTAAAAGACAGGCAGAAAGAAGGATAAAGGTGAAATCAACACTCATCTTTTCCGGTCCTGGCAGCTGGCCCTCAGCCCGTCCGGCTGAAGCATAGTAGTCAGTCCGGTAATCTTTTCCTGCAAAGATCTGGTCCGTCATGCTGGCTCCGGAATCAGAAAAGGGTATAAGCCGCCCTATACTGAACTCTTCTTGCGTGACTGTGCCCTGAAGAGTGTCAGCAGAAACCAGGATAGTATCAATGGATTCCGCTGTCATCAGGGTGTTCTAAAAAAAGGCCGGCCTGCCGGGATAAAGTTCACCGAGAATACTGTTGGCAAGTCTGCTGGCGCCGATCCTGAAGTAATCAGGACTAAGCCATTTTTCTCCAAGTATTTCACTGACGATGTTATAGTATACAATTGCCTCATCAGGTGTAGCTATTCCGCCGGCAGCCTTGAAGCCTATCATGATCCCCGTTTCGTTCCAGTAGTCAAGTATTGCCCTGCACATCACCCAGGCTGCCTCCGGTGTTGCAGAGACCTGGCTCTTCCCGGTGGAGGTCTTGATGAAATCGGCGCCTGATTCCATTGCCAGAACAGCTGCCCGGTAAATATTCCTGGGATCTTTCAGCAGGCCGGTTTCAAGTATTACTTTCAATGTGGCCTTTCCCGCTGCCGTCCTTAGTGTCTTAAGTTCATTTATGACGCCGTCGTAGTCATTATCAAGGAATGTTCCCACAGGAATTACAATATCAACCTCCCGGGCGCCGTTTTTGACTGCCATCTCAGTCTCCAGCACCTTGACCTCGAGGTATGTCTGTGATGTAGGGAATGATGCCGACACAACCGCCAGCCTGACCCCGCAACTTCCGAGACCCTGGCGGGCAGGTACAACGAAGTTCGGGAATACGCACAGGGCTGCCACATTGCTGATCTCCTTATATGACAAACTCAGGGAGGCTGCCTTTTCCGCAAAGCGATGAATGGCAGTTGCACTATCGGTAGTATTAAGGCTGGTAAGGTCGATGAATGAAAAAATATTTCTGAGAATACCGGCCCTTTCTTTTCCGCTAATTGCCTTTTTCGCCTCGGCGACGCCTTCATTCATCTCGTCGGCAGAGAGGTCTGGATTAAGAAGTTTCTTGTATAATTTGGTCATAATCAGTAGTATATTTATACGAAAAGACACTTGTTGTCCGGAGACAAACCAGGGTCAATTTAATTGTTTTTAATGAAATGCAAACAAAAAGAATGAGCAACCTATTTACGCAGGCTGTTGTTTCGTGCCAGCGAGGCAAATATACCTGCAATGCAAAGCACTGAAAAAACAATGAAACCGCTTTTCATTGCCCCGAGCAGCTGCGTGTAATTTGAGGGATCAATTTTTGCCTGCCCCATGAAAAGGGCGAGAAGCATAAGGGCTATTGCCATACTGAATGTCTGTCCTGCGTTCCTCATTGTGCCTATCATCCCCGAGGCGTTGCCCAGCTGCTTCTTTTCCACGGAGCTCATGATGGCATTTGAATTGGGAGATGAGAAGAGGGAAAAACCAACCCCCATTATTACCAGCACTGCGATTACAAAAACCAGGGATGTGCCGGCGGTTAAAAAGCAAAGCATTATGAGTCCGGCTGAGGTGATGGCCATGCCGATGGAGGCGAGTACACCAGGGTTTTGCTTGTCAGACAGCTTGCCTGCGGCAGGAGAGATCAGCGCCATTGTCAGCGGCCAGCACATCAGCACAAAGCCCGCATCGCGGGGCCCGAGGTCCTTAATATACTGGAGATAGAGACTGAGAAAGAAACCTATTGCGCTGGTGGCAGCGTAATGTATCAGGGCAGCCAGATTTGAAAAGGCAAACACCCTGTTTTTTGAAATCAGCGTGATATCAAACAGCGGGTGCATGGTTCTCTTTTCCCTTATGACGAAGAGCGGCATGAGAATGAGCCCTGCTGCCGTAATGATCCATCCTTCTGCCGAGGGCAGTTTCGAGAATCCGTACATGAGCCCTGCCAGTGAAAGACCGTAAATCAGAGCTCCCTGCCAGTCAAAGCTTTCACCTTTGGCCTCAGCCCATTCGTCTTTCATTTTCGTGCGTATCAGAATGAGGCTTATTATGCCCATTGGTATCAGGAAGGCAAAAATGCTTCTCCACCCAAGGTAGCGGGTCAGCAGGCCTCCGAGGAAAGGACCGGAGGCCAGGCCAATATACACAGCCGTTACATTGATACCCATTGCCCTGCCTCTCTCCCCGGGTGGAAAGACAGCAGTCAGGATGGCCATATTGGTGCCGAAAAGCATGGCGCTGCCTAAACCCTGTATCACCCGTGCTCCTATCAGCCAGGTTATATTGGGTGTGAAGGTGAGCAGTATCATTGTCAGGGTAAAGATGACAAGGCCTGCCGTGAATATTTTTTTCCGTCCGAGGATATCGCCCACCCTTCCTGCCGGAAGGAGCAGAACAGATGTTGACAGCATGTAACTGCTTACTATCCAGTTCAGGGTGACGGCATTGACGCCGAACTCATTACCTATCGACGGCAGGGCCAGGTTAACTGAAGAACCCATGAATGGTGTCAGGAACGATGCAAAGGCCGTAACCGTGAGCACAGACCTTTTAATTTCTTTGTCTGTCATTCCCTGTTCCTGCTGTCAATAAAGATTGTTACCGGCCCGTCATTGATCAGGCCTATCTCCATCATGGCTCCGAAGACGCCGATGCTTACGCTGCGACCCAGAAACTCCTCTGTTGTGGCAATAAAAAACTCATATAAAGGGGCGGCCTTCTCCGGTCCGGCTGCACGGATATATGATGGCCTGTTCCCTTTCTTTGTAGAGGCATGCAGCGTAAACTGGCTGACGATCATGATCTCTTTGCCAGTCTCAGCCGCTGACAGGTTCATTACTCCGTTGCTGTCGTCAAACAGGCGCAGATTTACCACTTTTGATGCCAGCCACCTGACATCATCCCCTCCGTCAGCATCTTCAATGCCTATGAATACCAGAAGACCCTGCCCGATAGCCGAACGGCATTCCCCGTTGATTGTAACGGTGGCCTTTTTAACTCTCTGAACCAGGACTCTCATTTTTAATGATCGGGAAGGTAAAAATAGTAATTATTGGCTACTTTTGGAGCCTTCTTTGCATCATGGATCTTATCACAATAATTGGCATTGCCCTGGGGCTTTCATTTGACACCTTTGCAGTTTCTCTTTCATGCGGTGTTGTCGAATCAAAAATACGATTCGGGGATGCCATGCGCATTGCCTTAACGCTGGCACTGTTCCAGGGGGCAATGCCCGTCCTTGGCTATTTTCTCGGATCTACTGTCAGCCAGTATATAGGAAAGCTCGATCACTGGGTTGCCTTTGGACTGCTTATGTTACTGGGGACCAGAATGGTCATTGAGGGACTAAAGAAGGATGACGACAGGGAACCTGCCGACTTCAAAAGTCTGCCTGTGTTGCTGACCATGGCGTTGGGCACAAGTATTGACGCTTTTGCCGTCGGGATCAGCTTTGCCTTTCTTAGTGTGAAGATATGGAGCGCCGGTCTTTTAATCGGCACAGTCACTTTCCTTGCCTCAATGACAGCCATCCGCATAGGTAAATCAGCAGGCAGCCGCCTCGGCTCAAGGGTGGAGATCGTCGGAGGAATAATACTGGCTGTCATCGGAACAAAAATCCTTCTCGAACATCTCCTGGCAGCCGGCTGATAAACAGAAGGGCTATTCATAACATAGACTTAAAACGGTATCATAAACCGTTCCCTGTCTTTAAAGACTGCCATCTCAAAATATCCCGTCTGCCTGAGAAGTTCGTAAGCCTCATCGGAGAATTGTCCGATACGTTCAGGATAGTGAGCATCTGAGTTGACACATACAGGCACCCCGTGTTCGGCAAAAAGCGGGAGGTATTTCCTGTCTGGATAAAAATCATGCAGCGGCTTGTTTCGCCCGTTGGTGTTCAGCTCAAAGGCAACATCATGGATCTCAAAGGCAGACGCCATCATGCTGTATAGATGCGTTATGTCTAAATCGGGCCGGAAACGGTGTATCCTCACCAGGTCGGCATGACCCATGATATCAAAAAGACCGGTTGAAGCCGCTTCGCAAACAAGGTTGAAATAATTCTCGTAGATCAGGTTGATATCTTTTCCGGTATAAAACTCAGGGCCGAGATCAACCGTTTCGTCGCCAAGATAATGGACGGATCCTATTATGTAATCAAATGGAAATGCTTCAATTATACGCGCGGTCTCCTGTTCCAGCCCCGGGATGTAATCAAGCTCAATACCCATTCTCACGGCAATCTCAGGATATTGCTTTTTCAGCCGGAGGATCTGCTCTGCATATTCAGGCAGACGATCATGATCCATACTCCACTTCAAATGACCGGCTGCAGGAGTGAGATGATCAGAGAAGCCAATCTCACTCAGGCCGTTTTTTATTGCTGCCGCAATACAGACCTCAGGACCTTCCCTGCCGTCACTGTATGTTGTGTGAATGTGGTAATCAGTTTTGTAAATCATCGCCCTAAGGCAAATATGCCGCTCGTCAAATTTAGAAAAGCTGAACGAATTTATCTCCGGATTGTTTTAATTTTACATTTTCATGGATACGATACTAAAAATAGCGAAGAAAAAATGTGAATGCTTTTCCTGCGAACTCAGGAATGTCGCTTTCGCCAACCTCAGCCAGGAGGATATAGATCGTATCTGCGGGGCCAAAGAAGAAAAGAAATATTCAAGGGGAGAGATCATCAACGAAGAGGGAGAACAGGTACACGATTTCAAGTATCTTAAGAACGGTCTGGTGAAGCTGTTCAGAAAATCCGTCAGGGGTGAAGAACAGATAATTGCCATTGCCCGGCCGCTGGAATTCGTGAGTAACACAAATGTTTTTACTGAGGCACAATACAGGTACTCTCTCTCTGCACTTGAAGACTCAGTAGCCTGTTGCATCAGGATAGGCCTGATGAAGGAGCTGATCGAAAAGAACGGGAAATTTGCGCTTAACCTTATTTCAGTCCTCTCAAAAACATCAGAGAATATAATTTCCCTCGGGCTGGAGATACGCAGCAGGAACCTTGCAGGGAGAATTGCCTACGTGCTTCTCTACTTTTCAAAGGAAATTTATCATTCAACCATTTTTGACCTGCCTGTCTCAAGAAAAGAGATAGCTGATTTTATAAGCATGAGCTCGGCTAACGTCATACGTACATTCTCGGAGTTGAGACGTGACGGCATTATCAGATCATACGGCCGCACAATTGAGATCATCGATATAAACAAACTGGAGGTTATTTCAAAGCGGGGGTAGTATCTCTCAACGCCTCTTCAATACCAGGATACCTGAATTCAAAGCCTGAGCGAATAAGGCGATCAGGAGAAATCCTGCTTCCGGTAGTGAGCACCACGGACATTTCCCCTAGGATCATATGCAGCAGCCACGGCGGCACATGAGGAAGAAACACCAGCAGATGCTTTTGCCTGGCAATTGTTTCCATCAGCATGTCATGGGTTATATGACCTGGCGCCGATGCGTTATACGCTCCGGACATGGTGCTGTCGCTGACGGCTTTCAGATAGATCCTGCAGAGATCATCGATATGTATCCACGGAAAGTACTGTCTGCCCGGTCCGAGTCTTATGATCAGCCCGGCGCGGGCAGGAGCCCTGAGCTTTGAGAGCGCAGACCCTTCAGGGGCCACCACCAGGGCTGTTCTTATCTTTGCGACCCTTACGCCTGCTGCCTCAAACGGATCGGCTGCAGCTTCCCATAAGATGCATGTCCGCGCCATGAAGTCAGCGCCCGGAGGGTCAGTCTCACTGTAAATCTTTTCCGATATGCCGGCGCCGTAAATATCTTTACCTGATGCAGTAATAAAAGCATCAAGTCTGATCCCTGAGGCAACGGAAGCATCATAAATCAGCTTCGCCGTAAGTGTACGGCTCTCAACGATTTCTCTTTTCCTTGCAGCGCTCCACCGTTTTTCTCCTATATTGGCTCCGGCCAGGTGAATAACAGTATCACCGTCTTTGAATGCATCTTTGTCACAGTAACCTCTTTCAGGTTCCCAGCGGTATGTCTTGAATCTTTCACCCGGCCTGCCGGTGCGGGAAAGGTGAACAACATCAAATTTTTCTTTTTCCAGCAGAGCGCTCAGGTGCATCCCTATAAAACCCGTTCCTCCTGTTATTACCACACGCCGCATGGGTCACCCTTTCCGGCACATGCCATAAGATCAGCCTGCGAACAGTTATAGCCCTCCATGAAACAGCTTATCGTCTTATCCTTTTTATTCATTCGCTTTTTCTTCAAAAATATTAAAAAATTATAGCTGAGAGTAATTCCCTTTTGATATGATTTTGAAAAGCTCTACTTTTATCACCTTCTAAAAAGTATCTTAAAACAGCAAGGCAAAATGGTAAATCAAAAGAAAATTAAAGGAGTGATTGGCATCCTGACGGGAGGAGGCGATGTCCCTGGCCTTAACCCGGCAATCAGAGCTGTGACCATCAGGGCGAACAGGGAAGGTTATAAGGTAATTGGTCTGCGAAGGGGATGGGGAGGAATCATTGAGATTATAAGGGATCCGAAGGCTGACAACAGCGACTGCTTCCAGCTGCTGACGGATGATATTGTCAATAAATCAGGAAGAACAGGCGGAACATTCCTTCATACCTCGCGCACCAGGCCGAGCCATGTGCCCAAGGCATATGTTCCCGAACACCTTAAGGATGTATATAAGAATGAAGTAAATGACCTCACCCCTGAGGTTATAAAAAATCTTGAATGGCTGGGGATTGACTTTCTGATACCTATCGGCGGTGACGACACGCTCAGCTACGGAGTGCATCTGTACAAGCACGGGGTAAAGGTGGTAGCCATACCGAAGACGATGGACAATGATGTGCCGGGCACGGATTATTGCATCGGGTTCAGCACCTGTGTCACCCGGACGATACAAATGACAAACAGCCTGCGGACATCAGCCGGCTCACATGAACGAATGATGATCCTGGAGGTTTTCGGCCGGTATGCGGGCTTCACGGCTATGCTTCCCACCATGGCCGGCGCCGCTAACAGATGTGTCATACCGGAATATAAGTTTGATATAGACCAGCTGGCACAGCTGATGGTAGAGGACCGTAACCTGAATCCAAGCAAATATTCTACTCTGCTTATTTCTGAAGGCGCAATGTTCAAGGGAGGTGAAATGATCTTTGCAAACGCCGAACGTGATGCCTACGGGCACGCCAAACTTGGAGGCATAGGCGATATTGTATCTGCCAAACTCAAAGAACTGTCCCCCAAATACAATAAAGGCAAGACAATAAATACAATAGACCAAAAGCTTGGCTATATGGTAAGAGGCGGTGATCCTGATGCCGTAGACTCAATCGTTCCCATGGCCTACGGAAACCTGGCTCTTGACCTGATCATGAAGGGAGTACACGGAAGAGTCGTCGTCCTCAAAAACGGCCGCTATGACAATGTGCCCATTGATGTGGTTACCTCTTCCAAAAAAGTCGTAAAGGTTTCCGAGTATTACAACACAGAGAGACTGAGGCCTTACTATTCAAACTTTGAGATGAAGCCGTTCTTCCTCATGGCAGCAGAATATTGAAAATGGTTTACCCTGATAATAAAAGAGGTGGTGCCAGGTCAGTTCCGGCATCACTTTTTTTATTTTTGTCCTAAAAATGAAGCAGTTGACCCGTGGCATTGTGATAAAGTCGACAGGAAGCCGCTACAGGGTGCTTGATCATGCCGGGAATATCCATGACTGTACCCTCAAGGGAAAGTTCAGGGTAAAGGGTATCCGGACTACCAACCCGGTGGCCGTAGGAGATGATGTGACAATTGACGAGGCAGACGGCGTTATAACGGCACTGGCACCCAGGCGCAACTATATCATTCGCAAAGCCACCAACCTGTCGAAGGAATCACAGATCATTGCGGCAAACATAGACCAGGCATTTCTTATGATCTCCCTGAAAATGCCGGCCACACCCACTGAATTTATTGATCGTTTTCTGGCGTCAGCAGAGGCTTACCGCATACCGGTCTCGATCATAATAAACAAATCTGACCTGTATGGCCCTGAAGAGGAAGCCCTTGCCCTTCAGCTGAAAACCGTTTATGAAAAAATTGGTTATCCGGTCCTTATTATCTCAATCATAAAGGATATCAACACTGACCTTATCGAAGCGGCGCTGAAGGGCAAAATCACACTTCTGTCGGGTAATTCAGGCGTGGGGAAAAGCACGCTGCTGAACAGATTGAACCCTTCCCTGGCTCTTAAGACAAAAAAAATATCAGAGTATCATGAGCAGGGCAGGCACGTTACAACCTTCCCTGAGATGCATCCCTTGCCGGGAGGGGGATATGTCATCGACACTCCCGGTATAAGGGGTTTCGGGGTCATAGACTTTGACCGTAATGAGATCTATCATTTCTTCCCGGAGATATTCCGGGCTTCGTCAGAGTGCCGGTTCCACAACTGCATGCACCTCGATGAGCCCGGCTGCGCAGTGCGCTCAGCCGTTGCAGACAACGAGATAGCGCCATGGAGGTATAAAAGCTATGTAAGCATTATCCTCGGAGATAACCCCAAATACAGATAATGCTTACTTTTACAGCATAAATCAGCCCGAATGAAAAAGATCACCATAATTGCATATTCAGTCTTTCTTCTGATAATGCTGGGCAATGCGCTATTTTTTCGTAACCTCTACAGGAACCAGATAGAGTATTCCGTCAAGTTCCTCGACAGGCAGGTAAAGATAGTAGGGTCTGATATTGACAATACCAGCATGTACATTGTGAGCGATCTTACTGAGATAGATTTTTCGGAGGAGATGGCCCTGTTCTTTTCAGATCCCAGTGTTAACGACCGCGCCAAGGAAAAGATAAAGCTGTATTATTCTAAATATGAGGACATTATTGTCGGCCTGATGCTCTATAACAATACCGGTGATGTTTATACAATCTTCAAGGACGAAGAGAGAAATTCATGGCTCGACGGTTCTTACAGGGCACAGAATACCCCACGTATCTACGAAACCGAAAAGCTTGAACCCGATCGCGACAAATACAAATTTTATCTCCCGGTGATCAAGGATGGCCAGGTACTTGGAAACCTTGTCGCCACCATAGACTTCAACAGATACTTTTCAAGGGTCTTTGCAAAATACAATCTTGAACAGTACCAGTGGCAGTGGATGGTTAATGATACCGGCATGATAGTTTATGACAATCACGGCGGCACTGTTGCCTATTCACAACTAAGGAACATACAGGAGAAGCTTGATGCGGGTACAGCCGGGTGGATCTCCCACAGGATGGAGACGGAAGGCACGTCCAACGAAATCATCTCTGCCTTTTACCCAATCAACATGTTCGGGCTCGATTTTGGCCTCGTCTTCTCTGCACCCACAGATTTTTTTCAGAAGTACATATTCAGGAATGCGATCATAATGCTGCTGTTGCTGATGACTGCCATTCTCTTTATTATCTGGCTTTTTCAGGGAAAGCTAAGAAAGAAGCACAGACAGCTCAACGAGACAAGTGATTCGGAATCTACTCTTTTATCAATCATAGACCAGATGCCTGTCGGTTTGCTTGTCTATAACAGTAACAGGGAGATTCAGAAGGCCAACAGGCAGGCGGCGACACTCTTTTCATATAATACCGGGGATGATATGACCGGCAAGCTTGTGCCTGATCTGTCGCGCAATGACTATGAGGGCGAGCTGGAAGGCCAGACGGAACAGGGAAGGGTAATCAGGCTCCCCGGCCAGACCGGTGACCGCATTGTCTTTCTTAACAGCCTCCCGGTTGATTTCAGGGGAGACAAATCCACCCTGGCGGTCCTTATTGACGTGACAACCCTCGAATCAGCACGCAGGCAGGAGGCAGATGCCAATATCGCCAAATCAGAGCTCCTTGCACGTATGAGCTTCGAGATCCGCACGCCTCTGAACGGTATTATCGGCATGACGGAGATGCTAAACAGGCTTGATCTTCCGGAGCAGTCCAAAGAGGTTGCCAGGCTGCTGAGACGCTCGGCCGATCTGCTCCTTACGATCATCAACGATATTTTCGATGTGTCAAAGGTTGAGACCGGCAAAATGATCCTTGATGAAGTACCTTTCAGACTCAGACAGGAGATAACCTATTGCGTCAATCTTGTCAAACGGGAAAATCCGGAAACACTTGTCAAAATAACTTCAGCAGTTGATGATGCTGTGCCTGACAACCTTATAGGTGACCCTTACAGGCTGCGGCAGGTAATCACCAACCTGTTGTACAACTCCCTTGCCGGTACGCAGACGGGAGAGATTAAGCTCGATTGCCGCGTCAGCCGGTCGGAGGGTAATATGTTCATCCTGGGCTTCACCGTCACAGACACCGGAATCAATTATACCAGGGCCGAGATAAAAAAACTGTTTGGAGATTATATAGCAAACCTGAGCGAGCGCTCTGAATGGGCTGAGGATCTGAGACTTGGGCCTATACTTGCAAGACAACTGACCGAGCTGATGGGCGGGGAGCTGACAGCTGAGAGTCCTGCCGGCAGGGATTCTTCCGGCCAGGAGAAAGGACTGAAAGTATCTTTCACAATCAAGGTTCACCTGAATGAAAAGATCGTTAAGAATATAGACCTGACGGGTTACTCGGAGATAAGCGAAATACGCACCTTGGTTATCACAGGCACCCAGGGACGGGATGACGATTTCCTTGGTGTGATACACAAGCTTGGACTTCCTGTTTCTGTTACAAGCTTCCAGAAGCACACTGTTTCGCAGATAAAGGCAAACCTGCAAAGTGCTCATGACAGGTATATATTGCTTGTCATCTTTGATGAACCCGAAGCCGATGGCTTTGAAGCGGCAAAAATACTCCTCGATTCGGGCATGACAGGCGAACATATTGTCCTGATGTTTACATCGAAGGATCCGAAAGGACACTATTCACGGTGCGTTGACATGGGCATTGACCATCTGCTTGTCAAGCCGTTTGCAGGAGAAGACCTGTTTGCAGTGCTGAAAGAACATTTTCCGTCCCTGAGGAGCCAAAAGGGCAGCCTTGTGCCTGAAAAATCCTCACTGCCGGTCATCCTCGTTGTTGACGACAACTACCTGAACAGAAAAGTGGTTGGTTCACTGCTGAAGGTTCTCGGCGTGACAGCCGAATATGCCTCGGGCGCCATCGAAGCCATTGCGATGGCAAAGGAAAAACCCTATGACCTGATCCTGATGGATCTCATAATGCCTGAGGTAGATGGCTTTGAAGCGGCCCGCAATATCTTCGAGTTTGACAAAGACACAATAATAGTTGCCCTGTCTGCTGATAACATGCCCGAGACCAGGACCAGGGTCGAACAGACCGGGATGAAAGAGCTGTTGTCAAAGCCCGTTACAGTTGAAGATCTCAGAAGGGTCATTTCCAGGTACCACAAGTAACAGGAACATGTCCGGTAATTTAAAAAAACTGCCGGCGCACGGGTTTCTTGATCTGAGTGCGTCACTGCCTGTCATTGACGTCAGATCGCCGGGGGAATATACATACGGGCATATACCCGGCGCTGTGAACATCCCTCTCTTTAATGACAACCAAAGGGCAGAAGTGGGTACCGTTTATAAAAAGGAGGGCAACCTTAAAGCAGTCATTCGAGGTATTGACCTGGTGGCGCCTGAAATGTCAGGCAAGCTTAAAAGCGCCATCGCACTCGCTCCGGACAAATCACTTTTACTATACTGCTGGAGGGGAGGTATGCGCTCAGAATCAATGGCATGGCTGTTCTCCCTGGGGGGTCTGGCCCCGGTGATGCTCGAGGGCGGTTATAAAGCCTACCGTAATCATATCCTCTCTGACCTGGGAAGAAATAGAAACCTGATTATCCTGGGCGGTCTGACCGGAAGCGGCAAGACACACATTCTAAAACACATAATGTCATCAGGCGCGCAGGTAACCGACCTGGAGGGGCTGGCTTCACACAAAGGTTCGGCCTTCGGCGCGCTGGGACAACAACCACAGCCCTCTTCAGAACATTTTGCCAATCTGCTTTTCAGTGACCTTGGCGGAAAAAAAGAAGAAATACCCACCTGGCTTGAGGATGAAAGCCGCAATATAGGAACTGTATTCATGCCTGACGGTTTTTATAACACAATGCAATCGGCCCCGGTTATTGCGCTTATGATGAGCATTGAAACAAGGATCCCGAGGCTGCTCCGTGAATATGCCTCCTTCCCGCCTGAACAGACCATCGCTTCTGTCATGAGAATATCAAAACGGCTCGGGGGAGACAGAACCAGTGAGGCGGTTGAAGCAATACGGAATGGTGATTTCGCGACAGCCATCAGGATTACGCTTGAGTATTATGACAAGTCATATTATTATGCCCTTTCAAAGCGACAGGAGAGACAGGTGATTTATGTTGAGACTGACACTGATGATGTGGCAGTAAATGCCGCTAAGGTGCTGGAGGCTGCAGGGAGCCTTGCATAGTTCACCCTCTCTTCAGGGTTGAGGCATCGACCCACCTGAAAACTTTATCGGAGCGCCTGACCTGAACAGGCATATGAACCGAGCAGAGGGTACCTTTCAGCACTGTCTCAGCCGGGTTGGTCGCCCCGTCCCTCAGGTCGGTGACAGTATGCTCCGTTATCCCGGTTGTGGGCCCCGTAAAAATTATCGTATCGCCCCTGCTGAGGTCACCTGCTTCAAGCTTTATCTCTGCAACGCCCAGTCTGCTGAAATAGTTGGTGACCTTTCCGATGAATATCTTTCTTTTTGTAGCCGCAGAGCCATAGGTGGTGCTCCACTCACCCAGTCTCTGTCCCAGGTAATATCCATCCCAGAAACCCCTGTTAAAAACCGTCGACAGACGTGTCATCCAGGCTTTTACCTTCTCTTCTCCGAAGGTGCCCTCCGCCACTGCCGCCGCCGCCTCACTGTAGCACTCAGAGACGGTTCTGACATATTCTGCCGACCGGGCTCTGCCTTCTATCTTAAGCACCCTTGCACCGGCATCAATAATCTGGTCAAGGAAACCGATGGTGCAGAGATCTTTCGGAGACATGATGAACTCATTGTCAATCTCAAGTTCCCTTCCCGACTCTTTGTCCGTGACGATATAGCTCCGCCGGCAGATCTGATAACAGTTGCCCCTGTTGGCTGACGCATTTGCCTCATGCAGGCTAAGATAGCACTTGCCTGATATCGACATGCATAAGGCGCCGTGTATGAACATCTCAAGCCTTACCGGCTCTCCTCCCGGGCCCCTGATATCATCACGGACAATGGCGTCATGGATATTTCTTACCTGCTGAAGATTGAGTTCGCGCGACAGGACGGCCACGTCAGCCCACTGTGAATAGAATTTCAGCGCCCCGCTGTTTGATATATTGAGCTGGGTGGAGAGATGCACTTCCAGTCCGGCTTCCCTGGCTGCCATGATAGCTGCCTGATCGGTGGCAATGACAGCGCTGACGCCTGCCTGTCTGGCAGCAGAGAGCACATCCCTTATCGTTTCAGTCTCATCATCAAACAGAACAATGTTCAGTGTGAGGTAGCTCTTTACTCCGTGCTCCCGGCATACTTCCGTGATTGCGGGCAGCTCCTCTGCCGTGAAGTTGTCAGAAGACCGGGCCCTCATGTTAAGCTCTCCGATGCCGAAATAGACGGAGTTTGCCCCTCCCTGTATGGCCGCCCGGAGAGATTCCCATGAACCTGCCGGCGCCATTATTTCGATGTCTTTTCTCTTCATGAGGCCACCGGGCTGTTACTTTTGCTTGTGCAATATCATTCTCATGCAGCTTCCTTTGCCGGGTTCAGAGTGAAGCACGAATATCCTTCCCTTGTGATACTCCTCCACGATCCTCTTTGAGAGTGACAGGCCCAGGCCCCATCCCCTTTCACGGGTAGAGTAACCGGGTTTGAAAATGGTCTTGAAATCTTTTCTTGGTATGCCTTTGCCGGTGTCTTCCACGTCAATGATTGCCTCCTGGTCATTCTCCGAAAGCCTGACCGTTATCTTGCCGGCGCCCTTCATGGCATCAATGGAGTTCTTCACGAGGTTCTCAATGACCCATCCGAGGAGGACAGGATTAAGCGGCACACCGGTGCAGCCGGAGGTTTCGTTGGCTATGCTCAGATCGACTGTTGATGCTATCCGTTTATGCATATATGTAACTGTCTTTTCAGCAAGCGCAGGAAGGTCACCGGGCAACAGTTTCGGCTTTGAACCTATCAGCGAGAAACGCTCGACAACACTGCCCAGCCTTTCAACATCGACAGAAAGTTCTTCAGCTATGTCGGTGCCCGGATATCTGCTTCGGATAATCTCCGCCCATGCTGACAGCGACGAGGCAGGCGTGCCAAGCTGGTGTGCCGTCTCTCTCGACAGACCAAGCCACACCTGGTTCTGCTCGGCAGTGCGTGATGAATTGAAGGCGATATATGCTATCGCAATGAACAACAGTATCACACCAAGCTGAATATAGGGATATACTCTCAGCTGTCGCAGAAGCGTGCTCTCACGGTAGAAGATATAATTCACGATGCCATTGCCGAGGTCTACTATTATAGGCTCTTTTCGTTTATCCATACGTTTAAGCTCACGCCTGAGGGCAGTGGTGTCCGAAGCAATGCCCGGCGGAATATTCCTTTGAGAGATAATATTCCCCCTGGAATCAATCAGTATGACAGGTACGGTAGTATTATCCTCAATGATTTTGAAGAGGAAATCAAAGTCTTCAGGACTGCCTGACAGACCCACCAGTCTTCTTGTCGCCTCAGCCCACAGTTCCGCCTTCTTCCTCTCTGCCTCCTTCAGCTTGCCTACCAGGTCACGGGTGTACAGCAATGACCCGAGACCGATAACAACTGCAAAGATTAACAGCAGGACCTGCCAGACCAGTTTTTTACGGTAGATGTTCATCTATTACTTTTTCTTTTTCAGCAACAACCTGACAGGGCTTTCTGTTACCTCCTCCTGACTGACCTCTGTCTGTGCAGAAGGCTCCTTGCCCTCTTCCCATGTTATTTTGAATTTTGGCTTGCTCTCCACGGGCTTTTTTTTCAGTGTGTCTGCCTGATACCATCCATATTCTTCATTTAATATCCCTTTCAGCGTCTGTTTCTCTGCCGCAATGTCCCCCTTGATATTATCCTTAGCCTGCCCGAAGTCATATCCTACGTCGATTATGCCGCCGATGCACTCTATCTTCAGAGGTATGGTTGCCTTACCGGTGCCGTCAACCTGAACCTGACCGAAGACATCATCACCTCGGTTACGGTCCCTGGCCTTACGGCTCAGGACCTCTGATAGCAGCATTCTCACGTGATACGAGTAATTATCATCGAAGCGGTGAGTTCCGTATACAGTGAAGTTAACTGCAGTTGAGTTGATGAGCATTTTTGGTATTGAGACTGTATTGTTGGTGATGAAGATGTCGTTTTCCATTCTTGAAAAACTTATATCCCTCAGCTCATCAAGATCAAGATATGACGAGAGACTCTCAGCCGGGGCAAAGCGGACAAGCCTGCCGTCTGTAATCACAAGGTGGGCATCCGCAACAAGAGCTTTTGTGATAACCTTGTAGCTGCTGTCAAGAGGGGAAACCACCGTGACTGTGCCTGTCAGGTTTCCTGAGAGATTATCGCTTACAATAAAGTTCTGGCCGAAATTGTTGAATGCGGAGAATGTTTTTTTGATATCAATGCCGGTGACATTGAGCTTTGACCTGGTAATATAATCTCCATCCTTCTGCTTTCCCAGCTTGAACTCCCCTGTAAGTAAACCGTCCAGCCCCTCGGCCCTGATGTCACTGAAAGTGAACAAGTATGGTTCATATTCAAGGGATGTCTGGAAGTTACCGGCCCGGAAACCCTTACTGATGATGCTGTCAGCCCTGAGAGTGATTTTCATGCTCACATCAGACGGAAAGATATTAAGCGGCTTTCCGGCATTGTCTGTGCTGTCATTCTCACTTCCGGTGAATGAGGCTGTAACAAATCTGTCAGCTGAAACATCTCCTGTAACAATCATTGTTTCAGGCCTGCCGGCTGCCCATCCCGTAAAATTGCGCATTATCGCATTTACCCGGAAATGCTGGTCCATCAGCGTGAAAGCGAGGCTGTCGGCAATAAAGTCCCTGTTGATGATCAGTGAGCCGTTTGCATCTGTAAGGACTATCCCTGATGAAGCGATAGTAGCTCCGAAATCTCTGAATACAAATGAAGCATCAGGATGAAGTGAGGGCAACGCTGTCATATCAAGCTTCATGCTGTCAGGGAGCTGGCCTGACAGTTTTATGTGACCGCTGACTGACCCTTTCTGATCACGGATATAGTCTGTTTTTATAATCTTGCGAAGGTCATCGAAATTAAGATCACCGTCCAGGGCCAGGGTGACGTTCGGCCTGATCAGGTTTTTCATCCTGAAAGACCCGGTCAGTTTTGCCGATCCGTATGTAGCGCTCAGATTGTCAACGGTAAAGAGGAAGGTCTCCGGATTATTGAGCGCCCCGTTGGTGAGCCCTCCGCTGAACGAGAGGTTATTTACTTTCAGTCCGCTTCTCTGAGAGCTGACCCGCCCGTCCGTGAGTTCATAATTCAGCTCAATATGAGGGGAGCCTGCATCGCCGTATGGTCCTTTGAGGCTGCATCGGAAATCCATAATCCCGGAAGGAGTTAAACCTCCTGCACGTGACATCCATTTTTCAGGCAGCATTGAGACAACCGTTCCGATGTTGATCTTCTCCCCCTCCACGGCCAGATCAAGTGTTGACATCGAGTAGTTTACCATACCATCAATGTTGAAATTCAGACCAGCCAGGCTGACTGTTCCCCTGGCTACTGACAGGGAGTTGGCAGTCTTGCGCATCTTTACTGAGGCATTCACAGGGAAACCGGCGATGCTCATTCCGCCGAAGCTGATGGAGTCAAGATCCACGCTGACAGTCGTGTTCAGAAATATCCCCGCCTTAAAAATTTCCCCATCGAGAATGGTTTCATTTATCCTGCCTGATATCCTGACTCCGGAACTCCTGTCGTACCAGGTTGTTTTCATATTCAGGGCGCTGATGCTGTTAAGCCTTACGCTCTTGCCATTTTTCTTTTTCTCTCCGGAAAAGATCTCGTAATTTATATCCCCTCTCTTATCTGTAAGCAGATTTATCTCTCCTTCCCTTACTGTTATTGAACGTACGGCCACTTTGCCTGTAAGAAGAGAGAGGAGGTGTGCTGTCACCGAAAATGAAGAGGCAAAGAGAAGCGTGTCGTTATCCTCACCCCTGAACTGTGTTTTGTCGTAATATGGTGATGGCGTTACCAGCAGGTCGTTGAACCTCAGGGTTATATTCGGAAATGACTCGAATATTGTCAGCCTGAGCGTGCCGTATGATATCTTGGTATTGACGGTCTCGTTGACCTTCCTGACGAGGGCAGCGGTAAGCTTGTCATTTCTGATCCATGCATACAGGCCTATGATGGTCACGATCAGTAAAAACAGACCCGCCGTAAACAGCGCTATCTTTTTCAGCCATCTCATTCAGTCGGTTCCCTGAGGTCGTTATCTTTTTCTTTTCTTAAGCAGGAAGGAGAGATCCTGACCCGGCATCAGCTCCCGTGCTTCTGTTCCGTAGCTGAACACACGTGCATTGCGCGGGCCAATGAGCGACAGCTTCCTGCCTTCAAGCAGGAACATCGTACCCTCGCGCAGCCCGGCCACGAAGATGTCCCTGTTGACCTCGATGAATTCGAGGATCCGCTGTTCGCGTGTCTCGCCTGCGTGACCAGCCGGATTGGCATCGAGGTAATGAGGATTGATCTGGAAGGGGATCAGACCGAAAGCCCTGAATGATGACGGCGCCGTCACGGGCATATCGTTGGTGGTCATGATTGTCGGACAGGTCACGTTTGATCCTGCACTCCAGCCTATATAGGGTGTTCCGGCCAGCACTTTTTTCCGGACAGGGGCAATGAGCTTATTGTCTCTGAGACACTTGAGCAGCATCCATGTGTTCCCGCCGCCGACAACAATAGCCCGGGCTTCCATAACAGCCTTTACCGGATCTGAGAAATGGTGTATCGATACCACATCGTGACCCACCTCCCTGAAGCGCGTTCTTACCTTCTCCTCATACTCATCATAGGAGAAGGTCACAGCAGCATATGGAATGAAGAGAGCCTGTATCTCTGTATTGCCGAGAAACTCCCTGATGTTGTTCTTGGGATAATCAAGATATGCCTCCCCTGCGTTTGTAGAGTTGCTTATAAGAAGAAGTCTCATCTGTCTGTTTTTCAGAATATGAAAACTAACGAGCCGGTGTTCACCGGCAATGCACCAAAGATATATAAAAAACAAAAGGCCGCACCTGTACTGTGCGGCCCTTATAATGCATCACTGCGTTGATCAGTTATTGAACGTCAGGGCTATGCCGATCTCGAACGGGTAGAGCTCCGGACCTTTTCCTTCCTCGAACATTTTTGACAGATAGTATGTACCGTAGGCCTGGAACATCTCATATCCGAGGCGTGCAGTAACACCGTACCTTAAAAGGTTGAGACTGAAGTCATCCTTGTTTTTTATCTTCATCTTGTCATTGTCATAATAAACCACCTTAGTATTGGAGCACAGCTTAATAGCCCCAATAAAACCAGCGCCTATATTTACTGTCCTGTTATTTGATACAGGGATCTGTCCTTCCAAAAGTATCGGCATAATGGCATAAGTTGTCGAGAGCTTGCTTTTTTCAAAATTAATGTCCGGGGCCGGATACACGGGAACTATATTTCCGTTGTCATCCTCGGCTATCGAGTTATCACCGTCAAAATGGTAGTCGCTCCAGCTCAGACCAACCGTTGCAGCTATCCCGAAATGACGGCTGAAACCAATGTTGATATTAGGCAGCAGGAAGTTAAAATTCATCGACTTCGTTGTGTTGAGATTTATATAGTTATCAGATGGCTCGAGCGAAGTGCTGAAGGGCTCCGTGAAGTATCCGCAGAAGCCTAATTCAAAGCCGCCGACATGACCCCTGAAGGATGACTTTTTATCATCATAGTACTCTTCAAACGTAACTTTTGTGTCATCCCCGTCTTCAACTATCCTGACGCCTTTTTTCCCGATTCTAATGACTGTCTCATCATCTGATTCTTCAACGGTGACACCTCCGATTGTAACCGTTGATGGATCCTCATCGTATGACTCTTCGTCGTCAATAATTATTTCTACATCTTCCGCAGTCAGGGTGTCCTGTTCAACTGTTATCAGCGTGTCTGCGGCTGCAGCCGCCTCAGTTTTCTGTTCCAGCTCTTCAAGTTCCTTGAGCTTCTCCTGGGCTATTGAAGGCAGGATGAAGCATAAAATAAGAATCAGTGTTATTGCTACTCTTTTCATGGTTGAAAGTTATTTGTGTTTATTGCAAGGACGGATTAACCAGCGCCAAAGTTACAGTTATTGTGAACTTTTTTTAACCGGTGCTGAAAATGAAAGAAGGGAAGAGTTAAAGACTACAGCTTTAGTGTCACCCTCTTCGCTGATGATTTTTTCAAGTTCCATATCCGCACCAAAGACACTGTTTATACCTTTAATGCACGATTTGGCGATAATATATCCGTCGACCGGTGTTTTTTCCTTTTTTGTTGTCTTCGACAGGCCGGCAATACCTTTCATGAGCCAGTTTTCTTCCTTTTCCGGGATATTCAGCGTTGCAGGGATCTCATTGAAATTTACTGCAAGGAGCTCACGGGAGTCAATTCCCGAGGTGATTGCCGGCGCCTCAGTCCGGGCGTTCACTCTAACGGGAGTTGCTTTAACCGGCTGTTCCCGTTCCATTACGGGGGGTTGTTCCTTTTCTGCTGTAACAGATGTCTCCGATACTGCCACGACAGGTCCCTGGACATCTTCCGGAAGAATCAGCGGAGCCGTTTCTGCCGGTTCAGGTACCACTGCAACTTCAGGAGATCTGACAGGCACAGTTATTACAGGCTGTTTTTCTGCAAACGGTTTAAGAGTCAATAAAACAAGAATGACTGCTGCCGCTGCCATGGTGACGAAATATGCCCGCCTGATGATTTTGGCAGTTGGTGTTGTCCGCAGAAGAGCTTTTTTCCTGTTCCATACATCATTGTAAGGCATAAGATGTAATTGCCGGAAAATTTCTGCAGAGGCCTTTTTTGAGGGATCGGATACAAACAACGCTTCCATTTCAGCAAGACTGTCGTCCGGCAGGGCGTTCTCAGACCAGGCTGCAGCAAGCAGATCAAACTGATCATCAGTCAGATCATTTGCCGATCGGAACAGGTTGCCAGGCGACGGATACCTGTCATCCGGCGGCGTCAGGCGCGGATAATCCGTATCATCGTTCATTGCCATACTGAGGTTTTTACAAGGTAATTTTTGAGGGCTACCCGGCCCCTGAAGATATAAGTCTTTACCTGGTGTTCTGTCAGCCCGGTAATATCAGCTATCTCGTTGTAATGATAGCCCTCGTAGTCGCGAAGCAGGATTACTGACCGCTGAACTGCCGGCAGCCGTTCCAGGGCATGATGCAGGATCTCGTTCAGGTCAGTGCTGCTCTCTTCTGCATAAAGCGATGCATCATCATAGAACTCAACGTCCACCAGCCTCGAGTCTTTACGGATGACATCTATCATTCTGTTATAGGCCGATGTGAAGAGCCAGGCCTTTACTGCCGTAGAATCAATCTCCGTGACACAGCGCCACAACTTCTCGTAGGTATCCTGCACGATATCCCCTGCCCTGTGACTGTCTCTGATACTGCGGTAGATAAAGCGGTAAACGTGGTCACCATATTCCTTCACCGCATTATTGTACTCTTTTACTGTCATCCCTTCAGTACTGACAACATAAAGACGGCTTCCTCCTGTCAAATGTTACAGGTTGGGTAAAAAAAAGTAGCGACGTCCTATAAGGGCGTCGCTACATGGTGCCATCACGAATAGTTCTATTTGAACTGATATACCCTCACCCAGTCAACCTCCATCGATGATATGCCGCCGATGGGTTTGTCAACGCCGCCGGCAAGGTTGACGAACATACTTTCCTGCGGCACGCCGCTGGTCTGTTTCATCACCTCAATGCCGTTGATCTTCCATATAAGGCTCTCCGGCCTCCATTCAAGGGTGAAGATGAAGAAGTCAGAGAGATATCTTGAACCGATGCTCTTTTTATAGTGATTACCAGGCGAGGTGAACAGGTCAAACCATACCTTGCCGCTGCCTGATCGGCAGACATCGATATGGGGCGTGATACGGTCCCCGATCAGCCAGAAGGCATTGCGTACTGCCGGATCGGTCAGCTTGATCTTGGCGGAGAAAATGCCGTATTTCTGCCTGAAAGATGCTCCGCTGTTTAGGATACCTGATGTGAATGAGAATTCCTTTGTGTAAAAACCTCTCTCCTGGTCCCATACCTTACCCGTTATCTTCTGCGGCCGGGTGATGATGCGCAGGACACCGTGACGAACCTCAAAATTGTCCGAGGGAGTGTAACTGTGAAGATCAGTGGCAATACTGTAGCTGTCGTGCAGCAACTTGTCTCCCCAGTAATATTTATTGAGCCACTTCTTCTTATCAGGCTCGCTCCCGTCAAACTCATCGCTGAAGGTCAGCTCACGACGTTTGAGGAGATCAAACCTGTTGGAGTCCTTAACGCTGAAATACCATTTGATATCGGGAGAGTTTTTAAGGCCGTCATATTCTTTCTGCTCCCTGAACAGCTCCGATTTCTCGAAACGGCGCTTGTCAAGCAGATACTCTTTCTTTTCAGTGAACGCCTTGCTCTTAAGGTACTCTTCGAGCTCGTAATATCTCTTAATGCGGGCCGAATCCTTGACCTGTATGTAGTTGCTGTAATCCTTTGAAGCCTTGAATTTATAGTAGGAAACAACATCGGCAGCGCCTCTCCTGTTCCTGAAATCAAGCAGTTTCTGATATTCAGGGGTATCCTTGAAGGTGACGGGCTTCATGTTTTTCTTTACCAGAAAGGCCGATGAGGTTATGAACATCTTCAGCTCCTCAAAATTCTTGACCTTCGCGGGATTAAGGTTTTTCTTTACCTCCTTGTCTTTCAGCAGTTTCTTGTACTCGAGCCATTTACCGTATTCTTCGGTATCTTTGAAAGTGACTGGCTTCAATCTTTCTTTCTGTTTAAATTCAGGCGACTGGACGAATCTTTCCAGGTCTTCTATCTCCCTGATCCTTGATGAACCGTCAAGGGCTGTGAAGTTCTTAAGCGGGGCGCTTCCTTCGGTTTTAAAATAGAGGGCAATGTCTTTTGCCTTCTTAAGCCTGAGATATTCTGTCTCTCTTGCATGTTCCTCCGAGCCCTTGTAGGTGAGCGATTCCAGCTCTTTCTTCTTCTGTCTGAAACCGGCAGAATTAACGCTCTCGTGAAGCGTGTTATATTTTGCCAGCGTTTCAGAACCGGCGAAGGAGATCATCTTTTCATATTCAGCGATCAGTGCCTTTTCTTCCTGTTCCAGTTTAGAAGTTGCGGGGATCATCCCCAGGATCAGCTTTAAGGTCGACATTGCAGATAACTTTTTAAGTATAACCTGTTAAAGATAAAAATGTTTCAAATATTGTAGTCAAGATCAGGCAATTATTTGTTATTTAGGAGACAACAAACAGAAGGAGCTGATTTTGACAAATGGTTTATTTACAACAGAATAAAAACGGATGAAAAAGCTCATTATTGTAACCGGCATGATAATGCTGACGTTGCCCTCCGTTCATAAGGCAGGGGCACAGGAACTGACAGCCAAAGAGATCATTACAAAAGCAGACGAAAAATTCAACGGCGAAATGTCCGGCTACAGCGTGATGAGCATGACAATCGTCAGGCCCACCTGGCAGCGGACCGTGGAGTTCAAATCCTGGTCGCTCGAAGACGACTATGCCCTGACACTCATCACCGCGCCGGCACGCGAAAAAGGCCAGACTTTCCTCAAGCGCGGCAACGAGATGTGGAGCTGGAACCCGGCAATAAACAGACTGATTAAGCTTCCGCCGTCAATGATGTCACAGGGATGGATGGGCTCCGACTACACCAATGATGACATCCTCAGGGAATCGTCAGTGATCAATGACTATACCCATGCACTTGAGGGGGAGGAAGTGATCGACGGGCGGCTCTGCCACAGGATTAAACTCCTTGCAAAAGAGGATGCCGGTGTCCTCTGGGGTCACCAGGAGTGGTGGGTTGACAAAAAGGACTTCATCGTACTTAAAGCTGAGCTCTATGATGAGGACGGTTATCTCGTCAGGACTGAGAGAGGCATGGAACTGAAGACTATGGACGGCAGGTTCATCCCCACCGTCATAGAACTGGTGCCTGCTGAAGAACCGGGCCGCAAAACCGTTCTGCAGATCCTTGAGATAAAATTCAACATCAGGCTTGAAGAGAGCTTCTTCTCACAGCAGAACATGAAGACGGTCAGATAACTGCATTTATAAAAATGAAAGGGTTAATCTCATGAAAGATTATCAGCTCGCATGGAAGAACCTCTGGCGTAACAGGAAACGGACGCTTATCACAGCAGCGTCAGTATTCTTTGCAGTATTCCTGTCGCTGATTATGAGATCGTTCCAGCTGGGCACCTACCAGAAGCTTTACAGGGACGTGATTGAATCCTACTCGGGGTACCTGCAGCTGCAGGGCTCTGACTACATTGACGAACCCGGACTGGACAACGGGTTTGTTGTTGATGATTTACTGCTGGCCAGGCTGGAGTCTGACCCGGAAGTGACAGCGGTGATACCAAGGCTGGAGTCATTTGCTCTCGCCGCATCGGGTAGCCGCACCCAGGGTGTAATGGTTATAGGAATGGATCCCGAAAAAGAGCACGACGGACTTAACCTGAGGAACCGTATGGTAAAATACAAGCTTACGCCTGAAGCCGTTGCCTCTCTGAAGGCCGGGGTCCTTCCGGCACGAAGCATCAGGCTCCTCGATCTGCTCGTCAACAAATCATATACCGATGAGGAGAAGCTGCTGCTTGACCTCGGGCTGAGTCCGGGCGACTCCTCCGCTTTCCTTCCGATGCTGAGAAAACATGCTTCGTTTGAAAACAGCTACCTGAGCCCTGACGATACTTCCGCCGCAATCATCGGAAGCGGACTGTCGGAATACCTCCATGCCGGTGTTGGCGACACATTGGTACTGATGGGACAGGGCTACCATGGCACATCTGCTGCAGGCTTGTTCGTCGTAAAGGGAATAGTGACCCTTCCAACCCCCGACATTGACAATGTATTCGTTTACCTGCCTATCGAAGCTGCCCGATGGCTATATGCTGCCCCCGGGATGGCCACTTCAGCCATTATAAATATCAGGAACAGTGAAAACCGGGAGCTCTTCAAAACCCAGGAGAGACTCAATGCCGCAGCCGGTGACGGACTTAAGGTCAGAAACTGGATGGAGCTTAACGCCCTCCTCCTGAACCAGATGGAAGCCGATAACAGGAGCGGTGTAATCATGCTCGGCATCCTCTACCTTGTAATTGCATTCGGTGTGTTCGGTACGGTGCTGATGATGCTGGCTGAACGGCGCCGTGAGTTCGGGATGCTGGTATCAATCGGTATGCAGAAGCACAGGCTGGCCAAAGTGGTCTCCCTGGAGATGCTCATGATCGGTCTGCTGGGTGTGCTGGCAGGCGTGGCCGCCTCACTGCCGCTGGTGTTTTACGGCAACGCCAGACCCCTGCGCTTCAGGGGTGAGATGGCAAAGATGTACGAGGATTATGGTTTTGAAGCTGTAATGCCAATGCTGCTGCCCGACTCATATTACCTCTGGCAGGTGGTCATTGTCCTGCTTATAATCGCTGTAGCAGTCGCCTTCAGCGTGCGCAAGATCTTTAAACTGAATGTCATTAACGCTCTGAGAGCCTAAAAGGTCAGAACCATGATAACATCCATTGCATGGAAGAATGTCTGGCGTAATAAAACCAGGAGCCTTACAGTCATAGCTGCCGTGACGGTAGGTGTTTTTGCCGGGGTATTTTCCATGGCGGCAATTAACAGCTCCATCGTTCAGCGGATTGATGCCGCGGTCAATGAGGAGCTGTCGCATATTCAGGTGAACAACAAGGAGTTCAGGAGCAGCGGGGACCTTAGGGATTATATCATTGATCCCGAAGCCGTTATCACCCGGCTGGAACAGACTGAAGGAGTGACAGATGTCACCGGCAGGATCATTGTAAGAGGCATGGCTTCCACCTCAGCAGGCAGCTCCGCTGTTGAGATCACGGGAATTAACATTGAAAAGGAGCTTGAGATGTTCACCCTTTCGCGCAGGCTGATACCGGGTACGGGCAGCTATTTCGGGGCCGATACCAGGCTGAACAGTGTCTTCATCGGAGAGAAGCTGGCGCGCGAGCTTAACATAATACGTTACATCCTGACAGCCGAAGCCTTACAAAAACTCACCGGCGAAGGCGTTCCTGCAACGGTCACTGATAAGCTGAAGACCATGGAAGGAGAAAGATTCTCAACGGAGAAGAAACTCACAAAAGCCCTGACCGGACTTTTGTCACCGAAGGATATGAAGTTATACGGCCTGATGATCAGGGAGGCAGCGTGGTCATACAGGGAAGGATCGAAATTGGTTCTGTCGTTCCTTGACGCAGATAATCACCAGACAGGGGCAGCATTCAGGATCAGCGGTATCTACCGCACCAACAACGACCTGTTCGAAGCACTTTCTGTCTTTGTCCCCGAGGCTGAAATGAGGGAGCTGACGGGACTAAATGAGGGACAGTATCACCGGATCATTGCAAAGCTCGGTGATAATGACCTCACAGGCCGTGTGACGCCAATTATCAGAGAGGCCCTGCCGGGTCTTGAGGTACTCAGCTGGAAGGAGATTCAGACCGATCTTGCCATGATAACCGATTACATCAACCAGATCTACGGAATATTCATGGTGATCATCCTTGCTGCCCTTGCATTCGGCATAGTGAACACCATGCTGATGTCAGTCCTCGAGAGGACGCGTGAGCTTGGCATGCTGTCGGCCATAGGAATGAACCGCCGCCGGATCTTCGTAATGATCATGCTGGAATCTGTATTCCTTTCAGTCGTAGGCGGCTTTGCAGGAATGGCTTTCAGCGCCGCAGTCATCGGGATCACCGGTAAAACAGGGATAAACCTGGTCAAGTACTCCGAGGGAATGGAGGCATTTGGCTACTCTGCTCATCTTTATCCCACAATAGGTGCTGATTTCTTTATCATGCTTACAGTGATGATCGTCATCACCGGGATAATGTCAGCCATATACCCGGCGCGGAAGGCTCTGCAGCTGAACCCGGTGGAAGCATTAAGAGGAGAATAACGATAAAAACATCATACAATGAAAGTAGTCGAAATCAATGATGTCTTCAAGACCTATCATGATACGGAGGTTGAGGTAAAGGCCGTTGACGGTGTCACTCTCAGCTTTGAAAAGGGTGACTTTGCCGTGATAGTCGGTCCGTCCGGCTCAGGCAAGACAACACTTCTCAACCTGATCGGCGGGCTTGACCAGCCCAGTTCCGGCGAGATCATCGTCGCAGGGCACCGCCTTTCAGAGCTGAAGCCTTCGGAGCTTATCGATTTCAGGATGGAACATGTGGGCTTCGTCTTCCAGTCCTATAACCTCATTCCGGTGCTTACTGCCGAGGAAAATGTCGGGTTCATCATGAACCTCCAGAAATGGCCGAAGGAGAAGCGCAAGGCACGCACTGACGAGATGCTGCAGTCTGTCGGTCTCTCAGACCGTCACAAAAGCCGTCCCTCTCAGCTCTCCGGCGGTCAGCAGCAGAGAGTGGCCGTGGCGCGGGCACTGGCACCCCGCCCTGAATTTATCCTGGCTGATGAGCCAACAGCAAACCTCGACTCCAAATCAGCGGAAACACTGCTTGACATCATGGAGAAGCTTAACAGGGAGGAGGAGATGACTTTTATCTTTTCAACACATGATATCAGGGTGATGAAAAGGGCACGCAGGGTGATAACACTGGAGGACGGACGTGTTGTCGCAGATGAAAGGACAAATAACGTTCCATGAAAAGGGCTATTTTGCTGATTGCGGCAGTGATGGCGTGCACCTTTGCATCACTGTCACAGGATGCTGACAGCAAGCTCTCCGCCGGCGGTTATGCGTCGTGGCTTCACACCGCAGTGTTTGAAGAGCCTGAAGATGAATGGCTCAACAGCAGCATGCTGCACAACAGGCTGAATTTCAAGGCATACGCTGGCTCCCGCATAACCATGGCGCTTGAAGTAAGGAACAGGTTCGTGCTTGGCGACATGGTACAGCTTGACCCCACGTATGCTCCGGCACTGGCCTCTGACCCGGGGTGGGTTGACATGTCGTGGAACATATTAAGCGAGCAGTCGTTCGTCCTCAATACGTTTATTGACAGGGCCTGGATCAACTACACTTCCGGTAAGCTGCAACTCACGGCCGGCCGTCAGCGGATCAACTGGAGCCAGACGCTGGTATGGAACCCCAATGACATTTTCAATACATATTCCTTTTTTGATTTTGACTATGTTGAACGTCCCGGCAGCGATGCAATAAGAGCCGTTTACTCGACGGGTGCGTCATCAGCAGCCGAAATGGTTGTCAAGCTCGACAGCGCCGACAGGGTAACCATTGCAGCGCTTTACCGCTTCAGTCTGTTAAATACCGACCTCCAGTTCTTTGCAGGCGAGACCGACGGGGAGCTCTTCGCCGCGGGTGCGGGCTGGTCAGGAGCAATAGGGTCATACTCAATCCGCGGCGAGACGTCACTTTTCACACCGCTCGGAAATTCATCGGCGGAACAAACCACATTCATCGCCACGGCGGGAGTCGATAAGGCTTTTTCGGATAAGCTCATGGTACTGGCACAGGTGATGTATTCAAACAACCCGTTCGTTCTTGATACCTTCACCGAGCTTTACAAGGGTGCCATTACCGCAAGCCAGCTGGCCTTTTCGGAATTCAGCGCCATAGGACAGCTTACCTGGACCCCTGTTCCACTGCTTAATGTCTCATTGTCTGCAATCTGGTACCCTGACCTGGAGGGTTATTTTGCTGTTGGCTCTGTCGACTTTTCAATGGCTGAGAATGTTGATTTTTCACTTATAATGCAGCATTTTGACAATGTCATATCAGGTGAAGTATCAAAGATAAACCTCGGTTTCGTCAGGATTAAGTATAGTTTCTGAAATTTTCCTACTTTTACGGCATCAACTTAAAAAGTATGTCACTTGTCCATGAACTAGAGAAATCCGGCAACTGGTTATTCAGAAGAAGAACATGGATGCCGGTCGTAGTTTTGGTTCTGGCTGCCGGTTATCTCTTCATTGCCAACAGAAGCGTTATTTACTTCAATCTGACGTGGGAACTTATATGCATTCTTGTCACGGTTGCAGGTGAGCTGATCAGGTCGTACACCGTCGGTCATGTACCAAGGAACACCTCCGGCCGGAATGTCATTGACCAGATGGCAGATGACTTAAATACCACGGGTGTTTATTCGGTTGTCCGCCACCCTCTTTATATGGGTAACTTCCTGATGTGGCTGGGCCCCGTTCTCTTTCTCAGGTCAGTATGGTGTGTGATCATATTTGTGCTTTCCTTCTGGATCTACTATGAACGGATAATATTTGCCGAGGAGCAGTATCTGCGCCGCAAATTCGGCGAGGATTATGATACATGGGCCTTCAGAGTCAGGGCTGTGATCCCCCGTTTCAGCCATTTCATCAGGGCAGAACATCCATTCTCGTTCAGGAATGTTCTTACGCGGGAATACAACAGGATAGTAAGCCTCTTCGGCACTTTTGCCATTCTTGATGTGATACGGAATTTAGCTGTAACCGGGAAGGTTTACATGGAGCCGCTGTACATCACCCTCCTTGTAGCTGCCCTCATCTTCTGGGCAGTTGTGAGGTATCTGGTCAAAAGAACGAATTTCCTCTATATTGAGGGGCGGTAGGATAGTGTAAACCTACCTGTTCCTGGCCCCCAGGAAAATCATTATGTAGTATATCAGCGATGCCAGCGAGCCCAGCGCTGCGATGACATAGGTATAGGCGGCCCACTTCAGGGCGTCTTCTGCCTTGTCGTGTGTACCGGAGTAGGTGATGCCCGCATTCGATAACCATGCAAGTGCTCTCTTTGAAGCATTGACCTCCACGGGAAGGGTTATCACACTGAAAAGTGTTGTGAGAGCGAAAAGAACGATACCAATCAGCAATATTTCAGGCCTTGATTTGACAAGAAACAATCCTGCGATCAGCACCCACTGAATCCAGTTGGACGAAAAACTTACTACGGGGGTAAGCTTCGATCTCATTGTAAGCCACGCATATGACTTCGCATGCTGAATGGCGTGGCCTGTTTCATGTGCTGCAACAGCTGCTGCAGCAACACTGGCGCCGGCATAGACATCATGGCTCAGGTTAATGGTTTTCCTCAGCGGGTTATAGTGGTCAGACAACTCCCCCTGAACACTGTGCACGGTGACATCGGTTATGCCGCTGTCACGCAGCATCTTTTCAGCCACATCACGGCCTGTCATACCGCTGGCGATGGGGACTTTGGAATATTTTCTGAATTTTGATTTTAACCTTGCGCTGACAACCCAGCTCAGAAACATGAATACTATAAAAATGATCCAGTACAGTCCGTTATTCAAATAACTTGTTTCCATTTGTTCTTTTACTCTTAAATAGTTACTCCGTTTACTTCAAAACCTCTGCCACTCTCTTTTTGTTAATCAAACAGGTCATTTTGTCAGGATGATTTCATCTTATCTTTGACGCCGATGTTGAATACGCTTGCAAAGATATTATCTTTTTTGCTCCTTATACCGATATGGCTGTACCGGGTATTAATATCTCCGTGGCTACCTCCTTCATGCCGTCATGTGCCAACCTGTTCGCAGTTTGCCATTGATGCGCTTAAGATTCACGGACCCCTTAAAGGAGTGATAATGGCCACAGGTCGTATACTGCGGTGCAGGCCGGGTGGAACGCACGGTTATGATCCCGTTCCCCTGTTCCTGTTCAGACGATACAGGCAGACAGGAAAATTGTTTCGCAGGGCTCCGCGATGCAACAGACTGAAAGAGAGAGATTAAAAATTCAGTTTTTCCCTGAGCATCTTATAACCGGCACGGCTGACAGGTATTTTCTCTCCGGTTTTAAGAACGGCTACATAATTATCCTTGCTGTAAGGCTCAAGACGGGTAATCTGCTCAATGTTCACCATGTATGACCTGTGCACCCTCATGAAGAGACCCGGAGGAAGATGGTCTTCATAGTATTTCATTGTCTTGGGCTTGAGGGCCTTTCCTTCGCTGTAATAGATCATCACATAATCATCTTCCGATGCAAGGTAAGTGATCATATTCAGCGGGATTATCTTAATGCCGGCACCTTTCCTGAAGACAATCCTTGTCAGATACCCCTCCGCTTCAGTTACTGTTGTGATAAGCTTTTCTACATTATCCGGTTCCGTTGTCTCTTTGTCCAGCCTGTTGACAGCCTTGGCAAGGGCGCTGTCAAACCGTTCTTTTGAGTAAGGCTTGAGAAGATAATCGACTGCGTTGAGCTCGAAGGCCCTGATGGCGTACTGGTCGAAAGCAGTGGTAAAGATCACCTCCGGCTTTTCATCGAGAACCTCCAGGAGTTCAAAACCGGTGAGCTTGGGCATCTGTATATCAAGAAAGATCAGGTCGGGGTGTTGTTCCTTTATCTCCCTTGCTCCACAGAAGCCGTCAGCGCATTCACCAACCACCTCTACCTCCGGATGATCTTTCAGCATGTACTTTATCAGCTCCCGGGCAGGTGTTTCATCTTCAATGATCAGAACCCTAATCTTTTTCATGCTGCGATTTTGATTTTATGTTTTTCTGTAAGGAAACTGCACCACCACATTAAAGCTGTCATCCTTGCGGGTTACGGAAAGATCAGCCTTATCACCATAGAAAAGTTCCAGCCTGGAACGCACATTTATAAGCCCTATCCCTGCTCCCTTCCGTGTCACCACTGAATTCAAGGTCAATATTATTTGTGACGGATATTACGACAAGGTCATCTTCCTTGAGAGCAGTGGTTTTGATCACCACTTTCTCAGTTGATTCATATACACCATGCTTGACTGCGTTTTCATAGAGTGGCTGGAGGAGCATCCCCGGCAATAATGCCGTAAGACACTCAGGCTGAATGTCCTCCTCTATTACCAGCCGTTCGCCGAATCTGACTTTTTCAATCTCAAGGTAAAGCCGCAGGCTTTCCATTTCACTCTGCAATGTCACCGGCTGATCGGTGCGTGACGACAGTGAATAGCGCATAAAATCAGACAGTTTCAAAATCATTTCCCGCGCTTTCATTGGGTCGGTCAGTGTCAGCGAGCTCATTGAATTGAGACTGTTGAAGAGGAAGTGAGGGTTTATCTGTGCACGCAGCATCTTCAGCTCTCCCTCGCGCACCTGAGCTTCAAGCTGTGCCTGCCGTGACGCTTTCTCTGCCAGCTGTGTGGCGCTCAGGTACAGGTAATATATCAGGGTGACCACAAAGAAGATCAAAACTCCTGCAGCGATCCGGAAGATCAGAGCCGTATGCCAGAACAGGTCATAATCTTCCTTTTCGGGAACTAAGGCCCTGACCATAAATCTGGTCACCAGAAGCCACACGACAATAGTTACTGAACCGGTCAGAATGACATTAATGATCGTCGACAGGACCTTATTGTTGCTGCGTAGCATATACCTGACCGGGAACCAGATGCTTAGTCCAAGCAAGCCATACAGAACCATGGAAATAATGCCGTCAGCCACTGCAATATCCATGGTGCTGCCATATACAAAATGAATAACTGATGCCTGGCCTGCTGCTAAAATAACCCAGGCCAGACACCAGATCAGTATCCTTGACCGGCTTTCCAGTATCGGATGCTTCATATTCTATTTATGGCTTTTAAGCTCACCTCCCCCGAATATCACTGTCCCGCGTATTGTAAGCGATCTTGTAGTGTCCTTGATGACGTCACTGCCTATCCTGCGGCTGTCTGTGAAGCCTCCCAGAATTGGTGTGACATTAAGAATGACATTCCAGTTTTCGGGAACGATTAGCGTTGTACCTCCAAATATACATGTAATTTCAATTACATTATCCCCGGGCGCCAGTGATGACCTGGTAAGGTCAACCTCTCCGCCGCCAAATATTGAGGTTACCTTGCCTCCGAGAAAATTATCCGTTATAAGCTGCCGTTCGGCACCGCTGAAGATATTGACATAGTCGATCATGTCAGCTTTTGTTCCGCTGGTGAAGTTCAGGCTCTTCCCCAGCCGTTTGGAATTAACCAGAAGCACAACACCTATCACGATGAACATCGCCGGCCAGAAGAAATTGAACGATCTGAAGAAATCGGTGAAAAGCTCCGGGATCATGAAGAAACCGCCGACTGAAATGAGTACTATGCCGGGGGTCTTGTTATCCGACCCTGCGAGGGTGATCACACCAATCACTATTAACAGCATCTGCCAGCTGAAGATGATGTCATCGATAAAATGATCAAGCGGTTCAGGGAGCACTGTAGTCTTTCTGAGAATCAGAATAAATCCTGCTATTATGAGTAAAATTCCTATGATTAACCTGTTGGAGGTTTCAGCAGGATTTTTTGCCGGTTTGTTTGTTTCGTTTTCCATTTCAGTATTTGTTTGATGGTGAATTATTTAAGACTTTTAGTAAATGGCCTTATCATAAATGCAATACCGGCAAGGACCAATACAGCCGGCCAGTATATCTCCTTATAGACCGGGGAGAGCTGTACGCTCATCTCGGGCATAAGGAACCAGATACCGGTTGCGAAAAGGAGCAGGCTGAAAACCAGATCCAGGTTCAGCAGATTAAAGATGCCGAAAAAGATAAGCAGCATCTCCCACGTAAAATAGTCGGAGATCGTTCCGATCTTTAACAGGTCAAGTTTTGCCACTATCATCACAAGCCCCAGCGATATCAGCAATTTGGCTATGCCGTTAAAAGGATTGTTTTTTTCTTTCATGACGTAAAAAATATTATGATGCTTCAAAATTATTACATACATGCAATGCAAATCCAGTCATTTCCGGCAGACTGCGGAATTATACCGGCAGATGGCGAGGAAAAACGGGGATGTTACTTTTTTGTTGATAATTTTTTTTATTGGAAGAGGATTTATAATTTTGCAGACCGAAAAAATGGAGATGCCCGGATTGTATTCCATACCGTTGGCCGGACTTAAAGAAGGCAGACATACCTACGGGTTTGCAATAGGCAACGACTTTTTTGAGGCTTTTGAAGGGACTGAGATCAGGAAGGGAGAGCTTAAGGCTGAGGTGCTGCTTGAGAAGTGTTCGACGCATCTGCAGCTTGATATAACCATTCAGGGGAATGTCGAGATCATGTGTGACAGATGCCTGGAGAAATTTTATCTGACCCTCTCCTGTGAAAACAGACTGTTTGTAAGACAGGGAAAGGAATGGGAGGAGACAGATCCGGATATGATTACGATGCCGCTGGATGAACATGAAATAGATTTAAGTCAGTATTTCTATGAATACATCCATCTTGCACTACCTTTGAAGCGAATTCATCCTGAAGATGAACAGGGGCATTCAGCATGCGACCCTGAGATGATCAGGAAACTTGAAGAACATCTTATTGACAGTGAGGAAAAATCAGATCCGCGCTGGGATGAGCTTTAAAAAACTGACAGGAAATAATTAAACACAACACATTACTGCGATGCCAAATCCAAAACACAGACACTCAAGTACCAGACGGGATAAGAGGAGAACACATGACAAAGCTGTTGTTCCGACAGTAGCTGCATGTTCCAACTGCGGATCAGCTCATCTGTATCACAGGGTTTGCCCTGAGTGCGGATACTACAGAGGCAAGCTTGCCGTAGAGAAGAAGGCGACAGCCTGACCTGTCACAGGTGCCAAAAACGTAAGGCAATGAAAATCGGACTGGATGCCATGGGGGGTGACTATGCCCCTGATGCTGTCATTGAAGGTGCAGTTGATGCTCTTGGCCAGCTTCCGGCAGGTGACCGGCTGGTCCTGATAGGTGATAATCACCTTATTAGAGAAACTGACCGCCATGGAGGTGGAACCGTCTCTTTTCGAAATCGTTCATACCTCACAGGTGATTGAGATGTCTGATCACCCGGCCAAAGCCTTCTCACAGAAAAAGGATTTGTCCATAGCAGTAGGCTATGGGATGCTTGAGAGCGGACTGATAGACGGCTTTGCCAGTGCAGGCAACACAGGTGCGATGATGGTGGGCGCAAGCTATACCGTCAACGTTATACCCGGGGTCTTCAGACCGGCGCTGACAGCTTTCGTGCCTGATGTGAGCGGGAGAACCTCCATTATTCTTGACGTGGGAATAAATCCCGACGCCAAGCCCGATGTGCTGCTGCAGTACGGAATACTCGGCAGTGTCTATGCGAAATACGTCCTCGGCATTGAGTCACCTGAAGTCGGGCTGCTGAACATCGGAAAGGAAGAATCAAAAGGATCATCAGCAGTGAAAGCCGCATACGAGCTTCTCCGCGAAAGCCCTGAAATAAACTTCAAAGGCAATATCGAAGGCCATGACCTCTTTACCGGCGAAATGACTGACGTCATCGTTTGTGACGGTTTTGTGGGGAATATAGTTCTTAAAATGGCAGAGAAGATCTACCTGATCACAAAGGCAAAGGGCCTTAAAGACAGCTTTTTTGACAGGATGAACTTCGAGGTTTTCGGTGGAACACCCGTAGTAGGTATCAACGCTAATGTAGTTGTGGGTCATGGCATTTCAAACAGGAAGGCGATCACAAGCATGGTACTTCAGACCAGGGATGTGGTGCACGCTGACCTCGCGAGAAAGATCAAAGAGGCTGTCGGGGGATGACAAAAATAAGAGCTGCTATCACAGGTATTAACGGATGGGTTCCGGAATACCGCCTCACCAACAGTGAGCTTTCAACGATGGTTGAGACCACTGATGAGTGGATAATGCAGCGCGTGGGTATAAGAGAAAGAAGGATCCTTAAAGGCGAGGGCAAGGCAACATCCGACCTGGGTGAACAGGCTGTGAAAGGCCTTCTCGAAAAAACAAAAACCTCACCCGATGAAATAGATCTCCTTATCTGCGCCACGGTCACTCCTGATATGCTCTTCCCGGCAACTGCCAATATTATCTCTGACAAGGCGGGGATAAAGAATGCTTTCAGCTTTGACATGAATGCCGCCTGCTCAGGTTTTCTCTTTGCCCTGCAGACTGCATCAGCATACGTGGAGACAGGCAGATACAAAAAGGTTATCGTCGTTGGGGCTGACAAGATGTCCTCAATAACAGATTATACCGACCGGACCACTTGCACCCTGTTCGGCGATGCCGGAGGGGCCGTGCTGCTCGAACCGACTGAAGAGGAGTACGGAATAATGGACCATATGTTCAAGGTTGACGGTTCAGGAAGAAAATACCTGCATATGAAGGCAGGCGGATCACTTAAACCTGCCTCACATGAAACGGTCAGCGCCAGGGAACACTATGTATACCAGGAGGGACAGTCGGTCTTTAAGTTTGCAGTCTCGAATATGGCTGACGTGGCAGCAGAGATTATGGAAAAAAACAATCTCAGACCCGAAGACATCGCATGGCTCGTTCCCCATCAGGCAAACCTCAGGATCATTGATGCCACCGGTCGCAGGATGGGTCTCTCACCTGACAAGGTGATGATCAACATTCAGAATTACGGGAACACGACCGCAGCAACCATACCGCTCTGCATCTGGGAGTTTGAAAAAAAGCTGAAGAAGGGAGACAATCTCATCCTTGCTTCATTCGGAGGCGGATTCACCTGGGGAAGCATATGGCTCAGGTGGGCTTACGACCCCGAACGGGTCATTGAGTAGGCAGAAACACTTCCCGTCCCGTTAAATTATTATTTTTGTCCAACCTGCACAATACTTTATATATTTGTCGGTTAAATGTAGGGACGTAATAGCTACACCCCGGCAAGGACTATAACATATATCATTATGGCAAAAATGAATGAGACAGACAACAGTGCAGCAGTGAACCTCATAAGTCAGGGCACCGAGATCACCGGCGACATAAAATCAGCAGGCGACATACGTATTGACGGAACCCTGAATGGCAACATGGTTACCAGGGGAAAAGTGGTCATCGGACCCACCGGCCGCGTGAAGGGCGAGGTGGAATGTAAAAACTCTGAAGTGTCAGGCCTGATTGACGGTAAACTAACCGTTACACAACTGCTTAACCTGAAGGCTTCTTCAAAAATCAATGGTACGATCGTTACCAGTAAGCTTTCTATTGAACCGGGCGCTCTCTTTACCGGTAACTGCACGATGAAAGATGGTGACAATGGAGGACCGGCAGCCAAATCAAAAGAAGGAGAAAAATAGCCCCGGGCCGGGTCTTACAGCTTATTCAAAGTACAGCACCATCGCTATCCAGATGGTGATAATTATCGTCCTCACCGCCCTGGGAGGCGTTGAGCTTGATAAACTGGCCGGGACCAAACCGGTGTTCACTGTCATTCTTTCACTGCTGGGTGTGGCAGCAGCCATGTGGCTCATAATTAAAGAAGCTGTCAGGAACAAATAAAATGATTACTCCCGGGGCAATAAAAAACTATATTTTACTGCTGGCCTTTGCCCTCCTGATTCTCCTGCTGCTCTTTGGCCTGAATAAAATCTCACCTTCCTTTTTCCCGGTTAATAATATCCTGCTCCTGACAGGCGGATTTGCGGTTATTGCCATGACGGCACTGGTAGTCTTTTTCCGTGGGACGGAAGGAAACGGGGAAAAAAGAGTGTTCGCAACACTGATAGCCATAGGCGTCAAAATGTTGCTGTCATTTGTCCTGGCGCTGTTGTTTATTGTCGTCTTTAAAAACAATGAAACCGGTTCGGTAATATTGTTTTTTGTTCTATATTTGGCTTTCACTGTTTTTGTATTTCTTACTTTTCTCAGGATCATCAGACAGAAGTCAGTTTAATGAACAGGAGCTTGAAAATCAGGTATCTATATGTGTTGATCTTTTTGTCCGGATTTCTGGCAGGCACTGTAAATGCCCAGTCCGCCGGCGAAAATGGAAAAGAGAATCACCACGCTGACAAGGACGAGGTATTTGATGCCAGCTACTTTTATCCTGGAACATGTCGCCGACTCACACGAATGGCATCTGTGGACAAAGAAAGACGGCACCCCGGTTGCTGTTTACCTCCCGGTAATTCTCTTCGACAAGGGTACCGGTTTCCATCTCTTCTCATCGAAGAAGATTGCCCACGGTCACTCCCATGAGAACTTTGCCCTGGCCCACGAAGGGAAGTACGAAGGCAAAATAGTGCGCCTCGATGCTGCGGGTCATCCCGACGAGACGAATATTCCCCTTGACTTCTCTATCACCAAGGCCGTGTTCGGGATGATAGTGGCTTCCGTCATCCTCCTCTGGCTGATGCTCGCTACTGCCAGATCATACAGCAAGAGAGGGGTCACCGCACCCAGGGGCTTGCAGGGGTTCCTGGAACCTGTCATACTCTTTGTCAGGGATGATATTGCAGTGCCTAACATCGGTGAGAAAAAATACGCCCGTTTCATGCCTTACCTCCTGACAGTGTTTTTCTTCATTCTAATTAATAATCTGCTGGGTTTAATTCCGATTTTTCCTTTCGGATCCAATGTGACAGGCAATATAAACGTGACATTTGTCCTTGCTGTATGCACTTTCCTGATAACCCAGATCAGCGCCAACAAATCGCACTGGAGACATGTCTTTGCAGCGCCCGGCGTGCCGGTATGGCTGCTGCCAATCATGATCCCCATTGAAGTTATAGGGTTGATATCCAAGCCTTTCGCTCTGATGGTGCGTCTTTTTGCGAATATCACCGCAGGCCACATAATTGTGCTTAGCCTGGTATCACTCATATTTATTTTCAAGTCTGTATTTGTAGCCCCGGCATCCGTGCTGTTTGTGTTGTTCATGGACTGTATCGAGCTGCTGGTGGCGTTTCTGCAGGCATACGTTTTCACACTGCTGTCAGCTCTTTTCATTGGCATGGCAACGGCAGAAGAAGATCATCATTAATACTCAGAATATAAATTCGTTTTATTAAACTTAAATTATGGAACCACAAGCAGTAATTTCATTAGCAGCAGTAGGAGCAGGGCTTGCAGTTATTGGGGCAGGACTTGGTATCGGCCGCATCGGCGGCTCAGCCATGGACGCCATTGCACGGCAGCCTGAGGCTTACTCGAAGATCCAGCTTGCAATGATCATCTCGGCAGCACTCATCGAGGGAGCAGCCCTCTTTGCAATCGTTATCGCAATGATCAAGTAAGCAGAAAAGTTAAGCCTGCAACGGTTGGTTGCAGGCCTTACTCAGTAATCACAAAGAAAAAAGAATATGTTACTATCAAGCAGTCTCGCAAGTCCCGCCATCGGGACCGTTTTCTGGACCACGCTGATCTTCCTTCTTCTGCTGTTTTTACTCCAGAAGTTTGCATGGGGACCGATCATGAAGGCTGTCAGGTCACGCGAAGACACCATCCGCAATGCACTCGATTCTGCTGAAAAGGCACGTGAAGAAATGAAGGTGCTGCAGGCTGACAATGAAGCTATACTCCGGAAGGCCCGCGAAGAGAGGGATAAGATTATCCGTGATGCCCGCACAGCTACTGAGAGGATGCTTTCAGAAGCCAAGGAAAAGAGCCATTCGGAGGCAGACGCGATGGTGAAGCGCGCCAAGGAACTCATTGAACGTGAAAAGAATGCGGCTATCGCTGAAGTTAAACGAGAAGTAGCTGCACTGGCAATCGAAGTGGCGTCAAAAGTGGTCAGCGAAACCCTTAAGAACGACGCTGAACAGCAGAAGCTGATAGGAAGATACCTTAAGGAGATCGAAACAACAACCAACTGATCCTGATGAACCACAGCAAGATAGCGGTAAGATATGCAAAGGCTCTTTTTGACCTTGCAGGGGAGCAGAAATGCATCGACGCTGTTTATGAGGATATGAAGGGCATTGAACAGCTGTGTTAGATGCCGGAGGTGCAGGAGATAATCACCAATCCGGTAATTCACAGAATAAAAGAAAAGAGATCATTGTTGCTCTCGCAGGCGATGGTATCAAATAAGCTGACTGTAAAATTTATTGAACTTGTGTTCAGCCATGGTCGCGGTGATCACCTGGGCGCAGCGGCAAGAAACTATCTTGAGCTTACCCGCCATAAAAGAGGCATTCGCCAGGTCACAGTCACTACGGCCGTACCTGTAAGCGGCAAAACAAGGGACGAACTGGCAGCTGTTATCACCGGGTCAGGAGATGGCACTGTCGAATTCATTGAGCAGGTTGACAGCTCAGTTATGGGCGGATTTATTATCAGGGTCGATGATGCTTATATCGATGCAAGCGTCAGGACCAGGCTGAACAGGTTCAGAAAGGAATTTTCACTGGCAGGATTTGCCGAATGACAGGATATAAGATTTAATGATATGACTAATATTAAACCTTCAGAGGTATCAAAGATTTTAAAGCAGCAGCTTGAGGGTGTCAGTACGGCCATTGATGTCGAGGAAGTGGGAACAGTGCTTCAGGTAGGAGACGGGATCGCACATATATACGGTCTCAGGAACGTCGGATCGAATGAGCTGATCGAGTTCGTTGAAACAGGCATCAAGGCCATCGTGCTCAACCTCGAGGAAGACAATGTCGGGGTGGTTATCCTCGGCGCGTCGGACCTGATAAGGGAGGGCGATATTGCCCGAAGGACAGGCCGCATCTCTTCAATAATGGTAGGTGACGGGTTCTGGGCAGGGTCATCAATACCCTCGGTGTACCTATTGACGGCAAGGGCCCTGTGACAGGGGAACTGTTCGAGATGCCCCTTGAAAGAAAAGCACCCGGGAGTGATATTCAGGCAGCCGGTGAAGCTACCCGTTCAGACAGGTCTGAAGGCGATAGATGCCATGATACCTATAGGAAGGGGTCAGAGAGAGCTTATTATTGGCGACCGGCAGACCGGGAAGACTGCCATAGCCATTGACACTATCATCAACCAGAAAGCAGATTACGAAAAGGGAAACCCGCTTTACTGCATCTACGTGGCCATAGGCCAGAAAGGGTCAACAGTGGCAAACATTGCAGCCACACTCGAGACATACGGGGCAATGGATTACACCGTCATTGTGTGCGCCACTGCGGCAGACTCCTGCTGCCTGCGCAGTTCTATGCTCCCTTCGCCGGGGCCGCCATCGGCGAGTTCTTCCGTGATACCGGCCGTCATGCCCTGATCATCTATGATGATCTGTCAAAACAGGCTGTTTCTTACCGCGAAGTATCGCTGCTGCTGCGCCGTCCGCCTGGCCGCGAAGCCTATCCGGGCGACGTCTTCTATCTGCATTCCCGACTCCTTGAGAGGGCTGCAAAGATCATTGAATCAGATGACGTGGCCCGGGCAATGAATGACATACCCGAATCTATCCGTCACCTTGTCAAGGGCGGAGGCTCCCTGACTGCACTACCGATAATTGAGACACAGGCAGGTGACGTGGCAGCCTATATCCCCACGAACGTGATCTCAATCACTGACGGACAGATATTCCTTGAGTCAAGCCTCTTCAACGCAGGCATAAGGCCGGCTATCAACGTTGGTATATCCGTTTCAAGGGTGGGCGGAAACGCTCAGATCAAGTCTATGAAAAAGATAGCCGGCACACTGAAGGTTGACCAGGCACAGTACCGTGAACTGGAGGCTTTCTCAAAGTTCGGCTCTGACCTCGACGCATCTACTCTGGCTGTTCTTGACAAAGGGGCGAAGAACGTCGAAATACTTAAACAGGAGCAGTATTCCCCCATGAAGGTCGAGGAGCAGGTGGCGATAATATACTGCGGAACGAATGCTCTTCTGAAGGATATTCCCGTGCTAAAAGTCAGGGATTTTGAAAAGGACTTTATCGAATTCCTGCGTGATCATCACAGTGACACTCTCGAAACAATAAGGCAGGGCGTTATCAATAATGATGTGGTAACCGTGCTTAACAATGCAGCTGCTGACGTGGCAAGCCGTTTTAAGTCGTGATAGGCTGAAAAGCCAGTATAGGAAAATGGCTAATCTCAAGGCAATAAGGGTCAGACTCAGTTCGGTTAAATCTACCCGCCAGATAACTTCGGCGATGAAGATGGTGGCGGCAGCCAAGCTGCGTAAGGCACAGGACGCAATAGTGCAGTTGAGACCATATGCCGAAAAGCTGAATGAGATACTGATCGGGCTTAATACAGCCCTCCGCGATACAGAGATCGAAAACATTTTTGCTGAAAGAAAAAACAGCCACGGACGCGTACTTCTTGTTGTGGTTACTTCAAACAAAGGCCTCTGCGGCGGGTTCAACGCCAATGTCATCAGAGACACCAGACGCCTGATACAGGAGAAGTACAGCGAAGTGTTTCGCAGGGGAGACCTCTGGTTCATGCCTGTCGGGAAAAAAGGGGCATGATGTTTTAAAAAAGCTGAAATGCAATATCCTCGAAGAACATAACAATCTGTATTCAAGCCTGACGTTTCGACAATACCAAACAGATAGCCGACAAACTGATGGACCTCTATCTGACGAAAGAGTTTGACAGGATAGAGATCGTTTATAACCAGTTCAGGAATGCTGCTGTTCAGAAGCTCACCGAGGAGGTCTGGCTGCCCGTCTCAACTGCCCCTGCCGGAAAGACAGGCTCAGTGCTGACTGATTATATTTATGAACCTGACCAGGTGAATATTGTCAGCGAACTGATACCAAAGACACTGCGCATTCAGTTTTACAAGGCCCTGCTTGATTCCTTTGCAGCGGAGCATGGCGCACGCATGACGGCAATGCATCAGGCTACGGATAACGCTACCGATCTCATCAGGGATCTCACCCTGCAGTATAATAATGCAAGACAGGCCGCTATCACCAACCAGTTGCTGGAAGTGGTCAGCGGCGCAGAAGCCCTTAAAGGATAACATATAAGAAAGAAATGTTTAACAGCGAATACCTCAGGGAACTTTCAGACAAGGCTATCACCAACCTGGGCTTCACGCCCGAAGCTGAGAAGCTGTTTGCCCCGGTGAGGTATATAATGGCCCTTGGAGGCAAGAGATTGAGGCCGGTAATGTGTCTGCTGTCCTGCAATCTTTTCAAGGATAAAATTGATGAAGCCGTGATGCCGGCTGTCGGCATCGAGGTGTTTCACAATTTTACCCTTATACATGATGATATTATTGATAAGGCTGACCTCAGAAGGGGTTCTTCCACAGTCCATGCAAAGTGGGGCACAGATCAGGCTATTTTATCCGGTGACGTGATGGCCTTTGTAGCAACGGAATGCATCGGGCAGGCGCCTGAGAAGGTGCTGGCAAAGACACTGAAGCTGTTTAACCGCACCGCCATAGAGGTATGCACCGGGCAGCAGCTTGATATTGACTATGCGAAGAAAGCACTGGTCTCCGAGGCCGAGTACATGAGAATGATAGAGCTTAAGACAGCAGTCCTGGTGGCAGCTTCACTCAAGACCGGGGCAATCATCGGCGAAGCTTCGGAGAAGGACCAGGACCTTCTTTATGAATTCGGACGCTGTCTGGGCATAGCCTTCCAGATACAGGATGACGTACTTGATACCTACGGGGACGCTAAGACGTTCGGGAAAAAAACAGGAAGCGATATCGTTTCCAACAAGAAGACCTACCTCCTGGTAAAGGCTCTTGAAAAGGCTGACGGAGGAAAGCTGCGCGACCTCAGAAAACTGATTGAGGCGAAAGACCCTGACCCGGACGAAAAAATAAGGGGGGTGAGAGCCATTTATGACGAACTGGAGATACAGCTTCAGGCTGAGAACCTTGCATATGAGTATTTTAATAGGGCTTTCGAGTCTCTTGATCAGGTGTCTGTGCAGGCTGAACGCAAGAAAGAGATCAAACAACTGGCCGTGAACCTTATCGGGAGAATTAGATGAACAGCTTTACAGAATGAAGTATTAAGAGAACACTGAAATATATTTAAGTCACAGAGATGGCAAAAAACATTGGAGTTATCAGTCAGGTTATCGGACCTGTGGTTGATGTAACGTTTGAAAATGCCGGCACAGAGATGCCTAATATCCTTGATGCTCTTGAAATAACACGTCAGGATGGCACTTTGCTCGTCGTTGAATGTCAGCAGCATATCGGTGAGAAAACGGTAAGGGCAATAGCCATGGATTCCACTGACGGCCTTCAGCGCGGCATGGAGGTTGTAGCAACGGGTAAGCCCATTGTTATGCCCATCGGTGAGCAAATCAAGGGGCGTCTGATGAATGTCATCGGCATGCCTATTGACGGCCTGGGCCCCCTTGACAAGAAAGGCGGTTACCCGATTCACAGAAACCCTCCTAAATATGAGGATCTGTCAACAGAAAAGGAAGTTCTCTATACAGGTATCAAGGTCATTGACCTGATCGAGCCTTATTCAAAGGGAGGTAAGATAGGTCTCTTTGGCGGCGCCGGAGTAGGCAAGACCGTGGTCATCCTTGAGCTGATCAACAATATTGCGAAAGCCTATTCGGGCCTTTCTGTATTCGCAGGTGTCGGCGAAAGGACGAGGGAGGGCAATGACCTACTCCGCGAGATGCTTGATGCAAACGTCATCTGTTACGGCAAGGAATTCATGGAAGATAAGGAAAAAGGTGGATGGAACCTGGAGCTTGTTGACCACGAGGCGCTGAAAGAGTCGAAGCTGGCCCTGGTCTTCGGACAGATGAACGAACCCCCCGGGGCACGTGCACGAGTCGCTCTTTCCGGACTGTCAGTTGCAGAGCATTTCCGTGACGGGGAGGGTGAGGGAGCAGGAAAGGATATACTGTTCTTCATGGATAACGTGTTCCGGTTCACCCAGGCAGGATCGGAAGTGTCAGCATTGCTCGGACGCATGCCATCAGCAGTGGGTTACCAGCCAACCCTGGCCACTGAGATGGGTGTCATGCAGGAGAGGATCACCTCAACCAGGCACGGATCGATAACATCTGTTCAGGCTGTTTACGTACCTGCCGATGACCTTACTGACCCGGCACCGGCAACAACATTTGCACACCTTGATGCAACAACAGTGCTGAGCCGCAAGATATCCGAACTGGGTATCTATCCAGCAGTTGACCCGTTGGACTCAACCTCGAGGATACTTACCGCGGACATCGTCGGTGAAGAACATTACCGATGTGCACAGAGAGTTAAGGAGGTCCTCCAGAGATACAACGAACTTCAGGATATCATTGCCATCCTTGGCATGGATGAGCTCTCCGATGAAGACAAGCTTGTGGTTCAGCGTGCCCGCCGCGTGCAGCGCTTCCTCTCACAGCCTTTCCATGTGGCAGAACAGTTTACCAATATCCCCGGGGCATTGGTGTCAATAGAGGACACAATAAGAGGATTTAACATGATCCTCGACGGCGCCGTCGACCAGTACCCTGAAGCTGCATTCATGCTTGTGGGTACGATAGAAGATGCAATTGCAAAGGGCGAAAAGCTCCTTGCCGAGCACAAGTAACGACAATCGTGAGCAGACGTGAAAATTGAAATCATCACACCCGACAGCAGAATATATTCCGGGGATATACGCTCGGTCAGAGTACCCGGGAAAAAGGGCTCTTTTCAGGTACTGAAGGACCATGCTCCTATCATTTCAACCCTTGATCACGGTCCTGTGATCATTGAAGACGACCAGGGCCTGGTGATCAGATACGAAATTACCGGCGGTGTCATAGAGGTGAAAAAGAACAGGATCATCCTTCTCGCCGATTCGGTCTCAGAAAGCCGAAGCTGATGAACAGCGACGAGTTCCGGAAACAGGGCCATGAGATCGTCGAGTGGATCGCCCGGTACTATGAGAACATTGAACAGTACCCTGTAAAATCGAAGTCTGCTCCCGGTTCGGTTAAAGCGGCTCTTCCTTCGATACCTCCCACTGGCAGCGAATCTTTCGATCTCTTTCTGAAAGACTTTGAAGAGATCATCATGCCGGGCATAACGCACTGGCAGAGTCCGAATTTCTTTGCCTATTTTCCCGCGAATTCAAGTCCTCCTTCAGTACTTGCGGAGATGCTGACTGCCGCCATTGGCGCACAGTGCATGATATGGGAGACCTCACCCGCCGCCGCAGAGCTTGAAGAACGGATGATGGAGTGGCTGCGTGAGATAACAGGCCTGCCATCATATTTCGAAGGAGTGATACAGGACAGCGCCTCATCCGCCACACTGGCAGCCATCATAACGGCAAGGGAGAAGGTCACGGGATACTCTTCCAACAGGGAAGGAATGTCTGTCACCGGCCGGCTGCGCATCTACTGTTCAGCACAGGCCCATTCATCGGTCGAGAAAGGCGCTGGTATAGCTGGAATTGGAAGAGAGAACCTCGTCAGAGCGCCTGTGAAGGGTGATTATTCGATTGATCCCGAAGCCCTGAGGAAAGCCATTGAGCAGGATGTGTCAGCAGGATACATACCCTGCTGCGTGGTGGCGACACTTGGTACGACAGGTACAACGGCCATAGATCCTCTGGGGCCTGTGGGCATGATATGCCGCGAAAAGAATATCTGGCTGCATGTAGACGCCGCCATTGCCGGCACAGCCCTTCTGCTGCCCGAGATGCGGTGGATGGCCGATGGCATGGAATACGTTGACTCGCTTGTATTCAATCCGCACAAATGGATGTTTACAAACTTCGACTGTTCTGCATATTTTGTACGTGATGCGGCATCACTTATACGCACTTTTGAGATACTTCCCGAATACCTGAAGACACGCACCAGGGGGATGGTCAATGACTACCGCGACTGGGGCATACCTCTCGGCCGGCGCTTCAGGGCTCTTAAATTGTGGGCCGTCATACGCACTTACGGGGTTGAACGGCTGCAGGAAATGATCAGGGAGCATATACGCCTTGCGAAAATGCTGGCACGGCTGATTGAAGATGAAAAGGATTTCAAGGTGATGGCGCCGGTGCATCTGAATACTGTATGCTTCTGCTGCCATCCTGAAGGAATGAGCCTTGAACAGGCGAACAGGCTGAACGAAAAGATCAATCACACCCTGAATGATACAGGCAGGATCTATCTTACTCATACAACCATTGACGGACGGTATGTGCTGCGTATGGTTACTGCCCAGACTACCGTAACTGAACGGCATGTCCTTAATGCATGGGACATGATAAAAGAGTGCGCCTCATCGCTTTCTTCCGAGCACGGTGCCGTAGACATTGGCTGAGAATACGGCTCTGATGAACAGCCTGTTCTCTGCCGGAATATAACCCCCGCCCGCTCCTGCACTGATTTCAAAGGGGAGCCTGAGCAGATAAAAATCTGCAAGCAACTCCGCACCGAAGGAACCAAAATCCATCTGCCCTTCTGTAAAGGTTCCGGATTGGTAATCATATGTATTCCAGCCTCTTGAGCCGTCTGCAAAGAGTGATCCCCTGATACGTTTAAGGTACAGCAGGCTCCCGGCTGCAAGGTCAGGGTAAAACAGAGGCATTGTATAATCAGCCGAAAAAGAGAAAAGCTTTTCTGAAATCAGGTTGCCTTCGTAACCCCTCGGATAGGCAATGTTATTGTTATACAGCATACCGCGGACAGGCTTCTGATTCTCATAACCGGCACCTAAAACAAAACTGTGGTTGACAAAAAATCCAGGGAAGAATAGTATCCCTCTGGCATACCTCCTTGTGCCATAGAGATTATCATCCCACGGCGCTGCTGTGATCCTGAGATCGATGACCTGGCCCCAGCGCGGGTTGATATCCCTGTAAGCCGTCTTGAAGGTATTTGACAGATAAAGCCGGCCGGTCAGAAGAACTACACCCTTGTCGTATTCATTCTCTTCACCAAGGTAAGTGTACCTGTTACGATAGCTCATATAGAGGGCCGGCATGAAGAGCTGCCTGAATTTGCCATGTGCGAACCAGAACTGATCATAGATGCTTGTGTTCAGGATCATGCCCGTATTCAGGTCATCAGGGTCAGGTGTTGTCAGGGTGTCTTTTATTACACTCGGTGGCCCGCCCCAGGTAATGTCTGCCTCGATAACCGGATACCATCCCTTCCATTTGATGCCCGAATGAAGATAATGACTGCCTTCTGAATATTCATACCCGATTGTTGATATCAGCGTGCTGAGATGGTTTTGTGACATTACTGTCACGCCGGGCTTAATGGTTGTGGGATCTGTTTGAATTTCATCGAGATCTCCGTAGAACGGGAACCAGCTGTGGAAATTAAGGAGGTGTCCGGCTTTGCGGTAAGGCTTGGAGTCATAATATTCTGTCACCGGAAGAGGTTCATCACCTGTCAGTGACGGCAGCGGTGCAACTCCGGGAATGACACTCTTCAGTGAACCGGATGCTGGTCCGGAAGATATTCTGCTATCGGCCTTTGCAATGTTAAATCCATTTATGCTGTAATCTGAAAAGAGCAACTCACTGCCTGTTACGGTAAAGCCTGAGATACCAAATCGCGAGCTGGTGATTCGGCTTACTGCCGTGTCACCTGTTACTCTGTAAATATTATCAGATCCGTCACCCTGTGCAAGATAATAGAGGGTGTCATTTACAATCTCAGCCTGGATGATGTCAGTAACAGTCTCAGGCATGTTCACAACCCACTTTTTGCCTGTCGGATGATATGTCCTGATCCCTTCGCCCTCATCACAGAGTGTAACCACTGTGACAGCCCTACCGTCCGATGACCAGGCCGGGCGCTGTATTACCAGGTTATCGGGTATGTCAGCTTCCATGAGTGTTTCACCGCTGACAGCATCAATAAATATCAGTGAATAACGAAGCTCAGGTGTTGTTGAAACAGCAACGATTGTTCTTCCGTCAGGAGACAGGTCGGGAGCCGTGTAGCGGGTGCGGAAAGTAAGCTGTTTAACCGGCCCGCCTCCGGCATCCATTTTTTTTATCACCGAATAATCCCTGTTATCCCATCTCGGGTCAGGATGCAGTTCTGCCCACACTAAAGTACTGTCAGAATATGAGAATATATAGGGGTATATATATCCGGTGGTGGTCAGTACATGTTCTGTCCCGCCACTTACATCTGTGATCACAAAGCTTGAGGGTCGTTTCAGCGAGGTCTTCAGTGAGACAATTGCGTTATTGCCGATCCTGTGAGGCATATAATGGCTGACATAATCCTTCTTCCCGCTGACGTTAATTGCAGGGTAAACGGCGGATGTCATCAATGCGCTGTCATTCCACATTTCCGAGAGATAATAAAAGGTCGAATCAAAGAGCGTTTTCTTTGTCAGGCCCGTCTCTTTTTTGAGGCTGTAATTGACAGGGTTAAAGGGGTAGCCTGAAGATACTTTTCTGATGGCGTTGCTCCATGTCTCACCGCTCATACTGCGCAGGTTGTTCATCATGAGGTAACCGAAGACGTAATGGTCGGGGGTAAAGTCTTTGTAAGATCCGCTGATCATTTTGTCATATGCATAAATACCGCCGGGACTGGCAACAAGGGCCCTGGCCTTCTGTGTGAACACGTTGCTGCGTCCCCTTCCTGACAGTCCTGTAACCGTTTCGGCATATACAGCATCACCCTCGAAGGCCCACTGAGGTATCTCAAGGGCGCTCAGTCCCACCGCCTGCTCTCCCAGAATGTATCCCAGCGCCTTGCCAAAGCTTTTCCTGTTGAGTGACGACAGCTGCAGCACGTGCGTTGTTTCATGGACGGCAAGCTGTTTCGCAGGATCCATCGGAAGGTTATTCTGCCCTGGCACCGGGAAAAGCTCCATGCGGCGCGGAGCCCAGCTGACATAACCGTTTGACTCCATAGAATAGTTATGGATGATTACAGGCATTTTTGTCTTTGCCAGGGGATAAAGAACAGAGAGTTCACTGTATGACTCTTCGAGCAACCGTGCATATTTTTGAGCTTCAGCGCCAAAATTATCAGGGTAGATAACGCGGAAGTGCGGTGTTTGTATCTGAGACCACTTAAGGGCAGCCGGATCCTGCCCCGTATCATAATACTGTGCCCCCGCTCTGACCAGCGGCAGAAGGCACAGCAAAAGCAGTATCAGCCTTTTTATCATACATGTCAGTTTGGCCAAAAATACCAAAATTGACCGATATCTTCCGCTGCACCACAAAATCTTATTATTTTCGTGCGGTGGAAACCGGGACAGGTAAATATGCAGTTATGATAAAAAAATTCAGGCTTTGGGATAACATCCTCGGGTGGGCGGTCTTTGCCATCGCGGCAGTGACTTACCTGCTCACAATAGAACCCACCACAAGCCTGTGGGATTGCGGAGAGTTCATTGCTTCATCGTACAAGCTCGAGGTCGGGCACCCTCCCGGTGCTCCCTTCTTCATGCTCCTTGCCAGGTTCTTTGCCAATTTCGCCGGCGGAGATGTCTCAAAGGTTGCCATGATGGTCAATGCCATGTCAGGCCTCGCCAGCGCGCTGACGATATTGTTTCTTTTCTGGACCATCACGCACCTTGCCCGGAGGATCCTCCTGAAGCAGGCGTCTGACTACACCGCCGGCAGGATAATAGCTGTCCTGGGGGCCGGACTGACAGGAGCTCTCGCGTATGCCTTCTCCGATACGTTCTGGTTTTCAGCCGTGGAGGGTGAGGTCTATGCCACATCATCACTATTTACCGCTGCCGTTTTCTGGGCCATCCTCAGGTGGGAGGATGTTGCGGATGAACCCCATGCAGATAAATGGATCATCCTCATTGCCTTTATGATGGGACTCTCGATAGGGGTGCATCTGCTGAACCTCCTGGCTATACCCGCTATAGTATGCGTTTATTATTTCCGCAAATATGAGTTCTCATGGAAGGGACTGGCTTTATCACTGGCAGTATCCCTGATGCTGCTGGTGCTGATAATGTATGGCATCATCCCGGGTCTCTTTTTCATGACATCGCGTTTTGAGCTGTTCTTTGTCAACACCGTCGGCATGCCTTTCAACAGCGGGATGTACATACATCTTATCCTGCTCATTACCGCACTGATATTATCTGTCTGGTTTAGTTTCTCACACGAAAACAGCAGGAAGGGATTCCTGCTGGCAGGCCTGACGTTTCTCCTGTCGGGTATATGGCTGCTGACCGGTTCGCTGCTGTTTAATATCATCGTCCTTGCAGGCATCATCTATGTTGCTTATTACCTGGCAACACATAATCCGGTAGCGCTGAACACCGTTATGACCTCCATACTGGTGATCCTTATCGGATATTCATCCTTTGCCACTATCGTCATCAGGTCGACGGCAGAAACACCGATGAACGAAAATGACCCGTCAAACCCCTTCGCCCTGCTTTATTATCTTAACCGTGAACAGTACGGGCAGCGTCCGCTATTTTACGGGCCATACTATAACGCTCCGGTAACTGATTATGAAAAAGGCAAACCAACGTATAATCCTGTAGACGGCAAGTACAAGATCACCAACCGTGAGACGGTCAGGAAGTATGATGAAAGGTTCATGACGGTACTGCCGAGGATGTGGAACGATCAGGCTGAATATGTGAAGGTCTATGAGGAATATGTAGGCAAAAAGGGCAAGCCTGTGCGGATCAATGATCCGCAGACCGGAGAGCCGGTCACTGTGAGGATACCTACTTTCGGACAGAACCTGACGTTCATGTTCCACTACCAGTTTGGCTTTATGTATTTCCGCTATTTCATGTGGAACTTCAGCGGCCGCCAGAATGATGTCCAGAGTTACGGCGGAACCATTAACGGCAACTGGATCACAGGCATTAAGTTCCTTGATGAGCCGCGCTTTGGCACCGTGGCCGACATGCCTGATGACATGAAGAATGACCCGTCGCGTAACAGGTATTTTCTGCTGCCGCTGTTGCTTGGCCTGGCAGGTTTCCTGTGGCATTTTAACCGTGATGTACGGAACTGGTGGATCGTGCTGTTGCTTTACATCCTGACAGGCATTGCCATCGTTGTCTACCTCAACCAGTATCCGAACCAGCCGAGAGAGCGAGACTATGCCTATGCCGCCTCCTTCTATGCCTTTACAATATGGATAGGTCTGGGTGTTCTTGCACTCTTTGAGCTGCTTCGCAAACTGACAGGAGAAAAAGCCGGGGCTATTACTGCTTCACTGGTGACCCTTGCGGCCGTTCCCTTGCTTCTGGTTTCCGAAAACTGGGATGATCATGACAGGTCGGGGAGATACCTTGCACGCGATGTGGCATTCAATTATCTCAACTCCTGTGCACCCAAGGCTATAATATTCACCAACGGCGACAATGACACCTTCCCGCTGTGGTATGCCCAGGAGGTGGAGGGTATCAGGACGGATGTACGTGTCTGTAACCTGATGCTGCTGAATACCGACTGGTATATTGACCAGATGAAGATGCAGGCCTATACCTCCGACCCGCTGCCTGTGAGCCTGCCGAAGAAGCTTTATTATGACGGGGTGAATAACCAGGTAGCAGTATATGAGAGGGTTAAGGAGCCGGCTTTGGCAAAGGATGTGATCAGCTTCATCAACAGCGACAGCGACGTGTCAAAACTGCAGCTCTACGGTGAGGAGATCTATTACATCCCTACCAGAACAGTGCGCATACCGGTTGATTCGGCAAAGGTTATCGCCAATGGCACTGTCAGGCCTGAGGATGCTGATAAAATAGTTCCCTATATCGATATTAAACTCGAGGGTTCGTGGATACTCAAGAGCCAGCTCATGGTGCTTGACATCCTTGCCCACAACGACTGGGACAGGCCGGTATATTTTGTAACAGGGTATCATAATGATGCCCTTGGCCTTGAAGAGTATTTCCAGCTTGAAGGACTGGCTTACCGTCTCGTGCCGATAAAAAGCGAAAACAAGAGCTGGTTTGAATATGGCCGGACGGATCCGGATATCCTCTATGAAAATGTGATGAACAGGTTTCTCTGGAGAGGAGCCAATGATCCGGATGTCTATATCGATTACTACCACAACCGCACCATCACGGTTGTCAGGGCACGCCTTATCTATACCAGGCTGGCCAATGAGCTGTCTGCCAGGGGGGAGCTGGCAAGAGCCAACGAGGTACTTGAGAGATGCATGGAGGTGCTTCCGGTTTCCAATATTGGTTACGACCTCTACTGCTCAGATATCATCTCGGCGTGGTTTAAGGCAGGGAACAAAGTGAAAGCGATCACGATGACGAAGGAGATGACGGATTATTATCTTGAGCGTACAGGTTACCTGCTTGGTCAGAAACCAAATATTGCCATCTATGCGGATCAGGAGATAACCCAGGGTTTGCAGATAGTGTCACAGGTGATGCAGACATGCTATAACAACGGCGAGGCTGATCTTGCCGAAGAGCTTAATGGCAGGTTCAGTGAGCTCTATGCGAAATATGCAGCCTTAAAGCAATAAGGCAGTAGCCAATTGAGAAGCGACCGTAAAGAAATGATCCGGTGGATATTTTAGGGAGCTGTCAGTCTGCAGTGAGGGCTTGTAAGCGGGAAGAGATGGTCTGTCAGTCGTTGATCTGGTATGCCGGCCTCGGGGCGAGGTACTTCTCCAGGATCATATAGACCTTGTCGGGGAAGATCGGCTTGAGGTTATATTCGGTGCATCCTGCAATATATGCCTCATTCTTTGTCTGTTCGGAATAATAAGCTGTAACAAGGATAACAGGCGCTGAACGGTTTACCTGACGGAAAGTCCTTGTACAGTCAATACCGTTGATCAGCGGTACAAGGAAATCCATGAAAACCATATCATAGACGGCTTTGCCTGAAGTGACAGTCTCAACAAACTCCTTTCCGTTGCGGAAAACGTCAACTGTTGCTCCGGTTTCCCGAAGCAGCGTTTCATAATACTTCAGTGATGCAATGTCGTCTTCGACGATCGCAATTCTTTTACCTGTGATATCCAGCATATCGTATAAATTGAATCCGGGGATTGGTGTTCCGAAATCAATAAAATATTACCCGGCGAGAGTAAACAAGATTAGACAATTTATTTAACAAAGTCAATCGTGCTGCTAAATTCTTAACAACAATTTTTAAACAAAAAATGAGATTGTTAATAACTGTCAGGCAATGACTTTAAGGTGCTGATTAATAGCACACATACTTTGTGGTGACACCGTTGGTGGTTGTGGGAGGTGTTGTCTTTACAGTCACCAGGTCATCGTCACAGTACTCGGCCATGGTGCCCCAGGCGAAAGGATCACCGGTCTGGTCGTATGACACCAGCTGGCATGTCTGGCAGCTGCCGCCCAGCATTTCACATGCCGTGAATGAACAGGCAACCAGCAGGAGACCGGCGGCATAAGCAAACTTCTTTTTTATCCTATTCATAATACGGGGCAAAGTTAAAAAAATAGGCAATGTACCGTGGTGCAGCATTTTTCTTAAATTAGAGTCATTAATCAGGAAACGTTGAAAACTTAAAATAATTATACCATGGAAGAGAACCGGATCACCCAGGAAAACACAACAGTTGAAGAAAACAGGATGAGAAAGCATATTCATGTTGCTGCAATTCTTCAGATAGTATTCGGGTCACTGGTCGTCATTGGCGGCCTGGCTATTGCCTTTGCCTTTGGTTTTGCTGATCAGTTTGTTGACGACCCTACCGCCCTGAAGGTGCTGGCAATAGTCGGCACTCCTCTGATTATCATGTTCCTGCTTTTCGGAGGAGCCATGATTGCAGGAGGTGTAGGTTTATTGGCATGCAAGTCATGGGCCAGGATACTGACCCTCGTAATGGCAGCACTGGGTCTGCTGAACATACCCATCGGAACGCTCAAGGGTGTTTATATCATCTGGGTGCTCGTACAGCAGGAGACTGTTTCCCTTTTTGCCAAAGGCTGCCAGGGGAGCTCTGTGACACAATAAAGAAACATTATATTTCCGCCGCAGGCAAAATGATTATTTTTGTCGTCATTAACCATTCACATTATGGCTGACGACAAGAAGATCATTTTTTCCATGTTCAGGGTGAGCAAGAGCTACCCTCCCCACAGGCAGGTAATCAAAGATATTTCCCTCTCCTTTTTCCTGGGCGCCAAGATCGGTATCATCGGTCTCAATGGTTCCGGGAAATCGACGCTCCTGAAAATCATTGCCGGAATTGAGAAAGAGTTTCAGGGCGAGGTGGTTTTCTCGCCGGGGTACACGGTGGGCCATCTGCCGCAGGATCCACTTATGGATGAGACACGCACCGTGCGTGAGATAGTCGAGGAGGGTGCAGCCAGCGTAGTGGCAGTTCTGAAGGAATATGAAGAAATTAACCTGCGTTTTGGCGAGCCTGCGGTCTATGAGAACCCTGATGCCATGGAGAAGCTGATGAACCGTCAGGCAGAGCTGCAGGAGAAGATCGAGGCTCTTGACGGCTGGAACCTTGATCACCGCCTCGAACGCGCCATGGATGCCCTTCAGTGCCCAGATCCCTCAACACCTGTCAATGTACTTTCCGGTGGTGAACGCCGCAGGGTGGCATTATGCCGCCTGCTCCTCCTTGAGCCTGATGTCCTCCTTCTCGATGAGCCCACAAACCACCTCGATGCAGAGAGCGTACAGTGGCTCGAGACCCACCTGAAGCAATACAAAGGCACGGTCATATGCATCACACATGACAGGTACTTCCTTGACAATGTTGCAGGATGGATACTTGAGCTTGACCGCGGTGAGGGAATACCGTGGAAGGGTAATTACACATCTTGGCTGGAACAGAAGGCAAAACGCCTTGAGCTCGAGGAAAAGGGCAACGTCAAACGGCGTAAGACACTGGAACATGAGCTTGAATGGGTGAGGATGTCGCCAAAGGCGAGACGAGCCAAGTCAAAAGCGCGCCTCAGCGCTTATGAGAGCCTCCTTAACCAGGATGTAAAACAGAAGGAGGACAAGCTTGAGATCTTCATCCCCAACGGCCCGAGACTGGGTGATAAGGTGATAAAGGCAAAAGGTGTCTCCAAAGGCTTCGGCGAAAAAATTCTTTTTGAGGATCTTGAGTTTAACCTTCCGCCAAACGGCATTGTGGGTGTCATTGGACCCAACGGCGCCGGCAAGACCACGCTCTTCCGCATGATCATGGGGCAGGAGAAGGTGGACAAAGGTACCTTTGAAGTGGGCGGTACAGTGACACTGGGATATGTCGATCAGGCCCACACAGACATTGACCCTAAAAAGAGCGTTTATGAAGTGATCTCAGGCGGTGTCGATGAGGTTATGGTAGGCAACAGGCCTGTCAATGCAAGGGCTTATGCCGCACGGTTCAATTTCACCGGCGCTGACCAGGAAAAGAAATGCGGCGTTCTCTCCGGAGGTGAGCGCAACAGGCTGCATCTGGCGCTGACGCTTAAGAGCGGAGCCAATGTGCTGCTGCTTGATGAGCCGACAAATGACATCGATGTCAACACCCTGCGTGCGCTGGAAGAAGGAACTCGAGAATTTCGCCGGATGTGCCGTGATCATCTCCCATGACCGCTGGTTCCTTGACCGCGTTGCAACACATATCCTCGCCTTCGAGGGCGATTCAAAAGTAGTATGGTTTGAAGGCGACTTCTCGGAATATGATGAGAACTACCGTAAACGCACGGCTGACGCCGGTCCCGTAAGGATAAAATACAAAAAATTAGCCTGAGAAACCTTTTATCAGTGCTGGCACTGGTGATCGTGACCACCGTCACCATGGTGATGTGCACATGATTCACCCGAATCATTAAGTTCACCCCTGATAAAGGCCTTTGTTATCTCCTCGGGATTCCCGCTGAGGCCCCGAAAGACTGCAATATCATTGCTCTCAAGAACATTCTTTGCACCTTCACCCATATTACCTGCAAGCATTATTTCAACACCCTCCTGTTTCAGTACCGTTGCAATACCTGATTTGCATCCGCAGCCGTTGGCTGAGGGTATGACCTCGCGGTTTTCTATCTCATCATTCTCATTTATTGTGAACACGGTAAAGCTTTCACAGTGACCGAAATGGTCGTCAATAAAGTTCCCTCTTGTGGGTAGAGCAATTTTCATTTTACGTTATTATTTAGTTGATTCGTTTGACTGATTCTTTTCACATTTATCGCAATTTGCGTTTTCATTTGTCCCGGAAACGGCCCTCCTGCATTGCGGACATCTGTACCACTTTCCTTCGGTTTGGTAATCACCTCCCTCAATAGTAATGGCTTTTCCCTCGGCAAATGCAGTGGCGACTGTTCTGCGGGCTTTCTCATATACCCTGGTCAATGTCGGACGTGATATTCTCATCTTTGCAGCAGCCTCCTCCTGCTTCAGCCCAAGGTAATCGCATAACCTTATGGCTTCGTACTCCTCAAAGAGCAAAGTAACAGACAGGAGCTCCCTCATCGGTATACCAAACGGTTTATAGCCCTCAATAACTGGCATACCCGATACACACCTTTTTCTCCTTGGCCTTGACACTTCGCTTGTTTTCGGATAAATACTTATCAGAATAAAGATACAAAGATAATAATTCTGAACTTATGTTCATAATGATAAATGTCATTTCCTTATTTACTGTGAATAAAAAAACAGTATTTTCGCAAATCCTTAGACCGTGATATTCAGGTATATCGAGATAATCACAATACACAGTAAAACAGTTTAATAGATGGCATCACGCAGGCAATTCATCAGGATCTCAGCGATGGGAGCCGGGGCGGTTATAGCCGGAGCAGCCGGCTTCAGGCTGTTGGCTTCAGGGCTCACTGACGGTCAGAAAGCTTCAAGAGCGGCTCTTACCGGACGCACACCCACATACTGCGAGGTATGTTTCTGGAAGTGTGCCGGATGGGTTTATAAGGATGAAAAGGGGGCTATACAGAAGATAACCGGTAATGCCGAGGATCTTAACTGCAACGGTCGTCTGTGCCCGCGTGGCACCGGAGGCGTCGGGATGTATTATGATGAGGACCGTCTCCGCAAACCTCTTATACGAACTGATGACCGTGGCAAGCAGAGCTTCAGGGAGGCATCATGGGAGGAAGCATTCGATTATATTGCTGAGAAGATGAAGAAAGTCTCAGCCGAGTATGGTCCGGAGTGCATTGCACTCTTCACACACGGCTCAGGAGGCAAGTACTTCACCACATTGTTGCGAGCCCTTGGCTCACCGCATATTGCCGCCCCCTCATATGCCCAGTGCCGCGGTCCGCGTGAGGTAGCCTTTCAGACCACTTACGGAGAAAGCCTCGACAGTCCTGAGCGTCTGGATATACGGGACACAAAATGCCTCGTCCTTATAGGAAGTCATCTTGGTGAGAACATGCATAACGGACAGGTGCAGGAGATGTCTGACGCTATTGACAAGGGTGCAACAATTATTACTGTTGACCCGCGCTTCTCAACAGCTGCCGGCAAATCAAAATACTGGCTTCCTATAAAACCGGCCACTGACATGGCGTTGTTACTGGCATGGATAAATGTCATTATCACTGAGGAACTCTATGACAAGCCTTATGTTGAGAAGTATACATATGGCTTTGAATACCTGAAGGAGCATGTGAAGAACATGACCCCTGAATGGGCATACGGCATCACTACCATCGATCCTACTGTCATACGTGAGACTGCACGTGAGATGGCCAACGCCGCTCCGGCTGTTATCGTACATCCCGGCCGTCATGTTACATGGTACGGTGATGACACTCAGAGAATCAGGGCTGTAGCCATTTTGAACGCATTGCTTGGCTCATGGGGCCGCAGGGGAGGATTCTTCCGTCCGGAAGCATTTGTGCTGCCAGAGACACCTCACCCATCATTTCCTACACCCAAGAGAACCTGGAGAACTGAGTTTCCTGACCTCTACAAGCTTGCTGATACCGTTCTTGCCAATGGTGTCTGTGATGCCACGGTTCCTGACCCGAGCCGTAACTGCCAGTTCCATGGGTGGATCGTCAACGGCACTAACCTTATCGAGACACTGCCCAACCAGGCTAATACGCTTAAGGCAATTGAAGAGCTTGACCTGCTTGTTGTTATAGACACCATGCCCATGGAAATAACCGGTTATGCAGATGTTGTGCTGCCTGAGTGCACCTACCTCGAGCGTTATGATGATCTGCGGGTTGTTCAGCACAGAAAACCGCAGATTTCCCTCAGGGCACCAGCAGCCGAACCCATGTATGACTCTAAACCTGCATTCTGGATGGCCAGGGAACTTGCGAAGAGGCTCGGCGTCATAGAATACTTCCCCTTTGAAAAAATAGAGGACCAGCTTGATTGGCAGCTGAAACAGGTTGGAAGCAGCCTCGAGGAGATGGAGAGGATAGGAGTCAAAACCTTTGACCGCACCGCTGACGATCTCTATTTTTATCCTGATGAGGATGTCGAGTTTTATACAGGGACAGGTAAAATTGAGCTATATTCTTCGATGCTCGCAGATGCGGGCTTTGATCCCATGCCTAAGTATACAAAACATGAGGAGCCGCCGGAAGGATATTACAGGCTCAACTACGGCCGTGCTCCCATGCATACTTTTAGCCGTACATCAAACAATCGCAATCTCACCGATCTGATGGATGAAAACAGTGTCTGGGTCAATCCGAGAGTGGCAAAAGAATGGGGACTCAGTACAGGACAATATATTCACCTGGTCAACCAGGACGGTAAGCGGTCGGAGTTCCCGATCAAGGTGAGGGTGACAGAACGCATACGCTGGGATTCTGTCTATATGGTTCACGGCTTCGGCCATGAAGAAAAAAGACTCCGCCGATGTTACGGCAAGGGAGCAAGCGACACCAATCTCATTACTAAGGTCCTTGTCGACCCCATAATGGGAGGCACAGGCATGCGCGGCAATTTTGTGACCTTTATTACTGATCTTAGTAAAGAGGAGGTGGCGTCATGAGATACGCGATGGCTGTTGACACGAAGAAATGTGTGGGGTGCAGCGACTGTGTCGTAGCGTGCCAGACAGAGAATGATGTTCCCATAGGATACTGTCGCGACTGGGTGGTGGAGACAATGGATGGCACGTACCCGCAACTTGAGGTGGAACTGAGGTCGGAGCGCTGCAACCACTGCGACAACGCACCCTGCGTCAGGTGCTGCCCTACAGGTGCGAGCCATATAGCAGAGGGAGGGATAGTACTTGTAAAACCAAATAAGTGCATTGGCTGCGGCGCCTGTATCGCCTCATGTCCGTACGATGCACGTTATCCTCATCCAAAAGGCTATGTAGACAAATGCACATTCTGCATTCATCGCGTGAAGGAGGGGATGAAACCCGCATGTGTTGCCGTTTGCCCCACAAAGTGCATGTATTTCGGCGACCTTGACGATCCGAACAGCGATGTCAGCACTATCTTAAAGAAGCGCAAGTCGAAGACACTTATTCCCGAGGCAGGAACGCGCCCGCAGCTTTATTTCCTAATCTGAGAAGACAATGAACGAAGAGCTTATAATCAGCGGAAGAGAAAACCTGATGGTTGACCCGCACCTGCATATATGGCACTGGCCTATACCCCTTTACCTTTTCCTGGGCGGACTGGCTGCAGGAGTGCTTTTTTTTGCTGCACTCTATTATCTCATGGGAAAAGAAAAGGAATACCCGACAGCTGTAAGGAAGGTTCCGTTTATTGCTCCTGTACTGCTGATCATTGGCCTCGCAGCACTATTTTTTGACCTGCGTCACAAAGCCTATTTCTGGCAACTTTACACTGCCATCAGGCTGCAGTCGCCCATGTCGTGGGGCGCCTGGACACTGCTGGTTATAACCGCCGCCTCTGTGGTATGGTCCGCACTGCATATCAGGGACCTTTTTCCGAACTGGGACTGGAAATACAAGTGGCTGAAAGACCTGGAAATATTCTTCAATAAATATAAGAAGGCGTTGGCATGGGTGATTCTCATCTATGCTGTCATAACCGGCATTTATACAGGAATCCTTCTCTCTGCCTTTAATGCAAGACCGCTGTGGAACACATCTGTCCTCGGGCCGCTGTTCCTGGCCTCGGGACTGTCGGCAGGAGCCGCTGCGATTGTTCTTATGTCAAAAAATCCCAGGGAGAGACTGCTCTTCACAAGGATTGACCTCATCATCCTCGGGGTGGAACTCTTCCTTATAGTGCATATGTTCATGGGTTTCCTTGCATCAACACAGGTGCAGATAGAGGCAGCAGAACTTTTCCTGGGCGGGCAGTACACGGTGGCCTTCTGGGTCTTCGTTGTTATTCTGGGCCTGGTAGTACCGGCATTTCTCGATCTGATGGAACTGCGCGGATATCATATACCCGCACTGGTGCCGGGCATCCTGGTATTGTTCGGAAGCCTCATGTTCCGGTTTGTCTTTGTCTTTGCCGGCCAGGTGAGCCGCTGGTTATACTGATCACAATAAAACAAAAAACAATATGAACAATATTTCAAAAACAGAGAGGAGCAGAAGGTACCTCAATCCTTACCTGGGAGGCGTGCTGCTGGGCCTCGTGCTTCTTGCCGCCAACTTCATCTCCGGGAGGGGACTGGGAGCCAGCGGCGCCATCAAGAGCGTTGTGGCTACTTCCATTGAGGTTGTCCATAAAGACGCCGTTAACACAATGCCGTTCATGGCTGAATATGCACAGTCGCACAGCGGAAGCCCGATGAGATCGTGGCTTGTCTTTGAGATGCTGGGTGTGCTCGTCGGCGGATTCATATCCGGGGCGATTGCCGGAAGGCTGAAACTGAAGGTGGAACATTCACCCAAGATCACCTCCGGGCGCAGACTGGTCTTTGCACTTATGGGAGGGACACTCTTCGGCTTCGGCTCACAGCTAGGGCGCGGATGTACAAGCGGCTCAGCCCTGAGCGGAATGGGAGTGCTCTCACTGGGGGGCTTCATAACCATGATGGCCATCTTCGGCACAGCCTACGGACTGGCATATTTCTTCAGGAGAAACTGGATTTAAAAGAAAGGAGTAAAACATGGGACCATTAGCACCAAACGGAATTATATCGGAGAACACCAACTTTCTCCTTGCATTTTTCATCGGCATCGCCTTCGGGTGGGTTCTTGAGAGCTCAGGCTTCTCATCGAGCCGCAAGCTGGCAGGCATCTTCTACGGTTATGATGCCGTAGTTCTGAAAGTCTTCTTCACCGGCGCCATCACATGCATGATAGGGCTTCTGTTCATGAGCCTCTTCGGATGGATAGACCTGGACCTGGTATATGTCAACCCCACCTACCTGACCTCAGCTATCATCGGCGGAGTTGTAATGGGAGCAGGATTTATAATGGGCGGTTTCTGTCCGGGGACAAGCTTCACGGGAGCAGCTATTGGAAAGATTGACGCCATGGTTTTCGTGGCGGGCCTTTTCCTCGGTGTGTATGGCTTCGCATTCACTTACCCTCTCTGGGAGAAGATGTACATGGCAAATTATCTCGGTGAGCCAAAGGTAAGTGAATCGCTGGGCATGAAAGACGGGCTCTTCGGCCTCCTGCTGATAATTGCTGCCCTGCTTATGTTTGTCGTTGCCGAATGGGCTGAGAAGAAGTTCCCAAGAGAAGAGTATTAACGTAAAATAAAAGTATCATGAAACCATTGAGATTATTGGCTCTCATAATTATCCCCCTCGGGATAATCCTTGCCGCCGTTCCCGCAGACAGGACAAAGCGTTTCAAGTTATCGGCCGATGAACTGCTGCAGGAAGCAGGAGCAGGTGTGCAATTCATTTCGCCTGATGTTATTGCCGACATGCTTGTTCAGAAGGACCCGTCCCTGCAGCTTATCGACGTTAGGACACCCGAGGAATTTGAGGCATACAGCCTGCAGGGGGCGATCAACGTTCCTCTGAGTAACCTTTTATCAGACGAGTACACCGACCTCCTCAATCAGGATGCCCGTATGAATGTATTTTATTCAAACGGGTCGGTGCTGGCCAATGAGGCATGGATGCTGACCAGACAGCTTGGCTATGAGAACAATTTTGTTCTTGAGGGAGGCCTGAACTACTGGTTTGGCAACATCCTGTCGGCCCAGGCGCCTTCGCAGACGAGTCCCAACGAGGAGTTTGCGAAGTACGATTTCCGTAAGAGCGCTGCCACGGCGCTTGGCGGAGGCGGTGTTGTTGCCACGGAGGGTGCTGCCACTGCCGTCAAGGCAGTCAAGCCTGTGGTGACGACCAAGGCCAAGAAGAAGCCTGCGGGCGGCTGCTGATTTTTTGGAGTAAGCCAAAAAAAGGGTTACATTTACGGCTGCAAAACGCGCGGCCCTATAGTTCAATGGATAGAACGCGGGTTTCCTAAACCTGAAATTTAGGTTCGATTCCTAGTGGGGCTACAAAGAAGATATGCGAGATGAGATGTGAGCGCAGAGCATAGAAGAGGGTGTCTTAAAATGGCACCCTCTCTTTTTTAGGATTACTGTTCATCTGGCTTCTCCGAGCTCACTTCGTCCGGTTCTTTTATTCATCCAAAAGAGCTGAATCAGGGAATTGAAGCCGGAAAAGATAACCTCACTACATAGCAATTATCACCTTTGACATGCTGCTGCCACAGTGATTACTGAAGATACGGGTCATATTCCAGGAAATCCTTAAAATAGCCATTATAGTTAAAACCGGTACCTATATATGCCTTGTTCCCGATCGCGACGCCAAATGCATCAGATCGAGGAGCTCCTGGAAAGTCAGCAACCCTTGCCCATGTATTAGTCGCCTGATCCCATTCCCAAAAATCCTGCAACAAATATAAATTCTGATTAAAGTTAGCACCCGTCCCAATATATCCTTTATTTCCGATTGAAAAACCGACGGCAGAACCTCGCGGATCACCTGCAAAATCAGCCTTTTGTGTCCAAGTATCTGTCGCCTGATCCCACTCCCAGAATTCGTTAGACAAAGACGTGCCGTTACCCCCTGTTCCTATATAACCTTTGTTACCGATTGAAAAACCGACGGCTCCTGTTCGCAGACTTCCTGCAAAATCGGCTCTCCTTGTCCACACATCAGTTGCCTGATCCCACTCCCAGAAATCATTGTAGTATTCCAAAGGTGAACCATTGTATATTTCCTTGAAACCAATACCGATATATCCTTTGGTCCCGATAGAAAAGCCTACAGCGGAGCCTCTTCCGGGCGTGGTTGGGAGCGATTCTTTCTGCGTCCATTTATCTGATATGGGATCATATTCCCAGAATGTATTCTCCTCGAAACCAACGCCTGAATGTATACTGGATGTAATATAACCTTTTGTCCCGATTGAGAAACCGACAGTCTCATTACCTAAACTTCCGGGGAAGTTGGCTAACCTTGTCCACAGCATGGTTTCCGGATCCCATCTCCAGAAATCCCTGGCGGGCATATCTGAATCACCAAAACCAAATCCAATAAATACTCTATTGTCAATAGCGAAGCTGACTGCATCGTATCTTGCCCATCCCGGGTAATCACTGCCTGATATCGCATAAGCTACGAAGCTGACCTCATTGCCATAAAATACATCCGTATGCGTACTGTTTACAGCCCAGGCCCTGGCAAAATATGTTGTGCCGGGATTTAAACCGGTAAGATTAATTGTGAAGCTACCAGGCCCAGATCCATTGGACAGATTCTCACCTTCTATTGTTGGTAACGAGGCTGTACTCCAGCAAATACCCCTGTCAGTGATCTCACCTGCTCCGTCTCCGATGTCAGTAATATTGCCACCGACGACAACTGAAGTTTCAGTCATTTGAATTAGTTCAGTTATCAGAGTTGGTGGGGTGAGACTGCCTGTAAGAAAACTGACTTCATTGCCATAACTTGTCCCTGCAATGTTGGTTGCATAAGCACGGACATAGTAGGTGTTATTTGGAGATAATCCGGTCATATTGCTTATAAAAGCGCCTGACCCTGTTCCGCCAATAGTTATACCGTCACCTGTTGTCGGCTCCGGAGTTGTACTCCAGCAAACGCCTCTGGCAATGATCTGACCACCTCCGTCGCTTGTAATATTACCGCCGGAAACAGCTGTTGTGGCTTTTACAAAAACAACAGCTGAAGTTGTCAGAGTTGCAAGTGAAGGCTGGCCTGTTGAGAATGTAACCTCATTGCCATAGCTTATCCCTTCGCTGTTTTTGGCATAAGCACGCACATAATAAGTAGTGTTTGGTTCAAGCCCGTTAATGCTTGCAGTAAAAGAACCCACGCCAGCTCCGGAATTTACTGAATAGTCAGTAATCGTTGGATTCTGATCTGTACTCCAGCATACACCCCGGACTGATACCTCAGAACCGCCGTCAGAAGTCACAGTGCCACTTACAACCACAGTGTTCACTGAAATGATGGAAACGTTTGAAGTATTAAGAACTGGGATTCCCGGTTCTTTTTTACAGCCACTCAGCATAATTATCCCTGTTATGAGACATGCCTGAACAAGGTAACTCGATGTTGTTTTCATGACTCGTCGTTTAATGTTTTGAAAATATATTGTTAACTAATTTTCAATTTCATTTTTACGCGAAAGTCATTATTGCTAATAGGCTTTGTGGAGATAAAACATATTTGAGTTGATTTTGTTCATAATATTTAGAAATATTCCATTTATGGTAATTAAAATAAGAGATCATGCAATGGATGGTGAATTATTTCTAATCAAATTGACATATTCTTTCTATTGGACAATTAATGCTTAAATTAGTAGACTAACTGTTAAGCGTAATGAAAGCAAGAAGATTCATCGTTGTTATTGTCGGGCTGGCATTGGTACATAGTATCAGTGCGGCACAGCAAATTGATATCTTAAGTAAACCGTGGAAAGGAGAGCGGCAGATTATCCCCGGAAGGATCACCGCAGCTTTTTATGATGAGGGTGGCGAAGGAATTGCCTTCCACAACCCTGCAGCTAAAAACAATGGCAGTGAAGGGATCGGGTTGGCACGCGACGGCAGATATGAGGTGGGCATATCTGTTACTAAACCGGGCATTGATAAGTTTTTAGACGGAACGTCCTTACCGTTCGACAAATACTATGTCGGTTGGATCGTGCCTGGAGAATGGCTGAACTACAGCGTGGACGTCAAGACTACCGGTACATACCAGGTCAATATGCTCTCTTCTGTAGCCAGGGATTCCACGGCGATCAGTCTATCGGTTGATGGTGCTGACAAAACCGGAACGATTTTCCTGAAGACCACCGGCCATGTCCATACCTGGCGTATGTTCATTAACATTGCAGAGCTCGAACTGGAGGAAGGCCCGCATCTCCTCACTCTGAAATTCCTCAGAACAGGATTTATGAACGTTCAGTACCTGGAGATCGTCCCCGGAGCCAAACCTGAGGCGTCAAATACGGTATTAACTACAGAAAACCAGATATCAGTCCCCGCAGATTATAAAGGAAAACCTTACTCAGACGACAATTATAAAGCAGGTGCTCAGGTTATCCCCGGTAAAATTGAATGTGCATACTATGATCTGGGTGGCGAGGGAGTAGCCTATCACGACTTTGAGACCTTAAACAGAGGCGCTGGTGAATTGAATCAAATCCCGGATCACCAGAGGCCTCATGCAACGGCCTATCAATGGAATTTCCGTAAAGAAGAAGCTGTAGATATATCTTATACCAAGGATTTTGCAGATTTCAATCACAACGAGAATTATTTTACTCCACCGGTAAACCAGCTCTATATCGGCTGGACAGAGGATAATGAATGGGTCAATTATACGGTGGATGTCAAAATAGCAGGCACTTATAAAATTGTTGCACTTTATGGGAACGATGCCAATACCATCAATTTTTCTATTAATAATAAGCCAGCCGCCGAATGCAGACTTCCGCTTGCAACAGGTAGCATGCACAAATGGAATAAGGCAGAGATAGGTACAATCACCTTTAGTGAAACAGGGCTTCAATTGCTTACATTTCACTATAACAAGGGAAATAATTTTGCCTGCTTTGAATTTATACTGATGCCTAACACATTGTGATCCACTCGCTGACAGTGTGAGAAGCTTAACATATAATCCACAAATTCAAATGAGTTAAAAAATGGCCTGATGAATGCAAAAAAGGATCTCAACCGTCGCGATTTTATAAAAAAAACCGCAGCTTCCGGAATAGCTCTTAGTATAATTCCGTCGCATGTTCTGAGTGGTGCAGGCAGGGTAGCACCCAGCGACAGAATGAACGTCGCTCTGATAGGGTGTGGCATGATGGGACTTGGCGCCCTTAACGGATATTTGAAAGACCCTGTATATCAGGTTACCTCTGTTTGTGATCCCGAAAGAGATAGTAATAAATATCCGGGTCGCCCGGGTGGTGCCCCTGGAGGCCGTGAAGAAGGCAGAAGAAGAGTAGAAAAGGCTTATGCTGATTATATTGTGAAAGGAACATATAAAGGTTGTAATGCCTATGCTGATTTCAGGGAGCTTCTGGAAAAAGAAAGAGGACTGGATGCAATATTAAATTTTACTCCGGATCATTTACATGCTCCCATTAACATTGCGGCAATGAAAAAGAAGATTAATGTGGCAACGCATAAACCAATTTCTAACTTCCTGAATGAAGTACGTGCCTCAATAGACTATGCTGATAAATCCGGAGTTCCGACGCATTGCTATTTCTTCCAGGATCCGCCAAAGACATATACAATGATGCAACTGATGAAACAGGGCATCATCGGAAAAGTAACTGAACTGCATCGGTGGACCAACCGTCCCACATGGCCACAGGCCAAAGCCACCTTGCCTGACCCACAACCAATTCCAGAAGGATTTGACTGGCAGTTATGGCTCGGACCCAGTACCGATCGCCCATACTCTCCTGAGTATACTCATTTTGTGTACAGGGGCTGGTTTGAATTCGGAGGAGGGGTCCTTTGTGATATGGCATTTTACGGTTTCTGGAGAGACTGGCGCGTACTGAATCTCGGCGTACCTGTGAGCGCAAAGGCAGATTGCAGTATTCACTACGAACTAAATAACTACGTTTTTAAAAAGATTGAGAATAAACTTTCTTTCCCCTGGGCCTCAAGAATCCATTGGGATGTTCCTGTTTTGGATAAAAATGAAAATATAGATGTCTACTGGTATGACGGCAATATGAAACCCCCGACACCAGGAGTCATGGTTGACAAGGGTGTGGACCTGAGTGATGCCGGAGGTGTATTGTTTATCGGCGAAAAGGGAGTTATTTATACTGCCTATGACGGATATGACAATATGCAGATTTTTGGTGTTGATAATGGAGACGAAATTGCAGAATCCATTACAATACCGGAGGAGTACATTGCATTGTCAAATGATGAAATGAATAATGCTTTTAAGGGAATAAGACCATCCAGAGGCAATTTTAAAAATGTCCAGCCCATTTCGGAAACCATTGCCCTTGGAAACCTGGCAATCAGAATGGGGGGTCAGAGATTGAAATGGGATAGCCAGAATATGAGAGTGACAAATGTTCCTGAGGCTAATCTGTATGCTACACGTGAATACCGTCCGGGCTGGGAAATATAGAAGCATGAATTAATTGAAAATGTAAAGGGCTGACAATTATTTCTGATATTATTGACTTAAATCTTAAGTAAATGAACACACGTCGTGAATTTCTTAGAAAGAGTACGGTTGCTGCTGTAGCAGCCATAACGGGACCTACAGTTCTAAACGCTGCGGTTCCAACGACCAAACCGATAGAATCCATATCATTCAACCAGAGGCATAAACTCTCTATGTTGTCTTACACTTTTAATAGCCTGGTGAGCAGAGGTATGCAGGATATCTTTGGTTATTTTGAAACATGTAAATACCGATATAATCTTGATGCTGCGGATCTCTGGGGAGGACATCTTAAAGATTTCCGGGAGCGTTATGATAAAGGCACATATATTCCTTTTGAAGATGGATGGATCGCAAATGTCAAAGAGGCCCTGGATGAGCGTGAACTCTGTATTCCCAATATTGCAGCAGATGGCTGCCATGTTATAACCTTTGAATCTGAGAGAACTGAACTGAATTACAAGAATGCACTTGAGCACCTAAGACTTGCCAAAATGCTCGGAGTTGGTTTTGTCCGCTTTGATTCCGGCCCCGGTTTCAATATGCCTGAAGGCCGGACTGACTGGACGGAAGAAGAATTCGATTTCATCGTAAAGCGTTACAGGGAATACGCCCAGTATGCATATGACAATGGCTTCAAAACAGGTGCTGAAAACCATATGGGTCCATCCGGCGCATGGAAAAACCTGAAAAAGCTATACGATGCGGTTGACCATCCTGGGTTTGGAATTTGTATACACATTGGAGGATGGAAAGATGCAAACACAGATGAGGAAAGAAATCAATGTGATATGGAATCTGCCAAAATTGCTGTGCACACTCATATCCCAATGAATATAATTGAAGGTCCGATCGAGCAAAAGATGAACAATCTTCGGAATGCAGGCTACCAGGGATATTATAACGTAGAGGTACCTGCTGGCCGTGGAGAGAATTCATATGAAACTGCTGCCTACGCTTTAGCCAGGGTTCGAAATGTATTTAGCAAATGGGATCTGGAAAACGTCAGGCCCAGGACCTGAAAAATACGAAAAAACCGCAATCCTAGAAGGATCGTTACAAATTCAACTTACAACGCACCTTTCAGACTGTCGAGGAATTTCATATCCTCGTCTGAAATCTCAAAATCGACATCAATGTTCTGCCCTATATATTCAGGGTGGGTCGATTTGGGAAGAGGCAGAGCCCCCTTCTGAAGAACGTACCGAATTGAGAGCTGTGCTACACTTTTACCGTATTTCTGCGCAATACCGGTAATGGTAGTATTGTGAAGAAGGTTGCCCGTGGCAAGAGGCGAGTATCCCTCAACAAGGATCTCATTCTTCGCGCAGTGATCCCTTATTTCCTGCTGCTGGTGTCCGATGTGGAACTTGATCTGGTCGACCATCGGTCTTATGCGGCAGGTCTCAAGTATCGCATTGATGTCTGACACATTGAAATTTGATATCCCTATCGAACGGGTGCTGCCCTTTTCATAAAACTCCTCCATCACTTTCCATATCTGGATGTTCTGCTTTGTATAGTCAGCGCCGATCTGATTCCATGGCCAGGGGGCATGGATGAGATAGAGATCAATATAATCAAGCCCGATGTTCTTTATTGTTTTATCAGCATACCGGTGCGCTATAGCATCGTTCTTTACTTCAGCCGGAAGCTTTGATGTAACGAATATCTCCTTGCGGTCAATACCGGAGTCACGGATTGCTTTACCGACACTTGCCTCGTTGCCATAGGCCAGCGCTGTGTCAATGTGCCTGTAGCCGCTCTTCAGGGCAGCGGTCACTGAATTATATGCAACATCTCCAGAAGGGATCTGCCACGTTCCGAAACCTATTGCGGGTATTTTCACCCCGTTGGAAAGTGTAAAGAAGTCTTTGCTGTTCATAATCTGTTAATTTGCGGATGCGGGTTAAATATATTGATTTTTGTCGGGAATAGACTAAATTCACTCGCTGTAAAGTAAAACATATGCTTAAAGGAATTTCTCCTCTTATCTCACCTCAACTCCTTGAGGTGATGGCCCGGATGGGCCATGGCGACGAGCTCGTGCTGGCCGATGCACACTTCCCGGGCGAGAGCCTGAATGAAAGAATCATCAGAGCTGACGGACTGCATATCGCCGACCTGCTTGAGGCGATACTGCCCCTGTTCGAACTTGACACTTATGTGCCTCACCCTGTCATAATGATGGAGCCGGTGGTGGGAGACAAGCTCGATCCCGGAGTGGAAATGTCATATATGAAGCGCATCTCTCTCACTAATCCAAACCTTCCTCAGGTAAAACGCCTTGACCGTTATGCGTTTTACGAAAGGGCAAAAAACGCCTTTGCCGTGGTCATGACCGGCGAGACGGTAAAATACGGAAACATAATCCTGATAAAGGGTGTAACGCCCGCCTGATCAGCCGGCTGATTACCGGCTGTTTTGAACGGCAGGGCGCCGCAGCAACATTTTCCGCTTTGACTTATTAAACACATAAATATCTGCAAAATGAAATCCTTCAGACTAATCTGCCAGTTCCTCCTTCCGGCAGTTATTTTATTCACAATTAATTCAGATTATGCAGTTTCGCAGAAACTGAAGCCGGGACCGCAGGATCTCTCATTCTTCTCGACGGCGGATGAGAGGGACCAGCCATATTCTGTCTATATCCCGGAGAATTTTGACGAGACAAAACACTATCCGCTAGTCATCTTCCTTCACGGAGCATGGTCGAACCACCGGCTGGGATTGAGACGCCTCTTTGGCGTGGGCAACAGCCAGGGGTATGATTTTATAAAACCCGGTAATGTACCCTTCGAGACAGATGTTGAGGCTTCCAGGTACTGGCCGCCTTTCAAATCTGTCGGTTATATAGCTGCAGCTCCTTATGCGAGGGGCACGGCCGGCTACCAGGGTATTCCGGAGCAGGATGTATATGAGATGCTTGATGATCTTAAGTCACGGTTTCTGATAGATGAAGACCGGATTTATCTTACCGGCTTGTCTATGGGCGGGGGAGGAACCCTGTGGCTCGGCATGACGCGCCCTGACATATGGGCGGCCATTGCACCTGTATGTCCCGCTCCGCCTGAAGGAACTATTGACCTTGCAGGCAATGCCCTGAACATGCCGGTTCATCTTTTTATCGGAGACAAGGACTTCCTGTACAAAACAGCAACGGAATGGAAGAATAAGCTTGATTCAACTGCCGGCAGGCTCGACTATGTTGAATATCCCGGAGTGGGTCATAACAGCTGGGAATGGGCATATAAAGACGGGTTCATCTTCGACTGGTTCTCCCAGTTCAAAAGAAATATGTTCCCGGAGCGGGTCAAATTCAGTTCAAAATGGTTTAAATACAATAAGGCCTACTGGGTCACATTTGACGACCTGGTTCCCGGATCCATGGCAACGGTTGATGCCCGCTTTACAGCTGCTAATACCGTTGAGGTTACCAGCTCGGGGCTTGGCGCGTTTACCCTGAACCTGTCAGGCCATCCTCTCTTTAATGACGACAAAAAAGTAACGGTAAAGGTTGATGGCAAATCATTTTCTGTCAGGAGTGCAGGTGCAGTATCATTCATGAAATCAGGCGGAGTCTGGGCAAACAGGAAATTCACTCCCGGGCTTACCTCCAAACAGTCCGGCGCCGAGGGTCCCCTGCATGCCGCGGTGAACAGCAGCCATATCTATGTCTACGGTACCGGAGGCGATCCTTCGCCGGAGGAGCTGACTGCCAGAAGGGAACAGGCAGCTGCGGCAGCCGACTGGTCAGGAATGGGAGGCCGGATAATGGTCTTCCCGAGAGTGATCTCTGACAAGGAGGTCAGGCAAAGTGACTATGTGACATCAAACCTGATACTCTTTGGTACACGCGAGACCAATTCAGTCATTGAGAAGTTTGCCGATAAGCTCCCGCTGCATCTCAGTGCCGACGCCTCAGGTTACGGCCTGGTATATATTTTCCCGATGAACAGGCATTATATTCTTGTCAACTCGGGACTTTCATGGTGGACGCCTCCGAAAAACGCTTCCGGTCAGACAGGTTATGCCTTCCAGGGCTCAAAAGTGGAGATGCTTAAAAAATTCCAGGATTTCATACTCTTCAGGGAGAGCACGGATAACATCGTTTCACAGGGTCTTTTTGACAATTACTGGAAAATTCCGGCAGAGGCCGTCAAAACACTCACAGGCTCCGGCGCCGTTACCGTTAATCAGCAATGATTGATAAATAAGCTAAGACATGATAATTATGAAATATGCAATTTTGTTTTTTACGGCATTTATACTGTTTCCGGCCCTGGCAGCATGTCAGCAGGAATCGTCATGGTTCACTGTCACAGAGGTTGCAAAGGACGTCTGGCAGATAAATGACAAGGGTCCGAATGTATATCTCATCATCGGTCGCGACAGCGCCCTGGTTGTTGATACGGGGAATGGTACCGCTGACCTTGCAGGGCAGATCAAAAAGATGACGGACAAGCCTCTCATTGTTCTGAACACCCACGGTCACGGCGATCACACGGGAGCCAATTACCAGTTTGAAAAGGTTTATGTCCATGAGGCAGACCTTGAAGCTGCGGCAGCCTCAGGCACCGCAGAAAGGGCAGGTTCCATCATGGCAGATATTCCCGAGGCAGAGAGACCATCAGACAGTGAACGCTTTAAGGGAAAGCCGTTTAACACCCAGATGATACCAGTTACAGACGGTGATCTTTTCAACCTTGGCGACAGGTGGCTGAAGGTTATGGAAACCCCCGGGCATACTCCCGGCGGCATCTGTCTGATTGACATCGGGAATAAGTTACTTTTTTCAGGAGACACCAACAACGGCCTGGTATGGCTCTGGCTGCCCGGGTGCCTGCCTCTGGGCAAATACCTTGAGACACTTCAGAATCAGGCGGGGAGAGTGAGTGAGTTCACCACAATTCTTCCCGGTCACGGCGCTCCTATGCCGGCTGAATTTATCCTTGACCAGATTGCCTGCGTTAAGGCAATCATTGACGGAACATGCCAGCCCAGGCCTTATGAATCATTTGCAGGCAATGCTCAGGTTTGCACGGTCGGGATGGCAAGCGTGGCATTTAATCCTGAGAATTTATAGTTAATATTGCGCCGGAAAAAGTAAACCTGGATGAGCAATATTAAATCCGTTGTATTTGACATCGGGGGCGTCCTTATAGACTGGAATCCAAGGCATATCTACCGCAAAATTTTCAACAGCGAGGGCTTCCTTTTCTCTTGGCAGGATGATGACTTTCGAAAGAGTGAGCATGGCACTTGCACCTCAGATAGCTATAAATGAATTGACAAAATGAAAAGAGCTAATGTTTTTTTAATCCTTACAACTGTGCTGGTATTTGCAGGATGCAAGCAGCAAGCACCAAAAAAAGCTGCTCCCTCGCCTGATTCTGACAAGATTGCAGGGTGGATTTCCGCGATGACGCCGGAACAAAAAGCTTATTTTGTAACAGGTACCGGTTTGAAAGATATCGGTCCTGAACAACAGGGTGCAGCCTTAGCCGGAGCGCCGGTTGTAGGAGAGACACAGAGTATTGTTCCCGGGGCTGCTGGTACCACATACGAGCTTCCGGATCTGGGCATAATCCCAATGGTCCTGGCGGATGGCCCTGCCGGACTACGAATAAGTCCGGTGCGGCCGGGCGATTCAGCTACATTTTTTTGTACTGCCTTCCCGGTGGCAACACTCCTTGCTTCCACGTGGGATCCGCAACTGGTCAGCGATGTTGGCAAGGCAATAGGAAATGAAGTTCTTGAATATGGTGCTGACATCATTCTATGCCCTGGACTAAATATTCATCGTAATCCTCTTTGCGGAAGGAACTTCGAATACTATTCCGAAGATCCGTATGTCAGCGGGAAAATGACTGCCGCCATGGTAAATGGTATTCAATCAAACGGCGTGGGAACCTCCGTCAAACATTATGCTGCCAACAATACGGAGACCAACCGCAACTCCCTGAATACCATAGTCAGCGAAAGGGCACTGCGTGAAATTTACCTTGAAGGGTTTCGTATAGCCATTGAGGAATCACAACCCTGGACGGTAATGTCTTCATATAACTTGATAAATGGTACTTATGCTCCTGAAAGCCATGACCTTATTACCAAAGTACTTCGTGATGACTGGGATTTTAAAGGTCTTGTGATGACAGACTGGTTTGGCGGAAAGGACCCTATAGCTATGATGAAAGCGGGGAATGACTTGCTTATGCCAGGTATGACTTCGCAGGCTGAAACAATTCTTAAAGCATTAAATGACAACACTCTTGATGAAAAGGTTGTCGACAGTAACATAGAGAGAATCCTGAATATCCTGGTTCAGAGCCCAAGGTCCAAGGGATATAAATATTCCAACAAACCTGATTTGAAAGCACATGCGGAGGTGGCAAGAAAGGTTGCAGCACAGGGGATGGTCCTGCTTAAAAATGAAGGAAAAACGCTTCCTCTTGTTATTGGCAAAGGAAATATTGCCGCGTTTGGCAATACATCTTTCGAAATAATAACTGGAGGCACGGGCAGCGGCGATGTCAATGAAGCTTACAGTATTTCTCTGGTTGAAGGGCTGAAAGGTGCAGGATACACTGTTGATGAAGGACTTCTCAGAAAGTACTTGAAATATATGCAGGCAGAGAAGGCAAAACAGTCTCGCCCCGTGCGATTTATGCTAATACCTCGGATACCTGAAATGAAAATTGATACAAAGCTCGCTGAAAAAGCCGCAGTTGAAAATGATGTGGCTCTTATAACGATTGGAAGGAATTCAGGTGAGTTTTTTGACAGGAAGGTGGAAGGTGACTTCAACCTTACAATAGAGGAGACAGAAATGATAAAGACCGTCTGCAAAGCATTCCATGCATCAGGCAAGAAAACTGTGGTGATACTTAATATTGGAGGAGTCATTGAGACAGCTAGCTGGAAAGATATGCCTGATGCGATCCTTATTGCATGGCAAGCCGGACAGGAAACAGGTAACTCCATTACCGACGTGATCAGCGGGAAAGTTAATCCGTCAGGGAAGCTGACTTCATCTTTCCCGATGCAATACAGCGATGTTCCCTCTGCAAAAAATTTCCCCGGTGTTCTGACAGAGGAAGCTAAACCACAGACACCCGGTACAAGTCCTCTAGAATCATTCTTCGCTTCCCAGGCTTCGAAAATCGTTTATGAGGAAGGAATTTATGTAGGATACCGCTATTACAGCACTTTCAAAGTACCGGTATCATTTGAGTTCGGCTACGGGCTATCATATACTACATTTGACTACAACAATATTGTGATGAGTTCCGAGAAGTTCAAAACAAGCCTTACTGTTTCTGTTGATATAAAAAATACCGGTGATGTTGCCGGACGCGAAGTTGTTCAGCTTTATCTTACAGCTCCTGCCGGAAAACTTGATAAGCCGGACGAAGAGCTTAAAGAATTTGCTAAGACAAAAATGCTGGGTCCGGGAGAAACGCAAACATTGACCTTTGAACTCACCACCAGGTCACTTGCCTCGTTTGACCCGGCATCATCGGCATGGATAGCAGCAGCAGGTGATTACACGGTCAGGATAGGAGCATCATCAGCGGATGTAAGGCAGACAGCATCATTTGTTCTTTCCAGAGACCTTAAGGTGAAAACAGAGAGTAAAGCACTTATTCCTACAGAAACAATAAATGAGCTTAAGCCCAAATAAAATCATTATAAACACCAATTACTTCTGGTGTTCGAGATTGAGCTCTCATAGTCGTTAACGGAGTGTTGCTGGGATAGAATGCCTCATCTATCAGTAATCTGAGCCCGGCTGACATAGAAAGGATCAATGTGTCGAAGGACTTTATTTATATAGAGGTATACGGCATTTAATACCAAGGGTGTGATTGAGATTTGTACCAGGACTGGCTCAGACAACCATAAGGCGGGAACAGCCCTGTCAGAATCAACCGAAAGCCCTGCGCCACGGGGTAAAGAAATAAATACCGTTGAAGCCCTGTTAAAACCAGGTGCCGGTTCTTGCAGGGCGTATTGAGGTTCGCATCTGGTAGATGGATCTTTTAGATTGTCTCCGCTCTTGAAAAAATAACTAATATTGGAGCTGAAAAATGGCACAATGAAAAGTATTAACAGCATGGTCTTTGACATCGGGGGCGTCCTTATAGACTGGAACCCAAGGCATATGTACCGCAAGATCTTTAAAAGTGAAGATGAAATGGAGTGGTTCCTGTCCAATATATGTACCTACGAATGGAATGTGCAGCAGGACGGAGGCAAGCTTTTCAGCGAAGCCACTGCCGAGCTTTCGGCCAGATACCCTGAGCACAGTGATAAAATCGCCCTTTATTATGACCGCTGGGAGGAGATGCTTGCCGGGGAGCTCACTGATACGGTGAAGATCTTTAACGAGCTTAAATCGGCCGGAATGCCCCTCTACGCTCTTTCAAACTGGTCGCATGAAGCTTTCCCGGTAGCATATGAGCGCTTTGGATTCATGAAACAGTTTGACGGCATCGTTGTTTCAGGTTATGAGAAGCTTCTCAAGCCTGACCATGCCATTTACCGGGTGCTGATGAGCAGGTATAATGTCAATCCTGCAGAATCGGTTTATATTGATGATAACAAAGCCAACGCCGAGGCAGCTGCGGAGCTGGGATTCCATGCGATACACTTTCACTCGGCCGACCAGCTGAGGCAGGAGCTGCGCGATTTAGGACTGACGGTATAGATTTCCGCGTTTAATCATTACCTTTATCCTGCACAGGTTAGATTCCTAAATAATCCAGGATATGAAGCGATTTATCCTTATTGCATCATTCACTTTATTCATAAGCGGAATTGTATTTTCCCAGGAACCCGTGGTTGTGACCACGGTCAGCAGACCTGCCGTAAGGGAAAAGCCGGATTCATTGCCGGCTAAAGTTGAGACTCCGGCCAAACTCCCTCAGGATACGGCTGCTGTTGCAAAAGAAACGAACAGTGCATTACTGAAGGAGCTGGTATTACAGACCAACTCTGTAATAACCTTTGACAAACTTGCACTTGGTTTTGGCATTGGACAGGATTACGGAGGTATTGGCGGCAACATTCTGTATTACCCGCAGAGGAATGTCGGACTTTTTTGTGGTTTAGGATACAATCTGGCCGGAGTGGGCTTTAATCTGGGCGTTAAATCCAGAATCGCCGTCGGAAGCAGCAAGAGTCATGTAATGTTATATGCCCTGGCCATGTACGGATATAATGCCGTAGTCAAGGTTGCTGATGCACCGAATCTCAATAAGGTATTCTACGGTCCTACTGTTGGTGCGGGACTGGATTTCAAACCCATGAAGTATTCGGACGACTACATGAGCGTATCATTATTCGTTCCGCTGAGGAGTTCTGAGGTACAGGAGTATATGGATTACCTGGAAAATGCCTACAGCGTGGAGTTTGAACAGGGATTATTTCCTGTTACATTTTCAATCGGATACAGGATGGTCTTTCAATAAAGTCCTTCAGATTAATGATGAACTGTCTATCCGGGTGATGTGGCAGGGATTGAAGCCAGGCTACCAGTTCCTTCAGGCGGACCAGGGCCAGTCAAATCAGGGTCAGTACAATAACAGTCTCGGAACCGGGGTGTGTGAGGTGAAGTGTTCAGCGGTCACTGAATCCCGCCGGAAAAATTAAACATAATTAATATTGTTAATTGAATCTTAATAAATATTTCAAGATATTTATTTTTAAGCCCTGTTTTTATCATATAAATTAATATGTTTGCCTCAGAAAATTAATAAATGGTAATTATCATTGCAACATTGTCGCTAAACATTGCTTCAGGGATAAATGCATCCGGATGAGAGTGGTATATTAAAACCGGAATTAAAATAACCGTTCTCAGGAAAACAGAGAGCGGTTTTTAGTTTTTAATAACACCAACATTGGGAATGAAAACAGAACGACCAGGTGAACTGGGATTATACAGAAATGATTTTGAGCACGGAAGCTGCGGGATAGGTTTTATCGCTCATATCAAGGGGGAGAAATCTCACGCAATCATAAGCCAGGGCCTTGACATACTCAGGAACATGACTCACAGGGGTGCCGAGGGCGCTGACAGAAAGACGGGTGACGGCGCCGGCATAATGATGCAGGTGCCTCGCGATTTTTATCTTATACAGGGTTATAACTTACCCCGGGAAGGCAAATACGGTACGGGACTGATCTTCCTTCCACAGGACAGGCCTGAGGCATTGCGGTGTGAGGCATTGCTGGAGTTGGTTACAGCCGAAGAAGGCGCGAGTATCATTGGCTACAGGGAAGTACCTCGCGATAACTCGGTCCTCGGTGATATTTCAAGAGCCGCGGAGCCTTATATTAAACAGGTATTCATCACGGCAGACCTTCAGCAGGAGGATCTCGAACGGACTTTATTTATCATCAGGAAACGGGTGGAGAGGGCAATACGTGAGTTTGACCTGAGACAGAAAAGCTTCTTTTATATTCCCAGCCTGTCTTCGCGCGTGCTTGTTTACAAGGGTATGCTCACGTCCGTTCAGTTAAGGGATTATTATTCCGACCTGACAGATAAACGGCTGGAAAGTGCAATCGCCATGGTTCATTCCAGGTTCAGCACCAACACCTTCCCGAGCTGGGATCTGGCTCAGCCATTCCGTTTTCTGGGACATAACGGTGAGATTAATACAATAAGAGGGAACAGGCTGTGGATGGAAGCCAGGGAATCTATTCTGAGATCGGAAAAGCTGGGAGATCTTTCCAGAATCTACCCGCTTATAGAACCGGATAAAAGCGATTCAGCTTCACTTGATAATGTGCTTGAGTTTCTCATCATGAGCGGCAAGAGCCTGCCTTATGCAATGGCAGTATTAATTCCCGAATCAATCAACGCCAAAAATCCCATCCCTGCTGAGCTGCGCGACTTTTATCATTATTATTCGACTATCATGGAGCCCTGGGACGGGCCGGCTTCGCTGATATTCTCGGACGGGAGGTATATTGGCGGCATGCTTGACCGGAACGGGCTCAGACCCTCACGATATGTAATAACGACCAATGATCTGATGGTAATGGCATCAGAAGCAGGGGTACTGACATTTCCGCCTGAGATGATCCGGGAAAAAGGAAGGCTGAGGCCAGGAAAAATGATGTTGGTTGATACAGAGGAGGGACGGGTCTGGCACGACGGGGAACTGAAGGAAAAACTGGCAGGTGAGTTTCCTTACGGGAAGTGGATCAGGCAGAACATGGTAAACCTTGAGGAGATTGAAACCGGACATCTCGAAACTCCGGAGCTGGGTCCGGATTATGAAAAATACATTGTTTCATTCAATTACTCCGGGGAAGATATCGGGAAAATTATCGGAGAGATGGCTGCCACCGGCAAGGAACCCATAAGTTCTATGGGAAATGATGTTCCGCTGGCCGTACTGTCAGAAAAGCCTTATCGTCTTTTTAATTATTTCAAGCAGCATTTTGCGCAGGTGACCAATCCCCCGATTGATCCTATCAGGGAAGAACTGGTAATGACCCTTTCGGGATACCTGGGATCCCTGCAGCAGAATCTCCTTGATGAGAGCCCTGACCATGTAAAGATGGTTAGATTCCGGAACCCGGTAATTTCGAACACCTATTTCCAGATTGTCAGGAATCTGCGCTATAAAGGCTTTTCTGCCGCCAGTCTTAAGATGCATTTCGATGCCGGGAAAGGAGCGGAAGGACTTCGCTGCGCAATTGACCAGCTGTGCCTTGATGCCGAAAAAGCCGTTGATGAGGGCAAAAATTATATCATCCTTTCTGACCGTGGAATTGATGAAAACACCGCCCCCGTTCCCTCCCTGATGGCTGTGTCTGCAGTGCATCATTACCTGATAAAAAAACGGAAGAGGATGCAGATTGATATTGTGGTTGAGTCTGCCGAACCGCGTGAGGTTATGCACTTTGCACTGCTCTTCGGCTATGGGGCAAGTATAATCAACCCCTATATGGTCTTTGCCGTAATTGACAGGATGGTGAAGGAGAAAACATTACAGCTTGACTACCAGAAAGCCGAGGAGAATTATATCAATTCGATCCACAAAGGCATACTGAAGATCATGTCGAAGATGGGAATAAGCACTTTGAGAAGTTACCGGTCTTCACAGATATTCGAAGCGGTTGGCATACATCCGGATGTGATCACCAGGTACTTTGAAGGCACTGCATCCAGGATAGGTGGCATCGGGCTGGAAGAGATTGCCGGGGAGGTTCTTATCCCTCACAGGCATGCATTTGCAGAAGATCAGCGGGAAGATGTACTGACAGAAGGGGTGTATACATACCGCCGGAACGGTGAAATGCATGCATGGAACCCTGAGATCATTGCGCACCTCCAGTGTAGCACAGGAACAGGTGACCGGAGTGTTTTCAGGACATATACGCAAAAGGCCAATGATGATACAGCCCGCCCCCTGTTTATAAGGGGTCTGGTCAGGATCAGGAAAAATCAAATTTCTCCCGATGAAGTTGAGCCGGCAGAGAATATCATGAGGAGATTTGTAACGGGAGCGATGTCCTACGGATCAATAAGCAAGGAAGCCCATGAGTGCATAGCCATTGCCATGAACCGTATCGGCGGAAGAAGCAATACCGGCGAGGGAGGTGAGGACCCTGCCAGGTTTATTCCCCGTGCTGACGGGACAAGCGTAAGAAGCGCAATAAAACAGGTAGCCAGCGGACGCTTTGGTGTCACGGCAGAATTTCTGGTCAACGCTGATGAGATACAGATAAAAATAGCCCAGGGAGCCAAACCGGGTGAGGGAGGACAGCTCCCGGGGCACAAAGTGGACAAGATCATCGCAAAGACCCGGTACTCAATTCCAGGCATAACCCTTATCTCGCCTCCGCCACATCACGATATATACTCTATTGAAGATCTGGCGCAACTGATTTTTGATCTTCGAAATGTTAATCCCCGTGCCAGAATCAGCGTCAAACTTGTCTCTGAAACGGGTGTGGGAACAATTGCTGCAGGAGTTGCCAAAGCCGGCGCTGATCTGATAACAATTTCCGGCTTTGAAGGAGGCACCGGTGCTTCTCCCGCTTCATCAATAAAGCATGCGGGCCTTCCTGTTGAGATGGGTGTGGCTGAGACACAGCAGACGCTGGTGATGAATAATTTGCGCCGGAAGGTCATTCTTCAGGCTGACGGTCAGCTGAAAACCGGCAGGGATGTGATAATTATGGCTTTGCTTGGCGCTGAGGAATTCGGATTTGCCACGGCTGCCCTGATAGTCCTCGGATGCGTCATGATGAGGAAATGCCACCTGAACACATGCCCCACGGGTGTGGCGACACAGAATGCGGAACTCAGAAACAGGTTCTCAGGCAAAGCTGAAAACCTTGTCACATTTTTCCGGTTCCTGGCAGAAGATGTCCGTGAAAACCTGGCAGAAATGGGGTTCAGAAAACTTGATGACATAATCGGCCGTTCTGACCTTCTCGAACGGAATTCGGAGGTAAACCACTGGAAGACAAAAAATATAGACCTCACATCGCTGCTGCGGATACCTGACGAAGCCCGGGTGAACCCGGTGTACTGCACTGAGCGAAATGCAAACAACGTCGGAGATGTTCTTGATTTAGGCCTGCTTGATGAAGCCGCAAAAGCAATCTCGGAGAAGAACCCTGTAGAGATCTACAGATCAATCAGAAACACTGACCGGGCTACAGGTGCCATGCTCTCAGGCAGAATAGCTGAACGTTATGGCTCATCCGGTTTACCGGAAGGTACAATTAAATGCAGGTTCAGCGGCTCGGCAGGACAAAGCTTCGGGGCTTTTCTTACAGCAGGAACCGAGTTCTATCTTGAGGGGGAGACAAATGACTATCTCGGCAAAGGACTCTCTGGTGGGCGTATTATAGTCAAACCACCACCAGGATCGATGTTCGAGGCAGACAGGAATACAATTATAGGGAACACGGTGCTTTATGGCGCAACCGGCGGAGAAGCATTCATATCAGGTGTGGCCGGTGAAAGATTTGCTGTGCGCAACAGCGGTGCAGTTGCCGTAGTAGAAGGAACCGGCAATCATTGTTGTGAATACATGACAGGCGGAAGGGTTATTGTTCTTGGCAAAACCGGCAGCAACTTCGCTGCAGGTATGAGCGGAGGCATTGCTTACGTTTTTGATGAAGAAGGGGATTTTGACTATTACTGTAATATGGGAATGGTAGAACTTTCCCTGGTTGAAGATAACAGAGATATCGATGAACTTACTTCCCTGATCTCCAGTCACTACCGGTACACAGACAGTAAAAAGGCAAAAATGATTCTAGATGACACCGTTAAATTTATTCCCAGATTTATCAAGATCACTCCATATGATTATAAAAAAGTACTGGAAGAGCAAAAACTTGAAGAGATAAAAAAGAAACTGGCAAATGTTGAGATGGATGTAGAAATGGGGGCAGGTTATTGAACATTAAGAATATAGCGATGGGTGATATAACCGGATTTTTAAAGATAAAAAGAAAAGAAGCAGGAAACAGGCCTGTTGTCGAGAGAATATGCGATTTCAGCGAGGTTGAACAGATACTTAACAGTGAAGACCGGATGCTGCAGGCTGCCAGGTGTATGGATTGCGGTGTGCCTTTCTGCCACTGGGGCTGCCCTGTCGATAATTTAATTCCTGAATGGAATGACCTGCTGTTCAAAGGAGACTGGAAAGGTGCTTACAAAAGACTGAACGCTACAAACAATTTTCCTGAGTTTACAGGAAGGATATGTCCCGCACCCTGTGAACACTCATGTGTTCTGAATATCCAGCAGGACGCCGTAACCATTCGTGAAAATGAAGTGGCAATAACTGAAAAAGCATTTTCAGAAGGCTACATAAAACCAGTCCCTCCTCCAGGCAGGACTGGTAAAAAAGTTGCAGTTATTGGGAGCGGTCCTTCAGGCATGGCGGCAGCTGATTTACTGAACAAGGCGGGACATGAAGTGACTCTTTTTGAGAAGGAGGCTAAGGCAGGAGGATTGCTCAGGTATGGTGTACCGGATTTCAAGCTCAGCAAGGCAACTATCGACCGGAGACTGGAGATAATGGTAAAAGAAGGCCTGACTATCAGGACCAATGTTAATATTGGAATTGATATTCCGATTCAGGAAATTGTAAATCAATATGATGCTGTTTGTGTTGCAACTGGCGCCTCTCAGCCGCGTGACCTCATGGTGGAGGGCAGAGATCTGAATGGAATCCATTTCGCTCTTGATTTCCTTGTTTCACAGAACAAAATCAACGGAGGCGAATCTGACGGCACCGAAAAGCCTGTCAGTGCAAAAGAAAAAAGGGTGGTGGTTATCGGTGGTGGAGACACCGGCTCTGACTGTGTGGGTACGGCCATACGTCAGAAAGCTTCAGGTGTCACCCAGATCGAGATTTTGCCGAAGCCACCCGTGGCCAGAACTCCTGATAATCCATGGCCCTATTATGCCAAAGTGATGAAGACCTCAACTTCCCAGGAGGAGGGATGTGAAAGGATATGGTCATTATCCACGGTGAGGTTTATCGGAAATGAAGGCAATGTCACAGGAGTGGAGGTGGAAGACGTGGAATGGGGAGAGGAAGAATCAGGGTATTCAATGAAAATTATTGATGGCACCCGCAGAATAATTGATGCTGACCTGGTGCTTCTGGCTCTTGGTTTCAATCACCCGGCTCAGTATAGTATAGTTAAAGATTTGAATATCAATCCTTATGGGAGATTAAAAGCCAAAACAGGCCAAGGTCACGAGACGGGTTTTAATAGAGTATTTGCTGCCGGAGATGCTGTAAACGGAGCCAGTCTGGTTGTTTACGCAATTGCATCCGGCAGGATTGCAGCAAGAGAGATAGACGCATTTCTGAGGACGTAGGGAAAGTCACCGTAAACCTCGCACCACTTTTCTACAGTCTTTTATCTATATTTGATTGGCTACTGCCGGAAGTTGTTAAACCAACCTGGAAGAAATGGAAACACCACTATTGAAAGACCCTGATTCTTATCCTGCAGATGAAATACTGAGAAGTGTTCTGAAGGACAGCTATCCTGTCTACGAGGAAACCATGAAAAAGATCACCGGTGCTGATCACGGGCTTGTACCTCAGTGGAATTATTATAAGGACGGGAAAGCCTGGCTGTGCAAAGTGGGCTTTAAAAAGAAAACTGTTTTCTGGTTGTCGGTGTGGGACGGGTATTTCAAAACAGGATTTTACTTCGTCGAAAGGCACTGTCACGGGGTTCTTGAACTTGACATTGACAAAAGCATTAAGGAAGATTTTACATCCAAAAAACCTATCGGCACCCTGTTCCCCCTGGCAATTACTGTCACCTCAAAAGATCAGATAAAGGATCTTTTAGCTGTAATTGAGTATAAAAAGAGTCTGAAATGAATTAAAGGCATTACTGCCTGTTGCCTTCTACCTGACCACAAGCACCGGCTTTCCAAATCCGACCTTCTCCAGTTGCTTCATCTGGGTGGCGGCGTCACCGACCACAACATAGATCATCCTGCCGGGATTGATGTATTTTTCAGCGATCGCCTTGTGTTCTGCCACAGTCATGCTTCTTATGACATCTTCCTCCTGCTTTACATAATCATCACTGAACCCGTATTTTCCAATATAATAAAGCATGTTTGCCAGTGCCTCGTTGGTTTCAAAACGCAACGCATTCGATCTTATCATACAATTCTTGATGAACTGAAGATCGTTTTCTGAAATGCCGTTGCGGTATCTCTCCATCTCACTCTTTATGATTTCCATGGTTTCCAGAGTCGCATCGGATCTTACGCTTGTGGAAGTTATAAACGGAGCCGGGATTTTCATCTCACGGAAATAACTCGAAGCACCATAAGTGAATCCCTTCTCTTCGCGGAGGATCTGATTCAGTATGCTCGTGAAAGCTCCGCCGAGCCTGTAATTGTCAAAATCTGCCTTTACAAAATCGGGGTTATCCCTTGAAAGGGCCAGGTAGCCGGCATATATGACCGACTGGCGTGAGCCGGGGATGTCTACAAAATATATCTGTGACTTCTCCGGCGATGGAGCCGGTGCATAACTGTTGAAGGTGACATCTTTAGCTTTCCACTCTGCCTCAAGAGGCTTCAGGGCTTCAAGCACCTCTTCCTTTGAAACATTGCCAGCCACCTGAATTGTGGTGACTGAAGGGGAAAAGTTTCTTTCGTAAAATGACTTCAGATCTTCCGGGGTGATTTTTTCAATCAATTCCCTAGTCCCTTTGGTGTCATAGCCGAGGATATGGTCAGGCCCATACACCAGCTTTGAAAACTGACTGGAGGCAACACTTGCAGGCCGGGCCTCTGCCTGGATTATGCCATTCCTGGTTCGCGCCTGCGCCATCACAAACTCGGTTGAATCCCATCTCGGCTCAAGCAGGATCTCTTTCATCAGCGACACGGTTTTTCCGAAGTTCCTCGACAGTGTGCTGGCGTTGAAAGTAATTTCTTCACTGCCTGCACGCATATTAATAGTGGATCCAAGCAGTTCAATCTCTTCTTCCAGCTCCTCTGGCGTCTTGTTCTTTGTTCCCTGCGGCAGCACCCCGGCTACCATGGCGGCAACTCCGGGTAATTCTATTTTATCAAGTAATGCTCCTCCTGTAATGACCATATTCATGCTAACCAGCGGAAGTTCCTTATTCTGAATGCCCAGAATTTCAATACCGTTAGCCAGGGTAGCTTTCCATATCTCTGGAACTTTAACCTCAGGCTCGGGTCCGGCCGGAGGCTCTGCAGTACGATCTATTGATGAAACGGTTTTGGCAGTCTGTTCAACCCCTGCCTTAGCTATCTCGACCTTGCTGGCTTCGGTGATGTTCTCTTCAATTACCTCCGCAACAACAGAGTTTTCCGCGATCATTTCCTGTTGTCCTTTCGGGACGAAGCTGGTCACGATATGAGGCTTGTCTTTGATGTACCGGTTGTAAACCCTCATAATATCTTCCCGTGTAACAGCCTTGATGTTTTCAATATCCTTTTCAACAAATCCGGGATCGTTCAGATATGTATTATAAAAGGCCAGTCTGGATGGATTTGCTCAGCACGCTGTTCAGCCCCTGATAGAATTCCTTCTCACTTGATGCTTTGATCCGTTGCACCTCTTTATCTGTGAAGCCCTCCTTTTCAAATCGTGTAAAAGCCTCATTTATTGCATCTTCAATCTCCTTCAGGGTTTTACCTTCATTTGCAGTAAGGGAAATTGTAAACTCACCGGTAAGCTCTTCGGCTCCGTTATAGGCTGATGTCCACGCGGTGAGCTGTTTTTCCTTGACAAGCACTTTGTACAATGGGGCTTTCTTACCGTCGGCAAGGATCTTTGCCAGGAAAGTGAGCGCGTAAGCATCTTGATTATAGTTTTCCGGCACAGGCCAGACAAGGGTTATTTGTGGAACATTTGCAAAATTATCTTCATGCCAGAGTTTTTTTGTTTGATCAAGAGTAACAGGCATCGGGCTTCGGGGTGCAACCTCACCGTGGGATTTTAATTCTCCGAAATATTTATTTATTAGCAGCTTTACAGAGTCAGCGTCAAAATCACCGGCAAGGACAAGTGTGGCATTATTCGGTCCGTAGAAATTTTCATAATAGGCCTTTACATCATCAAGCGTTGCGTGCTTCAGGTCCTCCATTTCACCTATCACATCCCAGTTGTAAGGATGACTGACAGGATAGAGGTTCTTGTAAACGACATAACTTGTGAAACCATATGGTGAGTTATCCACATACTGTCGCTTCTCATTCTGAACCACATTCTGCTGGATGGCCAGCAAGCGCGGTGTCACCGAGTTAATGAAAAAACCCATGCGGTCCGATTCCAGCCAGAGTATTTTTTCAAGTGCATTTTTCGGAAAGCTTTCGAAATAGGTTGTGACATCCCGGCTTGTAAATCCGTTGTTAGAGCCACCAGCATTTTCTATGATCTTATCGAAGGTCCCTGTTGGAACATTCTCCGAACCGCCGAAGAGCAGATGTTCAAAAAGATGAGCAAAGCCTGTCTTGCCCGGGACTTCCCTGCTTGAACCCACATGATACATTATCGCGTACGACATTACGGGGTCGGAATGATCAGTATGAAGGATCACCTGGAGCCCGTTTGGCATCACATATTTCTCATACGGAAGACTAAGTTTGTCCTGCACGGGAGCTTTACTGCATGATGTTATAAATATCACAACAGCCAGCATCAGCAGGTTTCTAATTTGGTAACTCGATTTATTCATGGCGGGAAATTTACTATTCAGATTTAACGAAGCATAAAAGTAATCATAAAACCGCTCTAAGACCAAGATAGACATGCGGTATTTCCTTTCCGAATGCACTTTCATAAACTGTCATCGCCGCCCCCAGGGCTGAGTGATCGCTGATGTCAGATGTAAAAACCCTTTTACCAGGCAGCCTGGTAGCCATCAAACGGACAAAAGTGTCATTCCGTGCAAAACCTCCTGTAATATATACCACCTCGGTTTCATCATCTGCCGGACTTATCAGTCTCAGGGATTCCATGCAGACATCAACCAGGTCAAACATCATCTGGTGGTAGGCATCGGCGAAAGTCAGGAACTGAGACAAATCCACCACGTTGTCAACATAATCCGCAGGAATTCCTTCCCGAAAAAAGACCCTGCCCTGTTTGTTAGCGAACAGTTTCCATATCTTCAGATCTCTGATCTTTATCGTTTTATATAATTCATCCAGAATTCCAAAATAGTTGTTGAGCCTATCCACATTTTTGTCGTGAACAGGGCCAAGCAAAAAGCGTGATGACTTCACCTGTCTCTGACCGCCACTTATATCGTACGGTATTTCGTCGTGATGTTGTTCTGCGCTTAATGGTTCGGTGTTGAAAGGGTTTATGAAGATGCACCAGGTGCCAGCCGAAATAATGATAAAATGCTCTTTCGTCCCTTTAAGGTACGGCAAGAGTGCAGCAGAGCTGCGGGTCATTCCCATGCCGTATTTAATATCATAGCCCCCTGGTCCGGGGAGCAATAAGCCAGATCCGGTACTGGAGTAGTTCAACGCTTTAATATTGAACTTCCCTTCCCTGGCAACCGCATCAAGGCATGATCTCATCCACGCTTCGGTTGCAGCAGTTTCCTCAGCGGAAAAGACCTCATTATCAGATATACCCGCCGGTATCTGTTCTTCCGTATGAACCACATGAAGCCATTTATCAAAAAGAAGAAGCTTATGAAGATTCTTCCCGATATCAAATATTGCTATTACGTCCATTGCCGGTCCCTCCGGTTTAAGTTTCAAAGATAACTAATGGTCGGGACCTGAATTGCAAATCTGCAGTAATGAACATCTTTGTTCAAATGTTCAATATTCCCTACCTTCATCCCTTCAAACGTAATGACCAATGAACTGGATTGACTTTGTTATTATCGCCCTGCTTGCCTTCGGACTGATACAGGGTTTCATCGATGGAGTGATAATCGAGATTGCAAAGCTGGCAGCGCTGATCCTCGGTATCTGGGGGGCCATACATTTCTCAGGCTGGACCGCCGACAAACTCTCCGGCTGGTTCGACATGCAGGCAACCTGGACGGGCATAGCAGCCTTTGCAGTCACTTTTGTCGTTATTGTCATCGTCATAAACCTTCTGGGCCGGCTTTTGGATACAATTGTCAAATCGGTCTCCCTGGGTTTCCTGGTGAAATCGCTTGGCGCTGTCTTTGGAGTGATCAAGACCGCCCTGATCCTCAGTGTCGTTTTCGTTTTTCTTAATACAATTGACGAAAAAAGACACTTTTTGCCTTCCGCCACAATAGAAAAGTCATTTCTCTATAACCCTATCGCTGATATCATTCCGGCAATCTTCCCGATAGTGGAGGGTGGCGATCTGCTTGACAGCTTCAACCGCCATAAAAACAAACCTCAGGGTGTGACCATCTGACCCGTTTTGATATCTTTGCGACACTGAATTTTGAGTTGCTGATGATGAATTTTGTCGAAGAACTGAAATGGAGGGGGATGATACATGATATCATGCCCGGAACAGAGGAATTCCTGCTTAAGGAAAAGACTGCAGCCTACGTTGGCTTCGACCCAACGGCCGATTCGCTGCATATCGGCCACCTCGTAGGGGTGATGATGCTGAGACACCTGCAGAATGCAGGCCACAGGCCTATCGTTCTTATCGGTGGCGCCACGGGAATGATAGGTGATCCGTCAGGGAAATCAGAGGAGCGAAACCTTCTTGACGAACAGACACTGCGGCATAACCAGGAGGGGATGAAAAAACAGTTCGAGAAATTCCTCGACTTCGGATCAGCCTCCCCTAACAGGGCTTTGATGGTCAACAACTTCGACTGGATGAGGGAGTATTCCTTCCTTGGCTTTATAAGGGATATAGGAAAGCATATCACGGTCAATTACATGATGGCGAAAGACTCCGTGAAAAAAAGGCTTGACTCCGACACCGGCCAGGGCATGTCATTTACAGAGTTTTCATACCAGCTCGTGCAGGGTACCGATTTCCTGTATCTCTACAACACTTATGGATGCAGGCTTCAGATGGGCGGCTCTGACCAGTGGGGCAACATTGTGACTGGCACCGAGCTCATCAGACGCAAGAGCGGAGGAGAGGCCTTTGCCATGACATGTCCGCTGATAACAAAAAGTGACGGACAGAAATTCGGCAAGACCGAGACAGGCAACGTGTGGCTTGACCCCGCAAAGACAACACCTTATCAGTTCTTCCAGTTCTGGCTCAACGTGGCAGACGACGATGCGGAGAAGTTTATTAAGATATTCACCATGCTGTCGCACAGCGAGATAGACGACCTTGTTGAAGCTCACCGGGCTGAACCGCATCTTCGCATCCTCCAGAAACGTCTTGCTGAAGAGGTGACCGTTATGGCACACTCAAGGGAGGATTATGACGGAGCCGTTGAGGCCTCCCAGATACTCTTCGGAAAGGGAACAACAGAACAGCTGCAGCGCATGGAAGAAAACACCTTCCTTGCTGTCTTTGACGGTGTACCGATGTATGACATAAACCCGGACCTGTTATCTGCCGGTGTAACAATCTCCGACCTGTGCGCCGTGCATACAAAAATCACCGAATCAAAGGGAGAGTTCAGGCGCCTGGTTCAGGGTGGAGGTGTCAGCCTGAACAAGGAGAAAATTGATGATCCGGAAATGATAATTAAAGCGGACAAACTGCTGAATGATAAATATCTGCTGCTCCAGAAAGGTAAAAAGAGCTATTTTCTAATCAGGGTCATGTAAACCTAAAACCGGACAGGATGAAAAACAATATCAGGGCTGAATTCAGGCCGGACTCGATTGACCTGGTTAATTTTATTATCCGTCATTTCAGGGTATTTCTTGTCACCGGAATTCTGGCAGGGGTATTATCGGCAGTAATCTCGCTGCTTATTAAGCCGCTGTATGAATCAACAGTTATCCTTTATCCTTCTTCGAACATTACGGAAGCAGGCACCCTGCTTGGCGAGGCCTCTTCGAAAACGACCCTCTACGGTGATGATGATGCTACGGAAAAGCTGCTGCAGGTTATCAGCAGCGAGCAGGTCAGGGAGTACCTTAAGGTGAAGTATAATCTTGCGGATCATTACAGGATCAAACCAACGGAAAAATACCCCAGAACGCTCATAGCGGAAAAGATGGACAGGTATATACATTCCTCCAAGACCTCCTTCGGATCGGTTGAGATCAGGGTGAGGGACCGCGACAGGGAGCTTGCCTGCGCAATGGCTAATGACATAGCTTCACAGACCGACACCATCTTTAATAAGCTGCAGCGCAATGCTGCCGCTGCCATGCTTGATGAGATCAGCAGGAGCTATGAGATGCAGGACCGGCTTGTCAGACAGTACGCGGACTCAATGACAAATCTCGTGGGAGCAGCTGTCCTAAAGGCTTATACCACTCTTGAAACGGAGACAGAATACCTTGGACTTATAAGGGGGAAATATCTTGAAGCACAGGCGCTGAGCCAGCAGACAATGCCCTACACCCTTGTGGTTGACAGCGCTGTTGTGGCTGAGAAGAAAGTATATCCGCGCAGGAGCATAATGGTCATTGTCTCTACCTTCTCGGTCCTTGTCCTTGCTGCCCTTGTACTCTTTGTAGCTGAAGGCGTGAAGGTGCACCGCACTGATGAACGGCATTGAAGTACTGATATGGCTCATTCCTGCAGGGCTGGCTGTGATCATGCTGGCCGTGCTCTCCCTCGAGCATCTGTTGCTTCTGACACTTTTCCTGACCCCTCTTTCAATCCTGATAAGTTACCTCACGGGTAGTGCAGGCTTCGATCTTTCCATACCTACAGAGCCTGTGCTTGCACTGCTGCTGTTTATAACCCTTTTCAAGCTTATTGTCACGCGCGAGTTTTCAGCAAGGCTTCTGAAGCATCCTGTGACCGTTCTTATCGGTATATATCTTGTATGGACGCTGGTGACCTCGCTGACATCAACAATGCCGGGAGTCTCATTCAAGACCCTTGCCTACCGGATGTGGTTCATTGCCGGCTTCTATCTTATTGCAGCTCAGCTGTTCAGCAATGAACGCATAGCCAGAAAATATATAATCGCATATTCATCAGGCCTTGCTGTCGTGGTGATTTATTTCCTTGTCAGGGCAGGAGGCGCAGGGCTGCTGAACCAGCAGTTTGCACATTCAGCCTGCTATCCGTTTTATAATGATCATACATCCTTCGGAGCCTCAATGGCTTTTATAATGCCTCCGCTGGCTGTGATGCTGATGAGGAAAAGCAGCGGAGTGATTCTAAGGGTGTTTGTTTCGGCGATGATAATCCTGTTTATTGCCGGGTTCATCTTCTCATACAGCAGGGCTGCCTGGGTTAGCCTGATCGCCGCACTGGCGCTCTCTTTCATATTATGGCTCAGGATGCCCGTCAGGCTCCTTACAGTCACGGCAGCAGGATTTATTGTTGCGATAGCTTTCTCAGCAGGGTGGATATGGCAGAAGATGGACAGCACCACAGATGATTCGTCGACTGATCTCGGACAGCACCTCAGGTCATCGTCAAATATCTCAACTGATCAGTCGAACCTTGAACGAATAAACAGGTGGAAATGCGCTTTCAGGATGACTGAAGAGAAACCCCTGTTCGGGTGGGGCCCCGGCACTTATCAGTTCAATTACGGTCCGTTCCAGAAGGCCTCGGACAGAACCATAATTAGCACTGACTTTGGCGATGCCGGCAATGCCCACAGCGAATACCTGGGTACCATGAGCGAGTCAGGGTTACCCGGGGCTTTAATATATCTGCTGCTCACTGTTTTCACCGTTATTACAGGCATCAGGGTCTGGTACAGGGAGAAAAGAACCTTCACCGGATATTTTGCCCTGGCTGTTCTGGCAGGAGTGATGACCTATGTGGTTCACGGTATCATGAACAGTTTCCTTGACAGTGACAAGATCGCCGCCCTGTGGTGGGGGTTTGCTGCAATACTGGTTTCGATGGATATAAGAGAAAAAGAGGGGCAGGCGGGACGGCTCTGATGCTGCCTTTTACAATATCTCCAGGGCAAGTATTGATACATCATCAAAAAGGTCAGGATTTCCGGTACGGATATCAAGCTCATCTATCAGTGCGGCAATATTTTCCGAGATAGGCCTGGAGTTCGGGAAGTGTTTGACCACGGTTGAAGCACCGATGAAGTTACCGTTGTCGTCTGTCAGTTCCGAGAGGCCGTCAGTATAGCATATTATTTTTGTCGGACGTGTGATTGAGATCTTCTCTTTGCCAACCTGCGGCATTTCATCCAGCATTCCCACGCCAACACATGACTGTCTCAGCATTGATGAGGTGCCTGACATGACATCTATTATAACCGGAGGAGTATGTGCCGCATTGACATATTCAAGCACCCTTGTTTTCATATTAAACCGGGCGATGAAGAGTGTGATAAAACATTCCCCCGACGAGTTTAATACTACGACAGTGTTCAGCTTGCGCAACAGAACATCAAGATCGACATTGGCTGTGAAGAGCACTCTCAGGCTGGCCTGGAAGTTTGACATGAGCAGGGCGGCTGACATACCCTTTCCGGATACATCGGCGATGCAGAAACCCACTGTTGTATCAGACAGAGTGAGAAAGTCATAATAATCGCCCCCGACCTCGTAGTGAGGGATATAAAAACCCTGAACCCTGATTTTGTTGTTTGCCGGAAGCTTTTTGTTGTCAGGGATGAGCATCATCTGCATACGTGCTGCCAGTTCAAGCTCTTTGCGCAGGGCTTCCTGGCGGAGGCTCTCCCTGAACAGCCGCTGGTTCTCGATGGCAACAACTATGATACTCGAGATAGTCTGTATAAAGTTAAGATGTTTTATCACCGGGCTCATGCCCTCACCTTCCTCGTCAATATCCCCGATCAGCACGTATGCAGTATGGATATTGTTGTTCATGACCGGGATAATAATATCGACAGCCTCAAAGGGTTTTGTATGTACTTCAGTGGTGATCTCGGTATAACGGTTGAGATCGCGCCCGACATCTATTTTTTTCTTAAGGTTATCCGGGAAGCCCGCGTTGAGAAGCACTTCCCACTTCTCACCGTATTTAAATAACATCAGCTTGCCAATGCCCAGGTCTTCGCGAAGGATAAACTCATACTTCCTGAGGAGCTCGCTAGTCGGGAGGTTCGCATTGATTGAAAGGGTGATATCGAGCAGGGCGTCGAGCTTGAATTTCGACATCTTAAGCCTGTCCTTTGGAAGCCTGCTCTCATCCATCGTTGCAGTGTCAGCCCTTGACTCTCTCTATGTACGAACGGTCACGCGTATCGATGCGGATCTTGTCCCCCACATTTACAAAGAGTGGTACCATCACGGTCGATCCGTTTTCAATTGTGGCCGGCTTAAGGGTGTTGGTGGCGGTGTCGCCGCGAAGCCCGGGTTCAGAGTAAGTCACTTCCATAACCACATTGACCGGGAGGTCAACGAGAAGTACGTTTTCCGTATCAGCATGAACCACCACTTCAACCGTCGCCCCTTCCTTAAGGAGATCACTGTTTTCGAGCATCGACTCCTGGACCGTGATCTGTTCAAATGTCTCGGTATGCATCAGGTGATAGCCCATGTCATCTTTGTACAGATACTGGTAAGGTCTTCTCTCCACTCGTGCCACATTAACCTTGGTGCCTGAACTGAAGGTGTTGTCAAGTACTCTGCCGGTTGTGACGTTTCTGAGCTTGGTGCGCACGAATGCCGGTCCCTTGCCTGGTTTAACGTGCTGAAACTGTATTATCGCATACAGGTCATTATTGTATTCAATTACAAGTCCGTTTCTGAAATCTGCCGTTGTTGCCATAAAAAAAAATAAAATTTCCTGTGTTAGTCAATAAAATTCAAAGGCGATTTAAGCCCCTCACTCTTTACCATTTCCACGTGAAATGACCCCACAAAGATATCAAATCGTATTTTAACCGGTAAAAAATTTTCATCGGCACTGAACCACATCACCATATCTTCTTCTGTTTCGAAGACCCGGCCGACCTCGGTGACGGGGTTGAACCTGTAGCACAGTACCTTTCCGTCCTTGATCTTAACCGTCTCCATCCCGGTGTATTTCAGGATAATGGGATACAGTTCGTCTGAAAACCAGGTGGTCATCGTAAACCTCTCACCGGGGACAAGAGTATCGGCTCTTGCAAGGTGGTATTTCCGGAACCAGTAAAAGCATGAAACAATATCAAGGAGGTCTTTTGGGGCGGTATGATTTCCTGAGAGATCACTGAACACCAGGGTTGAATCGGTTCTGGATGAATGGTCAAAGGCCACCTCATTGTATTTTTTATAGCGTCCCTCAAGTATATTTCTTATTGAGAAGACAGGAAGGTCAGTCTCAGGGTTTATATAACTCTCATAAGTGTCCCTTACATGATACAGGGCATCGGCGAGGCCTGTTGTCTGACCGGTAACGGTTGCATGCCACACGGGCTCTCCCTGGTAGAATCCGTCTTTTAATTCAAGGACAGCACGCCCGCTGCCCACAGGGCCGTATTTAATCTGGTAGTAGACCTTTTCTCCCGGCATGTATGGCTGTGGCTGAGCGGCAACCTGGTGCACCGCCGTGGTTAAGATTATCAGTACTGCCAGTAATGTTTTTCTCATTTCGAAATAATTTTCCTCAGGGAAACAGTTTTTTAGGGATTGTTGCTATGAATTCCTTCAGATAATAGGGTTCGAAATAGGCAACATCCTCAAAACGTTTTTCCCTCAGGGCGTTCACCGACGGCATGTGCAAATATGATGCCGAGAGGCTAAATCCTTCTGCAAAGATAGCATTAGGACTTGTTATTGCTGACCTGCATTTATCAGCTCCGTTTCCAAAAAAGATTATTCTTTCTTTTTCAAGCCTGTCGCTGTAGGATGACCCTGTGATAATGTCTGCAGAGGTCTCGTGCAACATCTTTCCGTCAGCTGTAAAAAGAGCATTATAGACCTCCATACGCCTGGCGTCGATCATCGGGCAGAGAAGGGTACTGCTGTCTGCCGCCAGCGGGTTTGCTGCAAGATAACCGTGGCACATTGCGGTAAGGGTATTGATGCCTATCAGCGGTATCCCCGCGCTGTAGGCAATGCCTTTGGCCACAGATACGCCTATCCGCAGTCCGGTGTATGATCCGGGTCCTTTGCTTACGGATACGGCGTCAAGCTGCCGTGCGCTGACCGTGGCGTCTTTGAGCAGCTCCTGTATGATAACGGTAAGCCTTGAGGAGTGTGACATTCCGGCAGGAGCCTCAAGCACGCTTATGACAGAGTGGTCGTCGCATAATGCCACCGAACAGACACTGGTAGCTGTCTCAATGCAAAGGATCATTTATGGATTAAATTGACGTTGGCCCTATTTCCCCTTCTTCTTTTCTGTGCTGAAAAGGGCATCTTTATCAACAACTTCAATGAGAGTGGAGTCGGAAAGCTTTTTACTGATAGCGCTGAAAGGCTGAACGATGACTGTATCGCCTTCGGCAAGACCGCTCACGATCTCAATGTTCACGTTATCCTGAATACCTGTCTTCACATCACGGGCAAGAGCATATTTGCCGTCAGACACAAAGACGAGTGTGCGTATTTCTTCTTCTCCTGCCGCTTCTGCTTTGGTGGTATCAGTGCGTGTTGTGACAGCCTGTATGGGCACGGTAAGGATATCTGCCTTCCGGCTGGTGAATACATCTACCGACGCTGACATCCCGGGCCTGAACGGGCTGGGGTTCTTCTCACTGACCAGGTCCTCGTATGAACTCGCGTAGTATGAGTATCCTGACCTCAAAGTTTGTTACCTGGTCAGAGGTAATGGTTGTGGTCTTGGCCGAGTTGGCTATCTCGGTAACCACTCCCTTGAAGGCACGGTCGAGATAAGCATCCACCTCCACATCGGCAGTGTCACCCAGCTTTACCCTGATAATATCGTTCTCGTTGACCTCAACCACAACCTCCATGCGGTTTAGGTCTGCAACGCGCAGAACCTCTGTTCCGGTCATCATTGTTGCGCCGATGACCCTCTCACCAAGCTCAACCGAGAGGCTTGATATCGTGCCTGTCATGGGTGAATAGACAGTTGTTTTAACCAGGTTTTCATTCGCCTCCCTGAGTGAAGCCTCAGCACTCTTAACTGAGTAGAGAGCGCTCTCTTTCTCGGCTTTTGCCACTTTATACTGTGATTCTGCCTGCTCAAAATCTGATTTTGATATCGTATTTTCTTCAAACAGTTTCTTGCTCCTGTCATACGACAGCTCAGCCTGGATCATCTGGGCCTCCACCTGCGCCTGACGGGCCTTGGATGAGTTCACGGCGGCGGCAGCACGCTCACGGGCAGAGACGTAAATTTCGGGCTTGATCTTGAAAAGCAACACGCCTTTCTGAACAAAATCACCCTCTTTGACATGCAGCTCGACTATTTCGCCGGAGACATCAGGACTTATCTTGACTTCCTTCTCGGGCTGTATCTTACCATTGGCCGTAACAGCCTCGACTATCGGAGTTTTTTTAACTTGTTCAATTGCCACCTTAACCGTGGCTTCCTTGCCGAACCAGCCCTTCTTTTTCCCTATGGCAGCGAAAATAATGAGAAGCAGAACGACGGGAAGGAGGATCTTAAGAATTTTATTGTTTTTCATCATTGTAAATATTTATTTCTAAGGTATGATGCAACACCTATGTTATTAAAGTCATTACTATTGAGTTTGTGTTTTCGAAACATAGGTGGTTCATCATTTATGAATTTTCTGAATTAAAGTGCCATGATGCCTATATACTGAAGTGATAGCGGGATGCCTTTGTAAAAGTCAAGCACCTTTGTCTTGAAGACATATTCATATTTTGCCTGGGCCATTTCACTTTGCGCATTCAGCAGCTGTGTCTTGGACTGATTATAATCAACGGCAGTGACCAGGCCCACATCCAGTTTCTGCTCGGCATACCTGAAAGCCTCTTCCATTGATGACACAGCCTTCTGGCTGGAATAGTACCTCTTCAGAGCCCCCGTGGCGTCGGTATAAGCCTGCTGGATATTCTTATACAGCTGTTTCTTAGTGTTTTCAAGTGCGTAGCGTGAATTTTCAATACCCAGCCTGGAGTTTTTGATCTGAGTGTTGACCATCCACCCGTTCAGTATAGGGATGTTCAGTGAAAAACCTACCGCAGCGTTCCTGTTAATGTCAAGCTGTGTCTTGAAATCATAGGGTTCCAGGGTAACCAGATCGATCCGGTTATCTGAATATGCCGTGTTCCATGAAGCGCCAAAAGAGATCTGGGGGCTCCTGCCTCCCTTTGCAATGGCAAGGTCATATTCGGCACCTCTTAACTTGTATTCCGCACCCAAAACTTCCGGTCTGATTTTTTCCGCAACGGAATAGATAGAGTCCGGATTGCTTTCAAAAGCAACGGGAGCAACGGAAATCTCAGGAATTTCAATCTCAAAGCTCTCAGCAGAGGGCAATTCAAGCAGCTGTGCCAGAGTCAGAAGGGATATTGCCAGCTGGTTCTGAAGGGTGATCAGCTGAAGTTCTTCACGGGCTGCCTGGGCTTCAATATCGAGAAGGTTTCCGCGCGCCAGGCTTCCTGCATCAACCAGTTTCCGCGTGCGGTCAATCTGCTGGTTTGTAAGCTCGACCTGTGAGGCCGTGGTAGCTACCAATTCGTTATTCAGAAGTATCTGAAGGTACGCAAGTGCTACGTTTAGCGAGATGTTATCCCTGAATCCTTCAAGATCCTGCTCGGTGGCAAGCAGTTCATACTTGTTCTTCTGGATGGTATTGTAATTCACCAGGCCGTTAAATATTGACATGTTAGAGCCGACATTGAAGCTGTTGGACTGAACGGTTTCGCCCTCGGTATATCTGTTGGATGTCTTGTCATAGGCCCGGCCAAAAGAGTAATAATGGTTGGCGCTTCCGTTGAGGGAAGGAAGGAGATTTAGTTTTGACTGTTCAAGGGTTGATTCCTGATACCTTGTCATGATCTCCTGCTGTTTTATCTGTATGTTGTTCTCAAGTGCATGAGCAATGCACTCTTCGAACGTCCATTGTTTCTGCTGTGAAAAAAGAAGCAAAGGACTCAGCAGCATGACGAAGCCAATGGTGAAAATTTTTCTTTTCATGTTCACTGAATAAGGACTTTAAACGAAGCTACGAAGATAGGAAATTGATCAGTATTATAAAGACCTCAAAGATATTATCATGCTGCACGGGGATCAGAAAAGAGTCTTGCATTTTTATTTATCTTTGCCGCAACCGACCACGGAAATTTTAATAAAACATACAAAAGAATGAGTAACAAAGGATTAAATCTTGAGCCCGGTGTGATCTCCGGTGAAGAAGTTAAAAAGCTGTTTGATTATGCAAACAAGAATGATTTTGCCATTCCGGCCGTCAATGTTGTCGGAACAGACTCCGTCAATGCTGTTCTTGAGACGGCACGCGAGGTGAATTCGCCCGTGATAGTTCAGTTTTCGAACGGCGGAGCGCATTTCTTTGCAGGTCAGGGTCTGACGAAAGAGAACCATACAGGAGCCATCGCCGGCGGAATATCCGGCGCTCTTCATGTTCATAATGTGGCGGAGTACTATGGTATCCCGGTAATACTTCACACTGACCATGCGGCACGCAAGCTTCTCCCATGGATTGACGCACTGCTGGATGCCGGCGAAGAGTTTTACGAGACCAACGGCAAGCCGCTGTTCAGCTCCCATATGCTCGATCTGTCAGAGGAGCCGCTGAAAGAAAACATTGAGACTTGCAAGAAATATCTTGAGCGCATGGATAAGCTCGGGATGACGCTTGAGATTGAACTGGGCGTTACGGGTGGCGAAGAAGATGGCGTCGACAATACCGGTATAAGCAGCTCAAAACTCTATACACAGCCCGAAGATGTGGCATATGCCTATGAAGAGCTGCTGAAGGTCTCGCCAAATTTCACGATAGCTGCCTCATTCGGTAACGTGCACGGAGTTTATAAACCGGGAAATGTTACACTTAAGCCTGAGATATTGAAAAACTCGCAGGAATTTATTCAGAAAAAGTACAAGACCGGTCCCAACCCTGTCAATTTTGTATTTCACGGGGGATCGGGGTCTGAGAAGGATAAGATCACCGAAGCAATTAAGTATGGAGCTGTAAAAATAAATCTTGATACAGATATGCAGTGGGCATTCTGGTTGGGTATCAGGGACTATTATGAAGCAAAGAAAGGCTACCTGCAGGGGCAGATTGGTAATCCTGAAGGTGATGACAAACCCAATAAAAAGTATTATGATCCGAGGGTATGGCTGCGCAAGGGGCAGGAAACCTTCATTGCAAGGCTTAAGGAAGCCTTTGGGGATCTTAATGCGCTTAACAGGCTGTAATACTTATTAATACTATAACATCAAGCAGGTCAGTCAATTATCGGCTACCTGCTTTTTGTTGTTAATAAATCAATGTTTCCCTGTCCGCGAATACCGTGGTTCAGGGCTATTTTAGTATAAAATTTAAAGCCGGATTGAAACGCGCGCATTTCACTGAAGAGAAGATAAAGAGAACGACCAACCTGACTCTCAGGCTTAACGAGAGGGAAGCGAGGGCTCTCAATATCTACTGTCAGCGTTTCAGGGTCAGGAGCAAGTCGGATTTTATGCGTCGCACAATCATGCATGCCATTATTGGCAGGTTTGATACTGAGCACCCGACGCTGTGGGAGCAGGGTGAGCTTACGCTGTTTTCCCATGAACCGAAAAATAACTGATTAGGGGAAGCGGCAAACCTAATTTTATTATTTTTGTGGATGCCACACAAGTGTCGGATTTTGTGGTATTGGCGGTAATGGGAATGAATATCATTAAAATAGAGCCTACAAAGGTTACTCCCGAGGTGCTTTTTCTTGACGGTCACCTTGAGATAAGGGGGCGGTCTATACCCGAGAATGCTTCTGATTTTTATCGTCCTCTTGAAGAGTGGGTAACTGAATATGTGACCCGCACGGCAATCAGGACTCGCGTATCACTTTCTTTTGATTTCATCAATACGGCATCGACAAAGTGGGTTTATGGCATCATAAAGAAACTGTCGCTTTACGATGACGTTCATAACAGGGTTTCTATAGAGTGGTTTTATGAAAGGGGTGATGACGAGTTGTACGAGCTTGGACAGATAATTCACTCTTTCATCGACTGTCCGTTCATCTTTTACGAGACGGAGCAATCCTGAATTCAAAAAAAGTATCTACTTTTGCCACGCCTTATCAGGCACCGATTGACCCATGGTGTAATTGGCAACACGTCTGATTTTGGTTCAGAAGAGTCGGGGTTCGAACCCCTGTGGGTCAACAAAAAAACCGCATTCGGCGGTTTTTTTGTTGGGCTTACAGGTGGCTTAGGGAGTGAGAATTGGAGCAAGTACACTCGCTCTTAGTCTTTAAGGCACCTGACACTATGACCATAGGTTTTTTCATGGGAATAATAGGCAATACTGCCTTCATCATTATTAATAAAAAAATGAGATGCATAATCTGGATTCGTGACATTATCGGTTGACGTCCACCATGCGGCCTGCAGGCGGATCTCTCTGAAGTCGCCCTTAAAATACCTGTATCCGGCAGGCAGAGCCTTGAAACCGAACTCGTCTGTTGCATCAATATTTGGACTTTCCCAGTGAGCAGTGCCTTTTTCCTTTAACTTGCCACCCGCAACATCAATTCCCCCAAGAAAAATCTATAAGAACCAGCCACTCATCACGTGAAGGCACATGCCATCCAAAAGGACAAAGTTTGCCCGTACTTACTGCGTAACCATTATAGAGTGCGCCATAGGTTTCCTTATTGGAACTACCGTTGTCGTACCAGCAATATGCGCTTGTGGTCGTGTTAAACCATGCGATATCGTTATCGCCAAAATTGCCGATAGCACTGCCGTCATTGTAGGTGGTTGTTTTAAGATTTTCTGCCATCCAGACCTGTGTATTGATCGTGACAGTGGCATATTCATTGCCTTCAATGTCCCTAATGGTAGCAAATTCCTCATCTTTGCTGCACCCCAAAGCAAGAGAGGCCAGCAGAATTAAGTTAAGCAAAAAACCCGGTTTAATGTTTTTCATAATTTTGCATTTTATAAGATCTTTAATTCAAACTAACGATTACCAGTATCGCTTCATTTTTTTGTATTACGGAGCTTTGTTCTGCTCTCACCAGGCTCTGGATTTATTGTTTGCTCCTTACCGACAGAACCTCATGCAGGATAAACATTATACCGGCTAAAAGGAAGGGGAGGATTATAAACAATGACCCGGAATTTCCGGAAAAGGACTTAAAGAAAATCCCAAGCGCAAAAAACAGTAAAACGAAGAGCACCCCTCCTATAACCTCGTATTTCCAGGCAAAGATCAGGACAATGATCAGAACAAAGACTGGGATGTTATGCACCAGAAATCCAAGAAGCTGCTTACCTGCAGGACTCTCTCCCCAAACGAATCAAGGGAGAACATCAGCATAAATAGTATTGCAAGGATAGCCAGTATCCGTGGGAACCAATACAAAATTTTGAGTATCATATCTGGTAGGTATTAGTTTATGCAAGTTACACCAACAGAAAGCCAAAGTCAAATTCATCTATTCATTTGATTTTACTTTACTCGGCATTCCAAAGACTGTAATTCCCCGGGTACTAAGGATCAAGAGTCAATCTACCCTATTCCCTAAATAACGAGCATGAGCTGCATACGGAATCCAAAGCTGGAAATACCGGGCTGATCGAGATAGGTAAAACGTTTTATCAGGTCGATCCTGAAAACCCTCAGGATATTTGAAAAACCAATCCCCGCTTCAATATATGGTTTCTTCTCCAGCGCACAGGTCAGCGGCATGTTGTTATTGTCGACGGGAAAATGGAACAGATCTTCATTATTGTCAGGATTGTTATTACTGCCCAGTCCGCCGTACAGCATCTTGAAGGTAATAATCTCCCGGAACTTTCAGCTTCTTCAGTAACGGGACTTTATTGAAAATGAATCCGTTGAATGATGATCGATATTCAGTGAGGCATATTTATCGCTTACGAATTCAAGATAATTCATAAGGTTATATGAATTTCTCTGGTAGGCATATGTCTGATTTGCCGTATGAATAAACAACAACGGATATGGTAACTGCGCCAAAGATCTTTCCGGCTTCAAGTGCGACATCCGTGTATCCAATTATTGAAATATAGAACCTCCTGCTTATATTCATCTGAAGCCGCAGGTAATCATAATCGTTATTTAATGCTTCTGCTCCGAAAGCTGTATTAAGCTGAATAACAGGATATTTATTGGGAAACCTGTCCCTGTATAATTTTTCCTGGTAAAAAGTTTCATTTGGCGCATAACGAAGGTTGAGGAAGGTTTCCGAAATATTTATGTCTGCTGACATTGTCAGGGGTGGTTACATCTCCGTCGTAGTCGAAAGAAGAGGGAGCCCAGCGGGCTGCTGACGGGTGATAATTGTACCCCAGGAGGTATGAAAAATGGTTTTCAAATTCATTCAGGAACTCAAACCTCAGAGTATTGTTAAGGGTGAACTTATCATTACTCCCCTGGGTAAAGGAGAGGAAAGAAATTATCCCTGTAGGCAAACCGTAACTCCTGCCCGGGAAGCACAAGGTCCTTCTGGTAACTCAGCCTGACCGATTTTACGGGGAATTGGTATATTGTCCGCGGAGTGAGGGACCAGGTTATTCCTGCGTTATATTTAAATTCATTGTCCCTTGTACCGTAGGCGAGGTAACCGTCCAGGGTCGCTTTCCTGCTGAAATCGGTTGTAGTCCTTCCTCCGGCCCTGAATCTTGATCCTTCAACCGGATTGAAGCTGTAGGTGTTGCCGATGGGGTCCGATTTCGAATTTGCCGAGGTCAAGAAATTGAGTTGTTAGCAGCATAACAAATCCCCATCTGACGCTTAAATGCGGGACATTATTTATGCTGTCGATCATCGAATAAATTGCACTTTCTGATCTCGACAGCGGAACATGCCTGTTAGCTGTTCCAGAAATGGGGATCGTCGAATACGGATCTATGCTTTCGCTGGTTACAGGTCCACGGAAAATCTTGTCATCAATAGGTTATTGATGATATACTACGGTAGGATACAGTACGTTGGGCGTACAATCCGGGTTCGTCCTTTACAACACCTGCATCAATTGAGATTTCTTCCGTCGACAGCATCCACAGACTCCTGACCGGATTTTTCAAAATCCTGCTTTATGCTGAGATCATTAATCCAGTCAATATTGATATTCCTGTTCATTCCCATGTCAATTTCCCTGACAGCATAACTGCTGTCCATGGTAATATACAGGTCGCCGTGAAACAGGAAATCAGCTTGTTTCTGGGTTCAAAGAATAGCCTTATGCACCTGATATCCTTTACAGGCAGGGTGTCGGTGATGTAATACCTGTAAAAGGCGGGAGCGCACCGGGCAATTGGACTTAAGAACTTGTTTGTCATGAACAGGATCTCATTGTCATAGATTTTGATATTCTGAAATAAATGATCAAGATTTGCCACAACGCCTTTATTATCAAGATATTCCTGAAGGTTAACAGTTTTGGTAGCTCGGATTATTTCCTTTGTGGCCTCAGGTTCCTTCCTGTAATAGTGATCAGATAAAGTCTCCTGTATGAAGATGGGCAGGACATTATTGCTGATACGTTTTGTAGTATCGGTATTGTCAAAAACAAAGTTGTATTTTTCGAATGCTTTAGCCTGCCTTAGGCCTCAGGGAGGTTGCTCAGGGCAAGCAGGGTCTTTTCATATTTTTCATATTCGAGGTAATCGTCAGATTCTTTCCTGTTCTGGTCTTTATGTTCAATTACTTTTTCTATCAGATCCACAGCAGGATTATTTTTATTGCTGTACTCTCTTTTCCCGGGTTTCACAGTAATTTCACTGAGCGTTATGGAGGAGAGCTTCAGCCTGATGTCTATAGTCTGTTCCGCACCGTTCTGAATGCTTCTTGATTCCGCCTCATAACCAATGAATGAAAACCTGACTTCAGCGGCTTTAACATTCGTCCGGATAGAATATTTCCCCTGCTTGTCAGTGACGGTACCGACGGAAGTCCCTTTCAGCAAGACATACACAAATGGAACAGGTTCACCTGTATTTGCATCAGTGACAGTACCTTTAATTACAGTTTTACCTGCTTCCTGGGGATAAATATTCAGGCTGATCAGGAAGAATATTAAGATCCGGATTTGAAAAGAATATTCTCTTTTTGTGAGCTTTCTTAACAAGTCAGAGCAATTAGATTTATGGATGGTTCAGGATAACAGGACAAATAACGGCTATTATATTGGAAGTTACCTTGCTGTCCGTCCCAAAGATTGTTCTATGTGTGCCAAAATTAGAAAAATAAAGAGCCCCCGAAGCGGATGTTCAGGGGCTGGATATGCTGCAGGTACAGCAGTAAGTTAAAAGAAAATTATTTTTTTGTCATGGTTATGATGAGGCCCTCTTCCGTATCTTTTTGTGCATAGGTCGAACCCATGTGTTCCGCAACTTTTGAAAGAAAAGATTCAAAGAACTGTAAATATTCTTTATAAGTTACATTGTAAAGCGGAAGGGCATCTTTCGGATGAAATTCCTTTACCAGGAATATAACTTTGATGTCTGACTGCTCTGATATTTCCACCGTTCCACCGGCATTAAAATTGACCCAGATATACAGTATATTGTTTACAAAGCCATCAAAACCAACCTCCTTATTCCATGTAGTTTTCACCATGTCACCAACGAATGAGCCTGCATCACCGGCAGATTTTCCCATTGCCTTGGCCTGGCTTACCAGGAGAATATATGCATTGTTCCACTGCCAGGCCACATCCTGGTATTTCTGCAGGTCAGAAGGGGTCGGGACTATAAACTTCCCCTGGGCAAATGTTGACGCAGTAAACAGGGAGACACAAAGTATTACCAGTAGTTTTTTCATGATCTGTGATTTAAGTAATATTATACTTTTGCCGGCAACTGCCGGAGGTTCAAAGATAAGCAAAATCGAGGAGAACACCCGTTTCCGGAAGTACTCCTTATTTTTCTGCGACGACCAGCATCTCGAAATCTTCGGTGGTAAGCTTGTCATCCCTTGAAAAGGCCCCGAGCTTTGCACCGAAGATGTCGACTTTCGAAAATCCCAGCGACTTTAAAAGCCATGATATTTCACTTGGCACATAGTACCTTTCATTGCTCTCAAGTGTTTTCTTATTGCCAAGATCATCCTCGAAATCTGTGATATTATGATCGCGGAAGGTCATCAGATCAAATGTATTGCTTCTGTACGTCGCGTTGCCTTCCCCGGTCGTGGATGCACAGAATTCCTCGACGGAATGATACAGCGGAAAGAGCCCGTTAAGCGTGGTGAAGATGAAACCTGCATTTATTCTTTAATGATTTCGTCACATTCTTGAGAATCTCAAAATTCATCTCGTCCGTTTCCATCAGGGGAAATCCTCCTTCACAAAGCATGATTGCAACATCGAATTCATGATCAAAAGGAAGATTTCTTGCATCATGCTTCAGGAACTTTATTTTTAGTTTTTCCGCTGGCGGCTTTTTCTTTTGCCACCTGCAGCTGAGATTCTGACAGGTCAATGCCGGTAACGTTATATCCTCTCTTTGTAAGCTCTATTGAATGCCTGCCCGTGCCGCATCCAACATCAAGAATTCTTCAATGATTTGTCTCCGCCGAGCTCTTTTTCAATGAAGTCACATTCTCCCAATGTTCCGCCGGTGAAACTCTCGGAATCATATTTATGACCATAGTCTTCAAAGAGCGCCTCGTACCACTGCTTTTTACCTGTTTCCGGCCCGACCGTTATCTTTCCGTCGGCTATCAGCGGACGGAAGTTCAGGCATTTGGCATACCTGACTTCGTCATATATCTTACCCTTTTTGCAGACGGCGCTTTTGCTTACGGCTTCCTTTTCAAACCCGCATTTTTCCAATACGCGCTGAGATGCCGGATTATATTCAAATATGCCTGAATAGATCCTGACTATATCCAGTTCTTTAAATCCGTATTCGCATATCAGCTTCACCGCCCTCGTCGTTATTCCCCTGTTCCAGTAAGGCTCGCCGATAAAATATCCAAGCTCGGCCGATTTGCTGTAAACGTCACTCTGCTTATGCAGTCCTATGTTCCCGACATACTGTCCGTGGTATTCAATGGCGAAGATCTCAACGGGGTTCTGACTGATACATCCGGCAATGAATGCCTCGGCGTCCGCAACGGTATAAGGATAAGGAAAGGCATCGCGCAGGTTGATACTAATTTTTTCGTTATTTGCCAGCTCTGCCATCCGGAATTTGTCGCTGCGCCTGAATTTCCGGATGGTCACGATCCCGTCAGTCAGTCGGATTGTCTTTGTTGTCATCTTTTGTCGGGTAATGATGTCACCGGACATAAAGGTATTAAATTGTGTATAATTGCAGGATGAAAAGGGTCTTCCCGGCATATTATTCTGCTTCCTGTTAACTCAGTATATTTCGGCCCAGCCGGTTTTTCCCGGGAACGGGCCGCTGTATACCGATACGACAGTACCACGGATAGATATTACAATTAATCCTGATACCCTCGAATGGATCTACAATAATCCTGAAAGCGACCGGGAGTTTCATGCAGTTTTTGAATTCAATAACGGAACGGTGCGCGATACGATCGATCCGGTGGGCTTCAGGCTCCGGGGAAATACATCACGTAATTCAAAGAAGAAATCATTCAAGGTCTCGTTCAATACTTTTACTGACGGAGGCAAGTACTGCGGAGTTGAAAAGCTTAACCTGAACGGCGAGCATAATGACCCTTCGGTAATGCGCTCAAAATTAATGTGGGATATACTCAGGAAATGGGACATTCCTGCTCCCAGGGCCAATCATGTTCAGGTTTATATTAACGGGAATTATTACGGGTTGTATCTGAACGTGGAACACATCGACGAAGAATTTGCTCTTTCACGTTTCGGCAACAAGGACGGCAATCTTTACAAATGCCTTTACCCTGCTGATCTTGACTGGCTGGGCGCTGACCCCGACAACTACAAGCTGATGGCAGGAGACAGGCAGGTTTATGAGCTGATAACGAATAAAGAGGAAGACGACTACTCTGATCTGGCCGCCTTTATCGGTGTTCTCGAAAATTCACCGGACGACAGGCTGACATGTGACCTGGATGCTCTTTTCAATACGTATGATTACCTCAAAATAATGGCGGCGGATATCTTTTGCGGCGACTGGGACGGATACATTTATAACAAGAACAACTTCTATCTCTATCACAATACTGCAACCGGCAAGTTTGAGTATATACCTTATGATGTGGATAATACTTTTGGCATTGACTGGTTCAATATCGACTGGGCGGAGAGGAATATCTACGACTGGAAGCGCGGAGGGACAGAGAAAAGGCCGCTGTATGACCGCCTGATCAATCACCCTGAGCTGCGCCAACAGTTTACATTTTATGCCGGTCAGCTTATAACAAGTACCCTTGACTTGGATTCCCTGATGCAGAGCGTTGAGTCAAGGAAGAACATGATCGCTCCTTATATTGCCACTGATCCCTATTACCCTCTTGATTACGGTTATGACTATGGTGACTTCATGCTTTCATATTCACAAGCCACAGGAGCACATGTAAAATATGGCCTGTATCCGTATTTAAACGCCAGGAGCCTGTCAATGTCAGAGCAACTTGAAACAGGCACAATGATACCGGTGATAAAGTACATCAGGCACCGTCGCGACCAGGTGCAGGGGATCCTGGTAAGTGCATATGCTGAAGCCCAGCTATTACCATTGAGCGCAATGTTGCTCTATTCTGTCGATGGCGGAGACCACCAGCAGGCTGAGATGCATTCTGACGGGCCGGGCATTTATTCTGTGACAATTGAGGGTGTCCCGGATCAGGCAGAAGTAACATACCAGGTCTTTGTTTCAGACAGAGATGGCCGGCCGAATGTAAAACCATGCGTTGCAGCAGTGATCAGACCGTTGTCAGGCGAGACCCCGCTGCTGTTTATCAATGAATTCATGGCTGATAATGAGGAAACAGTCACTGATGAGCTCGGCAATTACAGCGACTGGATTGAAATTTATAACGGGGATAACAAAGACGTTTACCTGGGTGATCTGTATCTGACTGATAACTTCGAAGTTCCTGATAAATGGCAGTTGCCTGGGATTAGTCTTGCCCCCGGCGGTTTTGCCCTTTTATGGGCTGACGGAGGCACTGTACCTGGTGATCATCATGCTTCCTTCAGGCTTTCGAAAGAAGGCGAAGAAATAGGCATTTATGATGCAGACCTTCTTATGATCGATACGCTCTCATTCGGATTGCAGGAGGAGGATGTCAGCAGCGGCAGAAAAACAGACGGAGCACCAGAGATTGTAATTTTCCATGTTCCCACACCGGGAAAATCAAACAGCTCCACCTCGGCAGGAGAGGCAGAGGCTCAGGACCAGCTGATTGTATATCCCAATCCTGCATATGACGGCATAGTGAGGATCAGTGAGAAGATAAACTGCACGATATACAACTCGCGGGGTACAGTTGTCTTCAGAGGGAAGGAAGTCAACGAGATTGATCTTCATAATTACCCTGCAGGGCTTTACATTATCGTTACAGATGATGGCAGGAGGCTTAAGTTCATTGTTGTCAGATCTGACTGATTATTTTATGAAGTCATGATGAACAATTTACTCCATGGAGCATTTAATCAAAACTTTTAGCCTGATTTAATATGTCAAGCTGGAAAAAAGTCTTTGCAATCATATGGACCGGGCAGCTCTTCTCTACACTTAGCAGTTCGATAATAGGGTATGCAGTTGTCTTCTGGCTGAGCATGGAAACAAGATCGGCGGAGGTTCTGGCGTTTGCCACTATAGCTACTCTCCTGCCCCAGCTGGTTGTCGGCCCTTTCAGCGGGGTTTTCATTGACAGGTGGGACCGCCGGCGTACAATGATCGCATCTGATATTTTCATTGCCGTCTGCTCTTTTATCATGGCGCTGATGTTCCTGAAGGGCGATGTAAAGATCCCGTTTGTCTACACCCTGCTGGTGCTTCGTTCACTGGGAAGCGCTTTTCATGTGCCGGCCATGCAGGCCTCTGTGCCGCTGCTGGCGCCGGAGACGGAGCTGATGCGCATTTCAGGGATAAACCAGGTCATCCAGTCATTGAGCGTTATTGCCGGCCCGGCGCTGGCCGCCCTGATGATAAGTGTTCTGAACATGACCTGGGTACTGATGTTCGACGTGGTTGGCGCAGTTATCGCAATAGTATCACTGTTAATGGTTCATATTCCGAATCCACCGAAGAAGGCTGATGCTCCTGCGCCTCATCTGTTCAGAGAGATGCTGGAAGGCTTGCGGGTAATTTATACACACAAGGGATTACTCTCGGTTTTCATCATAATTGTCCTTGCTTATTTCTTTATTATGCCAATCTCGGCATTGTTCCCGCTGATGACAATCAATCACTTCGGCGGCGGCACTTACCAGATGAGCATCGTTGAGGTAGCATGGGGATTGGGTATGCTTGCAGGCGGGGCGCTGCTTGGCCTCAAAAAGTTCAGGATCAGCGAGATCACGATGATAAACACGACTTTCATCGTGTTGGGCCTCACCTTTGCATTATCGGGAGTTTTACCTGTCTCAGGCTTTTGGATCTTTGCAGGCTTGACGCTCATAGGAGGGATCTCCATGTCACTCTACTCCGGCGCTTTCATGGTTGTTATGCAGACCAATATTGATCCCGGAATGCTTGGAAGAGTTCTTTCGCTCTATGGCAGTATCACACTTTTGCCGGCAATGATCGGATTGCTTCAGACAGGATTTATTGCAGACTCAATAGGGGTGACAAATGCTTTCGTGATCTCCGGGGCCTTAATAACGCTGCTTGGTATAGGTTCATTCTTTATACCGGCCATACGGGCTATGATGAAGAAACCGACTTAATGATGTAACGGTCTCTTTTTCAATACGCCCCCTTTGGCCTGGCTGATGGGGAAGCAGTAGATAAAAGCCTTCTCGTCAACGTCGTTAACGATCTTCTTGACCCTGCTTATCTCAAGCTTTGTCACGATGGTAAAAATGATCTCGAGATCAGCAACGCCGTCGATGTCGGCCTTTTTACCGATCATACTCCTCTTGCCTTTGTAAATAGTGATGCCGCGACCGAACCGGTTCATCAGGGCTAGCTTCACCTTGTTGCTCTTTTCCGAGATGATTGACACACCGGTGTATTCTTCTATACCCTCAACCAGGTAATCAATTGTCTTTGATGCTGAAATATAGGTCAGGATCGAGTAGAGGGCAGGTTCAACGCCAAGAAGGAAGGCGGCGGCAGAAAAGATCACAATGTTAAAGGCAAGTATCATGTCGCCGATCGATGCCTCCACCTTGCTGGTCATCCACAGGGCGAGTATCTCCGTTCCGTCAAGCACACTGCCCCCCCTGACCGAGAGACCAACGCCGCCACCCAGGAAGAGACCGCCAAAGACTGCTGTGAGCAGCTTATCGTCGGTAATGATGGGGAATTCCACGAAAGCCAGAACAAATGAAAGACCGGCAATGGCCAGCAGGGTCTTGAGGGCAAATATCCGGGATATCTGGGTATATGCAAGAATAATGAACGGTACGTTAATGGCGAAAATAAGCACAGGTAATGAGAGACTGGTGGTATAATTGACCAGCAGGGAGATGCCGGTTACCCCTCCGTCAATAAACTGGTTGGGAAGCAGAAAGCCCTTCAGTCCGAAGCTCGCTAAAAATATTCCAACAATTATCAGAATGGCACCTTTAAGATGATGGTACACGGTTCCGCTCTCGTTTTCTTTCATGATGCGATCAGACCTTTGTACGGGACAAATACCGGAGGCAGCTCCGGCAGCTTTTAAATTCAATAGTTTACATTACCAAGTTACTAATTTTTCGCTGTTTAAGATTTATTCAGGTAAATTTGAAAAAAAGATGAATGAAGGCCGGAACGGTTGAAATAAACATGATCCATCAGGGCGATTCAATTGAGTTACTGAAGCAGTTGCCGGGAAATTCAATAGACCTGATCTTTGCTGATCCGCCTTACAATCTTCAGCTCAGACGACGATCTCTACCGTCCTGATCAGTCAAAGGTCAGTGCGGTGAATGATCTCTGGGACAAGTTTGGTTCCTTCGGGTCATATGATGAATTTACCGGCGCCTGGCTGCAGTGAGTGTCACAGGGTCCTGAAGGATACAGGATGCATCTGGGTCATAGGCACCTATCATAACATCTTCAGGGTTGGTTCAATACGTTCAGGATACGGGATTCTGGATCCTCAATGATATTATCTGGATAAAAACCAATCCGATGCCCAACTTCAGGGGCACAAGGTTTAACAACGCCCATGAAACACTTATCTGGGCAGCAAAGTCAGATGCTTCCAGGTACACTTTTCATTACCGTGACAATGAAAGGTTTCAATGATGACCTGCAGATGAGGAGCGACTGGCTGATACCGATATGCCAGGGTTCCGAAAGGGTAAAGGAGAAGGGGAGGAAGGCTCATTCAACACAGAAGCCGGAGGAACTGCTGTACAGGATAATACTGGCCACTTCCAATCCGGGTGACCTGGTGCTTGATCCATTCGCCGGCAGCGGCACAACGGCAGCGGTATCAAAGAAGCTCGGAAGAAATTTTATCGGATTCGAGCGGGAGCTTTCTTATGTCAACCTGGCCAGGGAGAGAGTCGGAAAGATCACACCGCTGAACAAGTCGCTGCTTGAATACAGGACCGAGAGGCGCCGGCCAAGGATACCCTTCGGGAACCTGGTTGCAGCGGGACAAATCAGGGTTGGAGAGCGCCTGTGGTCGGCGGACAGAAAATTCAGTGCTGAAGTACAGGCAGACGCATCGCTGTTGTGCAACAACATGACAGGATCAATTCACAGTGTCGGAACCCTGGTTTCCGGCAGGGAGGCGACCAACGGCTGGAGCTACTGGTATGCAGAACGGGATGGTATGCTGGTGTGTATTGATGACCTGAGAAAGGAGTTCCGAAAGTGGCATTCTGACTGAAAGTCCTTGAGGGGTGATCTTAAAAAAAAAGACCCTCGCAGTGCCGGAGGGTCTTATTTCACATAATATCGGAATTTTATTTGTGGATGATCGGGTCGGGCTCACCGTCAGGATCATTCACAACATAGCCACTGAATGTGGGATGGCCCCCTGTAGCCAGAAGCACTCCGCAGGCGTGCGGGGCTGCCATCGAGGTGCCGCTCATGGTAGCAAGTCCACCGGTATAATAGGTTGACAGTATGCTGACTCCGGGAGCGCAGTAGTCTATGGGTGGATTTCCATAGTTTGAAAAAGATGCCCAGAGGTCATTTACATCGCACGCAGAGATAGTATACACATTTAGACCATTTGCCCTTGCCGGTGAGTGATTGTTAGCATCATCGCTTTCATTACCTGCGGCCAGTGCAACAAAGATGCCTGCTGCTCCCATCTGGACAACTTCAAGGTCAAGAGGCTCATAAATACCACCGCCAAGACTCATGTTGGCAGCGTCACCTGCAACACCATTGGCTGTGACCCAGTCGACACCAGCAATTATAACGGACATAGCGCCCGATCCACGCTTGTCAAGTACTTTGACAGGAACAACCTTGGCCCCGGCTGCAACACCCACAACACCCACGGTATTATCAATTGCTGCTACGATACCTGCGCAGTGTGTACCATGGCCGTTATCATCATTAGGCGTTGTTGTTCGGGTAACAAATGTTTTTCCGCTTGCAGCATCAACATTAAGATCTGCATGATCCAGATCTATGCCCGTATCAATGATCCATGCCTTTTTGGTGCCTGTATACGTTACGCCTCCACCAACTCTTGTTATACCGGGAGGGGTTACTTCCGCCGGCAGGGGTACCGGGGCAGGTGCCGGCTTGGCAAGAATGAACATCATGTCAGGCCATATGCCCCTGACATTCGGGTTCTTTTCAAGCAGGGCAACTTCACTGTCGTTAAGATTGACAGCAAAGCCCTGAATGCCGGCTGAATATACGTTCAGCGGTTCACGCACGGATATGCCAGATTCAGTAAGCACATTCCTGGTGACACTCACCATGGCAAGCTGTGCCTCATCGTAGCTCATCGCCTTTGACTTGACATAGCCAATGTCGCCCTTAAGCAGAACAACATACTGGCCGGGGATAACCTCAAGAGAGGTCTTGATGTAATTATCTTCCTGGACGAGGTTTTCAGGAGTTCTCTCGCATGCTCCGAGCAGCATCGCTGCCGCTGCAACACAAAGAAGGAGTTTTTTCATTTAAATCAGGTTTAGGTTATAAAAGAGTTAACTGACGCCTAATTTACATGTAAATGAACAAATGTGTTAACAAACGTTAAACAATTTTATTAACCGGGCTCAAAATACCGTGAACAAACGGAATATAAACATTAAAAAACCCAGGACCTTCAGACCTCAGACCTTTAGACCCTCAGACCCCAGTGAAACTAATCCATATACGGATAGCGGAAGTCAGTAGCCGGGAGGAAGGTCTCCTTGATTGTACGCGGTGAGACCCATCTGACCAGGTTCAGTCCGCCGCCAGCCTTGTCGTTGGTGCCGGAAGCCCTTGCTCCGCCGAAGGGCTGGAGGCCAACCATGGCGCCCGTGGGCTTGTCATTGATGTAGAAATTACCCGCCGCAAAACGCAGTACCTGGCATGCTTTTACCATCGCTGTCCGGTCAGATGCAAAAATTGCACCGGTAAGACCGTATGGCGAGGTCTCATTGCAAGATGAAGGGTCTCTTCGTATTTTTCGTCCTCATAAACATAAAGCGTCACCACGGGTCCAAAGATCTCCTCCTGCATCGTAATGAATTGCGGATTGGTTGTCAGGATGATAGTAGGCTCAATGAAGTACCCTGTGCCTTTATCCCCGTGACCGCCGTGTATTATCTCACACTCCGGTGATGCCTTTGCCAGGTCAACATACTTCATTATGTTGTCAAATGAACGCTCATCAATAACAGCATTCATGAAATTGCCGAAGTCGGCCGGATCGCCCATTTTTATTTCAGATGCCTGCCTCCTGAGATGTCCCGAAATCTCCGGCCAGAGCGAGCGCGGAATATACACCCGAGATGATGCCGAGCATTTCTGCCCCTGGTATTCAAATGAACCCCTGATTATTGCCGTAGCTGCTTCCAGCGCAGCAGCAGAATTATGGATCATGATGAAGTCCTTGCCGCCGGTCTCTCCGACTATCCTGGGATAGGATTTGTACTTACCGAGGTTGACGGCAGCACTCTTCCAGAGTGAGTAGAACGTGTTGTTCGATCCCGTGAAGTGGATACCCCCGAGGTTAGGATGGTTCATTACAACCGAGCTTATCACTGAACCCTGTCCGGGCAGGAAGTTGATCACACCGGCAGGTACACCTGCTTCCATAAAAACCTTCATCAGTATCCAGCTTGACAGAAGAGAGGTTGTAGCAGGTTTCCATACTGCCGTGTTACCCATCAGGGCAACAGACATATTCAGATTTGATGCAATGGCGGTGAAGTTAAACGGGGTGATTGTATAGACAAAACCCTCAAGCGGCCTGTATTCTATCCTGTTCAGCTGGTCAGTAGCTGAGCGCGGCTGCTCCTGATAGATCTGTCCGGCGAAATATGCATTGAACCTGAGGAAATCGATAGTCTCGCAGGCAGCTTCCACCTCTGCCTGATGAACTGTCTTGCTTTGCCCCAGCATTGTAGCCGCCACAATAGTGTAACGGTATTTCTTTGACAACAGCTCTGCAGCCTTAAGCATTATCGAAGCCCTTTCTATCCATGAAAGGGTCATCCATGCTTCCTTGGCATTCATGGCAGCATCCATTGCCTCCTGTGCCTCCTTTTCACCGGCAAGGTGGTATGTTGCAAGCACATGTTTATGATCATGAGGCATGACAACTTTGCCTGTGTTCCCTGTTCTGACTGTTTTGCCGTTTATGACAACAGGTATATCTGCTGTTTCAGAAGAAAGCCGCCTCAGTTCCTTTTCGAGCTCAGCACGTTCACGGGTGCTGGGCGCATAGGTGAGAACAGGTTCATTATGAGGCCTGTGAATTGAGTATATTGCATTATTCATGATAAATTGATATTAATGAGTTTTCAAAGTCACGAACAGATTGTCAATCATTATGTGACATATCTGTAACAAAAACAGGGGATGGTTGTTCTTGGACCTGGTGGGTGGCCAACGTGGGATCACGACTGGATTATCTCTTTTGACAGCAGATCTGTTGCGATGGCAATCATCTCGGGCTTTCCTAGCAGATAGGCAATATCATTCCGGTTAATTACGGTGGAAGGCCCGGGATTTGTAATGATATTATCTCCGTGTTTGAGCGCTACCATTGTAACTCCGCAGGTTTTCCTCAGGGCTGTTTCAGCTATTGTTTTGCCTGCAAAGACAGATTTTTCTTCCACCTTCACGGCTGCAATCTCAATATCGGGGATATCCTTCAGAAGGGAGTATCCGCCGACCTTGTCCTTATCTCTGAAAATGCCGTAGTTATCCTCTCTTATCCGCGCTATTGCCCGTTCTATTTCCATCCTCGGGATGAGATATTTACCGAGTATTCTTTCAAAGAAATCAATGGCTGTCTCAAATTCCTCAGGAATAACCTGCGTTGCACCGATGCGATAAAGCTCCTCAATATCAGTCACATGCCTGGTTCTGACAATTACATAGGCATGCTTATTCATTCTCCTGACATGCTCGACGATAGACATTGCCTTTATAAGATCTCCCACCGAGACAATAACCATTTCTGCGGTGTGAACATAAGCCTGGCGGAGAACAGGTTCATAATTGGCATCTCCGAAAACAGCCAGATTGCCGTTCTCTATCTGTTTACGGGCAAGGTCAGGATCAAACACGATCGAAGTGAAGGGCAGCTCCATTTTTTTGATCATGGCTGCCAGGTTGATGGCCCTGGAATCTTTACCGATCAGAACAATGTGGCTGTTGATCTCGGGTATTTCTACCTGTTTGAGAGGGAAGAGCCCGGTGACAAGAAAATCCGGAAGAGGCAGCTTAAGTATTATGTTGGCTAACGGCCTGGAGACTTGTATCAAAAGGGGAGAGAGGGCCATTGAGGTAATAGCTACTGACAGAAAGAGCTGGTAATGATAGGGAGTGAGTATATTATTGGACAGACCGAGCCGTGCGAGGATGAATGAAAACTCGCCAACCTGTGCAAGGGAGAGGCCGACGACTACGGTCCCAAAAAAGGTATGCCCGAGCGAAAATGCAGTAAAGCCGGCGACCAGTGTCTTCAGGATTATAACCAGCAGTACTGTGGTAATAACGAGCCACGGATGGTCATAGACGAAGCCAAGGTCAAGGAGCATCCCTATGGAAACAAAGAAGAAACTGGTAAAGACATCCTTGAATGGGATCAGGTTGCCGAACGCGCTGCGACTGTACTCAGAGTCGGAGATCATCAGGCCGGCCAGGAATGCTCCGAAAGCAAGCGACATACCCAGCTCATGTGTCAGCATTGCAACGGCAAGGCAAAAGAGAAGGATACTCATGAGAAAAAGCTCCTGGCTGTGTGTCATTGCTATCAGATGTAGAAGCTCTGGGCATCAACCACTTGTTGCCAATATATATGAATATGATTATGCCCGTGGTTTTAATCAGCAGCATCAGCAACTCATTTCCGATATTTCCTGTTGCACCACCGAGCATAGGAGTAAAAAGCAGTAGACGGTATCAGGATAATATCCTGGAAGATCAGTATCCCGACTATGGTTTTTCCGTAATGGGTGGTCAGCTCAGACCTCTCCTGCAGGAGCTTAAGCACCACTGCCGTACTGCTGAGTGCGGTCAGGAAACCGACAAAGACAGACTCAGCCCACCCGAACTGATAGACTCTTGCCACAAGCAGTGTTACCCCTGCTGTCAGCAGCAGCTGCATAAACCCGCCTAATAAGACTATCCTGCGGATATTGAGAAGATGGTTAAGCGAGAACTCAAGGCCGATGGTGAACATAAGCAGAATGACACCTATTTCTGCCATAACCTCAACATTTTCAGGCGAGTTTATAAGCGCCAGAAGATGAGGGCCGGCAATAACGCCGGTAATAAGATACCCAATGATGGCAGGGACCTTGATCCTTGTAAAGATGAAGTTGACAAAGGTCGAAAGGGCAAATATTATGACAATATCTTTGAGAACGCCAAGTTCCATAACGATGTTGTTATGGCTTTAAAGATAGAGAATCAGTCTGAGTGGAGCAAAAAAAATCCCGGCATGGTGGCCGGGATGGAACAGGCAGAAATCCGTGGGTGCAGATATAATGCCTTTCTTTATTCTGATATTTCTGTTAACTGCCCTTCTTCAATCCGGAAAGACACGGTTCCGTCGGAGTTGTGAATATGAAACTGCCACTGTGACGGAGAGGTTCCGGGAGCAAATCTCACTTCTGTACCTTCCGGGAGACCCAGGTCAATATCGACAACGGAACCGTTCCAGTTGCTGCCTGCCGGCACGGAAAAGAACTCATCAAGATAAAGGGTATCACCCGAAAACTTCCAGTTATAATCAATGGCACGGGCATTTGTCCAGGCTTCTGTCATTTGAGTTACTGCTCGCCCGCTTCTCAACAGAGATCCATCCGGAGGTGGTGTCACTTCCGTAGATGTTCAGGTCCGCTGTGGCAAAGAGCTGACCGTCTGTTGAATTGCGGTAGAATGTAAAGTGGTCAACTGAAGCAGTTTCATCATAGTTTATTTCTGAAACCTTCTCTTAACGGGGTGATCCATAGAGTTCTAGGTGGAGATTCGAGACTTATCTTCTTTTCAATACGTTCACTGTTCGAATAAACAGAGAGCTGAAGGCTGAGGAAGACTCCAAGACAACATAAGAGAAGCAAACCAGATGACGGTCATTACTATCGTTAGTACCCTGAGTCTTTCTCTGATGTTGAAGATCATCTTGATACCCAGACAGGTAAGCGCTATAAGCGGGATGAGAACGACAAGGGCTGTGAGAATAAGTACGGGCCATACCATATTGCTGTTCAGCACTATGGAGAGCAACGTGTGTACGTTTGTCATTTCCGGTTCCATCGCTGAAGCAAGGAACGGTGCATCATGGAAGAAGAGCACTATTGCAAATGAGAACAGGAGAACAAATCCGGTAATGGTAAATATTACTCCGAAGATTATGGCAATCACCCTGAGAATTGCAGACAGGACTTTTCCCACTGCCCTGAAAAAGTCTGAGAGGGCCTTGCCAGTGCGGGCTGAGAGACTGTTGGGGTCGTACATTGATTTACGGGTTGTGTAAGCTGTGCTGTCATGGTCTCACACTGTTGTCGTCATAATAGTCCTCCGGCGCACCCATGATGTTGATCATCGTCATTGACCATCTCTTTCGAGACAAGGAGCGGAGGCTCATTGCCTCCGCCGAGGATCTCCGCGATACGCGATTCAATATCGGCCAGTGTCTCATCGCCACCCTGTTCCGTGCGGAACCTGGTGGCTACGTGATCAAGGTAATGAGTCAGTATCTCCCAGGCCTCCTCATCGATACGGAAGAGTTGTCCGGCAATATTGATGTTCATTGTTTTTTTCATGGCTGCCTTTTATTTCTTGTCACGTATCTGATTAACTGATTCAACAAGTGCCTCCCACGATTTATCAAGCTCATTGAGGTAGATTTTTCCTACTTCGGTGAGCTCATAATACTTGCGTGGCGGCCCCTGCGGCGATTCCTCCCAGCGGTAGCCTGAGCAACCCTGCATTCTTCTGTCGTGTCAGCAGGGGGTAGAGTGTTCCTTCAACGACTATCACTTCGGCCTTTTTAAGCTCGTTGATGATGTCGACGGCATAGCATGAATTTCTTGAAAGCACTGCAAGAATGCAGTACTCAAGAATTCCCTTGCGCATTTGTGCTTTTGTGTTGTCCGTATTCATGGCAATTCTCTTTTTTATCTGCGTTGAAATGTTTTTAACATTAAAGATTCATTTTCTTCTTCACGGTCTCAAATTCCTGTTTTACAGAATCCTTAATGTTTTCGACTGTCACCGGGTTGCCTCTCATCTCCAGTTTCTGTGCCGTTGTCTTTGCTTCGGGAACGATGATCCACAGGATCAGGTACAGGGCAATTCCGAAGCCGCCGGCAAGAACCAGTGCGACAAAAATCACCCTCCAGATCAGCGGGATCCCAGTTGAAATATGCACCGAGACCGGCAGCATACCCCTCCAATAATTCTTCCGTCAGGGTCACGGTAGATGCGTCTCTGGGACCTGGGCGGATGTTCCTGCGTGGCTCCGCTGCCGCTGATGACCTCAGGTGCACCAAGGATAGCCATGACCTCTTCGACATCCTTCATGTTGATCACCTGTTTGTATCGTAGTGAGCCTCATTTTGAACAGCTCGGCTATCCTTCCTTCGATATCGGCCATGATCTCAGCTGCGCTTGATTCGCCTGAAAACTCCTTCTCGAGGGTTTTCAGGTACTGCCGGAGGCGGTCATAAGCATCTTCATCAACATTAAATGCATAGCCTCCAAGATTGATGTTAACTGTCATTTTCATTGTCTTTAATATAAGGTACCTGTTAATACATACTAATATTGTAATGCAAATATATATATTTATTTTAATACTATGCAATACATAGAAGTATTTTTTTCATAATATTTTATTTTTTTTATGAATTCAGCCCTGAAACGGGCAGGTAAGGGTTACATCAATAATCGTTAACTTTATCTTTTTACTTTTGTCTTTTATCTTCTGCATGACTAATGCAGGTAAATCTGACGATGAAAGCATATAACTGGGGAATTCTCGGAACCGGCAATATTGCACACAAGTTTACAAGGGCGCTGATGTTGCTGGATAATGCACATCTTCATGCGGTTGGGTCACGTGATGCCGGGAGGGCTGCAAAATTTGCCTCCGAGTTTGGTTTCAGGACCCACTACGGCAGTTATGAGGAGATGGTCGCAGATCCGGCTGTGGAGATAGTCTATATCTCTTCACCGCATTCACATCATCTTCAGCATACCCTTCTTGCGCTCCGGAACGGGAAGCATGTTATCTGCGAGAAGCCAATGTCAATTAATGCAGCAGAGGTTAAGGTAATGGCAGATGAGGCTAAAAAGCAGGGACTCTTTCTCATGGAGGCGTTATGGCCTCCTTTTCAGCCATCTTATCTGAAGGCTTCCGCCATACTTGAAAGCGGAAAGATGGGCAGGCTGATACACATGAGCGGAAAGTTCGCATTTATGTCTCCTTATGATCCGGAGCTCAGGACTTATAATCCGGAGCTTGGCGGCGGTTCGCTGCTTGACATAGGAATTTATCCTGTTATGGATATACTTCGTTACATGGGTGAGCCGGAGACAATAGTTGCTTCGGCCGTCCTTTCTCCAACCGGAGCTGATGAAAGCACCTCGGTAATATTTAAATTCAGTGATGGCAGGCTGGCAGAAGCATACAGTTCATTCGCCAATATGGCTGGTGTCTCAACCGAATTCAACTGTGAAAAGGGCAATCTGATCCTTTCACGCGGAAGAGACCGTTCGCAGCATCTGTTGATTGAATATCCCAATGACACGGAAGACAGGGTTTTTTCCCCTCCTGCCCAGGGATTTCAGCATGAGGCTGTGGAAGTGATGAATTGTATTGATAAAGGGCTGACGGAGAGCCCTGTGGTACCGCTCTCCTTCACGCTCACTCTTGCCAGGACACTTGACGCAATACGAAAAAAGGCCGGAATAAAGTACCCGGGACGCGATAAGAAAGGGTAACCGGGGAGCTGCTGTCATGGAGGAACAATCAGCTGCACCGGAAAAGAAGCGTTTGCTTCTCAGTATGCTCATCCCGTTTGTTTTCATTTCCCTGATGTGGATTGTCAAGGCTGTTGAGGCTGATCTTTGAGATTGATCTCTTATTTCCTTGGCATCTTTCCGCTGAAATCATCATCCCTTACAGGTATAATCACATCCCCTTTCATCCATGATGACCTGCGGCACCTGTTTAACAACACCATCCCGCTGTTTGTCCTTGGAACAGTCCTCTTCTACTTTTATTCACAGGTATCTTTCCGGGTCCTGCTCTGGCTCTTTTTAATTACGGGCTTTTCTGTGTGGATCACCGGCAGGCCCTCATGGCACATCGGAGCAAGCGGCATAATTTACGGTCTTGCCTCTTTTCTCTTCGTCAGCGGAATAATCCGCCGCCATATCCCGCTTATGGGCCTTTCCCTGCTTGTGGCATTTCCTTTACGGCGAGCTGGTCTGGGGCGATCTTCCCGGGCTTCAGGATGGACATCTCCTGGGAATCACACATGCTGGGAGCAGTCGTTGGATTGTTTCTTGCTGTTTGGTATCGTGCCGAAGGCCCACAGCGGCCGGTTCCCTTCTATGAAAATGAGGAGGAGGAGACCGGCGGGGTGGAAGAAAATGGCAACAGCGGTGAGAATCAAAAAGATTAATTGCTATTTTTAACCCCTAAACCAACCTAAACTTCCAGTTATGTATGTCAGAACTGGTACTCCGGCATTTGATGAGCTCATTCCCAGGATAATCAGATTCCTCGAGCAGGATCTCCTCGAAGTCAATATCGATGGTGAAAAGATAAGAGGTTACCGTTCACCTGATGCCCGGTCTATCTGGATCAGGAACTATTCAGACATGCTGAGGGCTCTCCGCTATTCGGAGGCAGATCTGAAAAGTACCATAAGACATTTCGCTGATAACCAGGCTCGCAACGGCCGTATCTTCGACTATTTTACAACCTTTCCCGAGAAGCTCCCCTGCGAACGCGAGAACTGGACCAAATATGTACAGGACTCCCGTAGAGGCAGACACCGAGTTCAGGTTCATCAAGGCTGCCTGGCTGGCCTGGCAGGCAACCGGTGATGATGCCTTCATCAAAGAGCTGATACCGTCTTTTGAGAAAGCTCTGAGTTACGTGATGGGAGGACGTTATTTCGATAAGGAACAGTATCTCTTCCGCAGGCCTTATACAATTGACACATGGGACTTTGCCTATACGGCAGGACAGCATGACTGGCTTCAGTTCCAGATAGATGACAAGACTTTCTGGGGTTACTTCCACGGTGACAACAGCGGTTATTACGAGGTATTTCACTTCATGTCATACTGGTATGACATGTTCGGTGACAATATCAGGTCAGCCAAATGGCGCGACCGTGCCATGAAGCTGCGCAAGAGCATGAACAGCATCTGTTTCAACGGTTCGTTCTATACTCATTTTGTAAAACAGACCCCGGTGACAATTGACGGTGTCGACGAGGCATCACAGCTCAGCCTAAGTAATCCTGCCGCCATAAACAGAGGAGCTGCAACACCTCATATAGCCTCGTCAATAATAAATGAATACATGAAACGGCGAGAGACCACTTCCGCTTTTGCAGAGTGGTTCTCGATTGACCCGCCGTTTCCGTCAGGTATATTCGGCGACTACAAACTGTCAGGAGGCGCATACTGCAACGGCGGCATCATGCCTCTCACCGGAGGCGAGCTGGCCCGTGCCGCCCTTGAGTACGGTTATGAACAGTACGGTATCGATATCCTGATGCGTTATTATGACCTGATATCCAGGAACGGGGAGACCTATCTGTGGTATTTCCCTGACGGAAAGCCGTCGACAGTGGAGAGAAGCACATCACCAGAAGCCAAACCGACAGACGGGTGGGGCTCGTCAGCAATGCTGTATGCTTTTGTTGAAGGTCTGGTCGGCATACAGGATAAAGACAAGCTCTTTAAAAGAGTACGTATCTGCCCGAGGTGGACAGCCGCAGGAATTGAAAAAGCTGAGGTCAGCGTTGATTATAAGAACTCGGGTGCATTCGTGAAATATATCTACAGCCAGACTGCAGAGAAAATGACAATTAAGCTCTCGGGGAGCTATGAATATATTCAACTGTCTCTGCCTGTGCCTGTGAATTACGTCGCCGGTGACCTTTTAATAGGCGGAAAGAAGAAAAAGTATCTTTCATCAAGCATTAACAAAAGTACATATGTTACTTCTGATGCTGATGTCAGCGGAGATTGCGAGATCGTTCTGAAGCTTAAGAGGAAAGGCTTATCCGGAAAGTAACCTGACAATATGAATCCGAAACCAGTAGCCATAATTACAGGAGCAAGCAGGGGCATAGGCCGTGCCATCTCGCTGTCACTTGCTTCCGAAGGTTATGATATTGCAGCCATCGGCCGTACACCTGACAGCGAGTGCATGCTTTCACTTCAGCCGGAAATTGAGAACCTTGGCGCAGCATTCTTCCCCATCGGTCTCGATATTGCTCATACATCCTTGCACGAAGAAGCGATCTCCAGCATCCTGGAGCGTTACGGACGTATAGACCTGCTGGTGAACAATGCCGGGGTTGGCCCCATTGAACGCAAGGACCTGCTTGACCTTGAAGAGGAGGACTTTGACCGCGTTACCCAGATAAACCTGCGGGGTCCGGTATTTTTCGCCAGGAAAGTGGCACGGGAGATGATATGGATAAAAGACCAGATCAAGGATTACAGGCCTTCAATAATGTTCGTTACATCATTCCTGGCCTACACATCTTTTACAACCGGCATAGAGTTTTGCATTTCAAAAGCAGGCCTCAGCATGGCTGCACAGGTTTTTGCTGACAGGCTGACGGAAGAAGGAATAAATGTTTATGAGATAAGACCCGGCCTGATCGAGACGGACCTGACCCACAGAAGCAAAGACCGGTTTGACAAGCTCATTGCTGAAGGCCTTATCCCTCAGAAGAGATGGGGCACCCCTGACGATGTTGCTAAAGCTGTCGCCTCGCTTGCAAGAGGTGACTGGCAGTTCTCTTCCGGGGCAGTTTTTGAAGTCAGCGGAGGCATGAACATCAAAAGCCTCTGATAATTAGCATTTTACACAATTTGAATTTATTTTTGGGTCATTTTATTCAACTTTTGTTGAACAAAATGCAACCCTTCGCGGTTTTACATGAAACTTAAACAGAAATTAATATGAAAAAGACAAGCTTAATATTACTGATTATAGTATTGGTCGCTTTTCCATTAAGCGCTCAGAAGAAGCATCCTGCTGACGCTACAGCCACGAAGATTACATGGACTGGCAAGAAGATAGGGTCAGAGCACACAGGTGTAATAAACCTGAAGGAAGGCATAATCCACATTGATGAGAATGCCATAACAGGCGGCGAATTCATTGTTGATATGACAACGATTAAAAACACTGACATTAAGGACGAAAAGATGAACGGAACGCTGGTGGGTCATCTCAAATCAGAAGATTTCTTTGGCGTGGAAAAATACCCGACATCAAAACTCGTTCTGACGGGCAGCAGTAAATTTGTCAATGGCACAGCCAATGTAAAGGGTCTGATAACCATCAAGGAATCAACACATCCTGTTGAGTTTACCGTGAAAGAAGTTTCAACGGGAAGCGCTAAAACCTATATGGCTGTCATTAAAGTTGACCGTTCACTTTTTGATGTCAGGTACGGTTCAGGAAAATTTTTCTCCGATCTGGGTGACAAGGCAATCAGTGATGAGTTTACTCTTGAGGTAACACTTGTGGCAAAATCATAACTGGTGCGGGCATGACTCCCTCACTTACGCCTGAAGACTAAGGGAGTGCTCTAAGCCGATTGTGTCATTGGCTATAATCAATTATTGACAGGTAAATAAGCCTTGGCCACATCCTCCATGATCTCCGGGGTGACCGCTGTCTCATCATCACCAGGCAGGTGATAGAAGACCGGCTTCACCCCGTCGGTTGTATGATATATCCATTGTCCTGTATCCGTCAGCAAGAAAAACCAGTCCGTCACTTCGCGGCCGGCCATAATAAGTTGTAGTTGAGACTGATGTTCTCAATGGCCTGTGGATATACCTGCTGTTAGCTGATTTAAAATTCTCAATCAGGGAGGCGCATGACGCCGAGGCGTTCACTGCAAGTCCTGTACCGTTACCCACCATATCAAGATTGATGAAGGTAACGGTTTTCTCTTTGGGGAAAAGCGGATTTGCCGTGTAGAATTTACTGCCGACGAGACCCGTCTCTTCGCCCCCGATCAGCAGGAACAGCACAGTGCGGTTGAGTTTTATTCCTGAGCCTGCAAGAGCTTTGGCTGCAGCCAGGATGTCAACCACACCGCTGGCATTGTCAAGGCCACCGGGATACCAGTTATCCCGCCTGCATTGCCCACTGCATCGAGGTGGGCGCCGATGATTATGACTTCATCTTTCAGCACTGGATCGGAACCTTCAATGATTCCCGCGACATTGCATGTCCTGCCTTCAGGGTGCCTTGTGGTATTTGCCTTTATGGTCATTACCTTCCCCGATGGAGAAAGAGACCGGTTTAAACGATTTGTCTATCTGCCCGATGACCGCTGTGTTGGTTGTGCCAAGGCCGGCAAAAATGTCTGCCAGCGGTTCCGGACCTATTCCGCAGACAATCATATTTTCAATGTATGAGATATTGGGGTTGGCACTGTTACCGTCTATATAGAGCATCCCGGCTGCTCCGTGCTGCGCAGCGTTTTCAACCTTGTACTGGTGATAGCAGTATCTGACCCATTTTGCATATTCCGGATTGCGCGCATCCTTATAAGGAACATCACGGTTCATCAGTACAATCTTTCCCTTCACGTCAATGCCTTTGTAATCGTCATAGTTCAACTCAGGGGCGGTAACGCCGTATCCGACAAAAACGACTTCTGCAGTCACTTCTCCGCTGTCTGAGTTCATTCCGGGATAGTACTCCGAAGGCGCACTGTAGCTCTTTATTATCGTAGTGCCGTCTTTCTGGGTGAGGTGAAGCTGCAGGCAGCCGGGATCATTCACCACTGTATACGGCTGATCGAACCACTGGTAATATGAACCGTTGTCACCCGCAGGCTTTATACCCCAGTCGTGCAGCTGGCCTGCCACCCACTCAGCAGATGCCAGGTACTCCGGCGTGCCTGCCAGCCTCCCGTTATATTCAGGCGAACACAGTTCCGCCATCCAGGCTGCAATCTCCTCGCTGCTTATTGAATGAAAATGTTTCAGAAGAAGCTGTTCATCAACCTCCTGCGCCGTGGCGCTTAGGGAAAGGACAATGGATAATATCAGGGTCCGGATGACAGTAATGGCTCTGGGAATTAGAAAACTCATGTTCTGAAGAATGTTAAATGATTACAAATATATCGTTTTAGCGAAACAGATTTGGAAAAGGCTGAAGTAACAACTTATTTTGAAGTATGATGATGGCGGTCCTGGGATGACCCTAACTGATTGCTTTGTATCTTATTTATTTCTGCATGTCTATAATGTTTCCTGCCATTTTTGCGTTAGGATTAAAAGACTTGAGGGGCATGACAAAAAAAGGCTCCTCGGTGCTTGTGATGACCATTGTCGGCGGAGCCGTATGCCCTGTTATTATGGGCAGGATCGCCGATGTCTCGCGTATGGCTGTCGGTTTTACAGTACCGATGGTCTGCTTCGCCTTTATAGCATGGTATGCATTTTTCAGGGCGAAGAGCGTAACAGGCGAATGAGCATGGATGGCTTCGCACTTATTTGAAGAAATGAAAGATAAAAATTCTGATATTTTTTTTGTTCCTGGCGCAATTTTGTGCCGCGCAGGATACGTGGTACGGTGAGATTGCGCTTTTTGGCGGCGGCGGAACGAATGACATCTTCAGGTTTGATGAGCTGATTGGAGCAGGTTCGGTAACAGGCACAGGAATGTGGACCACGGGTGTTGATCTGCGAAGGTTATTCGGCGATCATTTCAGCCTTGAGACCGGGGCGGGTTATTCGCACCAGTATTATTACACCAGTCCCGCCCCCGGGATACCCGGAGAAGACATTCCCGGCAATTTCGGCATCATTGCCATTCCCATCACTGCGCGGGTTGATTTCCTGAGGTGGTTCTTTGCTGATGGAGGGATAGTTTGTACTCTGCAGACCGGCAGTTCTCAGGTTGACAACATGACTGGTCTCGGGGCCACGCTGGGAGCCGGGTTTCAGTATAACTTCAAATCAGATATCTTCATCAGGATCAGAGCTTATGCCAGCCAGTACGCTCTGTTGCATTTCATGCCGGAAGATTATCCGCAGACGCTGATGAATTCAGGTGTGACATTAGGCGTCGGTTACAGGTTCATTCACCTGGGTAAGTGCAACTGTCCGGATGATAACAGTCCCCGCAGGAAGTTTTACTAGTCTTCAGCTATTTCCCTGATCATTTCTTTTGCCTCTTTCCATTTTTCTTCGGGCATGCGGGCTCCGACGACCTCAATGACTTTTCCTGCCAGCACTGATCCGAACAGGCCGCATTTGTCGAGGCTGAAGCCGTGAGAGAAGCCATAGAGAAATCCGGAGGCATAGAGGTCGCCGGCGCCGGTGGTATCCACTGGTGTCACCGGCAGGGCATCGACCCTGATCACTTCCTCGCCTCTCTTTATCCATGATCCCACAGGACCGGTCTTGACGATGGCGATCTTGCATCTTGCTGCTATCGCGTCAAGCGCTTCCCTTGGATCAAGTCCCGTGAATGCCCGTGCTTCCTCCTCATTGGCGAAGACGATATCGACGTATTTGTCGACTATTACTGTTAAATCCGGGCAGCATAGCAGTAACCACGTTGTAGCTTGACAGGTCTATGGCGATGCACATCCTGTTTTCTTTTGCCAGGCGGCAGGCCTGTTCGACGAGGGGGAGGTTAAAGATCAGGTATCCTTCGAGATAGAGAATCTGGTAGCCCTTGAAGAATGAGCTGTTGAGCTCTTCTGCGACAAGCTCAGTGGCGGCGCCGAGGTGAGTGGCAAAGGTACGTTCCGAGTCAGGTGTCACCAGTGCCACGGCGGTACCCGTGGGTGATGCCGGCGCCCTCATTAGTACGGGTGTCACGCCAGCCTCGACCATATCCTTTTCGTAGAAGTTACCGAACTCATCACGGCCCACTTTGCCGATGAATGACGATTGTATACCCATGACGCCGAGGCCGTACATGGCGTTTCCTGCCGAGCCACCGGAAGCGAGTGTTTTTTGCATGGAGGCTATTGACTGTTTTATCTCGCCTGAGCGTGTGGTATCGACCATTGTCATGCTTCCTTTGGGGAGGTCGAAACGAGTGAGGTAGGTGTAATCAGGCACCATTGTCATCACGTCCACGAGGGCATTGCCGATGCCTATAATCTTCTTCATCCGGAAAATTTTGACAAAGATATTGCTTAATTCGTTTAAAGCGGTTAATTTTGCGACGCTTCAAAAGCAGAATATATCTTCCTCAGTAGCTCAGTTGGTTAGAGCACCTGACTGTTAATCAGGGGGTCCCAGGTTCAAGTCCTGGCTGGGGAGCGAAGCAAGTCAGACACTTACGGGAAACCGTAGGTGTTTTTTTTATGGAGTGCGCCAGTTTTGGGCCAGGTTTTGGACGAAAATGGATGATTCGGAGACCTGATTGAACCGCAAAAACCGTGACAAACAAATGATCTTCTTGTCCGTGTTGGTGGTAGTTATGTTTAAAATTTAAAGTAAGAAAACGGCAAGGGGTTATTTGATATTTAAAAATTATCTAAGAAAGCTTTTTTAAGTGCTGGATAAAATGCTTCGGGGTTTTCTAAATGAGGCATATGTCCACTTTTTTCAATTGATATCATTTTTGTTTGTGGTAGTAATTCTTTTATTAAATAACAGCTTTCTTCGGGGATAATATCTTGTCGTGGTTTTATAATAATACACTGCCCCTTATAATTTATTAATCTATTCTTCAGGTCATAGTTTTTATCAAGATCTTTCCACATTAAGGAAGACATGGTAGAATTGTATTGATATTTTTGATAAGAAATCTAACCATAAATTAGTATCCAGAATTATGATCATACACATATGGTAAGAAAAAGAAAATAGCTTTTTTAAGTTCTGATGTTGGACTTGAAGGTTGTTTATTCCAGTACTCTAAGGAGTCTCTTTCGTTAGGATACCGTCGCATCCAGATATTGTCACCCATGGCTTCAAACAGAGTCAAATCTGGTCCGATGGTGCTCACAAGGACCATTTTCTTAACATTATTTGGATAGAATGAAGCATAAGCCTGAGATAATCCTCCACCCCAGGAAATTCCACAAAGTGAGATCTGTTCTCTTCCAAGATGTTTCCGTAATTCATCAATATCCTTTGTTGCTCTTTCAAGATTGATGGTTGTACTGTCTAATCTGACATTAGATGATAGACCAGTCCCTCGTTGATCAAATAAAATACATTCAAAATTTGGTGAAAGAGTATCTGCCCAAGCTTGCATGGTATTTACACTAACACCTGGTCCTCCAGCAAGGAGAATTATTGTTGGCCCCATTCCAATTTTTGTATAAAAAAGGGATTCTCCATCCGATGTTTTAAATGAAAGGATTTCCTGAGCACTTATTACATTAAAAATTAATAAGAAAAAAATTAATAGTCTTAATGTTTTCATAGCCCATAATTTTAGTTTAGAGTAAAATATTAAGTGGCAATAAGTATAGATTAATAAATTTCTAGAAAAAATATAATTATTCAATTATTATCAAAGTTACGCCCTGTATAAGCCAAAGTCAAATAAATCTAATATCAACACATTTTAACTTATGACGGTATCTGACGAATTTTGATGCAGTTTGAGAAAAGTCAAGCAGAATCCAGCGTTAAATCCTATTTGTTTCCACATGTATGTTAAGTCTTTTCAGACCTTCTTTTGAAGTGGTCAAAGGAGGACGGATTTTTTTAATCGATAAAATGAGTTGGGAAATATGTAGTTAAATATTAATAAATCAACACATTATAAAGAATGATAAGTAGATTAGACAGCATAGCTTTCATTGACACCCGTCAGTATAGCTTGAAGTGCCTGGCTGTATTGGTATGTAAGCATTCTACCTAAATTCAATTCCCTTAGTTCCAATCCAATTGGATGATTGCCCAGTTCCAACCGGATATCTGACTGACTTTTAGAAAATCCGGCCTCACACTCCGCTTAAGTTAAATTCTAGCCGAAGCAGACAATTCTGTAGATGAGTAATTGTGTTAACACGCTGCCTAGGAGAAGGTCTAAGTTTAACTTTTCGGACAGACATGGTTAGAATATTCTTTTCCTCTGCGTCAACTTTGCAGCTAATCCATTGGTTTTCGTTGTCAAAACGGATTTCCGCTAAAAACTTAGGAAAATTTGCAATCTCAATTCCTCCCACACGAGCCATTTCTGTTGTTACCGGGAGATGATGAATGTATACCAAAGGAACTTCTGGAGTTTTCCATAGGAGACCTGTAAATAGAGGTGAAACACTATCCAATACAAAAGGAATACCTATGCTCACCTCGTTATAGGGGCCAAGATCACTATCCCTATATTCAAAAGCCGATATCATAACGACACTATGCCAAGGTGTCACTCGAAATGGGTGCATCCTATTAGACGGCAAGATGCTTCTTACCTTATTCAATGGAGCAAGCAGATATACACTTAGGCCGGACATGTCTCTATAAAATACTGGACTGTTTATGTGATAGGGACCAAGTTGTACTTTTGATTGTTTGATACCTTCAAAGAAGTCTAAGTTCTGCATAAATACCTCCATTCTGTTTTGTCATCCAAAATATTGTCTAATGCCAACTTCTGATAATTAACACGAAATTACGCCAACAAAAAACCAAAGTCAAATAAATTAATTACACCACATTTAAACTTATGGTGTTATCTGATGAATTTGAGGCGTTTAGAGGAAAGTTGATCAGAATTCTGAATGGGGGTGTTGCATAGTTCGGTTCAAGTCCTGGCTGGGGAGCGAAGCAAATCAGACACTTATGGGAAACCATGGGTGTCTTTTTTTATGGGTGCGCCAGTTTTGGGCCAGGTTTTGTGGGATAACCGTCCAATTTACAGGTGAGTTAAGACATAATAGCCTAACTTTATTGGACTATTGATTTTACAAAAAGAGAAGCTATGACATCAGCAAAGAGTTTGGTTACAGTAATTGTATTTTCTGTCAGCAGTATAACAACCAATCTATCTGCCCAAGTGCAATGGAAACAAGTGACAACATCTGCTGAATGGCAAGCAAGGTTTCAGCATTCCGCAGTAGTTTTCAATAATAAAATGTGGGTAATGGGTGGTATTAATGATACCATTGCCTTAAATGATGTCTGGTATTCAAAAAATGGTCTAAAATGGATGCAAGCATCGAGCAATCCTGGGTGGTCAGGTAGGGCATGCTTTACGAGTGTGGTTTTTAATGACAAAATATGGGTAATTGGTGGTTGTTTAGCAAATGGTGAGAATTTGAACGATGTCTGGTACTCATCAGATGGTATTGAATGGGTGCAAGCAATAGTATCTGCACCCTGGACTGGAAGGCATTATCATACATCAGTAGTGTTTGAAAATAAAATCTGGGTCATTGGTGGATATGATGGAAAGTGGAAAAATGATGTATGGTGTTCATCAGATGGCTTAACCTGGATTCAAATAACCGATTCAGCACCTTGGTCAATGAGATGTGCTCAATCATCAGTAGTCTATGATAATAAGATGTGGGTAATTGGTGGTGTAAATAGAACGGATAAAAAATTTGTTTACCTGAATGATGTTTGGTATTCTAATGATGGTAAAGAATGGATTCAGGCAACGGATGATGCATCCTGGTCAAAAAGGTATGCACCCCAGGTAATTGTTCATCATAACAAAATGTGGTTGATGGGTGGATGTCCTCTGTTTCCATCAACTCATTTAAATGATGTCTGGTCTTCTTCTGATGGAATTGTATGGAGTCAGGCAACAAGTTCATCTGCTTGGACGCCAAGAAAAAGTTTTTCAGTAATAGATTATAAAGATCGTATGTGGGTAATTGGTGGTGATACGACTGCTTACAAATTTGGAACGAATGATGTCTGGAATTCTAAGGGTGCAAATAGGTAGCCTGCCAGAAAATGTTAAATCTTCGTTTTTTGGTTATGTATGTTAAGTCTTTTCAGACCTTCTTTTGAAGTGGTCAGAGAAGGACGGATTTTACAACCAGGGCAGACATTGTGATTAGATTTTCAGCAAATATTTTATTTATTCGGGGAATCTGATTTTAACAAGATTGCTCGGCTAAAAGCAACCTTAGGTCTTTCTATAATTTTAAATCCCTGGTAAACCGTTCGGGTAATCATCAATTCAAACGATTTTAACGAAACATGAAATTTGGGCTCTATTATGTAAAGATTTCCACCAGACTTCAGAAATGATTTCAATTCCCTGAACAGCCTGTCCTGATCAGGTACCTCATGAACCATCCAGAAGGCTAAAACAAAATCAACATTTTGTGAAACACCAATCTTATCATCCTGACATTTATGTATTTCAACTATTTGTTCCAAATAAGTTCCCCTGATTTTCACCCTCACCTTGTCAAGCATACTCTGCTGAAGATCTGCCGCAATAACTTTTCCTCCGTCACCTACCAGGTTCGCTAGCTCTATTGTAAAATATCCTGGTCCACAACCCAGATCAAGTACTGTCATCTCTTTCTTGATATACGCTTCAAGTATCTTCCCTGGTTTGTGAACCAGCCTTCTTATTGAATTGTCGAGGCTACAAGCTAACTCAGCTGGACAGACATGTGGACGCTTTTCTTTGATCATTGCATTTTTGTTAGAACGGTATCCAAATATAGTTTTTTGATATGACTCCAAAAGCCAGAGATCTTGATCAGATTACACTGGAATAAATTGATCACTACTGAAAAGGAGTCAGGTTATTGAGGTAAAAAATGTATGTTAAATCTTTTCAGACCTTTTTTGAAGTGGTCAAAGAAGGACGGATTTTTTGTCAACAATCCCCACAACAATAGTCTTTTAGACAACATCTTATAGTGTGTAACAACTCCGTTGTTGGTTAAAAATTTCTACCTTTAAGAAACATATAAACGAGTTAGCCGTAAGCGTGCCAACTAAAACGGATACCCACTCTAAATAAGTAACACACATTAAATATTGGACTTATGAAACCAAATTTTCTTATCCTTTTTCTAGTTGCATCCATGATTGTTCTGTCATGTAGGAATCAAAACAAGAATGTTAGTTTGTTCCCATCTGAAGAAAGAATCATTCAACAAATGGATTCTATTATGACTGACAGTGATCTTCCTGGTTTAGTTGCAATAGCAATCAACAAAAACGGTGAAAAAAGAGAATATACTTATGGAAATGCAATCTGGGGGGAAGAATCCCAAATTAAGTCCAATAACATTTTCCGAATTGCTTCAATGACTAAACTAGTGACAAGTATTGCGGCCTTACAGCTCGTTGAATTGGATTCTATAGAGTTAGATGAGGATCTTTCATCACTTATGCCAGAAATGGCAGCGATCCCAATATTAACTAACGAAAAAAAACTAATAAAAGGCAAGAATCCCATTTCATTAAGACATTTATTGACTCATACCTCAGGATTTGGATATTTCTTTACAGATTCATTATTAGCGAAGTTTGATACAACCAATTGGAAAAATGAAGATTTACCCAGAAGATTTGAAAGTGGTACACAATTTTTATATGGTAGTAGTACTGATTGGGTTGGCAAACTAGTTGAAAAAATATCTGGACTAACCTTAGAGGACTATTTTCGAATTCATATAACGGGGCCATTAAAAATAAATCGTACATGGTTTAATGTACCAGATTCATTAAAAACTGAAATTGTCTCATATGGAAGTTGCAAAGCTGAAGGATCAAAAGAAATCTCTGAATTTCCAGATCGTGTTCCTGAAACAAAAACCAAAGTTTTTGAAGGAGGAGGTGGCCTGTTTTCCTCTCCAGAGGATTATACAAAACTGTTGACTTGCCTATTAAATAATGGCATTTATGATGGAGGACAATTACTACAAAAGGCCACAATCGACGAAATGTTTGAAGATCAAACCAAATCACTTTCAATGGATATTGGGAATAACTATTTCCAAATTGGCTTCTGTTGCGACTTCAGAGGACTAATTAAGCCAACCTCAAAATGGAGCTTAGCTGGACTAATTGATACTGAAGGTACTCCCTACGGTAGAAAAGCTGGCACCTTACTTTGGGGAGGAGTTTTTAATACTTATTTTTATATAGATAGACAGTCTGGCGTAGCTGCGAGTATATATACACAATATTTACCATTTAATTATCCAGCTACTACAATAATATTTGAAAAGTTCTCTGAAATAATTTACACCAATTATAATAATTAATTGCACACTGGGGTCAGATTGGATACCTTAACCTGACAGAAGGGGGAGGTTGAGGATGGTTTTAAAATAATGTCCAGTTATTGGGGGGCTAAGACAGATTACTTTTAATTTTATGGTTCTCGTTTAAGAAATCGTCGAATAAATCAGGGTCATCGATTGGTTCCAGATGAATAAAAATATCAGAATAGGCAAACTCTTTTGTCAGCTCATTTTCAATTGTTTTAGTGAATTCATGGGCCTTATTTACAGTATACTCTCCTGGAACAAGAAGGTGAAAAGAGATAAAACGCTTGGATGCTGACTGCCTTGTGTACAAGGCATGATAATTTATATCCTTGTCTATAAACTGGTCTAAAATTTGCCTGATACGAATCAGTTCTTTTTCAGCAACTTTTGTGTCCATCAAACCGTCAATGGAGCGAATGATTAGTTTTCCGCCAGTGTATAAAATGCTTAATGAAACTGCAATTGCCATCAGGGGATCTAGTATTTGCCAATTCGTTAGCTTAACCAGAAAAATACCGCAAATAATTCCAACGGTCGTCCATACATCTGTCATAAGATGTTGTAAGTCGGCCTCCAGAGTTATTGAATTGTGTTTTCGGCCATAAAATAAAAGGATTCTGGCTGTTATAAAATTAATCAAGGTGGCTGAAAGGGCTAGCAGCATGCCGATGTTTAACTCACTCAACGGCTGCGGATGATATATTCGGTTGATAGCAGTGTAAGAAATTCCAATTGCCGCTAATACTATCAGTATACCCTCAATCAGGCTTGAAAAGTATTCTGCCTTATCATGACCAAAGGGATGTTCCTTATCAGGAGGTCTTGCAGCAATACTTAACATTGCAAATGCAACAATACCTGCTGCCAGATTAATGAATGATTCCATGGCATCAGACAAAAATCCAACAGAACCAGTAGCATAATATGCAGCTGATTTTATTGAAATTGTTAATACCGATGCAAATATTGAGACCCAAACTATAGGCGCCAATGATTTTTTCCAAATCTTTAAATCTGGCATAAATTAAAACTCGGGTAATTAAAAACTATCTGTATTCAGGTATTTGGTCCTCAAAGATAAGTATGTTTCCAAATAACTTATCCTTTTCAGTTCTTCTTAAATCAGTATATTGGTATACAACATTTTATATGAGGACGGCAAGATAATCTCAGATCTGCAATCGAGGCTGATTACAGTTAACCTTCAGCTGGTCCAAGTCCGATGATCCTCCCACGACCCTCACCAGACCCCATCCAACATAGAGATCGTGTCTCTGGGGTCAGATTTGATACCTTAAACTGACCTGAGAGATAGGGGGAGGTTCGGGATGGTTTTAAAAGTATGTCCAGGTATTTTGGGGGCTGAGACAATTACTCTCTGACAAATATTTCAAGAACACTGGCTCCAAGTTTATTCACTTCTTCATCTTGTGGACCAGTTAAGGTCAGGGTATCGTTACTAATGGTCACATTATAGTGAAATGTTTGGCCAATAAATTTGTCATCCTGAGCGGATAAATATGTTTCTTGATAAAGCTTACCAACGAATTTATATTTCATGTCTCCAAAGTCCATGGTATAGGCAAATCAGTATTTGTCTTATATCTGAAATACCACATGGCATTATCATCCAATAACAACATTCTGCCATTGCATATTTTGATATTTCCAGGATATTCAAAAAATGTCAAATCAGGGTAATTCCATTTAAAATATACCAGCTTCCATGTTCCTTGGATTTCATGCTTTGCTCCATGTGTACAACCAAGAAGTAAGATTACTCCGACCAAAATTGAAAGGATCTGTGGTTTCATAACAAATTAAATTAAACCTGCTTTTAGATCGTGTAACTTTCACAGGCCATCGTAAGGATAGCTTGTTGTTTCGACCAGTATTGGTATCTCAGAACTTTACCCAAATTCAATTCTTTTAGCTTTACACCAATTGGATGATTCCCAAATTCCAACCGCACATCGGATTGTTTAGTGGAAATTCCAGTCTCACTCTCACTAAAGTTAAATTCTGATCTAAGCAAACCACGATCCTGTTGTAAGGTAATTGGATACACACGCTCTCTTCCAGAGGATTTGAGTTTTATTTTCCGTCCTGACAGGGTTAAAATGTTTTCGCCTTCAGTGTCAACTTTACAGCTGATCCATTGATCTCCGTTTTCAAAACTGATTTCAGCCAGGAATTCAGGATAGCTGGCGATCTCAAATCCTGTTTTACGGGCTTTTTCAGTCGTGACAGGAAGATAAAGAACATAAATCATTGGCACTTCTGGAGGTTTGTGCAAAATACCTGTCAGCAGAGGAGAGATTCTATCCAGAATGAAAGGAATTCCGATTGATACTGCATTGTATGGTCCAAGATCCAATTCCTTGTTTTCAGACGCTGTTATAGTGACTAAACAATGCCAGGGTGTGACACGAAATGGATTCATTCTTTTGGAAGGCAGAATGTTTTTTACCTTATCAAGCGGAGCAAGCAGAAACACACCCAGGCTGGTTATGTCCTGATAAAATATAGGGACAGGGATGTCATAATTCCCAACTTTTACTGGTGCTTGTATGATTCCTTCAAAGAAGTCGGACTTAAGCATGATGATTCCTTTTATGTTTTGATGGTCATGATAAATTCTGATGCAAGAACTGAGGTAGTTGCAGTCCTCTCCAACTGATTATAAAGGTATGCGATAAGTAAGTTGAAGTCAAATAAATTATAGTCATCTTTAACCATATAAGAGAAGGAGCTTTCCATTCTCTCGGTTTATTTGGCCCAGACCTCCGATCCTCCCCCGACCCTCACCAGACCCCATCCAACATGGAGATCGTGTCCCTGGGGTCAGATTTGATACCTTAACATGACCTGAGAAAGGGGGAGGTTTAGAGTGGGTTTGAAATTATGTCCAGATATCTGTGGAGATTGGGAGATGTTCAATTCTGGACAGCAGCAAACCATTCATCCTATAATGGGTAGTTACTGTTCCAGATGCCAACAGTACACTTCCATTGCCCGTCAATCTTTTTATAGATATCAATCCATTTATCTGAAATTTCTACTATTCCAGTCAGTGTTTTCATTTCACCTCGGTTTATACCTCTGGCGTATGCAATGTCTCCTGATGCCGAGACTTCTATGATTTCGATCGTAGATGTTGTGGTATTCCAAAGTATTGTTGTATCAGCAAAGTCTGATTCAACTTGTTTTCGGATGCTTTGATGGCCAGCATAAATAGCATTATTTGGTTTCATTACAACACCCTCAGGAGAATAAATACTCATGATTTTGTCAGTGTCTTTGTTCTGAAGTGCGACTAGCCATTGATTTTCAATGTTGCGAATTGCTTCGGCTTCAGCAACCATATCCACTTTCGGTGTGGAAGTGCATCCGATTAAAATGATGCAGGTGCAAAAAAATGCAGTAGTTTTCTTCATAGTCTTGGGTGTTTATTAATATTCAAAATCAAAAAATTGTTTAATTATCGTTTAAAAATTGTCTTTAAACCATGAGTAAGTGCTGTTGGATAAACCGAAATATGTGTTTCTCCCTCTAATATTTCTGGAACAAATTTGAGACCTGTATAATTACGCATCTGAATCGTCTGCATGAAATCTTTTGAGGGATTCACAACCAATACTTTATTATTATCCAAAGTGCCATATGCCAGGTAAAGCAATTTGTTTAGTTCTTTGTGATTATTATAAAATTCATCTTCCATTTTCAATATGCTGTTATTATTCCAACCTAAAGAAGGAGCGATGATTATGTAGCCTTTAAATAATTCTGGTTGTGTAAACAGAATATATGTTCCTAACATCCCACCAAGTGATAATCCCATTATTGCAATCGAATCTTGATTTGTTTTGTAGTTTTGATTTATTACTGGGAATAATTCGTTCTTAACAAATTTGATAAAGTTATCTGCGCCACCTGCCTCCTTTACCCACTTAAAATTTATGGTATCAGCGCAATGTGAATAATCTCTTGCTCTTTTTTGCCACCATCCCTGTTCATAACTTATGCCTACAATAATAATTTCCTTTATTTCATTACTCCATATCAGCCAGTCTGTTATTTCCTTGGTCATTCCAAATGATTTATCTCCATCAAGTACATATAGCACGGGGTAAGATTTTTTTTCGGGGGAATAACCGATTGGCAAACCTACCTGAATTACATAATTTTCTCCAGCACCATATTTTGATGAAATGGTAAATTGTCCAGTGTTTTTGAGGCAAACTTGTTTGGGTTGAGTTTCAGTGGTCTGTGACTGTATTTCGTTCACACACAATAGTAGTATTACAGCAAATGTGGATATTAAACACAACTTTTTCATTTGGTTGGATTTTTATGACTGGATAAGATTAGAATAACTGAAGATTAATTGTATGATGAAAGTTACGCCAACAATAAACCAAAGTCAAATAAATTAATTTCACCACATTTTAACTTATAGCGTTATCTGAAGAATTTGATGCGGTTAGAGGAAAGAAAATCAGAATTCCGAGTTAAATCTTCGTTGTTTCCAAATGTATGTTAATTGTTTTCAGACCTTCTTTTGAAGTGGTCAAAGAAGGACGGGTTTTGAAGAAAATCAATTTGATATTGAAAATTACTCCAATGCCTTATTGATTTTGCCCATATCTTCCCTGTTTGGAATATAAGCAACGCTAACATAATCAATTAACCAATTTCCTTCTGACTTAACAAGGTGACATACCTGGCGTAATTGAATTTTTTTGCTAGCCTTATCGAGAAAAAAATGTTCAGTAGAAATAGCTGAAGTACCGTCTTTCACAACCTTTATGTTACGCTCAATTATTGAATAACTTATCACAAAGGAAGTGTCGGCAAAAGGGCGTTCAAATAAAGGGTATAAAGTCGACTTGTCCCAGAATTCATTTGGTGCAGGGCCGCAAAAGAGTAAGTCATCAGAAAACAAAGACATTAGAGCGGGGAGATCCTTTCCCTGGTATGCAGCATGCCATTTGTCTAACACGGAGGTTACTTCAGCTTTTACTGCTGCTGTGTCTACAGGAACTGTTGTAGTTTTGGGAACGCACGATACAATTATTATCGCTACCACAAATAATAAGAAATAAATCTTTTTCATAAATTATTGGTTTTAAAGTGGTTCATTGCATACAATTTAAGGTATTTAACCGAAACAACATTATTTATCATTGGCTTTCTACCTAAGAACCATTATTTGATCTTTTGATGTGATATAGGAAATGAAAAGACCAATGACTTTGACCACCCAAACCTAGAGTTTAATCCTTGTTGTTTCCTCATGTATGTTAAGTCTTTTCAGACCTTCTTTTGAAGTGGTCAAAGAAGGACGGGTTTTGAAGAAAATAAAAGAAGGAATAGGCGTGTTTTTAATAGATACTCTCTCCCTTTCAGGTTACAGGAAGTTTTTATGTCGAACATAATCATTTCACCAGTTTAATTAAGAATCCCCTCTTTTAAAAAATTGGAAATAAGCATAACCCAATGCAAACAGCAGGTAAATTCCGACAACTGGCCAACCGTCTTTCATTACGCCAGAAATTATCCCTGATAAAGAAATAATTACTCCAAGCACATTAGTAATCAGGAAGGCAAGAATGATTGCTCTTTGTGCTTTCATGTCTTCGACATTCCTGGCGAACCAGGCTACCAGTGCCATGGCTATAGTTCCCAGCGCTGAGTATTGACCCATTAAAGATGCCGCGGGATTGGAATCGACACCATACATTGACAACACCTTTTCTCCGAACAGGATGGCTGTCAAGGCAGAAACAGCGCCAATAACAGCATTCAATACCAATAGAGTTTTAAGTTTCATAAATTGGTCGCATTTTTATTTTTTATGATTTTACAACAATGGCTTCTTTATCGGGAAGAATCCATCTTGCTCTGGTTTATCAGGTAATAGCCGAACCAGACCATGAAAATAAAATAAATCATCACAATACCCCAGCCCAGCGGGTTCATAAGCCCCTTTAATTGGGTAACCAGAAGGATAATTGTGCTCAACAACAAATATGTATACGCGCAATAAACAACAGCTCTTCTGAACTCTGTGCTCTGTGATTTGCGAACAAAAAACAACAAAACAGGAATACTAATTATCAGCGAACCAAACAACCTGGCAAAGGTTGTAGATGTCTCATCAAGGGTCACGCCCATGGGATCCATCATTAATCCTGGGCTTAAGAGAAAGCCTACGCCAAATATTACTTCAGCAATCAGATAAACCAGAAAAAGTGCATTCATAATTTTACCTCCGCTTTAGTTTGTTGAATATCAAATTTCTGAAATAATTCAACCTATGTCAATTAAATTTTCGGCAGGTGAGTAAGCTAGGGTATGGTCATCATTCTGAAAAGCAAATAACCCCTACCGTCACCAGTCCTCATCCAACCAGGAATTCGTGCTCCTGGTGTCAGATTTGATACCTTAACCTGACCTGAGAAAGGGGGAGGCTGGGAATGGTTACCTTGAAATCAATTTTGGGGAATGTTCAATCAGTTCTTGATACAGCGAATGGAAAAACCGAGGGTTTTGCCATCAGGATCTCTATAGATCTCGTCAGGGTCATATTCAAGTCCTACCGTATTTGCATTGCTTCCATCAGCTTCGTTTGCAGTCCACCAATGTGTGTTTTTTGTCACTCCCCAGAATGCAGCATTAGAGTAACGGTATCCTGCAGGAACTCCCGTAAATCCGCTTTCGTTGGTGCCATTCCCGTTTCATACCAACCCGAGGTACTTTTAATCTTGTTAGCAGCTACATTTTCTCCACCCAACTCGTTGATTAACTGCGTCCAATCGGCATCAGTAGGAACACGCCACCCTTCAGGGCACAGTTTTCCAGTATTGGCAGTGTACCAGTTATATAAGGCATCGTATTTATTTTTATTTGCAGCCTGATCATTATCGTACCAACAGAATCAGGAGTAATGGTGCTTCCCCATTCAGAATCACTCGTTACATTGGGGATTGCCGCTCCATCTTTAAATTTGGTCGTCTTCAGGTTTTCCTTCATCCAAACCTGGGAGCCAATAGCAACTGTATTGTAAACATTACCATCAATGTCTGTTACAGTTGAATCATCATTGTCTTTTTTACAGCCTGTGGCCAATAGGACGAACAAGACACTTATTAAAAATAAGTGAACCTCAATCAATGCACTCTTTTTCATATGGAACAGGCTTTAAGGGTTAATGTCAATGTGATTATTTTACCATTTTCCATGCTACTTTTTGAGAAGGTACAACCTGAGAAGAGGGAGGAAGAGTAGATTTGTCAAACTCAATTCTAAAGTTTTCCCCGAATTCGTCACAAGCCTTCGTAATCATATTTACATAATCCTCAATGAGGATAAACTTGTTCAAGGTTAATGTAGGTTTGTCGTAATATCCTGGTCTCTGTTGATAAACATATACTTTACCACCCAGAATATTGTACTCATCAACTTTATCTGTGACATCAATCCTCTCATAACCGAATTCCCTCTTATCGAAATTGATGATGTCTTCATCAGAGATAACATACAATATACAGTTTATCTTACTATTTTTCTGAGATTCAACATTTAATTGGACAATGCCGTCAAATGGAATACTATCATTGCCTTCCATAACATAACCAGTAAATTCAGGCTTCTTTGAGTTCATTGCTTTGGGGTCATAGAATAGACGATAACTCGTCCATGCTCTGATGAATTCATTTAAGTGAATTATGTATGCAGAGTCGCTGTATTGATGGCCTAGTGTTGATTCCATACTTTTTAATGACATAAGTGAACCGTACCCAACCATTCCTGCATAACCTTCCTGTATTCTAATTGTATCTTTCTGCTGAGCAATGCAACATGCAGAGAACAGCATCAAGACAGTAGCCATTAATAACAGAATCCTTAGTTGTATTCTCATGATATTTGATTTGTGGCTCTTTGGTCAAACAAACGCACTGTAAGCGAAGAATATCGATACAAGTTACATCAATTAGGCCCAGAAGTCAAATAAATCCGAATTGGCTCTCCATAAATCATGGCGTTAATAGCCATACCCATCGACGCAATTCTGCCGACCCTCACCAGACCCCATCCAACAGGGCGATTGTGTCTCTGGGGTCAGATTTGATACCTTAACCTGACCTGAGAATGGGGGAGGTTGGGGATGGTTTTTAAAGTATGTCCAGATGTCTGGGGTCTAAGACAATCATTAATTCTTCAAACAGCGAACTGAGTATCCAGAATTCTTCGAAGTTCCAGTTTCACTATCCCCGACAGTACCATCATAATTATTTATAAAAAAATAATAAGCCAAATCAGAAGGGTATTCTGTTGATGTCCACCACATGCCTCCCCAATTAATATCACTGAAACCTCCACTCCCTCGCCCGCCTCCAGGGAGGGCAGAAAATCCAGTTTCATTAGTTGCATCAACATTAGGTTGATTCCATAGACCATCCCCAACCTCAATTGTCCCAGTAGTTTTAAGTTTACCGCCTGCAACAAATTCTCCGCCTAAAAAAGTAGACCAGTTCAGTCCATTCACTTTCTGATGGTACATGCCAACCTTTGGGACACAATTTGCCAGTATTTACCGCATACCAGTTATAAAGAGCCCCGAAAGGATCTTTGTTGGTTATATCATTGTCGTACCAACAGTAAGCTGCTGATATTGCATTTTTCCATTCTGTCTGATCAGTAATTAGTGATATGTCGGTGCCGTCATTGTACCTGGTCGTTTTCAGATTTTCCTTCAGCCAGATCTGTGTTCCGATGGTTACAGTCTGATAAATATTACCATCGCCGTCTTTAACGAATTGAAGAATCGTCTTCATCATTCTTTTTACAGCCGCTTGTGATTATCAACATTAGCGTAGTCACAAGCAGGATCGTTCTTAATCTGTTGTCTCGTTTTCATATGGGGAAGGGGTTAATGGTTAGTATAAATGTGGCTTTAAAAAGTTACTTAAAGTGCATTATTCAACTAATCCCCACTAATTTAAGTTAAAATTATTATGTAATATATATACCACATGATATTTTACATTTTGTTGGCAGGTATATTTCTTTAAAAACAATACCCTGTGATATGCACTAACCACCTGAAGCCAGGCTCAATTCTGTTGTGTGCTTAATTCAGGGGCTCTGGGTTCAAGTCCTGGCTGGGGAGCGAAGCAAGTCAACCACTTACACGGATTTCGGGTAAGTGGTTTTTCTTATGGGCCAGTTTTGCGCCAGCTTCTGGACGAAATTGAAGCGATTTCACCTTCTTTCCAGGTTACAAAAGACAGAACTAGTAGATTCCATCTATGGGTTTTATTTGGCTTCGCGTTATTGTCTTTCGTAACTTTATCACAATGAACGGCTAAGATGGCAAGTATAATCGAAGGATATAACTACGACATCTTCATCTCCTACCGCCAGAAGGATAACAAACACGATGGTTGGGTAACCGAATTTGTCAATAATCTCAAGGGGAGAACTTAATTCAACCTTCAAGGAGGAGATCAGTGTTTACTTTGACAGCAATCCACATGACGGACTTCTGGAAACTCATAGCGTTGATAAAAGTCTTGAACGGAAATTGAAATGCCTGATCTTCATTCCTATAATCTCTCAAACATATTGTGATCCAAAGTCGTTTGCTTGGGAACATGAGTTTAAGGCATTCAACAAGCTTGCAAGGGAAGACAAGTATGGGAAAGATATAAGGCTTACCAGTGGGAATGTTGCAAGCAGAGTGTTACCTGTTAAGATTCATGACCTTGATCCTGAAGATAAAGCTCTTTTAGAAAATGAGCTGGAAGGAATATTACGAGGCATTGAGTTTATTTATAAAGAGGCAGGTGTAAATCGACCCTTAACTCCAACTGATAATCCTGATAAAAACCTGAACAAAACTTTCTATCGTGACCAGATAAATAAGGTGGCTAACGCAGTAAAAGAGATTATAACTGCATTAAAAAAACTGGAGCAGCACCCTGAAGAAACTTCAAAAAAGGATTTTGAAGTAAAACAAGTACATCAAAAGAATGGGTGGATAAAAATCATTGCAGGAACAATCATTGCACTGGCATTGATAATTCTTGGTATTTTCTCTATTCCAAAAATGTTCGAGACCTGTAGAAAAGCTTGAAAAATCAATTGCTGTTCTTCCTTTCAGGAATCTGAGTAATGATTCATCCCAATTATACTTCAGTGATGGAATTGTGGAAGCAATTCTGGATCATCTTTTCAAGGTTGGTGAACTAAAGGTGATATCCAGCACATCGACAAAGAGATACAGGGATACAGAACTTTCTATCAAAGAGATAGCCAGAGAACTGGGTGTTGCTTCAATTCTGGAAGGCAGCGTACAGAAAATAGGAAACAATGTACGAATAACTGCTCAGCTTATTGAAGCAAAAACAGATGTGCATTTATGGTCAGAAACATATGATAGAGACTTTACGGATATATTCTCAATTCAGACCGAAGTGGCTCAAAATGTTGCAAAGGAGTTGAAAGGCAACATTAACCTCTGAAGAAAAGGAACAGATTAAGAAAAATCAGACTGAGAATCCGGAAGCATATAATTTTTACTTACAAGGTCGTTTTTTTATAGAAAAAAGAACGAGGCAGGGCTTAAAAAAAGCATTGAATATTTTGATAAAGAATCAGTCTGAAGACCCTAATTATGCGATGGCATATGCAGGATTGGCTGATGCTTATTTCCTTCTTGCATGGTACAACCAAATGCCAAAACAAGAAGCTTATACTAAATCAAAAGAATATGTAGACAAAGCTCTTAAAATAGACAAGAATCTGGCGGAAGCACATTCAGTACTTGGTGGTGTATTGACATGGCACGACTGGAAATGGGAGGATGCAAGGAAGGAATTACAACTTGCCATTGAATTAAATCCAAGCTTCGTAACTGCCCATTCATATTATGCCGAATTGCTGGATATTTTAAGGGAAAACAAAGAAGCCAGGAAGCATATAAATATGGCTTTATCGATCGATCCTTTTTTCCCAATGATGCATGCTCTAAGTGGGTTATTTTATTATAATGAAGGTAAATTGAAAGAATCTCTGGATGAGTATAAAATGACACATGAACTTGATCCTGATCATAGTGTCTATTTTATGTTTTACTCAATTTATGAAAGGTTGGGAGAAGATTTAAAAGCAGTTGATGCACTTCAAAAGGAGTTTCTCAGAGGAGATTCTCTTCAAAGAAAAAATGCCCAAATAGTCCAGGACATCTTCACTAGTTCAGGTATTAAAGGTATTAGGGAATGGTTGATTGAATCAGACCTAAAAAAATCAAATCCCAATCCTTTATCTTTAGCAACAAATTATGCGATAATCGGTAAAAAAGAAGATGCATTATACTGGCTTGAGAAAGCAGCTGAAGATCCACCGACCAATTTGCCCCGTATAAATACTGTTCCTGATTTTGATAACATCCGTTCTGAACCAAGGTTCCAGGCAATAATTAAGAAAATGGGGTTATCGAATTATCAATAACCAAATTAGTAACAATTTGTGTCAAGCATTATTGAAGGATATAATTACGACATCTTTATCAGCTACCGCCAGAAGGACAATAAAGGAGAAAAGTGGGTTAGTGAATTTGTTGATTCTCTGAAGACTGAACTCGAGTACCCCATTTTATGCATAAGTTAAATTACTCAATAGACAGAATTCATTAAACGACGGATTCTTAATACAATCAAATAATTGTAAAGCCATGATTAAAAAAATTTCTTTAAGTTTCATACTCTTATTGACAGCTATAATATCGAACTGTCAAAAAGGTGATGAGTATCAAGTTTATGCACTTAAATACTATGGTACTTCGAACATTCCAGCTCGAAGAAATTGCTGTAGGAGCAAATGCAAAAGATAGCGTACAGGGTTGTCATATGGTTTGGCTCTTGAAAGGGGAAAATGGAAGAAATATTCTTGTTGATGCAGGATGGATTGATACTTCTAAAACAGATATAGAAAATGGAACCTATGTAAGACCTGATTTAGTTTTGCAGAAGAATTAATGTATACCCATCTAATGTTACTGACATAATTATAACGCATCCACACTGGGATCATATTGGAGGAATAAACCTTTTCCCAGAAGCTAAAATTTGGATGCAAAAAGATGACTTCGATTATTTTGTTGGGGAAGCTTGGCAAGAGGACGGTTATCCTAAGGGTTTTGAGAAAAATGATGTCCGTAATGTTATTGAAGTCAACTTACAAGGCAGATTAAAACTCATTGATGGTGATAATATTGAAATATTCCCTGGAATAAGGGTATTTATCGGTTCAAAGCATACCTTTGAAAATCAATACTTACTTGTCAATTCGAATTCAAAAACAAACAAAATCTTAATTGCCTCGGATGCAATCTGGTTTTATTATAATCTGAATAATTTGCTTTCTGTCCCAACTTATATATTTGATCCAAAAGCATATATTGAGGCCATGAAAAGGATGAAAACTTTAGTTACAAATCCTGACTTAATAATTCCAGGACACGATAACCTTGTATTTTCAAAATTCCCGAAAGTAAGTGATCGGATTGTAAAAATAGGAAACTAGCATAGATTGTTTATTTACAAGTTGTTCCCTTTTATTTTTTAATGAATGTTAATTGTTTTCAGACCTTCTTCTGAAGTGGTCAAAGAAGGACGGATTTTTTACTTCGTTTCAGGTGACGGGAGGTTTATTTTTTGTTTTTAAAACTATGCAAAACATATTCAGATTGGTCAGGTGAGGCCATGGTAAGCTGTATGGATGGACTTTTGCCCAATGTCAATATTACGGAGCTAAAAGTGAAAACAGCTTCGCCATTTTTATATACCCTGCAAATTGGATTTAATGGATTGTCTTTTGAACTAAGTATTTCTTTGATCAGATTAATCGAAAAATTACTATCGGGCAGTGTGAGCCTGTTTTTAAGTGAAGTAAAACGAATGAAGCTATTGTTATTTTTAGCTTCACCTGACAATATTTTCTTTAGGCTTTCTATATACCATG